>NZ_JBFTHG010000002.1:0-988886 GCF_056394125.1 Chitinophaga sp. 10T418
TGCAATAACTTACCTACTGTTGTTTCTGTTGGACCATTGCAATAACTTACCTACTGTTGTTTCTGTTGGACCATAGTGATTTACTACGGTGCAGGTACTGCCTGATGCCCGGATACTGTCTATCACGGCAGCCTCCAGCGCTTCACCGCCAAAAACCAGCAGCTTACCAGGCAACAGTAAACGATCCTGATCAGACAATGCCTTCCAGTGAGAGGGCACAATCTTGATGCAGTCCACCGCATGCTGTTCAAAGTAATGATGCAGTGCGTCTGCATCATTGATCGCATTTTTGGAAAACAAATGTAAAGTGGCGCCCGTAGCCAGCGCCGGGAACAACACGGTATTACCCAGGTCGGTAGCGATGCTGGATAACAAACCATAAGAACGGCATTGCTGCAAAGGCAGATGTGCCTGCAGGCCTGCCATATAATCGGCCATGTTGTGATGGGTCACCATCACACCCTTGGGTGTGCCCGTACTACCGGAGGTATAGATCACATACAGTAATTGCTCCGGTATTACCGGCAAGGAAGCCGCTGCTGTGCTGCGGTTGATCTCATCACGGTCGTCATCCAATGATACAACCGTTAAGCCTGTTGCAGGGAGCAGATCGCGGCAACTGCTGCTGCTAACAACAACAGTAGCGGCCGTATCTTCCAGCATATATTTTATACGTTCTGCCGGGAAGTCTGGCTCAATAGGCACATAAGCGCCACCAGCTTTCAATATCCCCAGCATACCAATGATCATATCAGGACCCCGTTCTATACAAAGCGGTACCAGGCTGCCGGTAGTGACGCCCTTCTCCTGCAGGTATCCTGCCAAGCGGGATGCCCGTTTATTAAGCGCGGTATAAGAAAGTTTTTCTTCTTCAAAAACAAGTGCAACCGCATTCGGATTTTCCTTCGCCTGCTGTTCAAACATCTCCAGGAAATAATGACCGGTAACATCAACGGCTGTACGATTTTCCAGTTGTTGTTGTTCTGCCGGAGAAAGCAGTTCGATGTCCCCAATCAAGACAGCCTTTTGATGAATGATCTGCCAGATCACCTGTTCAAAATGTCCGGCTATCATCTCTATAAAATAATCAGATAACAGGTCATTGTTAAATGTGAAGATCAGGTGTGTTTCTGCTGCTACGCCCATGATAATGGTCAGTGGGTAGTTGGTGTGCGGATGTGTTTCTACTTCGCTCACCTGCAGATGCCAGGTTTGTGCATTTACAACTTCACTTACCGGGTAATTCTGGAAAGTGATGGTGCTGTCGAACAATTCGCCTGCCACATTGATCCATCTCTGGATGGAATTGAGGCCGGTGTATTGGTATTCGCGGCTCTGCAACTGGCTGTTCTGTATTGTTTGCAGCCAGCCGGTTATGTCACTTGCAGGATCAATAACGGTATATAAAGGCAGCGTGTTGATAAAGAGGCCTACTTTGCTTTCCATGCCCGGCAGGTCCTGCGGACGGCCGGAAACGGTGATACCGTAAGCAACATCGCGGTGACCGGAATAACGGTATAACAGGTACGCCCACACGCCTTGCATCAGCGTATTCTGTGTTATATGGTGTTGTTGTGCAAACTGTGTAAGACGCGTAGTAGTAGCGGCATCCAATCGGAATACCCGCTCTCTGAAATTACCACCACCTTTTGTAAGCCTGGTGGTAGTGGCAGTAAAAGGCAGGAGACTCCCTTCTTCCAGTCCCTGCAGGTAATTACGCCAGTAATGTTCTTCCGCTTCCTTATCCAGTCTTTCCTGGTAGCGGATATAATCTTCGAAGCGGTCTTCCGTTGCAGCAGGCACCGGGCTGCCTGTTACCAGTGCTTCATAGGTGCTGAGCAGTTCTTCCACCATTACCGGTAATGACCAACCATCAAAAAGAATATGATGAGAGGTCCATACCATCTTGTAGGTATCCTCACTGAGCCGGAGTAAACTGATACGCATCAGCGGCGCTGCTTTCAGATCAAAGCCCTGCAGGTTGTCTGCTGTTTCAAATGCCTTTACTGCAGCAGCCTGTGCTGCCTTATCCATTCCACGAAAATCGGTTACCTGCATAGGTACTGTTACCTGTCTGTATACGCATTGTACCGGTACGCTGAATACATCATGGTAAAAACCGCTTCTCAGGATGCTATGCTGGCTGAGCAGATATTCCCAGCTTTGGCGGAAAAGGTCTTCCTGTAAACCGCTCACTTCGCAACTGAACTGCTCTACATAGGTGCCGCCCTGCATATCGTACAGGGTATGAAACAACATGCCTTCCTGGAGACCGGTAAGCCGGTACAGGCCACTGATCTGGCTGCGCAGGGGCAGGCCATTACGGGAGCTATCCAGGAATTCGTCGAGTTCTTCATTTGTTATTTCTGTACTCAACCCATAATCTGCGGGCGTGAATACGGGCTCCCGGAGTGCCTGTTCCACACAATGATCTATCACCAGCTCCAGTTGTGCGAGATAGATATTTGCCAGTTCAGTAATACCTGCTTCGTCGTAGTGACGGGTGCTGTATTCCCATTGCAATAGTAGTTCGCCATTCTGTACCATGCCGGTGAGCGCCAGCTTGTGCAACAACGGATAGGCAGCACCGGTATCAGCTCCCGATGATTCCGGGGCACCGGTGATAATGCCATCCTGTTTTACAGCATTATCTGACTGTCCCAGGTAGTTAAAGATGATATCCCAGGGATCCTTTCCCTGCAAGGATTCCACTTGATTGATATATTTCAGTACACCGTAACCCAGCCCCTTGTCCGGCACCTGCCGCAATTGTTCCTTTATAGTTTTGAGAGATGCGCCAGGCGTACTGCCGGCATTTACGTGTAGCCATACAGGATATAACGCTGTAAACCAGCCCACCGTACGACTGGTGTCGATACCAGAAATAATATCTTCACGACCGTGACCTTCCAGGCCCACCACTACACCCCCTGCACTGCTCCAGGCAGCAAGGGTACGCGCCAGGGCACATAACAGCACATCGTTAATAACGGTATGGTATGCACGCGGCACTTCCTGCAACAGCCGTTGTGTTTGTGCCTTGTCCAGCTTCACAGCAACGGAGGCCGTATCTGCCACGGTCAGTTGACCATCATATTTTTTATCTGTGCGCAACGGCTCATAACCGGCAACAACCTGCTGCCAGTATTCCTGCTGGCCAAGCACCCTGCGGCGGCGGCCATACTGCTCCAGGGCTGTATACCATTGGCGGTAGGAACTGCTTTTATGTCCAAGTATCGTGGTTGCTTCTGCAACAGGATCCCCTTTCAGCAACAAATCAAGATCTTCCAGCAATATGCGCCAGGAAACGCCATCCACGGCCAGGTGATGGATAATGATCAGGAGGCGGTGATGTTTTTCTGTACCAGGTGTACGGAATAATACCGTCCGGATAACCTGCCCCTTCTCTATTTGCAGGCTTTGCTGGAAATCACCGGCATGGCGGGTAATTTCGCCTGCCAGGGCTTGCGTAGTAATATTGCTGAGGTCTACTGTTTCCAGCTTCCCTGCCGTACCGCCGTATGCCTGTTCCCAGCTATTACCGGAACGTTGATAGGTAAAGCGCAAGGCGTCATGGTATTCGACCAGCCGTTCTATAGCAGCAGACAAGACCTGTGCACTGATACTTTTATCAACAGCTAATAAAATACTCTGGTTGAAAGGAATGGTTACCTCGCCGGCGGTGGTAAAGTACCATTGCTGAATAGGCAACAGGCCGCTGCTACCGGTAAGCAGTCCCTGCTCTCCGGTGACTTCGCTGCTTTTGCGGGAAGCCAGCCATGCTGCCAGTGATGCGACTGTCTGGTGCAGGAACAGGTCGCGCGGCTGCAGTTCATAACCGCTGCGTTTAGCACGGCTCACTACCTGGATAGTAACAATAGAGTCACCTCCCAGTTCAAAGAAATTATCGTATATGCCTACCCGTGATACCCCCAGCAGTTCCTGCCAGATGTCAGCCAGCACCTGCTCCACCTCATTACGTGGTGCTATATATTCATGCGTCAGCAAAGCTTCTGCATCCGGGTCCGGTAATGCTTTCCTGTCTATTTTACCATTAGCTGTGAGTGGTAGTTTATCTAATGACAACAATAATGCAGGCACCATATAGTCCGGCAGTTGTTGCTTCAGAAAGGACGTAATGCCCTCCCTGTCGAAAAGGCCGGCAGGCACTATATATCCCACCAGCCGTTTATGGAGACCACTATTATCATCTTTTGCGAGTACGGCTGCTTCCTTCACCAGCGGACAACTACGCAGCACATTTTCTATTTCTCCGGGTTCTATGCGGTAGCCCCGCACTTTCACCTGTGCGTCAATACGGCCCATGTACTCAATGGTGCCATCACTCAGCCAGCGACCGAGATCGCCGGTACGGTACATCCTGCTGCCGGGTTGCGGACTGAAAGGGTCTGCTACATACTTTTCTGCTGTCAGTTCAGGACGGTTATGGTACCCGCGCGTTACGCCGGCGCCGCCAATACAGATCTCTCCGGCGATGCCCACAGGCAGCAACTGATCTCCACGACCCAGAATATAGATATGCGAATAATCTATAGGGCGGCCAATGGAAGCAGAAGCCTGTCCCGGCGTTAATGTATACACGGTACTGTAAGTAGTATCCTCCGTAGGGCCATACAGGTTACGCACCACCATATGCGCCAGTGCATTACTTCGCTGTACTTCTGCCGGGATGGGTTCCCCGGCCATATTCAAAACGGTAACGCGCGACAGGTCAGTTTGATTGTTCAGCAACGCCCTGATCACGCTCGGCACCGTGTTCACCAATACTGCTTCATCCAGTGGCAGGTATTTTTCTATCGCCAGACCATTTTGCAATATCCTGATACGGCGACCAATACTTAACGGGTAGAAGATCTCAAATACAGACAAATCGAAACACATGGAAGTGGTGGCATACACAGTTTCAAAATGATTATGTGCAAACTCATCACGACACCAGGTCAGGAAGGCAAACATATTGCGGTGTTCTATCATTACCCCTTTGGGCTTACCGGTAGACCCTGAAGTATAGATCACATAGGCCAGCTGTTCCGGCGCAGGTAACTTAGTCAATGGTGTAACCGGGTGACTGCTGATAAGGGCGGCATCTTCATCCAGCGATATCACTTCCGCGTCCTGTTCTGTCAACGTCAACTGTTGCCTGGCAGTACTGCTGCTGATAATAATTCGTGCAGCCGTATCCGTTATCATATAGCGGATCCTTTCCTGCGGATATTCCGGGTCTACCGGCACATAGGCGCCGCCGGCTTTCAGGATACCCAGCATAGCAATGATCATGTCCGGACAACGCTCTATACACACCGGTACCAGCGATTCCTTTACAATACCTTTGGTGATGAGGTAGTGCGCCAGCTGGTTGGAGCGCTCGTCTACTTCCCGGAAACTCAGCGAAACATTATCCACCACCAGCGCGATGGCATCCGGGGTAAGTGCCACCTGCGCAGCAATGAGATCTATCGCCGTTTTATATTCCAGTGGCGCCAAACCGGCTTTATTAAAAGTAAGTAACAGTTGCTTTGCTTCTGCCTCGCCGAGGATGGGCAATGCATCTATCTGTGTAGCGGGCGATGCCACCACGGCCTGTAGCAGTCTTTCATAATGTGCTATCATCCGTTGTATGGTACTTTCGTCAAACAGGTCCGTGCAATAGGATACAGATCCTGCCAGCGCGCCACCTGATTCCTCCAGGGAGAAAACCAGGTCAAACATCGTAGTCGTATTATCTACCTTTTCCTGGGAAAAGGAAACAGCATCCAGTCCCTCATTAGCTTCAGCGGGCATATTCTGTAGCATGAACATCACCTGGAACAGGGGATTCACGCTCAGATCACGTTGTTTCACCACAGCTTCCACTATCCTCTCAAAAGGCACTTCCTGATGGTCATAGGCACTGAGCGTAGTATCTTTTACCTGTTGCAGTAATGCGGTAAAAGTGGGGTTATCACTCAGGTCACTGCGCAATGCCAGGGTATTGACGAAGAAACCAATCAGCCCTTCCAGCTCCTGCCGGGTACGACCGGCAGTAGGACTGCCCACACAAATATCATCCTGGGCACTATAGCGATATAGCAATACCTTAAAGACGGCCAGCAACGTCATGAACAGGGTGGTATCCTGTTGTCTCGACAGCGCCTGTAAACCGGCAGTGAGTGCAGCGTTGAAACGTATGGGACAGGTGGCTCCACGGGCACTGTGGATAGCAGGACGCGGATAATCCAATGGCAGGTTGAGTACAGCGGTGCCGCTTAGTTTATTTTTCCAGTAATCCAGTTCATTTTTCAAAGCATCTCCTGAGAGGTGCTGGCGCTGCCAGATAGCATAGTCTGCATATTGCAGGGGCAATAACGGTAGGTTAACGGAACGCTCTTCCACGGAAGCACTGTAGAGTTCCATCAGTTCCCGGATGATAATACCGGTTGACCAGCCATCGGAAGCAATATGATGAACGTTGATCACCAGTACATATTCATCATGATGTTGTGCGATCAGGTGTGCCCGCAGCATATGATCACGGGAGAGATCAAAAGGCTGTGCTATCAATGCCCTGATATAGGATTGAAGGGCTGCCGCATCATCTTTATAAAGTAGTTCATCTATCAGCTCCAGCTGCCAGCGGTTTTTTTCACCTACCTGCTGGAAAGCTTTTCCATTCTCCTGCGTGATAACGGTGCGTAAAATTTCATGGCGATTTACGATCTGCTGCAGTGCATGTACAAGGGCGGGGCGACTGAGTACACCCTTTACCCGCATGACCATAGGCTGATGGTATTGCACACTGCCTTCCAGCTGATCAATGAACCATAACCTTTCCTGGCTGAAGGAAAGAGGAATGTGGGTCATCCCGTTGCGGTCCGCAGCACTTATCGTTTTCCCGGTGACTGCTTCCGGAGCATTATGATGCTTCCTGAAATATTCTATCAGGTATTCCTTGTTATTTTTCAGCTCATGGAGAAAAGTGGCGTCAATAATATGTTCCCTATGCGTTTGCACAATCAGTTCATTGTCATCAAATGAAATCTGAATACCTATATCATTTGCTTTTTCCAGTAGATCTACTATATCAGTTAAGTTAAAGCTGGTCATTTTACAATTTTTAACATGAAAGAAATCAGCGGCATATATCAGAGTCTGATTGTTTGCAGATCCTCTGCCGCGATAGTTGCCTGTGACTGGTTTACACGGATATATTTAGCAAGCGATTCTATAGTGGCCAGCATAAAGAAATCCCTTACGGACACCTTTACCTGGAGTGTTTTCCTGATCATCGCTATCAATCGCATTACCTGCAGGGAGTGGCCGCCCAATTCGAAGAAATTATCGTGAACGCCTATACGTTCCAGGCCCAATAGTTCACACCAGATGACGACGAGTGCCTGTTCTGTTTCATTACGTGGGGCCACATATTCATTGAGCAGCTGGGCATTTTCACCGGGATCCGGCAATGCTTTCCTGTCCGTTTTACCATTGGCGGTGAGTGGTATCCGGTCCAGCTCCACCAGCAGTGACGGTACCATGTATTCCGGCAGTTTTTCTTTCAGATAATTGAGGATAGCTGTTTTATCAAAGGTTCCTTTAGGTACTATATAAGCTACGAGACGTTTAATATGGTTCATGCCTGCATGTGCAATCACTACGGTTTCTGTTATCCGTCCCGACTGCAGCAACACGCTTTCTATTTCACCCAGTTCAATGCGGTAACCTCGGATTTTCACCTGTTCATCCATACGTCCCAGGTATTCCACATTACCATCGGGCAGCCATCTGCCCAGGTCGCCGGTACGATACATTCTGCCACGCGATGCCACAAAAGGATCGTTGATAAACTGTCGGGCAGTGAGATCCGGACGATTGAGATATCCTCTTGTCACGCCAACTCCTGATACACAAATTTCTCCGGGTACGCCTACCGGGCATAGTTGCTTTTCCTTATCCAGGATATAAATGTGCAGGTTCTGTACAGGCGCACCGAGCGGCACATTCGTATAGCCGGGTACGTTATGCATGATATAATGGCATATATCATCCGATGCTTCTGTAGGACCATAAGCATTGACCACAGGAATATGTTTATACCTGCTGAACCATTGTTCAAGTGTATGCCGGCTGATGGCTTCCCCGGTTACCATCAGGTATTTCAGACCAGAGAGGTTAACAGGAATATTTTCATCCAATACAGCGGCAAGATAGGAAGGCACTAACTCCAGAATAGTAACCTGCTGCCTGTCTACCGCTTCCATCATGGCTGCGGGATGCAGTATCACTTCTTCCGGGTAAATAATGGTAGTACCACCGCAAAGCAGGGCAGCAAATATCTGCCATACTGAAATGTCAAAAGTATAGGCAGCGTTGAATGCCACCATACTTTTATCGCTGATCTGCAGGTCATTTATTTTGGCAAACAAATGATTAAGCATACCGCCATGTTCTACCATCACCCCTTTGGGTAAACCCGTAGAACCAGAAGTATAGATCACATACGAAAGATCATGCGGAGCAGGTGTTACCGTCTGCATACTTGTGGCATCCGAGAAGGTTCTCTGGTAAGTATCTGTTGTTATGATGTCCACGCCCGGCAATGCAGGAAGCTTCTCTTTGCCGTAGCTGTCTGCTACTACCAGTTTGGCGCTGCTGTCCTGCAACATATACCTGATCCTTTCTTCCGGGTATTCGGGGTCAACAGGTACATAAGCACCTCCGGCTTTCATAATGCCCAGCAGGGCTATAACCATTTCCATGGACCGTGTTACACATACCGGCACCAGGGTATCAGCAATTACACCATGGGCTACGAGGAACTGCCCCAGCAGTGTACTGCGCTGATCAAGTTCTTCATAACTCATGATTGCATCTCCCAGTATCAGTGCAGTAGCAGCCGGCGTAGCTTTCGCCTGCCGGGCAAACAGGGTGACCAATGTTTCTGTATGCGGGTATGCAACTGTTTTATGATTGAAGCCATGCAGTAACTGGTCTTCTTCTTTTGTGGTGAGCAGCGGCAGGTGATCTATTTTTTGTGAAGGCCTTTCTGCCAATGCTTTCAGGAGTTGTTCGTAATGACCTATCATCCGATCGATGGTAGCATCTTCAAACAGATCAGCACAATAGCCTGCTGTGAGCTGCAACCCATCAGGCACTTCCTGCAGCGACAGGTTAAGGTCAAACTTCGCATGGTGTACCACATTGCCTTCTGGCAGCAACGTTACTTCCCCCAGCTGCAACTCGGGAGTATCGGGCGTATTCTGCATTTCAAACATTACCTGGAAAAGGGGTGTTCTGCTTACATCTCTTTCCGTTACTACCTGTTCTACTACTTTTTCAAATGGCACTTCCTGGTGTTCATAGGCACTCAGCGTGGTTTCTTTTACCTGCTGTAACAGGGTGGTAAAAGAAGGATTGCCTTCCAGGGTGCTGCGTAGTGCGAGTGTATTGATAAAGAAACCTACCAGTCCTTCTGTTTCCTGTCTTGTTCTGCTGGCGATAGAGGTGCCTACACAGATATCATGCTGGTTGCTGTAGCGGTATAGCAATACCTTGAATGCCGATAGCAATGTCATGTAAAGCGTAACACCTTCCTGTTTTGACAGTGACTGCAGTTTCGCCAGCAGCTGCTGATCAAACAGGAATGAACGCAATCCACCACGGGTACTCTGTATAGCGGGGCGGGCATGGTCCAGCGGCAGGTTCAGGATAGCTGTATCTGCCAGTTTATTTTTCCAGTATTGCAGTTGCTGTTCCAACACAGCACCAGAGAGGTATGTTCTTTCCCAGATGGCATAGTCAGCATATTGGATATCCAGTGCAGGTAAAGTAGCCACACTATGTTCTAATGCCGCATGGTAGCCGGCCATCAGCTCCCGGATGATGATACCGGCTGACCAGCCGTCTGCCGCGATATGATGTACAGTGAGCACCAGTATGTATTCGGTAACGTCCAATACCAGCAAGTGCGCGCGAAGCATATAATCTCTTGCAAGATCAAATGGCTGATTAACCAGCGTGCGTATCTCTTCTTCGAGACCAGCTTCGCCGGAGTGCTGGCGTATTTCCAGCTGCCAGCCATCTTTGTCCATTACCACCTGGTATATATTACCCTCCTGTTCTTCAAATACAGTACGCAGCACTTCGTGCCGGTTTACAACTGCCGCAAGCGCCTGCGTGAGGGCAGCGGTGTTCAGTGTGCCCTTTAACCGGAGAACAGTTGGTATATGGTAATGCACGCTGCCTTCCAGCTGATCAATGAACCACAAACGTTCCTGGCTATACGATAATGGGATGTTGTCTGGCCGTACGGTGGCTTCAATAGCCGGCAATAAAGCTTTCCTGTTGCCTGCTGCTACCTGTGCTGCAAAAGCCACCAGCGTAGGATGCAGGAACAGTATTTTCATGGACAACTCTACATGCAGTTTATTACGCAGGGCAGACATGAGGCGCATCGCCATCAGTGAGTGTCCACCCAATCCAAAGAAATTATCATAGATGCCTACCTGCGGCACCTGTAACAGGTCCTGCCAGATAGCCGCGACAGCGTATTCTGTTGCAGTACGTGGTGCTACATATTCCTGCCCGTCAGCATTTCCTTCCGGCTCCGGCAATGCCTTCCGGTCATATTTTCCGCTGGGTGTCAGCGGAAATACAGCCATGGCTATCAGCACCGATGGGACCATGTATTCCGGCAATTGCTGCCGTAAATAAGTCAGGATTCCTTCCCTGTCAAATGATCCTTGCGGCACTATATAGGCGACCAGTCTTTTAACCGCCTTATCTCCCTGTGCTCCCTCCTTCGCCAGCACCACTGCCTGCGCAACCAGTCCACAGTCCTGTAATACTTTTTCTATTTCTCCCAACTCTATCCTATACCCGCGGATCTTTACCTGGTCATCTATACGGCCCAGGTATTCGATTGTGCCATCCGGCAACCACCGGCCCAGATCTCCGGTACGGTACAAACGTCCGCCCCATGCAGTGCTGAAAGGATTGGTGATGAACCTTTCTGCGGTAAGTGCAGATCGGTTTAAATACCCTCTTGACAGACCGGCACCGCCCGCACATATCTCACCCGCTACGCCAACAGGGCACAATGCAAGATCCGGTGACAGGATATATACCTGTACGTTGGTGATGGGGCCTCCTATAACGGTTACGCCATGATCACGCAGCGGATGGTCAGTCATAGTCGTGCACACCGTATTCTCTGTAGGGCCATAAGCATTCAACAGTCTTCTCCCCTCAGCCTTTACATAGGCGGCATCTTCACGGTTCAGGGCTTCTCCTACAGATAACACCGTTTTTACAGGGCCCAATACATCTCTGACCATATGCAGGTAAGAAGGAGGTAATACCACCATTGTTACTGCTTGCGCTGATACCAGTGCTGCAAATTTTTCAGAAGACAACAGGTCTTCCTGTTGCGGCAATACGATCAGACCACCATTCAGTATGGTGTTGAATATTTCATAACAGGAAGCATCAAAACCAAAGGATGCAAACTGCAGGGTACGCGTTGCGGCTGATATACGCAAGGCAACTGCATGCCCCTGTGCCAGGTTCACCACACCACGGTGTTCTATCATGACTCCCTTGGGTTTACCAGTGGAACCGGAAGTATAGATTACATAGGCAAGGTGCTCCGGTAGCGGTTTTACCACAGGTGTTGCAACCACATAGCTGCGCAACATCTCATGGATATCCTCCATCACGATGATACGGATACCTGGCAGCTGCGGCAAACGGGATAAAGAGGCTTTATCTGTCAGCAACAGTACAGCACCGGTATCCGTCAGCATAAACTCCATGCGCTGCTGCGGATAATCAGGGTCCACCGGCACGTACGCGGCACCGGCCTTCAGGATACCTAATATGGCAATAACCATATCAAAGGAACGTTCCATACATACCGGCACCAGCATTTCCGCGGTAACGCCCTGTGTTGCCAGATAATGTGCAAGCCGGGAGGACTGTTCATCCAGTTCGCGGTAAGTGAGCACCGCGTTCTTCCATATCAATACCGGCGCTTCCGGTGTTTGTAATACATGTGCCTCAAACAGGTCGATGATCGTTTTATCCTGCGGATAATCTGCTTTGTTATCATTAAATGTGAACAGCAGCTGTTGTTCTTCTTCCGGCAACAACATACGCAGCTGACCGGCCGGCTGTTGACGGTTTGCCGTAACAGCGCGCAGTAACTGTTCGTAATGTCCTGCCATCCTGCTGATGGTTGCAGGAGTAAACAAGTCTGTTACATATTCTATGAAGACCGTCATTCCTTCTGCTGTTTCCTGCACCGTAAAAGTGAGATCGAACTTGGCGGTTGTATAAACAAAACGGTCTTTATCCAGTACAATATCTCCCAACTGCAGTTCCGGAATGTCAGGAATACTCTGTAAGGCGAAGGCCACCTGGAATAACGGTGTTCTGCTTACATCACGGTCTTTCACCACTGTTTCCACAACCTTTTCAAAAGGCACTTCCTGATGTTCATAGGCACCGAGTGTTGTTTGTTTTATTTGCTGCAGCAATGCTGTAAATGAAATGTTATTTCCGAGGTCACTGCGCAGGGCGAGCGTATTGATGAAGAATCCGATCAGCCCTTCTATTTCCTGCCGCGTTCTGCCTGCAATGGAAGTGCCCACACAAATGTCCTGCTGGCCGGTATAACGGTACAGCAACACTTTGAAGGTTGCCAGCAACGTCATAAACAGGGTAACGCCTTCCTCGCGGGATAATGCTTGTAGTGCTGCCGTCAACTCCCTGTCGAGATAGAAGGTGCTGATAGCTCCCTTTGTACTTTGCACCGGTGGCCGCGGAAAATCTGTGGGCAGGTTCAATGCCGGTACATTTGTCAGTTTATTTTTCCAATAAGAAATTTTTTCATCCATTACGGCGCCTGACAAATAATTACGCTGCCAGATCGCATAGTCTGCATATTGTATATCCAGCGCGGGCAATACAGGAGCGTGTCCCGCTGAAAAGGCACGGTACAGTTCTGCCAGCTCACGGACCATAATACCGGTGGACCATCCATCAGAGGCTATATGATGTAATACTACCAACAGGATATGTTCTGCCGGACCTGCTACCACCAGGTGTACACGGAGCATATGCGCGCTGCACAGATCAAACGGCATATTGATGAGCTGCTGCAGATACTGTTGCAGGACTGCTTCATTTTCCCGGTACAGGGATTCATCTGTTATCTGCAACTGCCATTGATCTTTTTCCAGTACCTGCTGATAAGCCACACCGTCTTCTTCTGCTATCACCGTACGCAACACTTCATGTCGGTTCACAATAGCCTGAAATGCAGCAGCCAGTGCTTCCCTGTTGAGGTGCCCCTTCAACCGCAATACGGTAGGAATATGATAAGTTAAACTACCTTCCAGCTGGTCAATAAACCACAAACGTTCCTGACTATACGATAATGGAATATGTGCAGGTCTTTCGATACGCTGCAGTTCTGGTGTTGCTGCCGGTGCTGTTTGTTGCAACAGCTGTGCAGCAAGGCTGGCGATGGTAGGGAAATCAAAAACATCACCGATAGATATTACCAGGCCCAGTTGTTTCCTGATCGCAGAGATCACGCGGATAGCCAGCAGAGAGTGTCCTCCCAATGCAAAGAAGTCATCGTGCACCCCGATGTCTTCTATCTCCAGCAGGTTGGACCAGATAGCGGCCAGTGTTTTTTCCAACGCAGTAACAGGCAAGGCCTTTTCTGGGGTCACTACTATTTCCGGATCAGGTAATCCTTTCCGGTCAATCTTTCCATTGGGTAATAAAGGGAAATGCTCCAGCGGTATCAATGCCGCTGGTACCATGTATTCCGGCAGGCGGCTGCGCAGGTATTCCAGGATACTGTCCCGGTCAAAGTCTGCGGCTATTACATAACCGATCAGCCGTTTGCTGCCGGTTTTATCTTCACGGGCAATCACAACTCCCTGGCTCACCCCCTCGCAGGACGACAGCACGCGGCTAATCTCTCCCGGCTCTACGCGATAGCCACGGATCTTCACCTGGTCGTCCACACGACCCATAAATACGATATTACCATCGGGCAGATATTTTACGAGATCCCCCGTGCGATACAGTCTTACACCATCTGAAGGAAAATAAGGATCGTTGATAAAGCGGCCAGCAGTCAGGTCTGCATTGTTCAGATAACCTGCTGCTACTCCTTCACCGCCTATATATAGTTCGCCGGGAACGCCCACCGGGCAACGTTGCCCGGCATCATTCAACACATAAATACGGGTATTGGAAAACGGCTTTCCTACGGGTATTACGCTATCGTATATACGTTCACGTGATACCACGTGCAATAACTTACCTACTGTTGTTTCTGTTGGACCATAGTGATTTACTACGGTGCAGGTACTGCCTGATGCCCGGATACTGTCTATCACGGCAGCCTCCAGCGCTTCACCGCCAAAAACCAGCAACTTACCAGGCAACAGTAAACGATCCTGATCAGACAATGCCTTCCAGTGAGAGGGCACAATCTTGATGCAGTCCACTGCATGCTGTTCAAAGTAATGATGCAGCGCATCTGCATCATTGATCGCATTTTTGGAGAACAAATGTAAAGTAGCGCCCGTGGCCAGTGCCGGGAACAACACGGTATTACCCAGGTCGGTGGCGATGCTGGATAACAAACCATAGGAACGGCATTGCTGCAAAGGCAGATGTGCCTGCAGGCCTGCCATATAATCGGCCATGTTGTGATGGGTCACCATCACTCCTTTGGGCGTACCGGTACTACCAGAAGTATAGATCACATACAACAGCTGCTCAGGTGTTACCGGCAAGGAAGCCGCTGCTGTGCTGCGGTTGATCTCATCACGGTCATCATCCAGTGATACGACCGTTAAGCCGGTTGCAGGGAGCAGATCGCGGCAGCTGCTGCTACTAACAACAACTGCAGCAGCTGTATCTTCCAGCATATACTTTATACGTTCTGCCGGGAAGTCTGGCTCAATAGGCACATAAGCGCCGCCAGCCTTCAGTATCCCCAGCATCCCAATGATAATATCGGGGCCGCGTTCCATACAAAGCGGTACCAGGGAGCCCGTAGTGACGCCCCTCTCCTGCAGGTATCCTGCCAGCTGGGACGCCCGTTTATTAAGCGCTCTATAGGAAAGTTTTTCTTCTTCAAAAACAAGTGCAACCGCAGTTGGATTTTCCTTCGCCTGCCGTTCAAACATCTCCAGGAAATAATAACCGGTAACATCAACGGCTGTACGATTTTCAAGTTGTTGTTGTTCTATTGCACCAAGGGGTTCAATATCGCGGATATAAACAGCCTGATTGGAGATCAGCTGCGTTATTACCTGTTGAAAATGCCGGGCTATCATCTCTATAAAATAATCAGACAACAGGTCGTTATTGTAGGTAAAGATCAGCCGGGTATCATCAGAGATACCAATGATGATGGTCAACGGATAATTGGTGTGCGGATGTGTTTCCACTTCGCTCACCTGCAGCTGCCAGGTTTGTGCATTTACGACTTCGCTTACCGGGTAGTTCTGGAAAGTGATGGTACTGTCGAACAGCTCCCCTGAAATATTTGTCCAGCGTTGTATTTCATTCAGTCCTACATACTGATGTTCACGGCTCTGCTGCTGTCCGTTCTGAAGTAACTGCAGCCAGACGGTGATTTCCTGCGCAGGATCTATGACCGTATACAACGGTAAGGTATTGATGTAAAGACCTACTCTTTTTTCCACACCGGGAAGGTCTTCCGGACGTCCGGAAACAGTGGTGCCGTATACCACATCACGGTGACCTGAATAGCGGTATAACAGGTACGCCCACACGCCCTGCATTAAGGTGTTCTGCGTTATATGGTTTTGCTGGGCAAAACGTGTCAGGTTTTCTGTTACTACACTGTCCAGCCGGAAAGTGGTTTCCCTGAAATTACCGCCGCCCTTTGTAAGTTTATCGGTAGTACCAATAAACGGCAACAGACTGCCTTCCGATAACCCGGCCAGATAGCGACGCCAGTATTGTTCTTCCAGCTCTTTATCCATCCTTTCCTGGTAGCGGATATAATCTTCATAGCGGTCTTCTCCGGCAATAGCAAGAGGTTTACCAGTCACCAGCCTTTCATAGGTATCCAGCAATGCTTCCACCATTACCGGCAATGACCATCCATCAAACAGGATATGATGGAAAGTCCACACCATCCTGTACGTATCACCTTTCAGGTGCAGCAGGCTGATACGCATCAACGGCGCCACTTTCAGATCAAAGCCATGATGACCGTCTGTTTTTTCAAAGTCCTTTACAGCTTGTGCCTGTGTGCTTTCATCCATTGCGCGGTAGTCATATACTGTCAACGGCATCTGCACGGTCTGGTACACACACTGCACTGGGATACTGAAAGTTTCGTGATAAAATCCGCTGCGCAGAATACTGTGCAGTTGCAGCAGGTGATCCCAGCTATGGCGAAACAGGTCTTCCTGTACACCTGAGAGCTCACAGCTAAACTGCTCTACATAAGTACCACCCTGTGTATCAAACAGGCTATGGAACAGCATGCCCTCCTGCAGACCGGTAAGCCGGTACAGGCCACTGATCTGGCCGCGCAGGGATGCTCCTTTATAATCACTGTCCAGGAACGCATCCAGTTCTTCATTGGTTATTTCTGCGCCCAGGTTATAATCAGCAGGTGTATAAACAGCCGGTAAGGTAGCCTGTTCCATACAATGGGATATCAGGCTTTCCAGCTGTGTGAGATAATTATCCGCCAATGTGCTGATGTCTGCAGCATCAAAATGCAGGGTACTATACCCCCATTTCAATACCAGCTCACCATCCTGGATGATACTGTTCACGGATATTTTTTCCCTCACCGGAAAATCATCACCCAGGCCAGCACCGGATGCTTCCGGCGCTACAGACAGGTCACCGCTTTCACGCACTACATGATCCGTTTGTCCGAGGTAGTTGAAGATGATGTCCCAGGCATCTTTGCCCTGCAATGCAGGTATTTTGCTGATATATTTCAATACGCCAAAACCAATACCTTTATCGGGTACACGGCGCAACTGCTCCTTCACATCCTTCAGCAGCGAACCCGGTTGTTTTCCCGCAGCTACCTGCAGCAGTACCGGATACATGCTGGTGAACCAGCCTACTGAACGGCTGGTATCTGTACCGGGGATGATATCTTCCCGGCCATGTCCTTCAAGGCCTATCAGCACATCCGGTCGATTGGTCCATGCAGACAGTGTAGCTGCCAGTGCGCATAACAATACATCGTTGATTTCAGTGTGATATACACGTGGTACATCACGAAGCAGTTGTTGCGTACGCAGGCTGTCGAGTGTCACCACCACATAACCCGTATCTGCTACTGTAACAATACCATTGTATGATTTGGCGGCAGGCAGCGGTGTATAACGTTGCACGATTTGTTCCCAGTATGATTGCTGGTGCAGTAGCCTGTTACGATGGCTGTAAGCCACCAGCCCGTCATACCACTGGCGATAAGAAGTTGTTTTAGGTCCCAGTATAGCCGTTGCTGATTTTCCGGACTGACTCTCCTTCAGGATTAATTCAAGATCCTGCAGCAGGATACGCCAGGAAACGCCATCTACAGCCAGGTGATGCACTACCAGCAATAAACGGTTATGCGTTTCCGTAGCCGGTGTAAGAAACAATACCGGGCGAAATAATATGCCGGCGCGGATATCCATCTGCCGGTGGAATTTATCTGCCTGTGCAGGCAGGAAGGTGGCCAGGTCTGCAGCATCCAGGTGTTGCAGGTCTACTGTTTCCAGTTCACTTTCGTGGGTACTGTATACCTGCATGATACCATCAGCAGTAACCTCATAGGTAAAACGTAATGCGTCATGGTAAACAGACAGTTGCTTTACGGCTGCTGCCAGCACCAGGTTATCTGTTTGTTTGCTCACCGACATCAGCACACTCTGGTTAAAATGAGCGTTGCCGGAAGCACCGGTTTCAAAATACCATTGCTGGATAGGCAGCAGGCCGCTGTTACCGGTCAGTATCCCCTGTTCTCCTGTTGTTGTCGTAGTATTGCGGGACGACAGCAATGCAGCGAGCGATGCAATGGTCTGGTGCAGGAACAGGTCTCTGGGTTGCAGATCAAAGCCGGCGCGTTTGGCGCGGCTAACGACCTGTATAGTGATGATAGAATCTCCTCCCAGCTCAAAGAAATTATCGTATATGCTTATCCGTGATACACCCAGAAGTTCCTGCCAGATGCCTGCAAGGCCTTCTTCTGTAGCGCTGCGTGGGGCAGCATATACTGTATCTTCCCGGTTAGCTGCTCCCGGATCGGGCAATACTTTTTTATCGATCTTTCCATTGGTGGTCACCGGAAATTTATCCATCTCCACCAGTACAGCCGGTATCATATATTCCGGCAGTTTCTGTTTCAGGAAAATGATGATGCCTTCCCGGTTAAAGACGCCATTTGGTATAATATAGGCTACCAGTCGTTTGTGGCTATGCTGGCCGGTATTATCCGATAATGCCACCACCACGGCATTGGCTACGAGTTCGCTTTGTAGTAGGGTACTTTCAATTTCCCCCAGCTCTACACGGAAGCCACGGATCTTCACCTGTTCGTCTACGCGACCCAGGTATTCAATAAAACCATCCGGTGTCCAACGCACAATATCGCCGGTTTTATACAGGCGATCTCCGGGAATATTACTGAAAGGATGAGGAATAAATCTTTCTGCTGTAAGTACAGGCTGGTTAAGATAACCCTGCGCCACACCATCGCCGCCTACATACAGCTCTCCGGCCACTCCCACAGGCACCAGGCTGCGGGTTGTACTGAGCACATAAGCCGTGCGGTTATTTAATGGTGTACCGATAGGCGTATTAGCTGTCAGTCCATGTTTGCTGATCAGGTAACTG
This sequence comes from Chitinophaga sp. 10T418, assembly GCF_056394125.1. NCBI lineage: Bacteria > Pseudomonadati > Bacteroidota > Chitinophagia > Chitinophagales > Chitinophagaceae > Chitinophaga > Chitinophaga sp. 10T418. The sequence goes on from NZ_JBFTHG010000002.1 coordinate 18,907, forward strand.
AGAGAAAAGGTAGTATTCTCCGTTGGGCCGTAGATGTTACTGATGTCAATATCCGGATAGGTTTGCCTGAACCGTTCCAGATGTTTTTCGGACAGCTTTTCTCCACCGGTAAGGATGGCCGACAGCTTTTCAAAAACGGTAATATCTGTATCTACCAGCTGATTAAACCAACTGGTGGTAATAAATAATTTTGTTACCTGCCGGCCATGCAGCTCCTTCTTCAGCAGCGCCGGATCCAGCAGACTGTTTTCCGCGCTGAGGATAAGTGTACCGCCATTGAGCAGCATTCCCCAATATTCAAATGTAACCGCATCAAATGCCAGCGAGCCGGCAGAAAGAATACGGTCTGCCGGTGTGAGGGTGATATAGTTGGTGCCTTTTACCAGGCTGGTAACGTTACGATGGGTAACTACCACCCCTTTGGGTTTGCCGGTAGAACCGGAGGTGTAAATAACATATGCCAGGCTCTCTGCATGAGTGGTTACCTGCAGGCTGCCTGTGGGCAGTTCCGGTAACTGGTCCATGTAAATGAGTGCGGCATGCGGTGCGGCGTCCTCAAATAACGCCTGGTAAGCAGTAGTGGTTAATGCCAGTGAGCAGTTGATATCCTCCAGCATATAGGCAATACGTTCGCGCGGATATCCGGGATCTACCGGTACATAAGCGCCACCAGCTTTCAGGATAGCCAGAATACCTACCATCATATCAAGCGACCGGTTCATACAAACCGGTACCAGTGTACCACTGGTTACGCCCTGTTGTTGCAGGTATACCGCCAGCCGTCCCGCCTGTACATCCAGTTCAGCATAGGTTAGCTGCCCGTCACCAAATGTTACAGCGGTGGCAGCCGGTGTACGTGCCACCTGCAAAACAAAGAGTTCAGTAATGGATTTATCTGCCGGGTAATCTACGGCAGTATCATTAAAATCTTTTAGTAACTGGTTCCTTTCCGCATCACTTAAAATAGACAGGAATCCTATCTTTGTTTCCGGAGCAGATACGATTGCCCGCAACAACTGTTCGAAATGCTGCGCCATCCTTGCAATAGTGGGCTCTCCAAACAGGTCCACACTATATTCAATCTTACCGGCAATACCGTCATTACTTTCCTGCAGGAAAAAGGTAAGGTCAAATTTCGCAGTGGTATCACTGGTATCTACCTGCACCATCTGCAGGTCGCCCAACCGCAGCTCTGGTGCATCGGGCATGTTCTGCAGGGAAAATGCTACCTGGAACAATGGACTGCGGCTGATATCACGCTCCTTCACCACTGTTTCCACCACTTTTTCAAAGGGTAGATCCTGGTGATCATATGCACCCATCATCGTTTGCTTCACGTTCTGCAACAAAGCCGTAAAGGATGGGTTGCCTGAGAGGTTATTTCGCAGGGCAAGGGTATTCACAAAAAATCCGATAAGTGTTTCCACTTCCTGCATAGTCCTGCCAGCCGTAGGGCTACCAACGCAAATATCTTCCTGTCCGCTATAGTGATACAACAATACATTGAAGGCTGCCAGCAACGTCATATACAGCGTAACATCCTGCTGAAGGGATAACACTTTCAATGCTGCAGTAAGCTCCCTGCTGATGCTGATGTTATAACTGGCGCCATGCGTACTTTGTACAGCCGGACGTACAAAATCAAGTGGCAACTGCAGTGTAGCCACCCCTTCCATTTTTTCTTTCCAGTAAGCCAGCTGTTTATCCGATATATCACCGGATATATATTTACGCTGCCAGATGGCATAATCAGCATACTGGATATCCATTGCCGGCAGATGGGATGTACGCCCTTCCGTATAGGCAGCGTACAGTTCGGCCAGCTCCTTCACCGTGATGCCAACGGACCAGCCGTCGGAGGCAATGTGGTGCATCACCATCACCAACAGGTGCTCCTTCGGACCTTTCACCACCAGGTGTGCCCGCAGCATATGATCATGTGCAAGATCAAAAGGAAGATCTATCAGAGATTTTATAAATGCAGGCGATATTGATTCATTATCAGGATAACTAACTATTGATAGTTCCCAACGATCTTTATCCATTACATGCTGGGAAGCCTTACCATCTTCTTCCACTATAACCGTGCGTAATATTTCATGACGATTCACAATGGTGCGCAGGGCATATTCCAGCGCTACCTTGTCCAACGAACCTTCCAGTTTTAATGCAGCAGAGATATGATAGTTAATACTGCTGCCCATGCGATCTATAAACCACAGGCGTTCCTGGCTATATGACAAGGGTATGCTGGTAATCCCATCGGGCCTGTTGGAAGTGATCCTTTCACCTATGTTGTTACGCTGCGCATACAGCTCATTGTTTACCAGCATCACGCGTATCTGTTCCCGGTAGGTCTTTATTTCCGCCAACAGGTCGCTGCTGATAGTTTCAGAACGGGGAACTTTGAATTTGATCTTTTCATTCTCCAGGAACAATATGATCCCTTGTTTCCTGGCCTTGTCAACTACTTCAAATGCTTTTTCAAAATTAGTATCTATCATATACGCTTGTTTGAAAGATGATATTCGGGAACTGAAACAATGCCGTTTTTTATAGCTCAAAGACTTCATATTCCCCATTGGCTTCCAGTTCTGTGCTTGCAGCTGCAGAGGCGATATAGGCACTTAACTGCGCTATATCCTTGCACTCAAACAGCTTGCTTACGGGAACATTCACCCCTTGTTGGTTACGCAATGCAGCCATCAGCCGGATAGCCATGAGAGAATGTCCTCCCAATTCAAAGAAGTTATCGTGAATGCCTACTCGTTCTACTCCAAGCAGTTCTTTCCAGATATCTGCGAGCGCCTGCTCCATATCATTTCTTGGCGCTACATAATCATTCTGGAACAAGGCGCCTGCATCCGGATCAGGCAACGCCTTACGGTCTGTTTTACCATTGGATGTAAGCGGCATTTTTTCAAGGTGCACCAGCAATGCGGGCACCATATAATCCGGTAGTTTGGCGTGAAGCCATGCATTGATTCCTTCTTTGTTAAACTCACCTTGTGGCACTACATAACCGATCAGCCTTTTGCGGTCTCCATCCTCTCCTCTCGCCAACACTACCGCCTGGCTTACCAGCCCGGATTCCTGCAATACACTTTCTATCTCACCCAATTCAATACGGAAGCCGCGGATCTTTACCTGGTCATCTATGCGGCCCAGGTATTCGATGGTGCCATCCGGCAGCCATCTGCCAAGATCACCCGTTCTGTAAAGGCGGTCGCCTGCATTTTTGCTGAATGGATCCTGTACAAAACGTGCAGCCGTGAGTTCAGGACGGTTTAAATAACCTCTGGCCAATCCATCTCCTCCTACATATAGTTCTCCGGTAATACCGATGGGAGCCGTCTGCTGGTAAGGATCCAGTACATACAGACTCAGTGTCGGAATAGCTTTTCCGATTACACTGCTGCTGGTTATTGCTGCGAGTTCCAGTTCCTGGTAGGTAACATGCACCGTGGTTTCGGTAATGCCATACATATTGATAAGCCTGCTGCCGGGATATTGTTGCAGCCACGGTTTCACCCGTGCAGGGTTCAGTGCTTCGCCACCGAAGATGACGTACCGTACCGGCACCGTAGCTGCATTCGCTGTCAGATAATCCTGCAGCACATAAAATGCGGATGGTGTCTGGTTCAGTATCGTTACTCCCTGTTTGATGACCAGTTCCCCGAATGCTGCAGCATCCTGCGCAATATGTCTGGGCACTATTACCACACGGCCGCCATAGAACAATGCACCGTACATTTCCCATACCGAGAAGTCGAAACAGAAGGAATGGAACATGGTCCATACATCTGCTGCATTAAAATCATACAGCGGTGTATCTGTTTCAAATAACCGCACCACATTCCGGTGCTCTATCATCACCCCTTTCGGTTTGCCGGTAGATCCGGATGTGTAGATCACATAAGCCAGTTGCTCCGGACGGACTGTAATACCAGGTGCTTCAGACGGATAACCGCTGATGATGGTGGCATCGCCATCCAGGCGGATAATATCCAGGGCAGCAGTAAAGCAGTCTGCACTGGCATTGCTGCTCACAACAATAGTAGCATCCGTATCTTTCAGCATGTAGTCGATACGTTCTGCCGGGTAATCCGGGTCCATCGGTACATACACCCCACCGGCCTTCAGTATACCGAGGATGGCAATGATCATTTCCAATGACCTTTCTATACAAACCGGTACAAATGTTTCTGCGGCTACGCCTTTGCTGATGAGGTAATGGGCCAGCTGCGATGAACGTTCATCCAGCTCCCGGTAGGTAAGTGAAGTGCCTTCAAACACCACCGCAATAGCATCCGGTGTTTGCACGGCCTGACGGGTAAACAGGTCTATGATATTTTTATCACGCGGGTAACCGGTGAGACTGTCATTGAAATGCAGCAGCAGTTGTTCTTCCTCAGCAGACGGCAATATAGACAGGGCGCCTATTTGCGCCGCAGGTGTTTGTACCACTGCGCGAAGCAATTGCTCAAAATGCGTGAGCATGCGTTCAATCGTATCATGATTGAAAAGGTCAACACAATATTCTACGTCTGCCTGGATACCTTCCGGACTTTCCTGTAGCATGAAAGTGAGATCAAATTTCGTAGTACCCTGACCGGAAAGTTCAGGTGTCACCGTTATATCAGCCAGGTGCAGCTCACCAGCTTCCGGTGCATTCTGGAATCCGAATACTACCTGGAATAATGGACTGCGGCTCATATCGCGGTCTCTCACCACCGTTTCCACCACTTTTTCAAACGGAACATCCTGGTTTTCATACGCACCTAACATGGTTTGTTTTACCTGTTGCAGGAAGGCGGTAAAAGATGGATTGTTGCCCAGGTCACTCCGCAGAGCGAGGGTATTTACAAAGAACCCGATCAGCCCTTCTGCTTCCTGTTGTGTTCTGCCGGCCACTGGTGTACCCACGCAGATATCAGGCTGGTGAGTGTAGCGGAACAGCAGCACCTTAAAGGCTGCCAGCAATGTCATAAACAGGGTGGTACCTTCCTGCTGCGACAGGGCATGCAGTTGTGCAGAAAGCGCAGGATCGATGCTGAAGTGCGCCGATGCACCGCGGGTACTTTGAATGACGGGGCGTGTATGATCTACCGGCAATTCCAGTGTAGCCACACCCGTTAGTTTGTCCTTCCAGTAGCCCAGTTTATTTTCCAGTACATCCCCGGAAAGATAAGCGCGCTGCCAGATGGCATAGTCCGCATACTGGACAGACAGCGTTGGTAATACGGCCTCCCTGCCTGATACAAAAGCATCATACAATGCCATCAGTTCATTTACCAGGATGGCGGAAGACCAGCCATCAGAGGCAATATGATGCAGTGTTACCACGAGGATATATGCTTGATCCCCTGTGCTGATCAGCTGTGCCCGCAGCATATAATCTGCTGCCAGATCAAATGGGGTAATGATCAGCTGTCTTATATAGGTTTGTAACGAAACATGCGCTGCTTTCCATTCCGTATCATCTGCTACTTCCAGCTGCCATCCGTTTTTCTCCAGTACCAACTGATAAGGCTGACCTTCTGTTTCCCGGATAACGGTACGCAGGGCCTCGTGACGGTTTACTATTGTTTGCAGGGCATACTCGAGGGCATCACTGCGTAAGTTCCCTTTTAACTGGAGTACCACGGGAATATGATATTGCAATGTACCTTCCAGCTGGTCAATGAACCATAACCTTTCCTGGCTATAGGACAGCGGGATATGCGCAGGCCGTTCCGCAGCAACAAGCAATGGTACACGGCTGGTATCCTGTTGACCCTGTAACCTGGCAGCCAGCAAAGCGATAGTCGGATATTCGAATATATCACCGATAGCTACTTCCACACCCAGTTGTTTCCTGATGGCGGAGATGACCCGTATCGCCAGCAGGGAGTGACCTCCCAACGCAAAGAAATCATCATGAACACCCGGCTGTTCCACTTCCAGCAATAGCGACCAGATAGCAGCCAGTGTTTTTTCTATGGCTGTTTGTGGCACTCCTCCTGTTTCCCTGGTGAGGGTTACATCAGGATCAGGTAATGCCCTGCGATCTATTTTACCATTGGCCATGAGTGGGAAATGATCCAGTTGTACCAGCGCGGCAGGTACCATATAGTCAGGTAACAGTTCACGCAGGTAAGCGATGATACCATCCTGATCATATTCTTCCTGTGGGATCACATAGCCGGTGAGACGGTTGGTACCGCTGTTATCCGGACGTGCTATCACCACTGCCTGTTTAACAAGCGGACAAGCACTTAATACCTGGCTGATCTCACCAGGTTCTACGCGGTAGCCGCGGATCTTCACCTGGTCGTCCACTCTTCCGAGGAAAACAATATTTCCATCCGGCAGATATTTTACTTTATCTCCTGTGCGGTATACTTTTTCTTCACTGTCCGGTGCAAACGGATCAACGATAAAACGGCTGGCCGTTAATGTTTCATTATGCAGATAACCTGCGGCCACACCATCACCACCAATGTAAAGTTCTCCCGGAACCCCTGCCGGGCAGAGTTTTCCTTCGCTGTCCACAATATAAATGCGGGTATTGGAGAACGGCTGGCCTACCGGTACTACCTGGTTGTAGATAGTGCCCGGCTGTACCACATGCAGCAGTTTTCCAATAGTCGTTTCCGTTGGGCCGTAGTGATTTACTATCGTGCAGGAAGTGGCAGCTGCACGGATACTGTCTACTACCCCTGCGCCTAATGCTTCCCCACCGAAGATGAGCAGCTTTTGCGGCAGCAACAGGTGATCTGTATCAGACAGCGCTTTCCAGTGCGATGGTACAATTTTGATCACGTCAATAGGATGTTCTCTGAAATAACGGCGGATACTTTCCGCATCGTTGATAGTAGTCTTTGCAAACAGGTGCAGGGCTGCACCATGCACAAGCGCCGTGAACAGTACCGTGTTACCAAGATCCGTGGCGATGCTGGACAACAGGCCGAAGGAACGGCATTCTGCCACCGGCAGATGTGCCTGCAGGCCTGCCAGGTAATCGGCCAGGTTGCGGTGAGTGATCATCACCCCTTTAGGCGTACCGGTACTACCGGACGTATAAATAACATACAACAGATGCTCGGGCGATGGCAGTGTATCCGGCACCGTTACCGGGTAAGCACTGATACGGTCCAGATCATCATCCAGCAGGATGATCTGCAGGCCACTGTCGGCGGGTAATACGCCGCTGGCAATCTGGCTGCTCACTACTATTGCTGCGCCGGTATCTTCCAGCATGTATTTAATTCTTTCTGCCGGAAAATCGGGTTCCAATGGGACATAGGCACCACCGGCCTTCAGGATTCCCAGCATCCCCACAATCATGTCGAGGGAACGTTCTATACATAACGGTACCAGTGTACCTGCTTTTACTCCCTTTTTACGGAGATAGTGTGCCAGCTGGTTGGTCCGTTCGTTTAGTTCATCGTAGGTGAGTGTGTTATTTTCAAATACCAGTGCAGTAGCCTGCGGCGTAGCAGCTGCCTGCGCCTGGAACAGGTCCACAAAAGTCTTTTCTTCCGGATAATCCACCCGGCCCTTATTGGCTGCGAGCAGTAACTCCTTACGCTCTGCACCGGTGAGCAGGTCCAGCTCACCAATAGTAACATGCTCATGGTCCAATACCTGCAGCAGTACCTGTTCAAAATGCCGCATGATTTTTCCGATATGCAATGCTGGCAGCAGGTGGCTGTTATATGTAAATAACAGATTGGTTTCCTTACCGATACTAATAATGATAGTGAGCGGATAGTTGGTATGCGGGTGCACCTGCACATCCCCTACCTGCAACTGCCAGGTCCGGGAGGATAATACCTCGCTTACCGGGAAATTCTGGAAAGTGATAGAACTGTCAAACAGGTCGCCGGCAACACCGGACCACTGCTGGATATCACTCAGTCGCGCATATTGGTATTCACGACTTTGCAGTTGGCTTTGTTGTATTGCCTCCAGCCATTCTGTAATGTGCAATCCTGCTTCCAGGCGTGTGTGCAGCGGCAGTGTATTAATATACAATCCTACCCTTGATTCCACACCCGGCAGATCTTCCGGACGACCGGATACCGTAACACCGTAAATAACATCCTGTCTGCCGGTATAGCGGTATAACAGGTACGCCCATACGCCTTCCATTAATGTGCTCGGGGTAATATGATGTTGCTGCGCATAGGCGGCCAGACGCGCGGTAACTCCGGCATCCAGCACATGCTGCATTTCCATATAGGTACCTGCTCCCTTTGTACGGATGGCAGTAGCATCTATAAATGGTAGCAAGCAACCTTCCTCCACTCCTTCGAGTGCACTGCGCCAGTATTGTTCTTCCTGTTCCAGGTCGCGCTGGTCCAGGTAACGGATATATGCTTCGTAATCGTCCACTGCGGCGGCAGGTACCGGATCACCAGCTGTCAGCAGCTCATAGGCCGTCAGTAGTTCCTCCATCAGTACCGGCATAGACCAGCCATCAAGCAGAATATGATGCGATGTCCAGAACAACCGGTACACATTATCCTGTAAACGGAGCAGGGTAAAGCGCATCAGCGGTGCAGCACCAAAGTCAAAAGCCTGGCGGTTATCCCGCAATGCAAATTCCTCTACGGCTGCGGCCTGCGCATCCGGCGCCAGATGGCGATAATCCAGTATTTCAAATGGCAGTATAATATCGCGGTATACGCATTGTACCGGTACTGAGAAAGCATCATAATAAAAAGCACTTCGCAGGATGGTATGCTGATGTATCACCTGCTCCCAACTTTCTCTGAATGCGGTTGTATGCAACTCTTTCAGCTCACAACTGAACTGTTCTATATAAGTACTCCCCGCTTCGTCATACAGGCTATGGAACAACATGCCTTCCTGTAATCCGCTCAGGCGATACATGCTCTCTACCTGGCCGCGGCGTGGTGCGCCGTTGAAGTCAGTGTCGAGGAATGCGTCCAGTTCCTGGCTGGTGACTATTGCCCCCAATCCATAGTCCGATGGTGTAAACACCGGAGCTCCCAGACTCAGGCAGTGACCGATCAGTGTTTGTAAGTGCGCCACATAATCTGCTGACAGCTGTGCAATAAGCGCCTCATTAAAATGCAGATTGCTGTAACGCCACTGAATCACCAGCTCACCTCCCTGGATGATACTGTCAACAGTCAGTTTATCTGTCAATATAAAATCTGCAGCAATACCGGAACCCGAAGGTTCTGTTGCCATTTTTAAATAGCCCTGTTCCTTCACTACATTATCTGCCTGGCCGAGATAGTTGAACACTACATTCCAGGGTTCCCTGCCCTGCAGGTATGCGGCCTTGCCAATGTATTTCAATATACCGTAACCAATTCCCTTATCAGGCACCTGCCGCAGCTGTTCCTTCACTGCTTTCAGTACAGCGCCTGTTTCCCTCTCTGCCGGTACTTCCAGCAATACAGGATACAGGGTGGTGAACCAGCCTACCGTATGACTGGTATCTATACCAGCAGCGATGTCTTCACGACCATGTCCTTCCAATCCTATCACTACGGTTGCGGCATCGTTCCACGCCGAAAGCGTGAGTGCCAGGGCACTTAAAAGAATATCGTTGATTTCTGTATGGTAGGCGCGCGGAACTTCCTGCAACAGCTGTTGTGTTTGCAGCGTATCCAGTTTTACTTCGCAGTAACCGGTATCCGATACCGTCACTTTTCCTTCGTATTGTTTTTCCGTACGCAGCGGTATATAACCTGCTGCTACTTTTTTCCAGTAGGCTTCCTGGCTGAGCAACCGGCGGCGGTGCCCATAGTCTCCCAATGCGGTATACCACTGGCGGTAGGAGCTGCCTTTCAGACCCAGCATGCCGGAAGTGGCTGCAGGTCCTTTTTTCAACAATACATCCAGGTCGTCCAGTAATATTCTCCACGAAACACCATCTACGGCGAGGTGATGGATGACGATGAGCAACCTGTTGTCAGCTACATCACCTGGTGTCAGGAAAAGTGTTGCATGCAGCAGGATACCCTGTTCAATATCCAGGTATTCATGACTGCTGTTACCGTATGTTTCCAGTTCAGTGCTCCATGAAGGTGTTGCCTGTTGCTGCAAATCCACAACGGTTAATGCGCCTTCCTGCGTGCCAAACTGCTGTTGCCAGCCATGTTCACCATAGGTGTATACAAACCGTAAGGCATCATGATATTGCAGTAATGTGCGGATGGCGGTAAGAATGGTATCTGCAGATAACTGCTTATCTACCGACAGCAACATACGCTGGTTAAAGCGTGCATCTGTAAGACCGGTCATATCAAAATACCGCTGTTGAATCGGCAACAATCCGCTGCTGCCTGTCAGGATACCCTGTTCCCCGGTGGCCAGTGTGCTGCGCTCACCTGCTATCAGTGCGGCCAGGCGGCTGATCGTCTGATGCATGAAGATATCACGCGGTTGCAGTTCATAGCCGGCACGTCTTACGCGGCTCACCACCTGTATAGTAACAATGGAGTCGCCACCCAATTCAAAGAAATTATCGTGTATGCCTACCCGTGAGATACCCAGCAATTCCTGCCAGATACCAGCGAGCACCTGTTCTGTTTCATTTCCAGGAGCTACATAGGCGTCTGCACGTACCGCACCCAAATCCGGGTCCGGCAATGCTTTTCTGTCTATCTTGCCATTGGCAGTCATCGGCAAAACTTCCAGCGGTACCATTACGACAGGCACCATATAATCGGGCAGCTTTTGCTGCACATAGGCCAGGATACCTTCCTTATTGAAAACACCAGCCGGTACGATATAGGCTACAAGCCGCCTGTGCTGATGAGGACTGTTCTTCTCCACTACGGCTGTTACCACTGCTTTATCTACCAGTTCACAATCCTGCAATACATTTTCTATTTCTCCCAGTTCTATGCGATAACCGCGGATCTTCACCTGTGTATCTATCCTGCCCAGGTATTCAATAGTACCATCCGGTAACCACCTGCCCAGGTCCCCTGTGCGGTACATCCTGCTGCCAGGTTGCGAATGGAAAGGATCTGCCACAAATTTCTCCGCAGTCAGATCAGGACGGTTAAGGTAACCACGCGTTACACCAGCGCCACCGATACAGATCTCACCAGCAATACCTGCCGGCATTAATTTATTGCCTGGCCCCAGGATATAGACATGTGAATTATCCACCGGACGACCAATAGATGCAGATGCCTGTCCTGGTGTTAACCTGCACACGGTACTGTAAGTTGTATCTTCTGTAGGTCCATACAGGTTCCGCACTATCATTTGCTCCAGTACCCTGCTACGCTGTACTTCTGCAGGAATCGGCTCACCGGCCATATTCAGCACCGTAACCGGTGACAGATCTGCCTGGCTGTTTAATAACGCCTGGATTACACTAGGCACGGTATTCAACAGTACAGCAGTATCATCTGCCAGGTACTTTTCAATCGCCAACCCGTTCTGCACTATCCTTATCCGTTTACCAATTGTCAGTGGATAAAACAATTCAAAAATCGAAAGGTCGAAACACATGGAAGTTGTTGCATACACCATATCAAACTTGTCTGCTTCAAACTCACGCTGGCACCAGCATATAAAGGCAAACAAATTTCCATGTTCTATCATCACCCCTTTGGGTTTACCGGTAGATCCCGAAGTATAGATCACATAGGCCAGCTGGTCTGGTGTTGTTGGCACGGCTACCCGTGTGGTGGCATAATTGTCTATTATTCCGCTGGCTTCATCCAGCGATATAACAAGCGCCTGACCAGCATCCGGTAATACCCTTTTCCTGGAGGCACTGCTGCTGACGATCACCGTTGCCGCTGTATCCTGTATCATGTAACTGATACGTTCCAGCGGATATTCCGGATCAATTGGCACATAGGCGCCACCGGCCTTCAGTATACCCAGCATGCCGATGAGCATTTCGGGTGACCGTTCTATACACAACGGTACCAACGTTTCGCTTTCCACGCCGCGGCTGATAAGGTAATGCGCCACCTGGTTGGAACGTTCATCCAGTTCACGGAAGGTAAGCTCCCTGCCATCGTGCACTACCGCTATAGCATCAGGCGTAAGTGCCGCTTGTGCCACAAACAGATCTATTACCGTTTTATCCTGCGGGTAATCATGGACAGTGTTGTTAAATATTTCCAGCAACTGCTGGTATTCTCCCGGAGCCAACATTTCAACATCGTTGATATGCTGCGCCGCTTTGCTAACAATCTGCAGCAATACCTGTTTAAAATGCGCCGCAATGGACTGCACATATACCTGATCCAGCAGCCGTGTATTATAGCTGAATTGTATATCTATTTCCGCTGCCGCTACAATCACTATATCGAGTGGATAGTTGGTTTGCTCACGTACAACAGGATTTTCTACCTGCAGTTGCCATGGCTGCGCTGCCAGCACCTTACTAACCGGGAAATTTTCAAATACCAGCAGGCTGTCGAACAGATCGCCCCGTACACCTATCCACCGCTGTATTTCATGCAACGGCGTATGCTGGTGTTCGCGGCTCTGCAGTTGCGTTGCCTGCAATGATTGCAGCCACGCTGTTACTGCCTGTTCCTTGTTGATGGTAGTCACCAGTGGGATCGTATTGATGTACATTCCAACCCGTTCTTCCACGCCTGCCAGATCTTCCGGCCTGCCGGATACGGTAGTACCAAAGACTACCTGTTCACGTCCGGTATAATAATGTAACAGGAACGCCCACACGCCCTGCATCAGGGTATTGACGGTGATCCTGGACTGTTGTACAAATTGTGTAATCAGCTGTGTAGTGGCGGTGTCCAGCAGCAGCTTCTCCGCCATTACGGCGCCACCTGCCCTGGTCCTGTCTGTCACTGCACTGATGAAAGGCAGCAAGGTGGGTTCTTCTACCGTATGCAGATAATTGCGCCAGTAGTTTTCTTCCGTTTCCCTGTCACGATGCTGCAGGTAACTGATATAGTCTCCATAACGGTCTTCTTTCACCGGTGGCAGCGCTTTTCCTGCTGCCAGCAATTCGTAGGTGCGTAACAGTGACTCCATCAGCAGGGGCAATGACCATCCGTCTATTAAAATATGGTGGAAGGTCCAAAGCAGGCGGTAACGCGTTTCATCCAAACGGATGAGTACCATCCGCATGAGCGGTGCCGCGGAAAAGTCAAATCCCTGGCTGCGGTCTGCTGCATCCAGTTCCTGAATTGCCTGCGCTTGTTCTTCCGGAGTATAATGCCTGTAGTCATGTATTGTGACCGGCAGTTGTACTTTGTGATATACACATTGCACCGGCACAGAGAAAGGACCGGTATAAAAGGCGCTGCGTAATATGCTGTGGGTGCTGATCAGGTGTGCCCAGCTTTGCAGGAAAGCTTCTTCCTGCAAGCCTGTCAATTCACAGGAGAACTGTTCAATATAGGCGCCACCGTTACGATCATACATACCGTGGAACAACATACCTTCCTGCAAACCACTGAGCGGATAAATGCCTGCTACCTGGCCACGTCTTGGCGCACCGTTATAATATTCATCAAGGAATTCGTCCAATTGTCCGATGCTAACCACATCACCCAAGCCATAATCAGACGGCGTGAACACCGGTGCAGTATCCATACAATGGCTGATCAGCTGTTGCAGGTGCACCAGGTAATCGCTGGCAAGTTTATTGACCGTTGCCTCATCAAAGTGCCTGGTACTGTAATCCCATTGGAGGATCAACTGCCCGTCACGGATGATGCTGTTCACTGCCAGTTTTTCATTGACTGGACACGCCGCTCCGGTATCTTCACCGGAAGGTCCTGTAGCCAGACTTACATATTTACCGGCAATTGCATTATCAGTCTGCCCAAGATAGTTGAAGAGGATTTCCCATGGATCTTTGCCTTGCAGGGATGGTGCTGCTGCTATATATTTCAGCACACCATAACCCAGTCCCTTACCGGGCACCTGTCGCAATTGTTCCTTCACTGCTTTCAGCACATGACCGGTATGACGAGGATCCTTTACTTCCAGCAATACGGGGTATATACTGGTAAACCAGCCCACCGTACGACTAAGATCTATGCCAGGTGCAATATCTTCACGACCATGGCCTTCCAGGCCGATCAATACTTTAGCGGTATCATTCCATGCCGACAAGGTAAGTGCCAGTGCTGCCAGCAGAAGGTCATTGATTTCTGTATGATAGGCACGTGATACATCCTGCAGCAGCTGCCGCGTAGACACCGCATCTAACCGGTTTTCAAAACTTCGTATATCCGATTTAGTTAGTCCATCGGTATACGCTGTTACTACCCGTAACGGTAGTTCATGATTGGTTACCTGGCGCCAGTACTCCTCCTCTGCTTTTACCTGGCGGCGTTGACTGTATTGTACCAGCGTTTCATGCCACTGCCGGTAAGAGCTACCCTTGGGTGCTGTTAACAACCTAGTTTTACTGCTGAGTAATTGTTCCAGGTCTTCCAGCAGGATACGCCAGGAAACCCCATCTACTGCAAGATGGTGTATGGTTACCAGGAGCCGGTTGTCTTTTTCGGCAGCCGGCGTGAGGAACAATACCGCGCGGAACAGTTCACCACGTTGCAGGTCGTGGCTTTTATGATAATGATCTGCGTATTGTACCAGCTGGTTATCCAGCTGACTGGATGCTACCTGCTGCAGATCCACCGTTGCCAGGGTTCCCTGCACACTACCATATTCCTGTTGCCATCCGTCCCCGTTATGGGTGTAGGTAAAGCGCAGGGCATCGTGGTAAGTAGTTAACTGTTCTATGATGGCAGATAATGTGGAAGCGGGAACTTCTTTGGATATATTTAAGAGCGTATGTTGATTATAATGCGATGTATTGGTTCCAACTGTATCAAAATACCATTGCTGTACCGGTAGTAAACCACTGCTGCCGCTCAACAATCCCTGCTCGCCGATGGCTGTCTGAGTTTTTGCAGACAACAACAGTGGTGACAGGGCAGCAATTGTTTGATGGATGAACAGATCACGCGGATGTAATTCGTAACCGGCGCGTTTGGCACGACTTACTGCCTGTATGGTAATGATAGAATCGCCTCCCAGTTCAAAGAAACTATCGTGAATGCCTACACGTTCTACTCCCAGCAATTCCTTCCAGATGTTGGCCAGCGCTTCTTCTGTTTCATTGCGCGGGGCCACATAGGTATTGGAAAGGAGTTCAGCGGCATCTGGATCCGGCAATGCCTTTTTATCCGTTTTACCATTGGAGGTAAGCGGTAGCTTTTCCAGCGGCACCAGCAATGCAGGCACCATGTAGTCCGGTAGTTTGGAACGCAGCCAGGCGGTAATGCCTTCCTTGTCAAATTCATCCTGCGGCACTACATAGCCGATGAGCCGTTTCTTATCGCCCTCACCCTTTACCAGTACTACCGCCTGGCTTACCAGGCCGGATTCCTGTAGTGTGTTTTCTATCTCACCCAGCTCAATACGGAAACCGCGGATCTTCACCTGGTCATCTATGCGACCCAGGTATTCGAGTGTACCATCGGGAAGCCATCTGCCGAGATCACCGGTACGATAAAGCCGGTCGTCCGCATGTTTGCTGAAAGGATCCTTGATGAAACGTGCAGCCGTCAGTTCAGGACGGTTTAAATAACCTCTGGCCAAACCATCTCCCCCTACATACATTTCACCGGCAATGCCCACTGGTACCGGCTGCTGGTAAGGATCCAGCACATACAGACTCAGTGTCGGAATCGCCTTACCGATCACACTGCTGCTGCTTACCATACCCAATGTGAGTTCCTGGTAAGTAACATGCACGGTGGTTTCAGTAATACCATACATGTTGATCAAGCGGCTATCAGTGTATTGCTGCAGCCAGGGTTTTACACGTGCAGGATTCAGCGCTTCCCCACCGAAGATCACATACCGTACCGGCACTGTAGCACTACGGGCAGTAAGGTGATCCTGTAATACATAAAATGCAGAAGGCGTCTGGTTTAGTATTGTTACACCCTGCGCCAGGATCAGCTCACCAAAGGCGACAGTATCCTGTGCAATATGTTTGGGTACGATGACCACACGGCCCCCGTAAAATAAAGCACCATACATTTCCCATACTGAGAAGTCGAAACAGAACGAATGGAACATCGTCCAAACATCTGCAGCGTTAAAATCATACAACGGAATATCTGTTTCAAACAGGCGTACTACATTCCTGTGTTCGATCATTACCCCTTTGGGCTTGCCGGTAGAACCGGAGGTATAAATCACATAGGCCAGTTGCTCCGGACGCACTGCGATATCAGGCGTTGTAGATGGATAACTGCTGATGACATCAGCATCGCCATCCAGGCGGATGATATCCAGGGCAGTAGTGAAGCGGTTTGCACTGGCATTACTGGTTACAATGATAGCAGCCCGGGTATCTTCCAGCATGTAGTCAATACGTTCTGCCGGGTAGTCCGGGTCCATAGGCACATATACACCACCTGCCTTCAGAATACCAATGATACCGGTGATCATTTCCAGCGACCTTTCTATACAAATGGGCACAAGCGTTTCTGCCTGTACACCTTTACTGATAAGGTAGTGTGCCAGTTGAGAAGAACGTTCGTCCAGCTCACGATAAGTAACTGAAGCATCTTCAAATACCAGGGCAATTGCATCTGGTGTTTGTACTACCTGCCTGGTGAACAGGTCTATGATATTTTTATCGCGCGGGTAACCGGTGATGCTGCTGTTGAAATTAACCAGCAATTGTTGCTCTTCGGCGGCCGGCAGTATGCGCAGGGCGCCTATCTGTGCTGTTGGCGTATGTACTACCGACAACAACAACTGGCGGAAATGACTGATCAACCTTTCTATGGTAGCTGCTTCAAACAGGTCCACACAATATTCCAGGTCGGCAACAATGCCATCTGCATTTTCCTGCAGGATAAAAGTGAGGTCAAATTTGGCAGTAGTATTTTCTACCTGCTGTGGGATAACTGTTACATCACCCAGGCTCATATCTCCTGCATCAGGAGTATTCTGGTAGGCGAATACCACCTGGAACAATGGGCTTCTGCTCATATCCCTTTCCCTGCCCACTACTTCTACTACTCTTTCAAATGGAATATCCTGGTTGTCGTAGGCGCCCAACATGGTTTGTTTCACTTGCTGCAGGAAGGTGGTAAACGGCGGGTTATTACTGAGGTCACTGCGCAGCGCCAATGTATTTACAAAAAAGCCTGCCAGCCCTTCCGTTTCCTGTTGTGTTCTACCTGCGATAGGTGTACCGACACAGATATCATCCTGTCCGCTGTAGCGATACAGCAATACTTTAAGTGCGGTGAGCAGGGTCATAAACAACGTAGTACCCTGTTCCAGCGACAATGCCTGCAACGGTGCTATGAGTGCAGGTTCCAGCCTGAAGTACTTGGTAGCACCGCGGATGCTCTGAATATTCGGACGTGCAAAATCTGTTGGTATGTTAAGGGCAGTTACCCCTTCGAGTTTATTTTTCCAGTATTGCAGCTGCCGGGTAAATATTTCTCCGGACAGATGTTTACGTTGCCAGATAGCATAGTCTGCATATTGTACCGGCAATGTGCTGAGTTGTGGCTCACGGTTACCACTATACGCTGCATACAATTCTTCCAGTTCCCGGACAATGATCCCTACTGTCCATCCATCGGAGGCAATGTGGTGCATCACTACTACTAACAGGTATTCACCGTCAGCCTGTGTGATAACGGTAGCGCGTATCATATAATCTGCCGAGAGATTGAATGGTGCGGCAATGAGTGATGTGATAGTGGTTTGCAGCGCGTCCGCATCCTCCCGGAGCAGTGGCTCATCCATGATCTGCAGTTGCCAGCCATCTGTCGTCATTATCTGCTGGCAGGCGTTAGTGGCTGTTTGCAGGATCACGGTGCGGAGTGCTTCATGCCTGTTTACAATTGTGCGGAGTGCATCAGACAAAGCGGTTAAATTCAGGTTTCCTTTCAGGCGGAATACAGCGGGCAGGTGATAATGCGCACTGCCTTCCAGGCTGTCAATAAACCAGAGGCGCTCCTGTCCAAAAGACAAAGGTATTTCGCTGGTCCTTAGTCCTGTTTTTATCGGTGGCAATACCGGCCCGCTGGCTTTTTCGCGGATATACACTGCCAGCCGTGCAATAGTTGGATAAAGGAAGAAATCCTTCACGGTCAGTTCCACCTGCATATCCTTACGGATAGCAGATACCACCCTGGTAGCCAGCAAAGAGTGCCCGCCGGATTCAAAGAAGTTATCGTGCACGCCTATACGATCAGCTCCCAGCAGCACCTGCCAGATGGCAGCCAGCTGCATCTCCAGGTCCGTTACTGGTGCCTGGTAATTGATCATACTTTTGCGATGCAGGTCTTCGCGGTGACTGAGGAACTTACGGTCTATTTTACCGTTGGCTGTTAAAGGGAGATATTGAAGCGGTACAAATATAGATGGCACCATATACTCCGGCAGCCTTTTCAACAGGCTGCTGCGGATCTCCTGTTCCAGCTGTTCACACACATCGCCATACAAAGGGATGTTGGTGGTAGGTGCAAATGGCGCATGATCTCCATCTGCATATACCCCGGTAACAAAAGCATCCTGTGGCACCTGCTCCAGCAGCAGGTTTACCTTAAATGGATTTTCATCGAGCTGGTAACGGAAATAGTATCCGTTGTCTTCAGCTACCTGCAACAGGTCATTGATAGCCACTGCCTGGCTGTCGGGATGTTCAATATAACCGGCAAGGTCACGTACGGTAATCACGGCTGGCTCCTTCAGGCCACGTTCAAGCTGAATTTCCTTCCACAGGCGTGGGTTAGGCATATCCTTCAGCGCTATAACGGGAACGCGCGCACGCAGTTGTGCGATTACCGGCTGCAGATCTGTTAAAGTATCCCACGATTGCCATGGCGGTGTAGCCACCGGCTTTTCAATGCCTACATAGATCACTACGGTATAACGGTACAGCGTTAGTTCATTAATGTAACCACCTTGTTTGAGCTGGATATCCACATGTGTGATCTGCGGATAAATATCTTTCAGGTTATAAAAATATTCCGGTGAGAAACACAGTTCTTCTTCTTTCAGCATTTCCATATCCACTCCCCATGCAAACTCCCGCTTGCCGGCCCTCTCCTGGAACTTACCCAACGACAACCGGCTTTTCAGCGCTTTCAGCAAACGATGGTCTCTCACATCTCCTATCACGATACGTCCACCATTTTTCATATAGCCGATACTGTTAGCCAGTACTCCACTCAGGTATTGTTCGCCAGGGAAATATTGTACCACGGAGTTGATCACCACAAGGTCCACCCATTCCCCCTCGTCCAGTTTTACTTCATGCGCGGCAGCTACTTTCAGCACGGTTTCCGGGAACTCCCTTTCTCCCCTGCTGATCCTGCTGCGGATCTGTCCCACGGATACGCTGGAAAAATCTGCACCGGTATACTTGCTGATATGCGGCGCCAGCTGGTAATAGATCAACCCGGCACCACATCCTATCTCCAATACCTGTTTGGGTTTTTCAGATAAGATCACCCGCACAATATCATCCAGCCACTTCTGCATATCTTCTTCCGGGATAGCCTTACCGGTGAAGGTGTCATTCCATCCGGTGAGGTTAAACTCATCCGGTGATATCCCTTCTTCCTGTGTAGTATTATATTCTGCTTCCCACAGCTCATGCCAGTCCTCTGCCTGTTTCAGGTAAAGGGTTTGTTCTGTACGTCTCAACGCCTGCTGATCGGGTACATAGTAGCTGGCAAGACTCTTGGAATTACCATCTGTTTTCACCAGTACCACTGCCAGGTTTACCAGTTCACTCTGCTGTAGTACATTTTCTATTTCACCGAGTTCAATCCTGTAACCACGCACCTTTACCTGGTCGTCTATCCTGCCGAGGCATTCAATATTCCCATCAGGCAGCCAGCGGCCGAGATCACCTGTGCGGTAGATGCGTGCAGTGGGATCTGCGCTGAAATGATCTTTGATAAAACGCTCTGCTGTCAAAGCAGGTTGCCCGAGATAACCGCGGCCTACACCTATTCCTGATACACATATTTCGCCCACTACGCCTACCGGGCATAGTTGCAACGAATGATCCAGGATATAGATGCGCAGGTTCTGTACTGGCTTACCGAGCGGTACATTGATACGCGCCGGTGTTTCATTCATCAGGTAATGACAGATATCATCGGAAGCCTCTGTAGGGCCATAGGCGTTAACTACCGGAATACGACCAAATAACGGATGGCGGAACCATTGCGCCAGCACATGCTGATGGATCACCTCACCCGTTACCAGCAAGTATTGCAGGTGGCTGAGCGATACCCCTGTTTCTTCCTGTAATACGGTGAAGAGATAAGAAGGTACGAGCTCCAGTATGGTCACCCGATCCCTGTCTACCGCACGTATCAGGTTAGATGGATCAAGGATGAGATCTTCGCCGTAAATAACACAATGTCCGCCATGTATTAGTGCAGCGAACATCTGCCATACAGAAATATCGAAAGTATAGGACGCCGTATAGGCAAGCACGGTAGAAGCGTCCATTTTAAGGTCATTGATCTTTGCATAGAGGTGATTAAGCATACCGCCGTGTTCAATCATCACCCCTTTGGGCCTGCCGGTAGAACCGGAAGTATAAATGAGGTAGGCCAGGCTGGCTGGTGTAACAGCCACCTCCGGCGGTGTAGCCGGCAGCGCTGCTGCCAGTACAGCGGTACCATTGGTTTCCAGCACCTCTACCTGTTCGGGCAGTTGCAACCGTTCACGTGTATACGTACTCGTTACCAGCACCTTTGCACCGCAGTCTTCCAGCATATAGGCAATCCTTTCTGCCGGGTAGGCAGGATCTACCGGTACATACGCACCACCAGCTTTCATCACTGCTAAAATGGCCACGAGCATTTCCGGCGACCGCTCTATACAAACGGGCACCAGCGCTTCATCACGGATACCTTTGCTGTAAAAATAGTGTGCCAGCTGGTTGGACCGCTCATCAAGTTCCCGATAAGAAACACGGGTATTCCCGAACAAGATGGCTGTCGCATCCGGTGTACGCAACGCCTGCTCATGGAAAAGGCTGAGCAATGTTTTATCCTTTGGATAATCAACGTTGTTATCATTGAAGGTCACCAGCAACTGCTGTTCTTCTTCCCTGCTTAACATAGAGAAAGCACTCAGTGGCTTTGCAGGTGCCTGCAGGATAGACCATAACAGCTGTTCATAATGCGCGATCATCCGCACAATAGTATCTTCTGTAAACAGGTCCACACAATATTCTACATACCCGTTCAGTCCATTTTCATCTTCTTCAAAACAAAAGCTAAGGTCAAACAGGGTAGTGATATGTTCTACCGGAAGCTGGGAAAGATGCAGGTTAGCAAGGCTGAGGTCCGGCGCCTGTGGTGTGTTGAACAGTTCAAACATCACCTGGAAAATGGAGGTGCGGCTCATATCCCTGTCCTTCTCTACCACTTCCACTACTTTTTCAAACGGAACTTCCTGGTGCTCATATGCATCCAGCGTGGTTTGTTTTACCTGCTGGAGCAGCGATATAAAGGAAGGTGCACTACCGAGGTCACTGCGCAGCGCAAGTGTATTTACAAAGAAGCCGATGAGGCCTTCTGTTTCCTCCCGTGTTCTCCCCGCAACGGAAGTACCCACACAAATATCTTCCTGCCTGCTGTAACGGTATAGTAATACTTTAAAGGCAGAGAGCAGCGCCATGAACAATGTCGTTTGCTGCTGATCTGCCAGTACCTGCCATTGGTCGCGCAACGGGCGGCTCAGGCGGAATGTCTTCTTGGCGCCACGAATACTTTGTATTGCCGGACGCGTAAAGTCGGTAGGCAGGTTCAATGATTCCAGCCCCGATAATTTTTCTTCCCAGTAAGACAGGTGTCGGTTCAATACCGCACCTGCAATATAGGTACGCTGCCAGATGGCGTAGTCCGCATACTGGATAGGCAATGGCGGCATGGCCGCAATACGTGCTTCTATATCACTGGTGTAGAGGTCTGATATTTCCCTGATCAGAATGGGTAATGTCCAGGCGTCTCCTACAATATGGTGGATCGTGAACACAATGATATGTTCATCGTCTGCCAGCCGGATCAGTTGGGCCCGGATCATATGATCCTTCGCCAGGTCAAAGGGTTTGAACACCAGCGAGGTAATAAATGCTTCGAGTGCAGCAGGATCTGTTTTAAGTGTATCATCATCCACCACCGTCAGTTTCCAACCATCCTTTTCCTGCACTACCTGGTAAGGATGTTCCTGCTCCTGCAGGATCACAGAGCGCAGTACTTCATGGCGGTTGATAACTGCCTGCAGGCAACGTTCCAGCAACACGATATCAGGAACACCTGTAAGTTTGAATACACCTGGCATGTGGTATTGCACACTGCCTTCCAGCTGATCAATGAACCACAAACGTTCCTGGCTATACGATAATGGTATACGTGCCGGCCTTTCCAGCGCTTCTACCGCCGGCAGCAGTTCTCCACGCTGTTGTTCACGCAGGTGTAATGCGAGTTCCGCAATCGTTGGATATTGGAACACGGACTTCAGTACAATTTCTACCTCCAGCTTTTTACGCAGACCGGAAATCATACGCATGCCGAGCAATGAATGCCCTCCCAAACGGAAGAAATTATCGTATATGCCTACCCGTGGTATGTCCAGCAACTCCTGCCACATACCGGCCAGCACCAACTCTGTTTCGTTGCGTGGTGCCACATATTCGGTAGTGGAGAGTGCGGATGTGTCGGGATCGGGCAAGGCACGCCGGTCTATTTTGCCATTGGCTGTCAGCGGAATATTCGGAATAGTGATCAGCAATGCCGGCACCATGTATTCCGGAAGGATATCTTTCAGGTAAACAAGTGCGCCCGCCTCATTGAAAGCTGCATCGGGTACAATATATCCGATGAGCACCTTGTTACCATTATCATCTGTTTTCACAGCTACTACAGCCTGGCTTACACCGGCATACTGCTGCAGTGCACTTTCTATTTCACCCAACTCTATACGGTAACCACGGATCTTCACCTGTTCGTCTATACGTCCCAGGTATTCTATGTTACCATCAGGAAGCCACCTGCCAAGATCACCGGTTTTGTAAAGACGGCCACCTGCAGGGAATGGGTTATTGATAAATTTCTCTGCTGTAAGTGCAGCACGGTTAAGGTATCCCCTGGCTACCCCGATACCAGAAACACAGATCTCACCAGGCACGCCCACGGGGCATAGCTGCATCTGCTGGTCCACTACATACAACTGCAGGTTCTGCACAGGCGAACCAAGAGGCACACTATTATGTGCCGGTGTTTCATGCATGATGTAATGACAGATATCATCAGATGCTTCTGTGGGGCCGTAAGCATTTACAACAGGAATATTAGCGTAGCGTTTAAACCACTGTGCCAGCAAATGCCTGCTGACAGTTTCTCCTGTTACCAGCAGGAACTCCAGCGAAGTCAGCGCCACCGGTACATTTTCCTGTAATACTACTCCCAGGTAGGAAGGCACCAGTTCAAGGATAGTAACTCCGCTCCTGTCTACGTCTGTCATCAGCGCCGCCGGGTTTAAAATCAGCGTATCCGTATAGATGATGGTAGTACCGCCGCATAACAGTGCCGCAAACATCTGCCATACAGAAATATCAAAGGTAAACGCAGCTGTATAGGCAATCACGGAAGTATCGGTGATACGTAAGTCATTAATTTTAGCATAGAGATGATTGAGCATGCCGGCATGTTCTATCATTACTCCCTTTGGCTGGCCGGTGGAACCGGAAGTATAGATCACGTAGGCAAGATCACCCGGAGCTATCTCCTGATCTATTGCTGCTACAGACTGCCGGGCAATGATACTGCTGTCACCATCCAGTGAGATGATATCCATACCTGGCAACCTCCCTGTCTTTTGCAGACAGGCATCACTGGTTACGAGTATTTGGGCGCTGGTATCCTGCAGCATGTAGGTGATCCTTTCTGCCGGGTAGGTCGGGTCAACCGGCACGTATGCACCGCCTGCCTTCATAATACCCAATACGGCAATCACCATTGCAGGAGAACGTTCTATACACAAGGGAACCAACGTATCCCTGGTAACACCTTTGCTGCGCAGCCAGGCAGCCAGCTGGTTGGAACGTTGATCCAGTTCGCGATAAGTGATACGTGTATTTTCAAATACCAATGCGGTGGCATCCGGTGTTTTTACCGCATGACCGCTGAACAACGCTACCAGGTTGCTGGTATGCGGATAGGCGACCACGTTACTATTAAATGCTGAAAGCAATTGTTGTTCTTCTTCGGCGGGTAACATACGCAGCGACGTGATCCTGGAAGCGGGCGCCTGTGTAATCAGCCGGAGCAGCTGTTCGTAATGGCTGATCATCCTGGTGATGGTAACATCGTTGAAGAGGTCTGTGCAATATTCCACATAACCATCCAGGCCTTCTTCATCTTCCCGGAAACAGAAACTGATATCAAACAGGGTGGTCTGATGCGGTGGATTTTTTCTTTCCACGGCCACCTCACCAAAGCTCAGGCATGGCTGTGTAGCCGTATTGAATAGTTCAAACATGGCCTGGAATACTGGTGTACGGCTGATATCCCTTTCTTTTTCCACTGCTTCCACCACTTTTTCAAACGGCACTTCCTGGTGATCATAAGCATCCAGCGTGGTTTGCTTCACCTGTTGCAGAAAGGTGGTGAAAGCGGGATCACTGCCCAGGCTGCTGCGCAATACCAGAGTATTGATAAACAGGCCTATGAGGCCTTCCACATCCTCTCTTGTTCTACCGGCAATGGAAGTACCCACACTGATATCTTCCTGCCCGGTATAACGATATAATAGCACTTTAAAGGCTGCCACCAGCGTCATGAACAACGTAGCACCCTGTTGTGCTGATAGCTGACGCAACTGGCCGGTAAGCGCTTTATTAATACGGAAAAGCTGTTTGGTACCGCGTGTACTCTGGAAAGCGGGGCGTGCAAAATCCACCGGAAGGTTTAACTGCATGGCGCCGGAAAGCCTGTTTTTCCAATAATCCAACTCCTGTGTAAGCAGCGGACCTGCCAGGTATTCACGCTGCCAATGGGCATAATCGCGGTATTGCATGGGCAATGGCGCAAGGTGTGGCCGGCGGCCCTCTGTAAAGGCGGCATATCCTTCTATCATTTCATTGAAGAGAATATTAACGGACCAGCCATCCATGGCAATATGATGCATGATCAACACCAATACCTGTTCTGTAGCAGACAGCCGTATCACGTGCGCCCGCAGCAGATGTTCTGAAGACAGGTCAAAAGGCCGGTGAATTAATCCGGAGATGCATGTTTCCAGCGCAGCGGTATCTCTCAGCAAGGAATAATCTTCAATGATATCCAGCTGCCAGCTGTCTTTCTTCAGCAAACGCGGAGATGCTTTTCCGTCTACCTCTTCTATCACCGTCCTGATCACTTCATGTCTGTTTACGATATGCTGCAGGGTAGCAGAAAGAGCGGCGGTATCCAGCGCGCCCTTCAGCCGGTAAACGGCGCGTTCATTGTACTGCACACTGCCTTCCAGCTGGTCTATGAGCCAGAGGCGTTCCTGGCTGAAGGATAAGGTAAGAGGCGTATTGCTGTATACTGGCAGCTTCTCTGCCAGCGTATCTGTTGCCATTATTTCCCTGACAGCATTTGCAGTATGACCGTTGGTTGGTATACGGTACACCGGATCCTTTGGCGGCACAGGATGTAAAGGTTCCTGTTTTTGCGGCAATGGTGTTTCCGGTAATGTACCTCCCCTGCCATTCCTGTAATGTTGTGATAACCACTGGAACTGTTGCGCCATGATATCGAACTGGCGTTGCATGATGAGAAAAGGATCCAGCTCATCAGCACCGGCAGCCCCACCTGTTGCATCGGTGAGTTCCTGCAGTGGCATTTTCCCTATAGCAATATCATGTATGGATACAGGCATTGCCGGTGGCAGGCTGACTGCATGAGCGCCAATATATTCAGCTACATGTGACAGGGTGGATAGTTTACCAAACAATTCCTTGATGGCGAGCTTAAGGCCATAGTGCTTTTCTATGGTACGTAACATACCGCTTAATACCAGGGAGTCTGCCCCCAGCAATAACAGGTTAGTATGCACGTCTATCTCTGCAGGTTGCATCTTCAGCGCCTTTGCCACTGCACTGCTGAGAAATGCCAGTATCTCCGCATGACCACCGGCTGCACGGGACACCGGCGCCGGTTTGTTATCAGGAGATACTGCAGTTACCGATGGCAGCGGGGCACCTGCACCTACCCAGTAATGCGAACGCTGGAACGGATAAAGCGGCAATGCCACGCGTGTATAAACATGATGTTCGTAAAATGCTTCCCATTTTACAGGTACACCCTTTACATGCAACGCCATGAGGCTTTGCAGGGTAACGGTCCAGGAGCTGTGTTCACGACGCATAGACGGCAGCAGGTCATGTGCATCATATGCTTCGGTGAGGTGCACCATCGACAGGAGATGCGATTGTGGTCCCAGCTCCATTATAATGCTCCCCTCCATAGCGCGGATCGTTTCCAGGCTGGCAGAAAACTGTACCGGCATTACGATGTGGTTACACCAGTAATCGGCATGAGTAATCTCGTCTGTGATCACCTGGCCGGTAACGTTGGAAACCAGGTGTAGTAAGGGTTTATGATAGGTAATGTTTGCAGCCGTTTTTCTGAAGACAGGCAATACCGGTTGCATCAGTGGTGAGTGGGAAGCATGTGAGATGTGCAGCTCCCTGCCCTCGATGCCATCCTGCTCCAATGCACGGAGTGCTGCTCTTACGGCCTCTTTTCGGCCTGAGATAACAGTCAGTAGTGGTCCATTGATGGCTGCAAT
This sequence comes from Chitinophaga sp. 10T418, assembly GCF_056394125.1. NCBI lineage: Bacteria > Pseudomonadati > Bacteroidota > Chitinophagia > Chitinophagales > Chitinophagaceae > Chitinophaga > Chitinophaga sp. 10T418. Next base: position 45,733 of record NZ_JBFTHG010000002.1, read on the forward strand.
AGAAAGCTCATTGCCATATGGCCGGATAGCTTCCGCTACCACAGCTGGTGTGCTGAATACAGTGGCCATAGCGCCAGGTTCCTCCACCGCCTGCATAAGACGGGATCTTTCTGTTACCAGTGTAAGACCGTCCTCCAGGCTGAATACACCGGCCACACAAGCCGCCGCATATTCACCTACACTATGTCCGGCTACAATATCCGGTATGATACCCCACGATTTCCACATAGCGGCCAATGCACAGGAAACGGCAAATAATGCCGGCTGGAAATAGGTCATTTCCAGTAATATCCTGTTACCCTCCTCCTGGTCAATCCTGTATAACAGGTGGGTCAGACTAAAGCCCCATTTGCTTTCCAGGAAAACATCGCAATGATCGATCACGCTGCGGAATACCGGATTATGTTCATATAATTCCCTGCCCATGCCCCAATACTGAGAGCCGCCTCCTGTAAACAACCATACGATCCTCCCAGGTTCCGGCCGGCTATTACCCTGCACCAGCCCTTCACTTTCACCTTCATTTACGAAGGATTCCAACAAGGGCAGCGCCTCCTCAGGTGTTCTTACGGCAAAGGCTATACGATGTTGTAACGCATCACGTGAAATAGCGGTACTATACGCTATATCCGGCAGCAACGCCTTTGTTTCACGGAACAGCTGAATATATTGTATGGCCGCCGCCTTCAGCGCAGGCAAAGTTTTGGCTGATAACAATACCGGGAAGGATGGCAGCAACGCTGTTGTATCCCGGGCTACCGGAACAAACGATGGCTGTTCTTCCAGGATCATGTGTACATTGGTACCACTCAGGCCGAATGAACTAACAGCAGCATACCTGCTGGCACCTGTCGTATTCCAGGGAGTAAGGTTGTTCACTACCTGTACGGGGATGTCCTGCCAGGGGATGAGATGATTGGGCGTATTAAAGTGCAGACTCGCAGGAATCTGTTTATGTTGCAGACAGAGTACTGCTTTTATCAGGCCAGCGATGCCCGCAGCTGCTTCGAGGTGGCCGATGTTGGTTTTCACCGCACCGATCATCAGCGGTTGCGAGGCTTCCCTGTCATTTCCATACACTGCATGCAGCGCCTGTACCTCCACCGGGTCACCCAGCGGGGTGCCTGTTCCATGTGTTTCCACGTATTGTACAGAGGCTGGCGCAATACCTGCCTGGTGCAGCGCCTTGCTTATTAACTGTTGCTGTGCCAGGCCGTTAGGAGCCGTAAGCCCGTTGCTCAGGCCATCATGATTTACTGCAGATCCTTTGATAACAGCCAGAATATTATCATTGTCTGTGATGGCGTCCGCCAGTCTTTTCAGTACAATGATACCTGCTCCTTCTCCTCTCACATAGCCGTTCGCGTTATCATCAAATGTTTTGCAAAGACCATCAGGTGATAGTGCTTTGATCCGGCATAATTTAACCGTGGTATCAGGAGAGAGCATCAGGTTTACACCACCTGCCAGTGCCATAGAACATTCTCCCTGTAGCAGGCTGGCGCATGCCTGGTGTACACCCAGCAATGAAGAAGAGCAGGCGGTATCCATTTGCAGCACGGGGCCATGAAAATCCAGCAGGTAGGCAATCCTGCCTGCGGCGATGCTCCGCTCCACTCCCAGGCCCGTAAGCGCATCTTCAAAATAAGTGTTGTCCAGTTGCTTATTGATAATATACTGGTAATCATCTGAACCCATCCCAATAAAGACACCTGTATTGCTGCCTCTTAATCCGGATGGCGGCATACCCGAATGTTCCAAAGCTTCCCAGCATACTTCCAGCAGCAAACGCTGCTGCGGATCCATTCCACATGCTTCTTTCCGTGAGATGCCGAAGAATAGCGGATCAAATGCCCCCGGCTGATCAATAAAACCACCGTGACGGGTATACATTTTTCCTGGTGCATCTTCGTCCCTGTCATAATACGCGTTGGCATCCCAGCGGTCTTCGGGCACAATGCTGATGGCATTGCCACCAGCTGCCAGCAGCTTCCAGAATGCTTCCGGATTATTTGCCCCTCCCGGGAACCGGCATCCCATACCCACAATAGCGATGCGGTTATCTACCGGCTTGCTGCCCTGTTGCGGGCCACTGTAAACTGCGGTGTAAGGCTGTGGCGTTACACCTTCCCTTCCGGAAAAATGAGCCACCAATGCTTCAATGGTAGGGAAGTTAAAAACAACTGTATTGTCTACCGGTACAGCGAGAAATGTTTCAAGGTCCTTGGCCAGCGAAACGGCCAGCATGGAAGTAAGTCCGTATTCCCTGAAAGTGCTGCCGGTAGCCAGTTCTTCAGACGTAAGCCGCAGACGGCGTTGTAACCATTGCTGCAACCATGCACGAATATCTGCTGCTACCTGTGCGTCTGCCGGAACAGTTGTTTCCTTCGCCGGTGAGGCGGGCAATAACTCAGCTGTTGGTTGCACTACCACCGCTTCTTCCGCGGCGGCCAATTCTGCAATGGCGTCTTCGTATAGCCCTTTGCGATAGTCCTCTACAAAAAGGTAACGCTTTATTTTCCCACTGGTAGTTTTAGGTATCTTTCGTACAGGTAGTACATGTTTTACCTCCAGGCCGAGATTGGAAGCAACAAAACGCTTGATCATTTTTGCCTGTGGTAGAAACTTCTCGATGGAAGATTTGTGCAGCACAAACATCACAATAAATTCAGATCCATTCTCTTCATCCGGGATTCCACATGCTACTACCTTACCGGTTTCAATGCCATCCAGGATTTCAACCGACTGTTCAATATCATGCGGGTAAATGTTCATACCATTTATGATAATGATATCCTTTACCCTACCTGTTACATACAAACAGTTGTCCAGCATAAAACCGGTATCCCCGGTATTGAGCCAGCCATCCTTTTTGATGATGGCACTCGTAGCAGCTTCATTATTGTAATACCGGCCTGTTACACTTTTACCACGGATCCAGATCACGCCTACAAATCCTCCCTGCAGGGCTGTTCCCTTTTCATTGGTGATCTTAATCTCCATGCCATCCAGTAATGTGCCTACATTCACTACCTCCACAACGCCTTTAGCCTGTCGTGGCTGTATTACTCCCTTTGCCGTAACACAACGCCCGATAGTCAGATAATTTCTGGGGATACCTACTGATTGCACCCTGGGAGAGAAACGGGGAAAGGTGATTTCCAGTGTTGCCTCCGCCATGCCATACACCGGGTGCAGCGCATCCGGGTGCAGCTTATATGGTGCCAACGTTGTCAGGAATTCCCGGCACAACTCTGCAGATATAGGCTCTGCCCCATTAAAGACCACACGTACAAGTGAAAGATCAAAATCCTTCACCTTATCTGGTGTAAACTGGTTGAGGTAATACCGGTAGCCAAAATTAGGAGAGCAGGTGATGGTGACACGATGATCTGATACCTTCTGCCACCATAACAACGGATGTCTGATAAACAGGTCTGTTGGCATGATGAAATGGTTCACGCCGGCACCCAACGGATACAGGTGAAAACCAATTAAACCCATATCATGGGTAAGCGGCATCCAGCTAAGGTGGCTGTCTTTATTAGTTACACCATGTGCTGAGAGTGCCGAAAAAATATTATCTGTGAGATTACTGTGTTTAAGTACCACCCCTTTGGGTTCGCCGGTGGAGCCGGAAGAAAATTGCAGAAAAGCAATGGTATCGGGAGTGGCAGGAAACAATGTTCCTTCACCTCCTGCCAGTTGCAGGTCCTCTGTAAAAAACACTTTGTTGAAACGTTCACTGTTTTCCTTACCCGCCGGGTCAGCGGTCAGTTTATCAAAATGGTTACGGGCAATAAACAAATAAGGATTGTTCAGGTACTCCCTGATCTTAAAAAGCTTATGTGCATTTTCTCCCTGAAAATTAACCGCAACAGGCACTGGTATAATGCCCCCCAAAATACAAGCCCAGAAAATACCGAGAAAGGTTTTATTGTCTTCTACCTGTAATACAAGCTCATCACCGGGTTGCACACCTTTCTCCTGCAGATATGATAACCAGCATATGGCAGTAGTATAGAGTTCATGATAAGAGAGGAATTCCTCCCTGCTGCCGGAAGTAATAAAAGTAACGCCTTTATCTTTTATATCCATTAGCCTTACCAATAGTTCCGTTACTGTTTCAGGGATACGTTTCTTGCTCATATTTTCAGTTTGTATTTAGTATTAGAGGAGGTTGAGGTTCAGAAAATACGATGCCTATTCCGTATCCGGTATCGGATACAGAACAGGTCTATCGCATTTATACACGGGCGGAAAAATGCGTCAGTAATGTCAGGAAGAATCAATCGGGGAAAACGGGAACTATTGCTGTTAGCCTACAAGTTCTTCTTTTCTGTCGTATAACAGTTCCTTCTCCCCGTAGAGACGTTCAGCAATAATACCTTTGGCCTGGCAGAGTTCTACCAGTTTGTTTGATTGAATAATAGGATTTGATTCATCTGTATATTTGATGCTACTGATGAATTCCAGCCAGGGTTCCATGCCCATGGCATACACATATGCTTCCTTAGGATTAAAAATATTAATAAGCGCCATGCCTTTTGCACAATCAGATCCGGCGAGCCTGCGGCTGCCATCCTGATCCCTGGTAAGCTTTTTGGTGATCAATGGGCCATAGAGCCATGTAAGTGGTGCACCATCGCATTCCATACCAAGGAATAATACATCCACATCACCAATTTGCGCATGAATATGTTTGTACAATGCCGACTCCACAATCCGGGAATCTGCCAGGAACAATAATTTGAAACCACTGATCTGCACCAGGTAACAGGATTTTGTAAGGATGTTCAGATCACTGTGTTCACCGGTAAATGGCAACGCGGTAATGGTGCTGTCAGTAAATTCGATGGTTTCCATTTCATCCATGGCAAACACATTACGGAAGCCAATATTATTAAACATCTGTTTCAGATCCGGATCTTCCATTTTACCACTGCAGGTACGCGGTACGATCAGATTCCTGATCTTGTGGCGCAACGGCAGCAGGGTCTCAAACAGGATGTGATCCTGGTGGTTATGTGTGATGAGCACATAGTCGATTACATCCGGAAGATCTGCATCAGAGAAATGTTCTATGTCTGTATCATAACCATAATAACTGATCAGCGGATCCACAAGAATACTTACATCTTTTGTTTCCACGAGGATACAGGCATGACCAAAGTAGCGCATGCGTATCTTGTCACCGGTATATTTTTTATAAGGTGGCGGTGGTGTTTCCGTGAAAAAGGTTTCGAATAAAGCTTCCTGATCTGCGGTGATCCCCATGATACTTTTTATTTCGGACAGCGGACGCGCCCTTCTCTTCATAGCAGACAGGTGATCAATAGCAGAGTGGGCAAATGGGAGCGCCAGATGCAGCACATCAGCCTCATCGAGGCGTGGGGTACTGAGACAGAATGGGCGATGATCATTGTTGGTAAGCCACAGCGCCACACTTTGTGCACTTTCATTATAGAAGTCACTTTTATACAACAGTGATTCAAAGAAGCGGAAGTCTGCATTGTTGTTACGGTCATAATAGAGTTCCACGTATCCCTTCAGGATCTCCGGCACTTTATCATACAGCCCTTCCAGCCCAAAACCCTTGGCTTCGGCAACCAGTATTTTATCGAGTTCCTTTACAGCCTTTGCAAACTGTATGGTCTTTTCCTGCCGTTTCAGAATAGTAGCTTTCAATGTTTCCACTTCTTCTACACGACCGCCACCAAGGTCCATAAACGGGCCTCCCTTCATTTTCGGATTGAGCACTGCTTCTGCATGAATATTAGGATCATCCAGGTAGGAATCCATGATGGTAAGGTGTCTTCCTACCGTATTCATAGCCGCTGTTGCCGGCGAAATCAGGTGGCTCCATGCATACCATCTGTCAAATAAGGGTTCCAATACTACGTTAGGTTTCAAATATACTTTTTTGTCACTCATAAAGATTATGATTTGGAATGAACAAGTAATTTTTTAGCAATGATCTGTATTATTTCGAAGGGGTATTTATATATAAAGAAATGATGTCCGGGCATACGCCTGAAGTCGACGGTTGCTCTGGTTTCTTTCTGCCACAAATGAATATCTTCCAGCTTCATGTCTTCCCGGGTGCCGGTGATCACTGTAATTGGAATATCCAATGAATCGGCAGAGGCATAGATATAATTTTCTGTTACTTTGAAATCTGCTCTCAGAATTGGTTCAATGTAGTTTAACAGCTCATCGTTTTGTAAAATTTCATCCGGACTGCCGTTGAGATTTCTGACTTCTTCTATAAAAGCTTCCTTGCCTAACAGGTGTCTTTTTTTTGCTGTCCTTGAAGCAGCAGATGGTCCTGTAGTACCAGTTACAAACAGGTGGAGCGGAGGCTTACGCCCGTTCTCTATAACTCTTCTGGCGAGCAGACAGGACATAAGTCCTCCCATGCTATGGCCATAAATAGCATATTCCGCCTGATCCAGTTTATCTTTTACCTGGATATACAGGTCCTGTAATAATTCATCAATATCTTCCATCAGCGGTTCTCTCATTCTTGTTCCCCTGCCAGGGTATTCCAACGGAACTATATTGATGAAAGCTGGTATGTTATCTTCATATAACCTGTATGAATACCTGCTTCCACCTGCAAATGGCAAACAAAAAAGGTTTATTTTCTCCATTAGTAAAACATTTATTCATCAATACGCGGTGCTATATAAAATTGCTTTCCCATGTACCGGATAATATATATCGGTATCAAATAAGCTATCGCTGCTAACATTATTTATTACGCACAGGCGGTAAATAATGAGTAGTAAATAGTCAGTACTTTATGAAAAGTTGCTTCATCCAGACCGAGAGCTTTTCTCTTGCTGTGCCATTATCATAAAATACTCAGTATGTTACAGGTTGATTTACCCGGCATTGAAATGAATGATGCCGGATTTTCTTTATGCGAATGGCATAAAGATTTAATTTCGGATTTTCTTTATTTACTATCGTTTGAATTAAAAACACTGGCAAAAAATCTGTCAGGTTGAAATACCAGCCAGGTATTGACAGGGTATTGTGACAAGTATGTTCTTCTGGAGCATGCTCATTCTCACCAACATTTTCTGTTCTCCCCGCACTTCAACTATTTCACCTGTCAGGCCACAGAGTACACCATCGTTGATCATCACTTGCTTGCCGGGAAGGAAATAGTCGTCTGATATTTCAATATCTGTATCACTCACCTCCCTGGTGATGAGACAAATATTATGAATAACATTCTCATTTACTTTCGCGACATCTTTCCCAGCTCTCACATAATACAACACGCCTTCAAGTGTCAATATCTTGTAATAGGTTTCTAAGTCCTCCAGGTAAACAAATACGTAAGAGGGGAAAAGTGGTGCATCAACATATTTTTTCCTGTCTTTCCATACACGTAAAATTCTTGTAGTCGGCAAAACATATGCAATGTTAAAATCGGATAACTGAAGTGCAACTTTTTTTTCATGTCGTGGTCTCGTGTATATGACGTACCAACCAGTGATGAGAGCGCTCATTTTTAGGATTTTCTAAGGATCTAAATAAAAAATCATCCATAGCAATGATGGAAGTGCTCATTTACAAGCGTGACATGGTTCTATTTTACCTATCAATTGCTGGATTCGCGGATATCAACGTAGCATAAATTTTCCCGGAAAGATATAGCTGTCGCTTAAGTGGCTCCATAAATTCCACATTAATTAAATTGAAAGCTTACCTAACCTGACTGAATTGAAAATTTGGCTAACAATACTACTTCAATGTAGTAGTAAGAGTTTTTCTGATGGTATAGTAACTTTACATAGTTATCAAATTTGAGCGGATCGTTAACTCAGGGTTATCATTTTTCGAGGGCTCATTAGCACTAAGGTTGTCATTTTTCGTACAATTATTTCTTCTATTGGCCTTATCACTTAGTCGAATTTAGTAGAAAAATTTAATTCAACAAAATAAAATACTCATGTAAGAAAAATGGAACGACAATATATACATTCGATTTCCATAACACAACAACAAATAAAACGCTTTACCAGCAAGCATTTAGGGCCATACGCCCAACTGCATAAAACAACCGTATATATATACCACTTAATAAGAAGTTAACACGCTTCATCGGAAAAAACGTACAACCAATAACAAAATCCGATATATTTGTTTCATTAGATGCCACTGCACCCTTTGATTACCCAGCCGGATGTTACAACAACTATATTGGATTTATAACGTTGAATTACACACCACAAATTTATTTTAAACCCGCAAAATCCAATACACCACCAGCATGGGAAGCATTCAAACGGGCAATGGAAAATGGCCGGTAGTATATAATGATCCCGCTCCATAAACAGATAATCCTTATTGTTGAAAAAACTCCCAGCATAAAAATGAAAACCCTCGACCAAAGCAATTCTGCTAAAAAGGCGCAGCCATCTGCCATGAAACAGGCATCACGATTACTTAAATACCTCCGTCCGCACTGGTTTGAATTCGGCACCGGCATGTTATTCCTGCTGCTATCGAGCGTTGCCAGCCTTGCTATTCCCAAAATGTTAGGTAACCTCATTGATATCAGCAAAACAGGTCATCTCATCAATGCGATCAATGCCATTGGACTTCAGTTATTAGGTGTCCTCACATTGCAGGCAATATTTTCTTTCTTCCGAACCGTACTTTTTGTGAACGTTTCTGAAAAAACACTATCTACACTGCGGCAAACCATTTATAATCACCTGATCCAACTCCCTATGAATTTCTTCCTCACCAGGCGTGTAGGAGAACTGAGCAGCAGGATATCTTCAGATATCACACTACTCCAGGAAACGTTTACAACTACCCTGGCTGAATTTTTACGGCAGTTGATCATTATTATTGGCGGGCTTACCCTGCTGATGACGACCTCTGTGCAGCTGACCATATTTATGCTGGCGATTCTCCCTGTTATGGTGATTATCACCGTTATCTTCGGACGCTTTATTCGTCACTTCGCTAAAGATGTGCAGGATCAGATAGCCTCCTCCAATACCGTAGTGGAAGAAACGCTGCAGGGAATTTTCAGCGTAAAAGCTTTTGCCAGCGAATTCTTTGAAATGAAACGCTATCGGGATCGCACCAACGAAGCGGCAGCTATCGGCATGAAAAGCGGTAAATACAAAGCAGCTTTTTCCTCCTTTATCATCATGGGCATATTTGGTGCTCTCATCGCCGTCATCTGGAGAGGCGCTGCTATTGGTGTAGACCCGGGTAAACTCTTCTCCTTTGTATTATACTCTGTACTCATCGGCAGCTCCATAGGTGGACTTGCTGAAATATATACGCAGCTTCAAAAAAGTCTGGGGGCCACCGAAAACCTGTTGCAGATACTTGATGAGCCGGCAGAACCACTTAGCCCGGTTGAAGTGATCGCACCGGAGCATCTGCTGCATGGCAATATCTCCTTCGAAAATATTACTTTCCACTACCCTTCCCGCGAAAACTCCCCCGTACTTCAGGATATGTCATTTGATATCGCGGCCAACCAGAAAATAGCCCTGGTAGGGCCCAGTGGCGCAGGTAAAAGTACAGTCGTTTCCCTCCTGCTCCGTCTCTATGATCCGGTAGGCGGCAACATTATATTCGACAACCGTGCAAACAGGTCTATCCCACTTTCTGCACTACGCTCCCAAATGGCAGTAGTACCACAAGACGTGTTTCTGTTTGGCGGTACCATCGGTGAGAATATCGCTTACGGCCGCCCGGATACCACCGAAGAGGAACTAACCGCTGCCGCAAAAAAAGCGAACGCCTGGGAATTTATTCAACGCTTTCCGCTCGGCCTGCAAACAATTGTTGGTGAAAGAGGTATCCAGCTTTCCGGTGGGCAACGCCAACGCATTGCCATCGCACGTGCTGTACTGAAAGCCCCCCGCATTCTCATCCTAGATGAAGCCACTTCCGCACTGKACGCCGAATCAGAGAAACTTGTACAGGACGCCCTCAACAAACTCATGGAAGGACGTACATCTATTGTGATCGCGCATCGCCTCGCTACCATCCGTCAGGCAGATAAAATCATTGTTCTCGATAAAGGCGCTATCGTGGAAGAAGGTACGCACAAGGAACTGGTAAATGTAAATAACGGTCTGTATAAAAATCTCAGTGAAATGCAGTTCACTCAATAACAATAGCACCAACGGCTTCCCGCCACAATTACGCCACCCATAATTGTATCCAACCCGGATCGCCTGTGTTTCCGGGTATCCGGCGCGACATATATGGCCGTGAGCTGTATTTCATCAGGCATTGCAACAAAAATAAAAATCCCACCTTTTATCAGGTGCAGAGAAACATGAATCGGCCCGGGGCTTTTTTGGCAAAAAAAATTGCCTGAATAGTCAGGCAAAAATATTTATGATAAGGCCAACAAAGGATGCCAAAAGCATCAGATGTTGAAGAAACTCTGAATTAAAACTGAATTTATTCTGAATTTCTATAGTAAATATAAAACTAAATCATTGAATAATCCAAACCTCAATAGAGGTTTTTCTAAAAAGTTTTTATCCCCTCAAAAAAGAGCGGATTGAATGAATAAAATACGCAGCTTGGGGGAAGTACTGGCAGCCGTTTCAAAATAACAGAGAGACGATCATCTCATAAATATGGTACAAGCTGAATAAAAGAGGGGCTGTTCTTGTTAGAAGAGAATTTGAAAGATATGGCTATTCTCCTGGAATTGATAATGTACTTTCCATTGGTAGCGAATGCTGATCTGCTTAACCAAAGCCAGCCCCAGGCCAGTACCAGGGGTTGCGGAAGACGCGGTAGCGAATCGCTTGAATAACTGATCTGCCTGAAGCGATTCTTTTCCAGGATTAGCAATAGAGAATTGTGCCTGCGACAAGGATACCATGATTTTTCCGGGTGAAATACTGTGCCTGACTACATTTGTCAATAAATTACCCAATAATATTTCTATTAAAATCCTATTGCCTTCTATGGTTACCGGTGTTTTTATGTCCGCGTGCACCTGCAGCTTCTTTTCCTCAAAGAATGGTGCGAACTGCACCAGCAGGTCTTCCAGTACTCCGGACAAATCAATAGTTTGCCTTTCGGAGAACTGACTATTTTCAATCTTGGTGAGCAGCAACAGGTTTTTATTTATGCGGTTGGCCCTTGATAGCGCTGCATGGGCCTCTTCGATCAATTGAAACTGATCATCATTTAGTTGTTTGCTTTGCAATAGCAAATCCAGCTTTGACTGTACAATAGCAAGGGGAGTTTGTAATTCATGGGAGGCATTATCTGCAAACTCTTTTTGCTGATTATAAACGGCCAGGTTGGCGGAAAGCAGTTTCTGCAGGCTGGCATTCATTTCATCGAACTCCATGATCCCTGTTCTCTGAAATGTCGTATTACTGTGCTTATCCAGATCAAAAGATTTTATTTGTTCCAGGCTTTCATAAAATGGTTGCCACATACGCCTGGATAGCCGCCTATTCAAAAGAATCAATGCGCCTAAGAGCACAATGAAAAAAAAAGCGCTTAACAATGTTACAGCTCCGATAATCAAAAAGCTGTCTTCCCGGTCGGCTTCGGGTGTAACCCTTACGTGATGCTCAGCCAGCTCATATTGCCAAAGATGGCTAAGTGCAAAATAATAAATAGGAATGCTGCAGACCAGCACAATCCCGGCACAAAGGATAATTTTATTCAACGAATAATTGAGCAGTTTACTCATATTTCCCATTTATAACCAGTTCCATATATTGTTCTAAGATAATTTCCATACTGGGCATCAGTAAGTTTTCTTTTTAAATTTTTAATGTGAGCGTATACAAAATCATAGCTGTCAAAGACTGCAGTCATCTCTCCTGAAATATGCTCAGCCAGCGCAACTTTGGAGATCACCTTGTTGGCATTGCTGATAAAATACATTAACAATCCAAATTCTTTTTTTGTCAACGCTAACTGCTGCCCGTTAACAGTCACTTCTTTTCCCAATACATCTACCCTTAATTCATTCTGCTCTATGATATTAACGTTTCCCAACTGCGTTCTGCGGATCAGTGAGTATATTCTGGCCGCAAGTTCCGACAGGTGAAACGGCTTGGAAAGATAATCATCAGCCCCTATGCGCAACCCTCTTATTTTGTCATCAAGGGAATTTTTAGCAGAGATGATAATGGTCCCATCATGTTTCTTCATCCGCTTCAGTTCTTCAAGAATAGTGAAACCACTGCCACCTGGTAGCATCAGGTCCAGCAAAATACAATCGTAATCAGACAGGCTGATTTTTTCTATGGCCTGTGCAAAAGTTATGGCATAATCACATAGATAGCCTTCTCCGGAGAGATAGATGCCAATGCTTTTGGCGAGCTCCGTCTCATCTTCGATTATCAGAATTTTCATACAGTAAAATAATATTAGATTCTGAATTTTCCTGAATTTTCAGGAATCTGTTTCCCCGATACCTGTCTGGCGGTCCGGGATACCTGGCGCTGAGTCTTTCGCAATAACAGTACCTGAGGTACTTAAGCCCCATTCCTCCAAATCATTCATGAGGTATAATATGTCTGCATAGCCAAAGAATTTATATTATTCAAACCATATCCTCCTTTCAATATTTCCATAAATAATAATGCTGCTACCTTTTACTAAACGGGGATTTACATTTCCTGCCTTTTTCGCTATGAATTTGAGAGATAACGCACTCATCTGATATTCGGCATCCTCAAAGGTTGACTTAGCCATAACGTAATTTCCGGTTGAATTGATTTTCATAGTATCTGGTGCCCGCTCTTCGTAGGTGGTGATATTAGGTGCGTCCTTTTTCTTGCGTTGTAAACTTCGCGAAACTTCCAGGTAATTTATGCCTTCAAGATCTTTCCATTTCACTTCAACATCCTTATTCAAATCTCCCTTCTCCGAATAGATAATATTTTGAGAATTTACCAGTGATAAGGCTGTAGCTTCCGCCAAAAATATCTTTTTGCCATCGGATAATGCTATTTCAAAAACAAATTGATTGTTCTGAGGGATAGCATTATCTTTTAAGTAATAAGTAGTGGTTGTATAGTATAGCTCTTTTCTGACAGTATATTTTACATCTGTGCCATTCACATATATTTTAATAGAATCATTCTTAATTGTCTTCCCTTGTTCGTCAAATAAACTAACGACAATCTGGTTATCGTCTTTGTCGTGCAGACGCTGAACGATATTGATTTCTGCACGAATGAGCGACAAATCATCTACTTTCCCATGAGATAAATCTGATTCATTGCAAGAGATGGCAATCATCAAAATAATAAATATTGCTACTATCTTTTTCAATTTACGGGATTTAAGAACTGTACTGTTTTTTTATCTTGGCTTCCGGCTCTACACAAAAAAGATATAGTACTACCAGGAAAAACCATTCCAGTGGCCTCATCAACCGGTAAGTAATATTAGACGCACTGTCTGTATTGATTTTTAACGACAAATTGTATCCGTACTTGTCGTACTGCTGCCTGATAAACCGATGGCCGTTGGAAGAAATATCTTTTATCAATTCTTCGAATGCATTTGCAATTTGTAACTGTCTGTTCACTATAATGGGCTTGCCATGCCGTTGCCCGATCTTCAATGGTTTCACAATCCGGGGATCTCCCTTGGCGGCTACTGTACAGAGGTAATGCCCGGTATGATCAAGCACAGGCGGATGCATTTTCTGTGAAAAAGTCCAGGTAGTCGTATCCGTAAATACTTTTACCAGGGAATTATAGTCTTGCCCAAACAAAATAAGTACCAGTGTAATAACTATAAATGCAGGAAATAACAATATCACTGCCCAGATGGTTTCATCAAATTTTTGTGCCAGATAGCTATTGCATGTTTGCAGGAAAACATTTTTGAATGCCCTGCTCTTTGCGGCCGTATGTTCTTCTTTGATAATTTTTACAATCAATAAAATACCTATCACCAGGCTGATCAACGGGGTAAATATAAATAAGAAAGCACCGTCGTTTCCTTTATACATATCAATGCTTTGGGTATTGTGTCCCAGTACCTGCACCAGCACCAACAGATTGAGGAATAAACCAATCATCAACAGTATCAACATCAGCACAAGTGTAAGTGGCGGCAGCTTTCTTCCTTTGATCCAGATGGAAATAGCGGCCACGTGATACCCGGTAAAATAAACGATTAAACTGATGATGTGCTTGCCGCCAAATGGGATATAACAGTTATCGATAGGGTCTATCGCATCCGTATACTGTTTGTCATGCAACATCATTCCAATGGTAAATAAACCAAAAGATAATGCGTACACTATGATCAATAAGGTTTCCTGGATGGAAAAAGGTTTCATTATTTTTTTTAAGGAAATAATCCCAAGGATTAATAAAATGATAAGTAATAAAAGAATAAAGCCCATTTGATGATCTGTTGCTGATAATATGTCTAAGCGTTTAATATAATTCTCTGAAGAAAGCGGATGCTATTCATACCCGCCATTTAATATCAGGTTCACCACGATGCTGTCACCTGCTTTCCATTTCGTCCAGCCGTAAAACTTGTTATCATATTTACTTACGAATCTGATCCAGTCGTTTTGGACCGAGTCCACTCCTATTGCGATGCTTTCATCGGGTTTAATTCTCTTTCCATTCGGCCGGTCAAATAGTTCCTTCCTGTCATAGTTGATTTGCCAGGCCCGCTTCAACGCCTGCTCCCAGGTTTCAAAATAGAACCAATCCGGGGTTCTTGCGTCAATAAAATTCGGATCGAAAAAGTGGGTATCAACGGCAGTATTTTTCCGTAAATCTTTCTCTGGGTGAATGGGTATAAAACTTGTCTCCCCCGTCTGCTCATTGATGAAAACCTGTACCCCTTTGTCAGTTTTGCTCAGCACCCTGAAAACCAATTGTGGGGCAAAACGTATTAAGCCCATACTTATATGCTGCTGCGCTTCAACATCTGCATCCCCTTCATCAAGCGTATAAGGCTGAAGCTTCTCATTTAAAAAGCTTGTCTGAAAAGAACATTTTCCTTTGTTTGCCCCCGTTTTTATTTCCACAAAGTGTAACGAATCGTATGGCTGTGCATCCTGTTCCGATTTGTATAGCGGAAGAGTTTTGTTTACGCTGAAATGTATCAGCCCAATTCCGGCTTTGCTGCTACTTACAGGTAGATCAACTGCTACTTCCGGCTTCTTTTGGGTGTTGGTAGCGTCAGAGTGACAAGACGCTATTATTACAACTATAGCGATTAATATTGCCAGGGGTATTTTCATAAGTAATATCATTGAATGCGGTAATGCCATTTATCTGTTTTCTTTCTCAGGCAAAATATATTCCTTCATACCATCTTCTTTTAATAGGATGCCGTTATTCTCTTTCCCGTTTACCAGGTAGTTATTGTCTTCAAAACGGCAGTCATGGCTACCAAGATAACCAAACATTCCATAATGGAGATAGGCGTAATGATGAAAACCGGTGATGTGATAAAACCTGTTGCTGCTATGTTTCGTTTCCACAATGACGGTATCCGTTTTTAGAAATATAACGAAAGGAATTTCTGTGTGCAGGTAGTTTTCACCAGGTGTGATCTTATAATTTACAATAGTATCTTTTACAATTTTATTATTCCTGATGATATAAAACTTCAACTGATCTATTTCGGCGTTGCGAAAATGGACCAGCGCAATACCAGGTTTTTCTGTAATTACGGTGATGGTATCGCAAAGAGCCGAGTATTTCCCGCTGTCTTCCCTGGCTCTTTTCTTATTGTTCTCCATTGACCACCAGTACCAGGCAATCAACAATACCACCAGTAATACAATTACGCCCAAAAATACCAGGCAACCTTTTACATATTTGTTCGCTTTCATATTTTCACTGCCGGAATAAATAATCAAAAAAGCGGCAACCAGCAAAACAAGGCTATCAGTAAAGCTTACAGCTGGTCTCACTTTTTTTAAATTGTCTTGTACCTGATATGCACGCCATTCAAATTAACGACATTTTCCTGCCTTGCGCCAAAACTGTTTGTAATTCGTAGGGGGTAGGCTACAATTCGTAAGAAATGCCTCTTGATTCGTCCTGCAGCAGGAATCAGGGCTGGGATATCAAAATGATAACAGAAAAGTGAGTGAGCGCATCGCTTAAAACTAAAAACCGCCTCCGTTAATCGGGAGGCGGTTTTTCTTTCAATGCTGATTTTGCTTTTGGGGCACGCATAAAATCTTACTTTAAATTCATCAGGACTCACCATTTGATATCTTTTCCGGAAATATGTACCCTGATTTTACCGCCAGCCTTCACCGGCACTTTGGGCCAATGGAGAAAAGCAGTATAACCCAGGGGATGCTTTGCTTCCTGGCTGGTTTCCGACATGATGGCCACACTGGCATCATAAGCCGTTGGATTGTGTAACTCCATCACCAGTCCCTTATTATCTTTTTTAATGATTGTTGCGGTTACGTGGTCAAACACATAGTATTTTGATTGATCGCTGATCACATAAATACCTGGCAGTTCAAGTGCCATCAGCATTCCATTGGTTTCTGTCCAGGAGTTACGGGTGTATATAAAATTTCCAACGCTCTCCTTTCCTTCCGCATCACTGGGCTGAATACGCTCCATAGAAGATCCCACCAGGTAATTGCTGGTAATGTGTCCGGGCATGTTAACCGCCTCTGCATGCGCATGCTGGATGTCCCTGATCAGATCAGCATACAATGATTTTCCGGTAGCCCTGAACAATTTGAAAAGATAGTCGCCGGAAGAGGTGCAGATGCCTGGCGCTGCGTGCTTGTTCTGTATGCTGGCCCAAACAGCCCCCGTCATATTGGCCTGCAATTTCCCAATGGTGCTTGACGGAGGGAAAGCGGGTGCATAAGACAGGGTCCAGGTAGCACAAAGGGCGGCCTCCACTTCAGCCATCGATAGCCACTTGCGATCTCCGGTGTCATTATACAGTGCCATTAAAGACTCAAGAAACCCAAAGGCCGACTCTGAATTGGCATCCTGCGAAATATCTCCGCAATCGCCACCGGTAAGCCCCTGCCCGGCCACATCGCGTTGATAATAATATTCGGCAGATGCGGCCGCTGTTTTCAACCAGTCGGGCCTGTTAAAATACCTGGCGGCCAGGACCAGCCCTGCCGGAGCGATGGCACCGGCAGTGGAGTTAAATACCGCAATATCACCCGTTTCCGGTGCAATATACTGACCAAACTGACCATTTTTCTTCCAGGTTCTTACAAAAGCGGTGGCCAGTTTTTGGGCCGCGGCTTCCCAATCCTTGTTAATCATGGCTGCATAGCCACTCTCCTTCAGCAACAGGAGATGTTTCATCAACCAGAACAATACATCCGCGTTTTTCCTCACCATTGCCTGAATTTCAGGGAAATCCCGCGACATCTTCTCTCCTGTAATTTCTCCGTTTGCTCTTATGCCTCCATAAAAGTAACCGCTTTTACCCTGTAGCTTTCTCACCACAAAATCAAGTTCCTCGCCTACCCTTTTACGTTCTTTCGTATCGTTCAGCGACAACATGGGATAGGTGTTGATCATACCGCTGACCCAGCCCAGCTGAAAATCATTGTTATTCTCCGGTTTATAATAATTGCCGATGGGCTGTTGTGTAAAATTACTGCTGCAGATGCCCGTTCCCAGTTCCAGTAGCTTACTCATAGGCAACAGGTTCCGGGGAGTAGCGGAGCCGGAAATATCCTTCCTTACTTTTATAAATTTTGTCAGCAAAGATGGAATATCCGCTGCCTTAAATACATATAGCCGGAAGCGCAATGATACTTCGTCGCCCGTCTTCCAATCGGGTGCTTTGTCACCGCTCAGGTGAAAGTCGCCGAAACCGGTAGCCAGTTTACGGATGGCGGGTGCTGAAATGTCAAAAGAAAATTGGTCCTTATGTGCATTCTCCGTAATAGTAACCCCACTATTGCCCCACTTCGTTTGTTGTTCTGTTAACAGGATAAAGCCCGTTTGTTCGGCCGGGGAAAAAAAGCAAACCGCCGGAGTGGCCATATTACCCGTTTGTAATTCTACCAGGGAAGCCTTATCATTTTCTATCGATAAACGGGGATTATTGGAGATGGTAAGCGGAACCTGCGGGTTATAATACATATCATGGGGATAGTCGGGATTATAACCAGCCCCTATCGAACGATAACGGTTACCGTTATAAATAGACGCAGGTACCAGCACATAATTGGCCGTACTCCAGTTGCTGAAGTCAAATTTTACCGCCACGGTTGTGGAGATGGCCTGCCCTGCCATTAGCCTGAAAGTAGCATCAACATCCATTGCGTCACTGCATCCTTTCACCGGGCTCGCCTTCAGCGCCAGTTGCCAGTCTTGCATCGGTTCACCGGAGCGGAAAACATTTTCTGCCACCAGGTTGGTGCCATTATATTGTCTTTGTAAAAAAGTCACTGATCCGCTAACCTGCTTCAGCATCCTGTTAATTTGCGGATCGGAGGATTGGGAGAAAGATTTTCCTGATGTGACAACTAATATCAGAAATAATAAGAAATGCTTCGTTTTAATGCTATACATACCTGCTGTTTAATACCGCTGCGGTTGGCCAGAAAGGGGTATCCGCCTCAGGACATACCCGGCTATAAAGGTCCGATTCCCTTTATATGAACGCAACCCTTAATTTGACAATTATGAATACTATTTTTGCCGCATTAAACTTCCCCGGTATTTTATTATCTTTGAATCGCCTGTAACACACAACCAGACCTACAATTCGATGCAATACATCTACGAGAATTTTACATTTCCACCAGACCAGTCATTTACGGTAAGGTCAGAGATTCTTGAAATAAAAAAGTATACGGCCTTAAAATCGCATGTTAATTTTGAGATCGCACTGCTGGAAAACTGCAGTGGCAAAAGATTTATCGGCGATCACATTGAGGATTTCGATGGGCCGGAGCTGGTGTTGCTGGGCAGCTACCTTCCACATTGCTGGCAATATTACAAGGCGGCAGATCCGCTTATCCCCACACAAGCGGTAGTTATACATTTCTTTCCTGATTTCATTGGAAAGGAACTACTTGAAAAACCGGAAGCACGGGAGCTGAACCTGCTTTTCGCGAAAGCGGCCAAAGGAGTATTATTCACAGGCAGCACACTTCTTGATGCAAAAATGATCATGCACCAGATGCTGTATGTGTCGGGCTTAGCCAGGGTGGCGCTGATGATCCGGCTGCTGGATATCCTCGCACAATCGGAATCATCGCGCGTGCTGTCATCTCCCTATTACAATACCGTGGAAAGTTCCGGCGAAGCAAAAAAACTCAATAAGGTATTCGATTATATTTTTCAAAATTTCAAAGACGACATTATACTACAGGACGTGGCAGACCTTATTCCCATGTCGTCGGCGGCCTTCTGTCGTTTTTTTAAGCGGAGTACCAACCGTACATTAATCGATTTTGTGAAAGAAGTACGTATCGGGCATTCCGCCAAGCTTTTACTGGAAGGACAACATAATGTAGCAGAAGCCTGCTATAATAGTGGCTATAATAATATCTCGAATTTCAATAAACACTTCAAAGAAATTAAAGGGCTATCCCCCAGGGACTTTCTCAGGCAATACGAAGACAAGGAAAAAAAAGAAGCCACCTAAAAGCTCCTAAGCACTCTTTGGCAAAGCGATAATACCCTTCAGAAAGCAGTAAGCAATACTTTATTCAGGAAGCATTAATTTAATACAATATAGATCGTTATCATTATTAAAGCCAGTGCGCCCCAGCCTGCCCATAACCATTTATCCATGGCCGATCTGGCCTTATCCGGAAAAACAAATGATACCTGGTCTTTTTCAGGCACCTTAAAAATCACCGTTATCAAAGCCATTACAATTACCAGGCATATAAAAATATACACGGAGAGCAACAGAAAATGTGGCCAGAACCCTTTATACGGATAGTTCAATACATAACACACTCCCATTACCAGGCAAAGAAACCCTCCTCCAAACAAAACTGTTTCTGCCGCCACCCGATGGGTACGTTTCCAGAAGATACCACCTAAAAACACCACTGATAAAGGCGGCGCCAGTATAGACACAAGCCCCTGGGTTAATTCAAAAAGACTTTTATCTGAGTAAGAAAATAATACCGCAATGCTTCCGCCCAGCAATGCACCTGCAGCGGTCATCCATCTCCCTACTTTTATTTTATCTTTTGATTTTAAAGATACAAACTGCGTGACCACATCTAATGTAAAAACAGTGCTGAAGGAATTGAGGCCTGAAGATACCGTATCGATCAGAGAAGCTACCAGTGCCGCTATGCATAGCCCCCGCAGCCCTTCGGGCATCAGGTTTTTTACGAGCGTAATGTAGGACTTATCGGGCGTGGTGCTATCTCCATATAATAAAAAACAAATAATGCCCGGCAGCACAAAAATAAATGGTGTAATCACTTTAAGTCCTGCCAGGAAAAGAATGCCCCGTTGTCCCTCTTTAACACTTTTTGCGGCCAGCACCTTTTGTACAATCGTTTGATCCGCACACCAATAATAAACAGCTACCACCGGGTAACCCGCTACAATAGCCAGCCACGAATATTCAGGGTCAGACCTTGCATGAAACAGTTTCCAATAGTCGGGCGCAACTGCTTTGCTCACACCCTCCACATGACCAATTTTTCCAATAGCCAGTAACGTTAGTATAAGAGAAGAAACAATAATGATTAATGACTGGAAAACACCGGTCCTCACCACGGCCTTTAAACCACCGATAGCGGTGTAACTGGTAGAGATCAGGGTAATCAGCACCACCGCTTCCAGCAACGAACAATGGAAGATCTCCGAGATGACCAGCCCCCCTGCATACAATGCACTGCCAAGCCATACAAACAATATAGACATCAGGCTGTAAACCACCAGGAAATTATAGGATCTGCGACCGTAACGTAAAAGCAGGAATTGTGGAATAGTGCTGATGCCAGCCGAAATATAACGTGGAATAAAAAATACGGATAACAACATCAGGAATATCCATGCCAGCCACTCGAAATTGCCTCCTACCACACCTTGCGAAAAACCAAGACTGGATAAGCCGATCAACATCATTGGACCTACGTTGGCACTGAACATGGAAAAGCCTATTTGCCACCATCTCAAAGAGCGCCCGCCCAAAAAAATATCTCCCCCCGAATGTGTCCGGCGGAATTTAAGGTAAAAACCCAAAGTGAATAAAGCAACTACATATACAACGAGAACCAGATAATCAATGCCAGTTAATATTATCTTCACAGAAAATGCTTAAGGATCATAAAGATACGACAGGCTTGTATTCCCTGACGTTCTTTTTATTCCATTCACGCTTCCTGATCAACTGACCAGTATCTTCACAGTGGCTCCAATTCACCCTGACAGGTAAGCCAGGTACTTCCGGCAGGAAAAATTTTCCATTTCTCCATTCCGGTTTTACATCAAAATATGTTTCCAATCCCGACATAATTGAATACAGGTACTCCACCTCGCACTGCTCAGCAGCAGTAGTCATCAGGGAAGCCGTGAACAGTGAATATCCGCCGGATGAAAAATCTATGTGGTGCTTTGCTGCCAGGTCTCTTACAGCCATCCATTCTTTCACGCCCGCCAAATGACCCGGCACCGGCTGCAGATGGGCTACGCCTATGTTTACCAGCGTAGGAAATACCCTCGCTGTCCGTTCCGATTCTCCAAAAGCAATTTTCACAGGGGTTTGTTTGCACAGCGCTTCAATCTGATCAAAAGATGCGGAATGGATCGGTTCCTCAAACCAGGCCAGGTTTTCCCCGGCTGTATGATCGATAAATCTGAGCGCCTGCTCACAACTCCATATCTGGTTAGCATCCACGGCCAGCCGGATATTTTTTCCCAGGAGATTACGGACAAACTTCACGCGCTTTACATCTTCCGTCATATTCGTCCCAAAATCTTTCCCCACCTTCATCTTATAACAATCCACCCCTGCCGCCATAAAATAGCTTACCTCTGTTTCCAGTTCCTCATAGCTATAGTTGGTGCCTCCCCCGCTGCCATATACCTTTACCTCATTCCGGTCAGCACCCATATATTTGTGCAAAGGGGTACCGAGCCGCCGGGTGGCCAGGTCGTGCAACGCGATATCCACCTGCCCCAACAGCGCAGCCGCAGGGCCTCTGAAGCCTTCATTGCGGATAGACCAATATAACTTCGAATATAACTGGCTATAGGAAACATTATTGCAGTAGAGTAAATGAGGCACCAGGCAGGCTTCCAGGATATTGGTGTAACTGCTATACACCGGTGCTTCTCCAATATTGCCATTTTCATCTTCAATGGTGATCAACGACATACCAAAAAAAGGAAAAGGCCCCATCGTAGCATCCTGTAAAGGGGTAACTACTTTTACCGGCGCTAATTCCCTGATCTGTATACTTTGAATATTAAATATCTCGTTGTCGATATTGCACATCTTAGTTGCTTTTACCCGTTACTGCAATTCAAAATTTCTGTCAGGATGACTTCCGCTAGTTTACCTTGATTAAAATGTTCAATGCTGGCCACCAGTTCCGATTTATTGGATGGTCCCAATACAATATTAAAATCATAAGGTAAAGATAGCAGGAACCGATGAGCCATAGCCGGTAAAGAAAGCTCATACCCTTCTGCTATTTCTTCCAGACATATGGCTATCTCCAATGCCTCCACAGGAAGCCATTCGGGGCGCATCTGTTTAAACGATCCGATGCATCTTCCCAGCAATCCCATATTTAATGGACTTCCGGCATAATACTGTATGTTCCGGGATAAGCAGTAAGGCAGCGAATCGCTGAGCGCTGTTACATTTGAAGCATTGAGGCGGTTAAACTCCATCACCACGTCAAAGATTCCTTCATCCAGACTTGATTTAAACCAGGCGGGCCAGTTGCCTCCTACGCCCAAACGTTTTGTCAATCCCTGTTCTTTGAACTTTATCAGCCGGGCAATGATCCGCTCCCCTGCAGCTTCCGGAATCGCCTGCGGATCGTGTAGAAACAGGATATCCAGAGAGGAAATACCAATGGTACGGAGACTATTCTCCAGGCTTTCCGCCATGGCCTTGTCCGTAAAATCATAGTAAGCCTTATCGGCAGCATAAGATTTCAGGCGGCCCACTTTGGAACTGATCACCGGCATCCTTCCGGACCATTGCCGTAACGCTTTTCCCAGATAGCTTTCAGCATCTCCATATGCCGGCGCAGTATCGATTGCAGTAATGCCGGATTCCAGTGCGGATAAAATTGTCAATACCGATTGATGCGGATCAACCTTCCCCCAAACACCGCCCAGTGCAGCGGTGCCAAGTACCAAACGTTCGTTGATCATATCTGACGTATAACGTAATACCTAACAAAAATAAATAACCTCCCTAAGGTACAAAAGATCAATATTGACCAGCATCGATACTATATTTACCGGGACGTAGATTTGCCGGCGCCGAACAAGCACACCAGTTTGCATTACAGTAAAGCAGCGTTACTATAATACCAAATATATAAACATCCGCTAACTTTACAGTGGCCGATGTTTTTTTGATGCTCACATCACTGGCCTGATCCATATAGCCTGGCCGCCAGACGGCAATAGTTTTGCGTTCAACACCGTATTGGCATCTACCTTTATTCGTTTTATAGACACCTTTGTACGCACTGTTGACATATCGTCATCATAGTAAATGGTGGCAAGATATTGTCTGCCTGGTGTTAAAAATTTCAAAGGCACCTTTAATTGCCGCGCATCGTTATTCGTAATGGTTCCCACAAACCACTCCTCCCCTTTGCGGCGGGCAATAGTGATAAATCGGGCAATTTCACCATCCAACACTTTAGTATCATCCCATACGGTAGGTACATTATCAAAAAACTCCAGCTCCGGTTCATCTCTGGCATCCTCCGGTTTATCGTACCAGTACAAAAACTGCAGCGGGCTGTAAAGCACAACGGACAAGGCCAGCTGGTGTCCTGAACGGGTTTTCATGATTCTCCCTTTCGGCGCTTCTGCCAACTTTGGCTTTAACTCCGGACGGTGATAGTAGCAAATAGTATGGTCTGCTGCACCTGCTATCAACCGGGTGAATGGAAGAATGGTATTGCTTGTTGCATCCGGCATCTCTTCATCGCCACGTACGCCTTCCTGCGTGAGCAGGTTGGGATAGGTTCTGCTGAATCCGGTGGGGCGATACTCATCGTGAATGTCAACCATCAGATTATATTTGGCGCATTTCTTAATCGCATCATGTAACCATGTTGTCCATTTGTGCGAACCCACTTCTACAAAACCAAACTTGATCCCCTTCACCCCCCATTTTTGATACAATGGAAGTAATTCATCTAGTTGCTGATATAACGCCCGTTGGTTTACATATAAAAACACGCCTATACCTTTTTCATTGGCATATCTGATCACCTCCTGCAAATTCAAATCACTGTTGGCATTCCGACGCGGATCTACATTCACTTTTGTGGCATCAGAAGCAACTATATACTCGTATCCGTACCACCCGGCATCAAAATGAATGTATTGCAGTTTGCGTTTTACAGCAAAGTCAATACACTCCTTTGCCCCCTTCATAGACAAGGTTACTTCACGTATCACCTTACCAGGTTGTATCCACGCAGTATTTTCTATGGCACAGGGAGGATTGAGGTTTAACAGGAGATCATTCCCTGCCAATAAATCCCCGGGACGCTTTGCTGCCATCACGACTCTCCATGGCGTGGAGAATGGCGTAAAATAGTCAACGATATCATATATGGTGGCACAAATAGTATTTGCTTTTGTCGGATGAAGTGTAAATTTCATACGGGAATAATTTACCATTTGAGCCTCCGCCAGGCAAACATATAAACCACCGGGCTGCTCCAGCACCAGGGGACGCTCAGCCTGCGCTGTCCAATCTTTTAAAGGAACCAGGCTATATTCACCCTGAGCGCTGGAAGTAAACCAGGCCCTGGTTCCTTCCGGCATAGCAAATTCAGTTAACTCATTTTTGATGCTCACATCCCGTCCTCCCTGTGCATGCTCGGGTAGCACATAACGGAAAGCTATTCCCTCGTTATAGGCTCTTACCTGTATCTGTAATTTCCTGCTCTCGTCATTATGCTGTTTGAGTGTAATCAGCATTTCGGTATAATGATCTCTTACGAGACTGCGTTCACCATATACCGGTTTCCATAAGGTGTCTTTTTGAGTGCTGGATATAGCAGCTAAAACAAACCCCGATTCCCATCCATTTAAACCCAATCCGGACGTAAGAATAACAGGCGTTTCCTGGTAGTACATACTGTAATTGAGGCGCCCTCCTTCAGATAAATTAAATACAAATTGTAATTTCCCATCAGGGGAAAAAAGTTGTTGAGAAGACTGTGCATGTATAACCTGCACACAGAAGATACAACAAAAAAGAAACGCCAGTGCCCTAAACATATTTGTGTTCTATAATTTAAAATCAGATGTAACATCAGCTGGCAAGCATTTCAGCTATAAATCGGCATCCTTATACAATGCAGTGGCATTATGTTATCTTCTTATAAACCTATAGCTGAAAAACAAAACTCCGACAGGACTGCCAGAGCCGGGTCATCACCCATTATAAGTTGATCATAAAACCACCTGGTTCATTCCRGTGACAACCAACCAATTTATTGAAAAAAGAAAAGCAATAAAAGACAGGCAAAATAAACATCAATAAATGTCAATATTCCATAGAATATGAGAATGGTTACAAAAGATAGGTTTTCTATCTGGATTTTGAAAAAACGCCGACTGGTAATTCACCAGGATAGCCCGGACGCGCTGGCATTGAGCAGCCGTTGTGCTTTCTTTTTGATATTCCTCACCGTTTCGTCATCCTTTTTAACCGGCATAGCCACAATCCACCTGGCTGTTTCCAGGGCCTTTATATTGTCTTTTTTATCAACCCGGAGATCCAGTAACTTATCCCGGTATGAGAATTTATAGGGAACGAAATTGCTTATGTCTGTCCATGTTGAAATAGCTTTATCTACCTCCCCATTACTTTCATAAGCAGCAGCCAACGCCATCATCGTTGAGGTTGTTATGAGCTGGCTTTTACTTTCTTCCAAAATTTTTACGGACAGCTTATCCTCCAATGAAAGCAGCAGCATGCCATAATCCAGAATAAAATGGGAGTTCCCTTTCATTGCCGGGTATAGCTCACGATACAAAACCAATCGTTCCTGCTCTTGTAAAAACACATCCTGTTGCAGCCGGTTCCACCTTATCACGTCCCTGTACATCATAATTGACCGGACCATAACACTGAGCATAAGCGTCAGTGTTATTATATGCATCCAATGCTGGCCTATAAACGAGAACTTCCTGAATGTTTCCGGCACAAGATAAGCAAGGCATACTCCCAGGAGTATAAGTATCACGTTTACATGCAATGGATATGAAAACAGGCTTGTGATAAATAAAAGGATAAGTACATTTCGCAGATACCCCGATAAGGATCCTGTTCCCTGATCCTGTTTGAAAACAAGCCGCACAAAAAACAATGCCACCAAGGCAAATCCTGCCGGGCCTAACTCGATCAGTAATTGCAATGGCTCATTATATGCCACATATATTTCGTCGGCAGACAATGATTCTGCCACTTTCCCAATAGGCAGGGCATCAAAATAAGCAATCTGCCAGCGAGGATAAAGGACCGGAAACTGTCCATATCCGATGCCGGTCCAGATGAACTCCCGCCAGTGCTGCGAAGATATTTTCCATATAATGTATCTGCCAAATGCTGAATCAGGTTTGAGGTAAAACAGGCCGAAAACCAACAGTAACAACAACGGCAAAGACACCAGGATAATTACCTTCCGGTGCCTGCGGAGTCGTTCATCGTCCAGGCATAATTTACCCGGATAGCATACCATCCCTATCATGGCGGCCCGCGACTGTGCCGCTAACACCAAAACACCTATTGCCACATAAAGCACAAATAACACGGCCACCTTTACCTTCTTGTTTTTTATAAAACAGGTCAGGTAATAATTGAACAATGGGAGATGTATAACCAGGTAAATCGAATACAGACCGGAATTCTCCAGGTGCCCCTTGATTAACAATGGTAAATTTCCGGCATGGAAGCTCCTGAAAAATGTAACATATCCATAGCATAGTTCCAGCAGAAAAAACATCAGCAAAATGGGAAAGATTACCTGCTGAATAATTTCATTACCCATGATACGAATCAGGACATAAAGAGATAAAAAACAAATGGCATTGCAATACGCTTCATGGTGAAGGTTGTACCGGGGAAATTCCACCAGCACTATCAACATACTCCCAGCCAATGTCATGAATATTAATACATCCGGCATGGTGCATTCAAAGTTCTTCCGATTCCATATCGTAACAGCCAGCAACAAAGCCACCGCGCCTGTTACAACGGGCATTGCAAGGTAATGACCTCCTTCTGATAGTTGTTGATAATTAAATGAAAAAGTGTATTTGTACAACGCATAGAACATGCATTGTACAAATACACCAACAAAAAAAATGCGTGCTGTTAAACCAGCCAGTTGTTGTTTCAAGAATTCGGGGTATTAGGATTGCTTCTTATGCCTGGACGTAAATTCCGCCATCACCTTCTGCTTTTCCAGGTCGAAATAGATATAGGGCATTATATAAGCGATTTTTCCACTGCCTGTCATGCCGAGATCTAATACCGGATAATATTTGTCTGATACAAGAAACCCAATAACATAACTTTCATTCCAATCCTGCCGGCCTTCCAGCTTTTCATCCCAGTACTTCTCATAGAAGTATCCTGCCGGCATCGCAAATATGGAATCAGCAGGAATCTGATCAATATTTTTATCTATTCCGAACATCACCTGATACTGCGTTCTAACATCTACCTGCCTGCTTCCAAGCTTTGCAGACATGGCAGCCCTATCGAAAAAGGAGTCGATCGCCTTGTCATACAATGGTGCTTTAAATGGCTGAAGATCCTTTTCCGGCATATGAATATCAGTCGGTGTATCTTTTAAGAATTGATACAATCCATTAATGGAAACCTCCATCGATTTATTATTCATACCCTGGAACTTAATCTGGCCGATTAGCTGCAGGCTAACGAACATACATCCAGATAATACAATCCCGATTCTGTGCAGCGCTTTGAAAGTTTTCATAGTAATTAATATTTTTTTAATCTCCTCTCCATTTCCATAGCAGTTGATAAACATAATCATTGAAAATTAAGAATAACACGATTGGCAAAAGAAGTGCAGCAACATGAATCAATATATTCGGTTTGGATAAAGTTTTCCAATGGGTGCCTATCCAATAAATTGTAACTGCAACCTGAATGAACATACAGATCCACATCAGCAAGCCATGGCCAATTGGATTGGGAGATTTTTCGAAAACAAACTTCATAGATACAGCAATGAAGTAAGCCAGGAAAATGCCCAGATGAACCAAAAAAATCTTTACTACTTTATTCACGGTAATATTATTAGTTACATTCCCCGGCGCTTCCTGCAGCACTGGTATTTACTCCTACTTGAATGAAAGGCGCCATTGATCCTCCTCCTTGCTTAAGTTGATTCAATGCCTTATATAGCCCTCCCGGTGTTGTTTTGTAATTAATGCCAACCGGCGTAATATTATCAGCAACCGTTAATTGGGAGAAACCAGGTACAGAAACGGAATTAAAAATATCAACTGCATAGTCGGTACAATTATAATCATTTAAGTCATACGTATTGCCGGAATTACTCAATGCTGTGGACTTTGCAGTATTAAATTGTGCTTCCGTCATATTGGGAATGGTAATTTTTGCATTATACTCATGTGAAGCATCATTCACAATTTTACTGGTCACATGATCAAATGTTATACTTTTAATACCATTTGCTGGGTAGAACCCAAAAGTTTGGCTGACCGTTGTAGACCCATTTGTTTTGGTTAGGGTAACAAATGCATGTCCTGGATTAGTGCCATATAAAACAATACTAGGGTTGGTATTGTCAGGAATATCAGCATACACAGTCAAAGAGTAAGTTGTGCTGGCGTTAGAAGGTACATTACTAAAGCAGTTCATGCGTTTGGCCAGATCAGCTGCAGGGCCGCTGGTGATTTCCACAGGCTGCAAATCTACTACAACAGAGCTACCGCCTCCGCCGCCTCCGTATCCGTAAATGTAAGGATTAGCGGTTTGATAGGTGTATGTATAAGTAGGATTCTGATTAAAATAATAAAACAGGCTGAAGTAATTAACCGGGGCATAATTATAGTATCCGATCACTGTTACCTCCGGCAACCATATGCCGTCCGGGTCTTCAGAATCCGGTTTTGAAACGCGTGCTCCTGTAGTCGTTTTCAAAGGAACACCATTGGCACCATACCTTACAATAGTTGTTTTTGACTTTCCATCAATGACACTGTTTACTTTGGTTACCCGACCTTCGGTAAAAGTAACGTTCGATTTATCTGCGCCTGAAAAGGAACTTGTAACAAGGGTTCCGGTTTTACCAGGCTCGGTGTCCATTTGTGAAACATCTACCCAGTTACCAGTGAGGCCCTTAGCCGTTTTACCTACCACTGCAAACCGCTTGTGATCAGATCCTTTTACGTCTAAACGTACACCAATCACATCTTTTTCGTTCTTTTTCATTAATGAATAGCCTTCTAGATCCAGCGTTGCAAACTCTGAACTGGAAACATTTTCACGAACAAAATTTACAGCCTCGCTTACAAAAGGGTCTTTAAATGCTTCCCGGGGATAAGGTGTGTCGTTTTTAGTGCAGGAGTAATAGGTAATCAACATTAGCGTTAATAGTGCTAACAATAGAATTTTCTTCATAAGTACGAATTTTGACAAATGTATATCATTAGCAAGGTTGAAATATTTGATAAAAGTCAATATTTCAAATGAATACTTTCCATTACTTTAATGACATGAAAAGATATCCCTCCTATTTAATGCTACTGTCACTAATGACAGCCTGTGCCCCCCGTGAACATGCTGTGGACTTCAAGCTCCTTGAAAAGCAATACGCACAGCACCCAGCAGATTCTTTAAAGCTACAGGCCCTGCAATACCTGGAAAAGGAGATGCCCTGTCAGTTGTCTGAGATGCCCATTGTAAAAGATATCAGCACTGGTAGGCTCACCAGCATCCGAATAGATTCTTTCACCAGCGCAAAAAGCCTGCTGTCTTTCCTGAAAAAGGAGCAACTGAAGACGGGACAGATTGTAAAAAAAGATGCTGACTTCATTCAAACTACCTATCTCGGGAATACAATTGACGCCTCAATCGCTTTATGGAACAGGTTTCCCTGGAACAAAGACATTCCTAAAGAGATTTTCTTCGATTATCTTCTCCCGTATAAGATTCACCAGGACTACCCTGACAACTGGCGACTACCTTTAAAGCAAAAAGCAGATTCCCTTATTAAAGTATGGGAAGAAAAAAACCGACAAAAACCCGGCGACAGGTTTCTTACCAGCAGCAAGGAGTTTTATTATGATCTTATCGTGAACACGGCCTCCGGCTGGTTTAAATATGGGGAAGACGAGATCAGGATCACTGAAGACCCTTCCTATAGAGAGCTGGTATTAGTCGGTGAGGGAGGATGCAAAAAAGGTTCATTCTTCAACGCGTATGTCCTGAGAAGCGCAGGAATCCCCGCAACCGTTGATATTGTTCCCTTCTGGGGAAGCAAGAATGGCTCCCATGCAGGAGATGTTTACTGGAACAATGAAGAAAGAAAAATGATGCCAGGCCCTGGACGACAGTTCCATAGGGCTGCAAAGGTTTTCCGGCTCACTTTCCGCAACCACGGAAGCTGGAGTCAACAAATCAAGCCTTATGTAAATGAAAGCGATTTCCTGCTGGATTTCCTCCGGAACGATCAATGGCTGGACGTAACCCAGGAGCATAACCCTACCAGCGATATTACCATGCCGGTGGTCACCAACGCTATTCCTGGTACGGCCTATATCTGCGTATATGACTATGGAGAATGGGTGCCTCTCTTCTGGGCGCCTGTCAGCAACAATGCAGCCACCTTCCGTCAGATGGGCCGGGATATCGTATATCGCATAGCTACCTTTGAAGGCGAACTAAAGTTTAACGGCGATATCTTTCTGCTTGATTCCGCCGGCCAGGTAAAATCACCTTATCCTGATCCTCTTAAAAAACAAACGATGACACTTCAAAAGCTAAATTCCGGAAGCGAGCAATGGGTCAGTAAAAACCAATCCTACACCCTCCTGCTACTTGAAAAGGACAACACATGGCATAAAGTTGCTGAACAAACCTGTACTAAAGACTCCACCATCGAATTTCGTGAAGTGCCTTCACAAGGCCTTTACCGACTGGTTAAAACCGATGGCCCCCAGCAACTGGAAAGATTTTTTGCATACAAAAACAGACAACAGATCTGGTATTAAATGCTGGAACGGATTCTGCTAAGCGTTTCCACGTTGATGCCCAGGTAAGAAGCTATGTGCTTCAGCGGTGCTCTCTGGATGATATTGGGATGGGTTTTCAGCATGAACAGGTAGCGGTCGCGGGCTCTTTCCTTACGGAGATAATAGAGGCGCTCTTCGCTTAGGATATAGTACTTGGTGGTTAAAACCCTACCGATTACATTAAACTCAGGGTATTTAACATATATGTCCTGTAGCTGATTAAACTCAATCCCATGTATGAGCGTATCTTCCAAAGCGACGATACACTCTTCACTGGGCGTTTGCATATAAAAACTTTTAGCTGAAATGATCACATCATTTTCCATCATGAACCATGAGGTTATCTTCTGCTCATTTTTTTCATAGTAACAATGAAGCATCCCCTTTTCTATGAAGTAAACGAATTCACACACCTGGCCCCGTTTGAGCAATACTGTTTTTCTGGGTAATTCTTTTGTGACCAGGATCAACTTCAAATGCTGCTCCAGTGCTGTTGACATGGGGTGTATGCTATTTAATAAGGAAAATAGCTTTTCGTGCATAGTATAAATAGGTGTTTTACTAAAAATAGGGAAAATTTCATTTACCATAATACGTAGCCGCCTATATGACAATTCACTATCAGGTTATGGGAATTCAATATTACACTATTTATTCATCTTTTTTTAATTCCTGCTGTGCTTACTCAGTTATCTATTCTAATTTCACTTCAGCGAATAAAACTACAACTTTAAACTTCTTTTTTGAGATATACACCGGAAACCGCTTCTGTATTGTCTTTCAATTTAAAACCCAAGCGATGGGCAGTAGATAACTTTAAGCTCTTTTATTCCTGCCCAGTTAAAACAAAGTATATGAATTCCCTCAATGACTTAGTAACCCAATACCACTCGTGGTGTAACCATCTCTATTTTCCACAGGAGCCATGCAACCTTTATGATGCTACCCGGTATCTTTTAGAAGGTGGTGGAAAGCGAATACGGCCCTTGTTATGCCTTTTAGGAAATGATCTTTTTGGAGAGATTGATGAAGATAGTTTCCATGCAGGAAATGCCATTGAATTATTTCATAATTGCTCCCTGGTACACGATGATATTATGGACAGTTCGCCCTTACGACGCGGAAAACCAACAATACATATCAAATACAATATTTCTACCGCGATACTTGTTGGCGATATTCTGCTGGTCAATGCTTTTTCACACATTAATAAGGTTCAGGAACAATACAAACAACAAATATACGCGCTGTTCTCCGCAACTATACTGCAG
Source organism: Chitinophaga sp. 10T418 (assembly GCF_056394125.1). Lineage (NCBI taxonomy): Bacteria > Pseudomonadati > Bacteroidota > Chitinophagia > Chitinophagales > Chitinophagaceae > Chitinophaga > Chitinophaga sp. 10T418. The sequence continues at coordinate 78,464 of NZ_JBFTHG010000002.1, forward strand.
ATTTGTGAAGGGCAACAAATGGACGTTGATTTTGAAGAAATGGATATACAACAGGTTTGTTATCCGCAGTACCTGAAAATGATTACGTTCAAAACATCTGTGTTACTGGCTGCCAGTATTAGAATAGGCGCTATTATTGGCGGAGCAGATCTGCAACAACAAGCGTACATCTACGACTTTGGCAAAAATTTAGGCATTGCTTTTCAGATACAGGATGATTACCTGGATGCTTTCGGAGAGCCATCAGAAACCGGTAAGCAGCCCGGCGGCGACATCCTCGAAAATAAGAAAACCGCATTGCTGATAAAAGCCTGGGAAATGAGTACCGCTGTACAAAAAAACGCATTGCGAAACGCGATGTCTCAAAATGGAACCGAACGAATATCGGCAGTATTAAAACTCTACAAAGACTGTAAAGTAGATGAATGGGCCATCAGTACCGCTGCGAAATATACTGCAATGGCTTTCAGTTGCCTGGATATGATAGACATCCCGCTTAAGCGGAAAGACAACCTCCTTGAGCTGACAAACCAACTGCTGGCGCGTAGGTCGTGATTAATCGACTATAAAGGTGACACAAACCTTTATCTGATGCCTACATTACCTTACCAAAATTATTCATTTAAAAATAAAAGGAGCCGCAAATAGCTACTGCGGCTCCACTTCCACAACTCGTTAATAATTTTGAATGGAAGGAAATCAGCAATAGCTATATGAAAACCCAAATTGGCTGTACGATAAAGTAAATCGCACGCCCTGGCAATGMTTAGATCCATGCATTAACAAACTAACATTGTTGCTACACGTTTTAAGAAAGCGCTGCATATAAGAGCGATTAATAACGTTTGTCAAGCATTTACAATTGTATCCCGGTGTAGCGCCAGGAAATAGCAAGGCATTTGTTAACCTGACCGGATGAATATTTCATTGCTGTTACCTATCCAATATTATTGGGCCAAAAACGAGAACTATGAATATGCACATGCTCTCCATGTTTCATTACCCCTTCCCTACACTTAAAAATCCATTTGCGACTGCATTGCAGGATATTACCGACAACGAATGGATAGATGGGGAATATCTCTCACTGTACAAAGACAATCCGGGTACCCGGCATAAATACAAAAAAACGAAGACCGCTCACATCGCCTCGCAGTGGTTCCCCACAGCCAGTGCAGAGCGATTGAAACCCCTCTGCAGACTCATGTTATGGACACTCTACAATGACGACCTATATGAAGAGAGTGCCCCTGAAAAAATCGGATATGTACACCAGAGATCAATAGCAATATTAAATGGTGAAATGGACGCTGCCGAAGCAGCAATACCGCTGGGTAATATGCTCGCTTCTTTAAGGCTTGAACTGTTACAGTTTATCCCACCGGAGTCTATCAACCGGTTTACGAAAATGATCAGCAGATATTTTACAGGGCTGAAAGCAGAATTGACTTACAAAAAGAATAAGGTTTTCCCCACCATCGCTGAATGCGTTGCCCTACGGGAGGATTCTATCTGCCTGTATCCGTTCCTGCAACTCACCGAAGTGGAAACGGGGATTATATTACCACCTGAAATACACGACCACCCGGTGATTCGCCGTTTACAGGCATTGGCCTGCCGCCTCGTGACATACTTCAATGAGGTACAATCTGTGACGAAAGACGAAGCAACAGACAGCATTTATTACAACATCGTGAAAGTGATACAACATGAATACAATATTTCACTGGAAGAAGCTTGTCTCGAAGACCTCCGCCTGCACAATGAAGACCTGAAAGAATTTGTAGCTCTGCAGTACTCCCTCCCGGATTTTGGGATATGGCAGGATGCGGTCGTAAACTGGGTTCACTACATGAGCATGGTACTCAGTGGCTGGAAGAATATATCTTCAAAGCTGGATCGTTATAATGGGATGGAATTCCCCAATGCAGCAGAACTCCGGCAGAAATTAAACCACGAATAACCCTGACCATTTTACCTGTTAATGATATGATTTAATAACATCTAACAATCAGGTTTATGAATGAAGAATTAATCGTTCCTAAATGTTGTTATCCATGGCCTATAGTCAATAGTCCGATAGCAACTGCATTTGACGGGGAAGAAATTGTGTGGTATGACAATGACTATACTTTTATTTCCGAAGAGGGAATAAAAAGATGTAAAAAGCAGCAACTATCCCAGGTAGCCACCTATATGAACCCAACTTGTGATAATGTGGATCATATGCGCCCCTGTGCACGATTGATGATCTACATCACACTTTTTGATGACTTTTTTGCCCTTACACCTATTAAAGAATTAAAACCTATAGCAAACCGGGTCTATGAGGTTATGCTGGGCGATTCTCCTCTTCCAAAGGAACTTGGCATACTCCGGCAGATGGCAGCAGCAAGAAAAGAGTGGATAATAAACGGAATGCCCCAATTCTGGATTGAACGCGTTTCCATCAATTTCTATGAGTTTATCGTTTATGGTTTAATGGAGGAAACACCTTTTAAACTGGCAGAAAAGAGAACMTATCCTTTACTGGCCCATTATTTCAACTTCCGCCAATACTCCATCGGAATGGGGTCCTACGGAGATTTAATAGATCCTTGTGTCAACTTTGCATTACCTGTAGACATTTATAATCATCCTATTATCCAGCGCTGCAAAAAGCTGCTGGCACTAATCATCGTGATCCAGAATGATTTTGCTTCTTTGAAAAAGGAACTTGAAATAGAAACTGAATTATTCAATATAATATTCATTCTACGCCACCAGTATAAACTCTCCTACCAGGAGGCCTGTACCGAAGCAATGAGGATCCATGATGAATATGTAAAAGAATTGGACGATTTACATGCTTCCCTTCCAGATTTCAGCCCTTATCAAAAAGAGGCATATAATTACGTCTATCACATAAAATTACAGATCACTGGTTGTGCAAACTGGTATTACAATTCAGGAACTAACCGTTATAAAACAAAAGGATTTATTGTTCCTCAATATGGACGGGAAGGAGATGACATTATTATTCCACATAGTTCCTTTGTAAAGTAACCGGGTGTAGCCGTTATGCATCTATCTGTTTGATGAACGCCTAACTTTAACTCTCAGATGAACATCTTTACCATTTAAATCAGCAAAAAACTCCTGTTTAGTACCCCAAATTAATGGTTTATCAATAATAAGATGGATGAGTATAACCGCAACTAAAGAGGAAGATGATGGAGGGTATTGTTATATATCATTATTGGTCCATATACAAACAACACTATAAGGAGACCATGTACTATTATAGGTACGCCTATCATTCGCCCTGCTTGAAAAGATGGCGCTAATATGACCTGGAAAAATTTATCTGTTTAGTCTTTGTAAAAAAAGAAAACAAATAGCCGATATAGCATAAGATTTTACCCGATTCTATCCATTACTTATTGAAATACCTGTATGATACGTATCAGCTGTAAGCTTTGCTACAAGCCATATGGCTGTTTTTCTGCTAAAGATTGCCTTACTGTGCAGATATTATGATTACTTCCCTGAACTAATACACTGATACGTTTTTATCCGGGCTGCTCTCTGGCAGGAAATCCTTCAGTCTGTTTCCTTTTAAAAGAAAAATTTGAAGCAGTCTGCTTTTTTTTTAACTTCAGCATTCTCAAAGTTATCCCCGATAAGAATAACATAGCTCTTATACTGGATAGTCAGGCAAAATTAAATATACCTTGCAAATCAGATTTCTTCAATAAAACCGTTGCTCCGATGAAAAAAATAATTTCAGGCCTATTTGTTATCACCACATTTTTTATTGCCTGCAAAAAAGAACAGGTCAAAACAGATCCACCAGTTGATAATCATGAAAAATATGCTGTGCAATTTAATATATCTGCTTTTTCTCAGGAGACCACAGATATTAACAGTAGAAAGGCACAAACACCTGTACAGCTCAGAACACCAGCTGACTCACTGAGGGATCATATTAACTTTATACTGTACAAAGTTTTTGATGCCCAAACGCGACAAACAGTAAAAACAATTTTCCAAAGTGGTACCGGAAATAGTGCATTCGGTCAGCTGCATGATACACTGCCTACCGGCAGATATATCATTACTATTACGGCATCTCCGGACTCTATCTTTAACGGATACTCCTTACCGGATATTGAAGGCTTTATAAACTGGCTTCCGGGTAGCGATGTTTTCTATAGGAGAATGGAGTTAACTATCAGCGGAGCCGTTACGCAACCTGTAGTGCTGGAAAGAATTGTATCTAAGGTAACTGTTACTCTTAAAGATCAAATACCTTATACCGCGAAGTATTTCAAGTATGTGCCCCAGGATAGTACATCAACAGGGCTCCCTCCTTACTTCAGTTACTTCTCAGGAACTATTATCAGAGGCGATGACCGCACAACTTTTCAGGCGCTTCCTGCAGTCATTCCCATTGCTGATTCCGCTCTGGGCACAACCTACTACAAGTTTGATTTTTATGTATTGAATACTGATACGCGAAAAATGCAATTGGACCTGAAATGCTTAGATGCGCAAATGATACCAATTGCCGAAAAAGTTATTCCCAATGTATTGCTGGTTAAAAACAAAAAGACTATTCTGTCAGGTACACTCTTTTCTCCCGTTGGAAATGGCACTACCGTTAACGTAGATGGGGCATGGAAGACGGACAGTATTTTTGTATCATTTTAAATGCTAAAGTATGTTTTTCTGTGTCTGGTCCTCAAATCGCCAGACTGCGCCAGCTCGGTTGAATAACAGAGACAACTGGAGTCTGGCGATTTCAGAACGAGACACAGGACCATACAGATCAGGGCTGCATTCATGAACCGCCCGCCCACAGATACCAGGCACCTTAGGCCCCGGCCGAATTAAAAAACATTTTCAACCTATGCGTCAGGTGCGTATAAAAAAATAGTATACAAGTAATAGAAGAGCAACCAGAGATATTATATACCCTACCCACATATTCCGTGTTTCGTTATTTGATATCTCTTCAGATAATTTCCCCTTAAAGCCCTTCAATATCCAGGAAAAAATAGCTCCTGACCAAATAGCGGCGAGTCGCGCTGCAAAAGGTTCTTTCGCCATAAAATTTCACTTGTATAGTTCTTATTTGTCCAACATAGAAAAATATTGACCTGCTATGTTAATTCTCCTCCTCCTCGTATTTATTACTAAATAAAATCATAAATGCTTTGTATGCTCCTATTGCAAACAAGAGCAGCGCGGTAAGAAACAAACCAATATATTGTGCCACCCACCCTATCAAAATGGCAACAATATGAATTTTCCCGTTATTTGGCTCGAATACCTTCCCAGAATATACATAAACCGCAAATGCCCCGAAAATGCCTATCCAAAGTATTGCATACAGGATATCAAGTGGCTTTTTACTCATTTTGTTAAACTTCAACATAATTTTGGTTTTTAACGGCGCTAATGGCTTCATTGTCCAATAACAGCGCTACTTTTCATATTAACATTTTCACACCAAAAATAGATGAGTAAGGATACAATTCATGCTTCCGTTTTATATTCGAACGTTCTAAGCCGATATTCGCCGAAAATTTAGTGGTATTCCGCGGGATCCTTTGCATTTACTTTTTGCGCAACCGGAATACTTTGGTCTCGTGGCTGGCTGCTTTTAATGTCACAGACTTATTCCAGGACGTTACTGCTTTACTCCATACGTCTGTTGCCTGGCAGGCAGTAAAGGGTAAGCCCAGATCAGAAAGGGCTACACTAATGGTATTGGATTGGCCACTCCGATTGAGCAGGCCTACTGCTACATCGCCGTTCTGCAGTGGTTTTACAAATACCTGCCAGTCATCTTTCTTAAATTTACACTGGGCCTGCACTCCCAGGGAGTCCTGGTCAATAGCAATAATATCTTTATTAAAGAGGATGTTCCTCGTGCTGGCATTCATATTGGTTACATCGCAGCTGATCATCAGCGGAGACGCCATCAGACACCATAAGCTCATCTGGCTCTGGTACTCTGTATCGGTACAGCCAGTGCCGCCCAGGTCCCCGGAAGGGCCTTTGCGGCCATACAATCCCACTACCAGCATATCGGGATCATTCCATCCGCCGGGGCCAGCATAAGGATGGAGGCTGCTGTTAATGTCCACTATATCTAAAATACCGGCGCCGGAGTGATGCAGGTCTGTAGGTTTCTTCGGAGCCACTTTACTTTGCCACTTATCCCTGATATCAGCCGATATGCGCCAGAGTTGTCCACCTGCCTTTTTTGACCAAAGCCAGGGACTGCGATCTCCCCATTCACAAATACCAAATACGATATTTCTACCACTATTGGCAAGCGCATTGGCCATTTTAGAATAGCGCTGTATAGCAGTTTGCCAGTCGGAAGGCGCATCACAATAATCGTATTTCAGGTAATCAATGCCCCAGCCGGCGAAGGTTTTGGCATCCTGTTCTTCAAAACCAAGACTGGCAGTATAACCTGCACAGGTAAGCTGCGCGGCATCGGAATAGATACCGAGTTTCAGCCCTTTACCATGCACATAATCGCAGAGTGCTTTCATACCTGAAGGAAATTTCTTAGGATCCGGCACCATATTATTTTTGTTATCCCGGCCTCCCTGCCATCCGTCATCAATAAAAATATAATCGAAACCAGCTTTCAACAAACCATTAGCCGACATCGCATCTGCTATCGCCCGGATATCATTCTCTGTAATTTTGTCAGCGTAAAAATTCCAGGTCATATAACCCATAGGAGGTGTGGGGGCCCTCTCCTGGGCCTGTAAAAGTTGACCGGCCAGCAACAACACCAGAAGTGTTTTTAATTTTTTCATAGTACTTTTCATTGTTCCGGATAAAAATAGGCATTCACAAGGAGAAATAAAACCCTGGCAAATGCCTGATATAGTGTAAGTGCCAATACACTCGCGTTTGTCATTCTCAAAGCCCCACTACACTAGCTTTGAATATTATACAATACGCCATGCACTGGCTTTAGATGATCTTCAATTTACCCCGCAAACCGGTTCCCCGGATTATGTTATATTTATAGTAAAAAAAATAATCTCCCATGGCAAAACAAATGTCTATCCTTCCCTTTACGGGAAAACTCGGTCCTCTCATCGGCTATAAGCGCAATGGCAACTACTTCCTGCGCAGCATGCCTGAAAGCGTGCAGCAAACGGCTGCTACCCGCCGCGCATCCCGGCGCTTTGGCATCGCCAGCAGGAAAGGCGCTTTTATCCGTCATGCTTTTTACAGTAACCTGGATATCCATTGTGACGGCGCCCACATCAATCGGCTCAACAAGCTACTCATTGCTGCCGGCGATCATCACGGAGCCCTGACAGGCTTCCGCTTCAATCAGCATACCGGGGTAGATCGTTTCTTTCGGGTAGCTCCCCGGCTTTTGAACAACGGAATATTAAATATTCCCGCACAAACCATCACCAGGTATCAAGGTATTACTGCCCTCGAAGTAAAAGTGATCGCTACACGTATTGATTTTGTATCACGTCAGGTGGCGGGTAGCGAAACGGTTACGCTCATGATAGCCCCCGGTACCACTTTCCAGGAAACAAATGTTTCACTCAATGTACCCGGAAAAGGTTCACTGGTAGTCGTTTTCCAGGTAAGAGCGATGTACAGGGATGGCCTATCGGTCAACAGGCAATATATGGCTGCAGATATTATTGCGGTGGCAGCGCCACAAGTACCCAAATATGCTCATAAACGTACTTACCCCAAGCGGACGAAATTGCTTCCCAAACTCACTTATACACATGCCTATCCAGCTGTTATTCAACTGGAATAAAGTTATCTTGCCTCTGGAGATATTTTGATCAATAAACCCTCTATACCTGCTTCCTTTTAATAGTCTATCTCTTTCCGCAGCTCCCCCCTGGTAGGGAAGCAGCCCTGCTATGGCCACTTCTGACCTCCATCCATTTGCTGATACAATTTCATCCCGGTTATACATCAGAAACTCATCCCCGCATCAAGTCCACCTCTGCTGCAGTACTACTGTATGTGCATAGCGGGTGCTAAGCACAGGCTCGACGGTATCAATGTAATGAACATACCATCCGGATCAATAAACCTTATCAGATTATCAAACGTATAATTATATAGCAGGTGCAGATAAAAATTTTGTACCGGAAATGCAAAAATTGAAAAAGGAAAAGTCGTGGTGTCCGGCAAGGAAGTATAAAATCCGGTAGCGGTAGGTTTTGACTTCAGCAATACAGCCATACCAAATTTGTTCAGCAAAGACGGTCTTCCAGTAAGCCCCTTCTGAACGGATGACTGGAAAGTGGACAGTACCAGGATCCGTTAATTCGTACCCTAATAGCCAGATAAATAGGCCCTAAAACCGGTGCCCTCGTACCGGTTTTTATTCGGCGCAACACTTGTATTATTTTACCACTCATGTAAAAGTCTCAACTTTTTATTGCTTATGCTTTCGATTGCAATTTCATTTTTATATTTTTGAAACGAGCAATCCACAAACCACGCAATGAATCACGATAACTCAAGACGAAGCTTTCTGAAGCAGGCGGCGCTGGCCACCCTGGCCACCGCTACTCCGGGCCTGCTGATGGCCGCAGCGAAGCCCTATACCCGCAAAATGGGGCCTAACGAAAAAGTAAACCTCGCCTTCATTGGCATAGGCAACAGAGGCGGAGAGATCGCCCAGGCGCTTTACAAGACAGGATTGGCCAACATTGTGGCTCTCTGCGATGTAGACATGGGCGCACCACATACCCTGGAGGTAATGAAAATGTTCCCTAACGTACCTCGTTTCCAGGATTTCCGCCAGATGTTCGATAAAATGGGCAACCAGATTGATGCTGTGTCCATCGGTGTACCTGACTTCTCGCATTTCCCGATCACGATGATGGCAATAGGCCTGGGCAAACATGTGTATGTAGAAAAGCCAATGGCACGCACATTCAACGAAGTGGAACTAATGATGAAGGCTGCCCGGAAGCATCCGAAAGTGGTGACCCAAATGGGCAACCAGGGACATTCCGAAGCTAATTACTTCCAGTTTAAAGCCTGGACAGAGGCCGGTATCATCAAAGATGTAACAGCCATTGCCGCTCATATGAACTCTCCACGGCGTTGGCATGGCTGGAACCCAAATATAACCTCATTCCCGGCTGCAGAACAGGCGCCTGCTACCCTCGACTGGAATATCTGGCAGATGACAACGCAGGGCCACTCCTATAACAAAGATTTCGTAAACGGCCAGTGGCGCTGCTGGTTCGACTTTGGTATGGGTGCACTGGGCGACTGGGGCGCACATATCATCGATACAGCCCACCAGTTCCTCGATCTTGGATTACCATACGAAGTTGATCCGATCAAGCTCACGGGTCACAATAACTTCTTCTACCCAATGTCTTCCACGCTGACATTCAGATTCCCTAAAAGAGGAAATATGCCCGCACTGGATATCACCTGGTACGATGGAGTAGATAACCTGCCACCAATTCCTGCTGGATACGGCGTATCGGGACTCGATCCTAATATTCCACCTCCAAGCAATGGTCCTATCGCACCTTCTAAACTGAATCCCGGTAAGATCATCTACAGCAAGGATCTTACATTTAAAGGGGGCTCGCATGGCAGTACGCTCTCTATCATTCCTAAGGAAAAGGAAAAAGAAATGGCGGATAAACTACCGGTAGTACCGGACAGTCCGTCTAACCACTTTAAGAACTTCCTCATGGCTTGTAAAGGTGAGGAACAAACACGATCTCCGTTCGCCATTGCAGGTCCACTTAGCCAGGTATTCTGTCTTGGTGTACTGGCACAGTGGACAGGAGAGAAATTACAGTTTGATCGGGAAAAGAAAATCATTACTAATAATAAACATGCTAATGAATTGCTGGTAGGTCCTCCACCAAGGAAAGGCTGGGAGCAGTACTATAAAGTTTAAAGAGAGGACTACGGTCCTCTCTTTTTTTGCATTGCAGGGAAGGTTATTCTAATGAACCTGGCAGGCCAGGAAAGTTTTCATTGAAAAAAATTCAGATCGGGAACTTTTTAGATAAATTGGTTTTCGCGCAGCCATACATGCAAGAAGTTCTGCTATACTTTATACAAACTTTCTGCATCCACCATCGGTATGCTATTTACCAATGTTCCCAACTCCTTATCGCCATCAAACAGCAGTGGGAAAAACTGGCTGTCAAGTGCCTCGTCCTGCACCATACGAGGGAAGTTATGCAATGCCTCCTTACGTTCATAATTTTCAACATTGCTAAGCGTATTGCTGGCCATCAAATTAATCACCACTGCCCTTCTGGGCCTTTCCGAATAATTGGCGTAAGATCCATGGATCATCAGCGGATGGTGAAAACTGGCATAGCCCCGTGGCAATTCATTGGCTACTTTAGTTTCAAAAACCGCATACTGTTCCTCATTTAGCACTTCTTTTATAGCAGTCATGTCTCCTGTGAGACCAGTGATCGGGAGCAGTCCCCATTTATGGCTACCCGGTACATAGTAAAGACAACCATTTTCTTTGGTTGCGTTGTCCAGGCCTATCCAACAGGTAAGGTGATGCATTGGTTTGGTGAATGTCCAATATGAAAAATCCTGGTGCCATGCTACTACTCCACCGTGGTGAGGAGGTTTACAAAACAACTGATCATGAAACAATCGAAATGATTGACCCAATAACTGGTATGCAGCCATACGATAGGCAGGCGACCATATCAGGTCATGAAACCCTGGCGTAACCCTCCAACCACCGATAGCATGAAAAAGCACCTTGTCCGGGTCCTCCGCTTCATTGCTCTCATAGTGATAAAACAATTTCTTATCTGCTTCATTTACTGCCTGAAGTTTTACCAGTTCTTCATTAAGGATGTCCACTTGTTCATCTGTCAATATCCTGATGCCACTAATAAAACCMTGCTCTTTAAACAAGGCGACCTGCTGCGCTGTCAGCATATATTTTTCCCATTCTGCTGCCGTTTTTGGCTGCTCAAATATGTTGGCAAAAGGCTTGCTGTAATCTGCCAGGTCATGATTTAATTTTAAAGGTAATTCGTTCATGTTTGCCGATTTAGAAATTAGAATGAATTAATTCAGTTTGCCCGCCAACCCGGGAATTAATGCAGGCGTTTACTGCAAAATAAAACTCAGCGGCTCGTAAGCGTGTAAAGAAACCGTTAGTATATTTTTATTAACCGGTATCTTTTCACCAACCGGTTCGCCACGAAGATTAACCGGGGTGGCGTATTTCATCCGTATACTTTCAGGCAGGGTTACATTCACTTTTGCGGTGTTACCTGCCTGCTCCCATATCCGTAACAAAGTGCCTTTATTGCCATCTGGATCAGTACCAAAAGCTGTAACCAGCACTCCTTTACGGGAAACAGTCACTCCTGATTGGCTGGAAGGCAGTATCTTTCCGGTTCCACTGGTTGCAACAGCCATGAGAGGCACCCTGGCTTCCCATGATTTCACCGCAAGATTTTCTTCTGTTTTCTCTCCCTGTTTTATACCCCATATGCGTACCCGCTCACTCCATGAACCCTCTGTCCAATAAGGGAAATTAGTATTCCACATATTGTTATACAAATTCACAAACACGGTGGCTTTCTTCGGAAAATAATCATAATCGTATTTCCAGAGGCCTGGCTCTCCAAAGCTTAGCAGTGGCGCATCTATAGCACAAACGCCAACCCCGGAATTGCCTGGTCCTATCAGAGACACGCCAGTGTTTACGCCATAGAGATACCGGTTACCGCCCACAATCTGGTCTTTTGCCAGGTTAATGGTTCCTCCTAATCGTCCTACCAAAAACTCAGGCTGATTAACATTAAAAGGAAGGCAAAGCCAACCTCCCTCCGGAACCGTGTTTGGCACCTTATCAGTTATTTTCCACTCCATGTCTACATATGGAAAATCTAACGGGAACGTATATTCTACGGAAACGGCCCCGGCAAGCGGGCTCGCGTTAACGGCGACCAGTGTAACTTTGTCCGCAACTGACGAATGCTCCATTTTAATTTTCCAATCACCAGGTGTACTGCTATGATAGGAAATATCTTTGGGCATATCGGGCTTTGTTCCAGCTAACGGGTTGTTCATCGTATAATTCCTGTTGTGATAATCCACCGTTTGGTCATAGCTGAATCGCTCGTGTAAAAACTGGCCCAGCGCATAGTTTGATTTTTGATCGACCAGTTCTTTCCCTGACGCTTTTTCAATCAATGAAACTATTCCTCCCTTTTTATTATCAAACTTTACGGTATAAAAATTTGTGTTGATGGTAAGTGTATTTGCATCAGACGCACCAACAGATGCTACTACTTTCTTTATTACCTTATAACCATTAGCCGGAATATTTTCTGCTACCATCATTTCTCCGTCGATGGCTACCATTCCGCTTCGGACCCATGGCAAAGCGTTGTAAACCAGTATTTCTCCGGGCTTTGCCTTAACATTATCAGCCAGCAGGTTTAATCGTGTGTTCAATGCTGTTGAAATGATACTGTCTGAGATATTGATGTACCGCGCTTTATCTCTGAAACTGGCTTCAAATTTTTTATAAAAACCTTCCTTTCTTGCGTTGATAAAATCTTCGTTGTATTTATATCTGTCTTCAACATTACTCACACCATCTGTTGAAAAAAATCCGGTACCCGGGGCCCAGGCGCCGAATGTATGCTCGCTAAAAAGCATACTGTTCTCATAGGCCTTTGCCAACGACGTTGTTAAAGAAGCGGTTGCAATTCCCCACCCATTCAATTGTGTATTCAATATATCCAATGCCGGCGCAAGGGGCCGCACATTTCTTGCTATTTTTGATTCCACAGGCATCGCCATTACCCCATGTATCCACGGATCAACCATATCGCCCTTTACTGTTGGAATAGCGGGATTTTCCTGCAATACGGCCTTTGCGTATTCCTCCAGGTCAGCCAGATGCAGTCTTACCCCTTTCATTTCTGCTACCTGTTTTTTAACCGCTTCAATTTCTTTTGGAGATGGCGGGCCTTCGTTGTCATGTGTCATAATTACTGCCAGGTAATTTTTTGAAGGCCAGTTGTCCGGAGGTTTTACACCTGAGCCATAGTGTGGCGTATAGTTACAAAGTACCTGTGAGCCATCGGGTCCTACCCACCAAAAGAGCTGTGGCAACCGCATAGGCTGCACCGTATAGTTGCAGCCAATTTGAAGGAATTTTACACCTGCATGATGTAACAGGGTAGGCAACAACCAGCTGTGAGCCGGCACGTCGGTCATCTTCGCAGCAATAGGCAGTTTATGCCCATATTCGCGGGCTATTTGTGACGAAAAAATCAGTCCCCGTACATAGTCCTCCGGTTCCATAACATCCGACTCAATCGTTGCCGGCAACGCATGAACACTGATGGCTCCATCTCTGAGCGCCTGTTCTACCTTCGCTTTTCTTTCTGGTGTTTGTAAAGGCCCCAGGATATCCGCTTTCATGGGCCACCCGGCGATCGTCCATTTAAAACGCTCATCAGCCGGCTTCTTTTTATCGACCTCTATCAAACGAACGGCATTATCCATCATATCTTCACGATACTTTTTCAGCACAGCATCCACTGACATCGTGTATCCCAAATCGCAATGCGTTTTAAATACTACCCAGATATCTGTTACTACAGGCGCCTTTTTTCCTGGCAGCAAATTAGAAGGTGGCTCAGGCACCGGTATGGGCGATTGGGGAGCGTTTTGTGACATCGCAGGGAAAGCGGCCATCAGCATCACCATGGAAAAAACGCAGCTAACCACCACAAAAGCCCCGCTACCTTTACGCAGGAATAAAGCCAGGAAATACCTGACCCTTGTTATGAACCAACCAACGGCTGATCTGATTTTCGGTGCATGCATAAATATCATTTTAGTGATTGTTTATGGTTGGAAAAATGAATGCTCCCATGAACCTTACTGTCATCCCCGGAAATGATAATGGCAGCAACAGGCAGATGATCAGGATATTCAGCGAACCAGCTAGGCAGATATTCTCAGGCACCTGCAGCATCCGTTTCTGAATAAGCAACAACAACAGGAGTATCATGGAACAACAAAAATGTGTAATGTCATTGATCGCTTATTTTAAGCATCTTACCAAACCTTAATTTGTTGCTGCCCGCTTTTCTTAATTTCAAAAGCCCCTGGGGAAGGATTGGCCGCATTACGCCGATTACCGGAATAATCCAGATCTATTTTGAGTGGAGAGCCATCCACGTTTTCAAAAGGCAGATCAGGAACCATGGCCGGATGCAGCGTTTGGGTGGTTACCAGTTTTCTTGCTTTTTCTGACAACCAGTTTTTATCCAGGTTAATTTCCAGGTAAACACCATCTTTCCGGGTTATTAAACGCGCGCCCGCATCAAAATCATTTTTAATCAATGCCTGCTGTTCTGTTGCGTTCTGCTCTTTATAGTTTTTTAATTTCTCCCGGGCATCTTTACCCATCTCTCCAAATTTCATGGGCATATCATTATTGACGGCTCTTACCGTTCCCTTTGTGTATACGTTCCCGTTAAATGTTACAGGCAACAACGCTTTAGCGTACTGACTTGCATTGCCTTCATTTACAAATAAATTATTGACAAACCGGATATCTCCGCCAGGATTGTCGTGTAAACCGGCAACATCAGTAGCGTGAGGTTTGAGATAAGGCGTTAACCGGCTGTCATAGTTGATGACATTCATTTTCCCGCCAAAAATATTATGAACAAAAGCGGCTCCGCTTGAGTTCATCAGGAGATTGGTTTTAGACAGGAGGATATTATTGCTCACCAGCATAGGGCCATGATCTACCTCCAGAAAAATATCCTCGTCATTATCATGCATCAGGTTATCCTTTATCTGGGCGCCCTGCGCCATCCAGTCGAGCCAAATACCAAAATTGCTGCGATAAATATGATTGTTACGGATTTGTACATCTACAGCACCATGAAATTTAATAGCAGCTTGTTCAGCGCCGTTAAATAAGCGGCGGATATGAATATCGTGGATAGTATTTCCTTCTACCACACTGAAAGCACATCCCATGCTACCCACAATACCCGTTTGCTCACAATAAGCGATCGTATTGTTGCGAACAAGGTGCTCGCCAATAGTTCCCTTGTTCCAACCGAAAGCCAGTGCCCTTTTGATAGTCCCTACATAACCTTCTGCCGATTCCGTTTGATTATTATCGTGGTCATCTCCATATTTGCCCAGGGCAATACCCACACATTTTGAATACTGGATGATATTATTTTCAATGATCCATCCACGGCTCCAATGTGTACCGATCAATCCCATTTGTTCAGCAGTAGGCGGCGCCCAGTTGGTGGCAGCTTGTTCCATCGTAAATCCCCTGACGGTGATAAAATTCATGAATGGTTTATCAGGATAAAAAACCGTTGGGCGAACATTTATTTCCACCAGTTCCCTGTTTGGATCCACATTTTTAAACTGTGCAAAGATGGTGGTACTGTCAGCGTCTGCAGTGGCACACCAAAGCGGATTTTTGGGATCGGTTGTATTAAACACCTCTTCTTTTTTGGCAGCTTCCATCAGCCAGTCACMATTCAGATACACGGCTCCTCTCAGGTATTTTCTGTCCTTTGGGTTAGGCGAAAACCAATCACCATGAATATATTCTTTATAGGGATTGAACTCTTTGAAAAAGCTGTTGGGAATTTTCACCACCCATATATCATGCTCCTGGTGTTGCCAGCCTTTTACTGTTTCAGATCCTTTTATGATCACCTTCTCTCCTTTGGCGGCCTGGTATACAATTCGCTCCTTATCGGACACACCACCCCGGGGAGGCGTTATCTGTTCGCGATAAATACCGGCATGCACAGTAATCACGTCGCCAGGCATTGCTTTGTTGGCGGCTGCCATAATGGTTTTAAAAGGGCTGGACGATGAACCATCATTCACATCATGGCCATTGACCGAGACATGGTATTCATGATGAAGCGGACTATTGTTATCTGCTGCTTTTTTTTGTGCAAAAGTGGAGAAGCTGTATAGTACGAGCGCTCCGCAAAGGAAATTTTTCATGTTCACCTGTTTTATCATCTTATCCGAATCTCAGATTTATTCAACCTTATAGTGTTGTTTTTATTTTTAATACTTCCGGCCTCAGATAAGGTTTGTTCATATCCACGATCGGTTTATGTGCATAAGAATCCTTACCGGCCACCATCACAATATCCCTGAGATCTACTGTTGGTGGCAGTTGATCATCATGATCCCATGGCAACATGCTTTCTGCGCCCGAAATAATGGCCGTATCAAAACCAAACAGTAAACCGCCCCATGCAGAAATCATACTAGCCAATACAATGTATGATCTGTTGAGTATAAAGCGGTGAACCGTTGTTACCGGAGTTATTAGGTGGTTAGTCGCTGCCATGATGTAAGTTATTTGTTGAATTAGGGTAGCGTTTTCTTAATAACTGCATCATATGCACATTTATCTCCCACTGGTTGGCCAGTGGCTGCCGGGTATATGGTGCAGACGGCATATAAGGCAGGGGACCGAATTCAGGAGAAATAGTCATGGTGAAGTCCCCGTTCTTTTCCCGGTGCCTGAGGATGGTATCCCACCACTGCAAATGCACCTGCAACTGCCTTTCCCATTCCGGCGAACGGGGATCATTTACCTGCGGACCTTCTTCATAACCTATCCGGGCATGTATGTGAATAGCATGACGGCAGGCCAGTGCAATAGCTTCCTCCTGATCTTCCAGCAAACTTTCGGCGACCACGCACCAGTGCGAGAAGTCGGCGGTGATGGGCAAATCAGGGATCTGTTCTAATATATTCTTTGTGGTATGCGCAGCATACAGCGCTTTATTCCGGTGTGTTTCATGCGCAACGGGAATATTATATTCAACCGATATTTTTTTTGCCAGATCAAATAGCTCTTTATTCTGTTCAAGTGAATAATAATCTTTCCCCGTTTGCGAATCTATCTTAACCGGCCTGGCTTCCATGAGACAGCGCAGGTGTTTTTCATAATTGTTTTTATGTACGTCAAAATCTCTTTCAAATGATTGATAGTACTGGCCTATCAGCAGCAGATCGAATTTCGCAAGAGCCGACATAAGGGCGTCCTTTTCACCTGCATCGGACGGAACAGGCGCTTCAATACCATCATATCCGGCTTCCTTTACCTTTCGGCAAAAGGTGTCATAGGTTTCATGCTCCTGTCCCCATCTGGGGCAGAAAAACTGCAACGTTAGGTTAATTGGTTGAATATGTTCAGTCATATCATCAATGTTGATTAGAATACTAACCGGATCCCGGCTATCAGTATCTCATTTTTTGAGCAATACAAATCGCTGGCACAAACTAATAGTAGGGACATAACGGAGGGAATGGAATAAGCTCAATTCCTTTCATAACGGTACTTATAGTCCCTGGGAAATTACTACATTTGTTTGTATGTTCAAACATTTGAACAAAGTTATTTTTTCAGGGACCCTATTTTTGTTGTGATCCTGCGCTTAAATTTCTGCTGGTATCGCCGTTGGCTGTCTCAGGCGGCTTCTTACTGGGGTTACTGATTATATGGATTCCTGTTGTAAAAAAGATTACTTAATAGTAGAAAGCCTGGAGCATCCGCCCCAGGCTTTTTGCTTTTAACCCGATAAATTCTTATTTCAATGTACAGGTTAACGTTCCATAACCCAGTTGGTCATAACCGCCGCTGTTAGGCCCGTAATTTCCGCCACCGCCCTCCGGTCGTACTTTCTGCGCAAACCGTGCACAATTTGGAGCAGTCAGCCCTTTACGATTTACATAATGATTATACACCAGCTCCCAAATGGGGCGGGCATTTCCCCGGCTGGAGCTGCTGATCATATTTTGCACCACGCCAACGCAATTGGTATAAGGCTTAAAATTAACGGAGTCGCCCAGGTTATAGGCCGCTACATACTCTGCCCCTTTTAGGAAGCGGTTGTTGTCATAACCATACATATCATCGCCCTGATTCCAGGCCATTTCGCAAAATGCGCCCATTAATCCTATACCCAGTGTCGCATGTCCCTGATCGCGGCCACTTTCCTGCCATTGCCCCAGGCCATCGGGATGAACAAAATAAATGGCATTCGCAATTGCGCCGTTACCTGCCCCATATTTGAAATAGCTGATTGCTTCATTATAGATGTCCCGATCGTCGCACAACACACCCGTAGCCAAGATAGAGTTCATGACACAGAGATCCCAGTTTGCATAGAAATGACTCATACACTTCTCTTTTCTCGTCAGAAAAGCATGATTCATCGGATAAAAAACATTCAACATCATCTGCTGGAACCGGGAGAAGTCTGCCGGCGCCCAGCCCTGGTAAGTTCTCATAATCTCTGCTGCATTGGCAAACTGATAGCCATACAATCCCGCTGCCAGGTTGGCGTCATTGTTTCCAGCGATTCTCTTTAATCTGGCTGACCATGCGTTCATGATCTGTATTGACTTATCAGCATATGCTTTGTCGCCGGAGACCTTCCATCTTAATGCCGTAGCATAAGCAGCGGCGATATCATTATACAGCTGGCCATA
The DNA here is from genome assembly GCF_056394125.1 of Chitinophaga sp. 10T418. Taxonomy (NCBI): domain Bacteria; kingdom Pseudomonadati; phylum Bacteroidota; class Chitinophagia; order Chitinophagales; family Chitinophagaceae; genus Chitinophaga; species Chitinophaga sp. 10T418. Next base: position 97,019 of record NZ_JBFTHG010000002.1, read on the forward strand.
GTTTTCATGATGAATTCCGTCACTGCCCCGGTAAACTGTATCTGCCGGGTTGGGTTGCCAGCTGAGCGCACTGTGTGCGTTGCTGGTCAGTTTGTTCCAGCCGGATAGCCAGGGCGCTGCCCCTGCATCCACTTTACTTTTCATGCGGTCAAAATCCGACTGTTTATGCAATAACCCCGGATGCACAAAAATGGTGTCGTGATTATTCAATGGCAACTTTTCTGTGGCATTAGCCATTTCTTTTCTGCACGCTATTACAAAAGAAAATAAAAGTACTCCCAAAATGGTGCATAGCTTCCTGGCGTTCATAGGTTCCTCAACTTTATAAGTGTTAAAAATACAATAATTTATTAAATACGGTAAATCACTAACGCAGGTTGCCTGAAATCCGGGGAAATGACTATTTTTTATTGACTAACTTCAGATTACTGTGTGCGTAAGAAATATTAATCCGAATTATATTAGCAACTTTAAAGTGTTTTTATACTCAAAGTATTCTCCGTTAATCCGGGTGAACTTATCGTAAGCGTAATATCACCCGCGCGCCGCGTGCTTCTGATTACCACTAAAGCCCGCCCGTGCCATGCTTTACGTGTATTACCTATATATGGATCAGTATCTTTAATGTCTGCATTATCAACTCCCGCTATAATCCCGGGTCCATCTATGCTGAATTGCAAACGCGATGCTGCATTTGATTGAAATATACCCTCCTGATCTGTGATTTCGACGGTAACGAAAATAAGGTCTTGTCCGTTTGCCAATATTTCTTTTCGATCAGCAGTTAGTTTTATTTTTGCTGCAGTACCGGCAGTTTGCAGCATAGCCGATTCAATTTCCTTACCGTCTTCCACCCCAACGGCTTTAAGTAATCCTGGCGAATACGGAACAGAAAAAGTTGCTTTAAACTGTTGATCACCGGTAGTTGCCTGCTCCTCAATAAGCTTGTTGTTGAGGTAAAGCCGGACTTTCGGATATTTTGAATAAACCTCCACGGAAACATTCTTCCCTTCAAATCCAGGCCATGTCCAGCTTTCCCAGGTAGGCCATACCGACCACCAGGTTTCTTTGATTTCAATTGGTTCCGGAGCCGGTTCCCGGACAGCCATGTAAAGCTTTTCGCCGTTATTATACAGCATGCTTCTGTAATGTGAAATAGGTTTTCTCCATCCAATCAGATCTATATCACCACAATAAGCACCATGCCAGGGAAAAAAATCATGCTCCCAATGTTGACCAGGAACATCCCCTGAATAATACCAGCGCCCTATCGACGATTCTCCTAAATAATCCATTGCTGTCCAAACAAAATCACCGGCAACATACTGGTTATCCTGAACCAGCTTCCAATTGGTAAAAGCATCTCTCGGATAGGATTCCGTTTGAATAATTATACGTGAGGGAACTCTTTGATGGTCAGCAGGGGCACTATACAAATGATAATTATAACCAGCTACATCATGTATATCCATTAGTGAGTCAAAAGCCGCCCAGTTTTTATTATTTTCTACAATAGCGGATGTGATGGGGCGGGAAACATCTATTTTCCGGATAGCATCGGCCAGCATTTTAGCCGTTTTTATAGCTTCCGGTTCTCCCCTCTCTGGTATCTCATTTCCTATGCTCCACATAATAACTGAAGGATGATTACGATCACGCACAACCATTGATTCCAAATCGCGCTTCCACCACTTATCAAAATACAAGGCATAATCATTCTTATTTTTCCCTATTCTCCAACAATCAAATGCTTCATCCATTACCAGCAACCCTAATTTATCGCAGGCGTTTAAAAAAGCTTCAGAGGGAGGATTATGAGAGGTTCTTACAGCGTTAAATCCGGCAGCCTTCAGCAACTCCACCTTGCGCTCTTCGGCACGGTCAAATGCAGTAGCACCCAAGCATCCATTGTCATGATGCACGCAACCACCGTTTAGTTTCACTGTTTTGCCATTAAGCTGAAACCCATTTTCGGGACTAAATTTTATGGAGCGGATGCCAAAATCTGATTTGGTATCGTCCACAACTTTTTTATCCTTTAACACCTGCACCTGCGCCTGGTATAAACAGGGCATTTCAGGTGACCACAATAAAGGGTTGGACACCTGTATAGTTTGGGTAATCTCTTTTTCACCATTCGCAGGTAGTTCGACCTTCATTTGATCATTACCTGCATTTTTAGCATTTTTATTCCAAAGAAGAGTTCTAAGCACAATACTTTGATGGATAGATGTTTCATTTTTCACCAGCGTTTTTACCTGGACAATGGCTTTTTTTGAAGTAACCTCCATAGTTGAAATGGCAACGCCCCATTGTGCCACATGCACAGGATCAGTAACCATCATCCAAACATGGCGATAGATACCAGAACCACTATACCACCGGCTGTTTACCTGTTGAGAATTGTCTACCCTGACTGATATGACATTTTCTTCACCAAACGCCAGGTAAGGTGAAAGGTCATAACCAAACGAAGTATAACCATACGGATAAATACCCAGCGATCTCCCATTAATAAAAACTTCGGAGTTCATATACACTCCTTCAAAATAGATAGAAACCTGTTCGCCTTTCCACTCTTTTGGAACGGGAAAAGTTTTCCGGTACCATCCTATACCGGCAGGAAAGTATCCACCAGCACCTCCGGTTGGGTTTTTGGGATTTATCTTCCCTTCAATGCTCCAATCATGTGGTAAGTCAAGGCTTCGCCAATTTTTATCATTGAAATCTTTTGTTTTAGCTTCAGGTATATCGCCTAAAAAAAACTTCCAGCTATCATCAAATAATTGTTTCCGTTCAATACTGCCGGAAGAGCCATTTCCTCGTCCCGGAGCAGCGATATGCCTTTGCATGGCTATATTATCACCAGGTACTTTTGGCAAAAAAATATGACCATAACATACTGACTCGTAAAAAAATATTACAGCCAATGCAACTACTATTCTTACTGTCTTTTTCATGCGTTACAATTCCTTGCAAATTTTATTTAACCGGGATGCCGGGTATAAGGACAGGCTCCCGGGCTATGATTAATTATTGGGTGATCACATCTACTTCGGCATATCCGGCATTATCGTTACCATTCACCTCACGCACGGCACGAAGTCTTACATAACGGGCCTTTACCGGTGTAAAGCGCCTCGTTTGCCATAACGGATTGTTTTTTATGTTTGGGAATTCTCCTTCATCTGCCAGCTTCCAATCCGTATTGTTCTGCGAAACAAAAAATTGATATTTTGCAATGGCACCAGTGGTAGTGCCCTGGTCTGGCAGATATTTGAAACCACATAGGTTTTGCTCACTTCCCAAATCGAGTACCAGATCAATGGGCATTTTCTTATCGTTACTTTGATGCCATGCAGTAGACAGGTTTCCATCCAGGATTAAGTTTGCCTTTTCATCGTTTAGTCCCATAATCCTCCAGTTCTTTCGGGAAATATCAAATTTTTCCCGGGATACGGGGCTGCTTTTCCCGGTAGCTGGTTCATAGGCAATAGCACTGATCTCCAGTTTTCCATCTGATAGAAAGGGACCGGTGTACTTTTTTGATCTGGAAGATGGTTGTCCGCTGCCGGGTATATAGTAAACAACCGACTCCATATCCGCCGGCGTGATGGTTATTTCACCAGACTGATTTCTGATAATGGCAGGAGCAGCCAGGATCTGCGGTGCATTATAAAGGCCAATATTGGAAATTACAGGGCAGCTTTTTGAACCGGTAATATTAAAACGAACCTGCGTAGCCGTTACAACCGGAAAACGAAGTATTCGCTTATATCCGATGGTTGTTGCTTTTGCCAGCTGTTTCCACTCCCCATCAACAAGCCCCTCTACCGTGAAGGATTTCACGCGTTGTCCCAACCGGATATATTCCTGTACCAGGAATCGGTTAAAAGTGGTTGGTTTACCCAAATCTATGGTTAGCGATGCGTTAGTCAAGCCATCATCAGTAGTCCAATAGGTATCATTACTATTATCAACAGACATATCAGCTCCGAACTCTTTGGCATTCCCACGAACATTGGAGGCCTTCACCTGCTTATTTGCCGCCAGATTTACCGCAAATGCTTCCTTTACAGCCCTGGCCAATCCAAGCGTGGCTTTTTCATCATTCGGATGAATCAGCCCATTTGGCATAATGGGGAAATTAAGTAACAATGTGCCATTGCGTCCTATGGAATTATAGTATGTTTCCATTAATTGCGGTACTGTTTTTACCTGGCCATCTTCATGTGGATGATAAAACCATTCCGGTCTGATGGAAGTATTTACTTCGGCTGGCACCCAGGAATCGCCGCTTTCGAGGCCGTAATGCAACATGTTCCATTCCACCTCCCCTTTGGCATTTAGTAAACTCCAGTTAGTTTCGCCCACTACACCACCTTCCGTGCCTACCCAACGCAGGTCTCCCCTGTCGCCACCATCGTTCCATATTACGCAATCAGGTTGTAGTTTGCGGATCAGCTGATAAGTATGCTGCCAGTCATAATAAGTAGTACGGTCAATGGTGCGGGTTTCATTAGCGCCGCCATAATATCCTGAACCACCATTAGCGCCGTCAAACCATACTTCGAAAATCGGTCCGTAGTTGGTAAGTAGCTCCGTCAGCTGATTCCGGAAGTAAGTGATATAGGCAGGCTTTCCATAATCCGGGCTATTCCTATCCCAGGGCGATAAATAGATACCTAGTTTCAAGCCGTATTCTTTACAGGCATCCGCCAATTCCCGAACCACATCTCCTTTACCATTTTTCCATGGAGCATTTTTCACCGAATATTCCGTGTATTTGGAAGGCCAGAGGCAAAAACCACAGTGATGCTTTACGGTAAGTATTATTCCTTTCATACCGGCTTCTTTGCAGATACGGGCCCACTGACGACAATCCAATTTTGACGGATTAAATAATCTCACCTCTTCATTACCAAATCCCCACGATTGGTCCGTATACGTATTTAGGGAGAAATGGACAAAAGCATAGTATTTCATCTCCTGCCATCTCATCTGATTTTCCGTTGGCACCGGGCMAAATGGGTCGGGAGCCTTTGTCTGAGCATAGTTAATACTGATTGAACAAAGGAAAAAAGCGATTCCACACAGCAAATATCTCATCGAGCTAATGATCATGTTGTTAATATTATTTTGACCTAATTTATTTTTACAACCTTAAACGTCTTCAACCATTTTCCTGCTTCTACCCGAACGATATAGGTACCAGCTTTCAAGGCTGCTCCCATTGACATTAAGCCTGCAACGGAGGTACGTTTAGCTGTTTCAACCTGCTTACCTGTGAGGTCGAATATAATAATACGTTCTACCTCATCAGGTTTGTCAATTGTAATATTGAATGTTGAGGAAAAGGGATTGGGATATACTGACACCCGATTATTGGCTGCCTCTTGTGTTTTCAGCGAAGACGAAGTATCTGTGACCATTGATGCTCTCGCCAGTGCAACGGTTCCCATTGTCCATTGTTGGTTATAACTACTGCTTTCTGACCATTGACCTGCATCTGCACCGTTGGTCGTTTGGCCTAAACCGTCGAGATATAATCCGGTAGCGCGGTTCTTTAGCTTAACATAGCTCCCGGAAGCAATCTGTTGCCATTGCTGATTATAGCTGCTACCATTGCTCCATTGACCAGCCACTGCACCGTTGGTCGTGCTGCCCATACCATCAAGATATAGACCTGAAGCGCGGTTTTTCAACTTCACATAACTACCGGTTGTTTCCAGCAACCATTGCTGCGCATCGCTGCCACTGTTACTCCATTGCCCTGCATTAGCTCCATCAGTGTACCTGTACATGCCGTCTATCAACAACCCGGTGGCACGGTTGGCCAGCGTAACGTAAGTCACAGAAGCGGCGGCTTTCACCAGCAGAATCGCCGTTGTAGAAAGAGCCGGCACAGTGATGGTAAGTGAATTTGAGTTTACTGCCACTGTATTTTGCTGAAGCGCATTTTGCGTGTGCGATACAAAAGTTTCTTGTGCCGGTAAAGAAGACAACTGCAAGGTTTGATAATTTCCATTGGCAACAGTGAAATTGCTCAGGTTAATAGTAACAGTGCGGGAAGCAGTCCTGTCGCGGTTTACCAGCATCACCGTTAAAGAGTCGGCATTTTCATTTACAGAGGAGTAGGCAGATACCGTATTTTCCAATGAAGAAATACTTGAAACACTATATTTCTTTGCATTCCTGCTAAAGAGGTGCAATGTTTCCCACATGCCAACAGACCAGTTCCATGGCGAAAAGAATTCAACACCATTGTTTGCAAAGGTACCAAGGTGCGAAGCATATATAACAGATTCAAGGCTTGGGTTGCTGCTTGACATGGTACCCCATTCGCTTATACCACAGGTTATGCCATGGTTGGCCCCAAAATGTTCAGTCAACCAGCCATCGATACGCTTGAAAATATATTGTTTTGTCAACGAGGCATCCCATCCACCGGTGAGTGTTCTGATACCATTTGAACCCGGATAGTCATATGTTGTATCATAATAAATCCGGTGCCCCTGCAGTGCCGCAGCGTCATCGTTATTATACCAGGGATAGTTGTGAATATCCAATACATCTACCAGCTTAACACCGGTTGCCTTATACTCATCTCCAAGGCGTTTTATAAAATATTCAAGCCAGCAATAATACCTGCCATTTATGTAGATACTTTCATTCGACCACTTGTACCATTGCCATTCCGAGGTGGCAACAGGTCCGCAGAGTTTGATGCCAGGATATAAAGCTTTCGCTTTCTTTGCTAATGCTATGTAGTTATCCATAAAGGCAGCAGCTGATATTTGTGTTGGCATCGCATAGTCATGCGTGCCGCTCCATATATCTACTTCATTGTCCATATTCCAGTATAAGAACTGATTTTTGTTTAGCCCTATCCCATTGGCTCCAAACCAATGATTTAGAATTCCCACAGAAGAGTCGGCAGGCCATAACTGCGTAAACAAATTAATATTCCCTTCCACCAGCGCCTTACCGGAAGGATTTTGCGTATTGGGTGTGCCTCCACCGGCTAAATTCTGACCAACACCGGCCCAATACTGGGCCTGGTTGAAAGCCCAGTCATCGAAGTTATTATTGGTGTTGGATGCAACTCTGCCCATCAATTGAAAAGCAAACATACCCTGCATACCCGGATAATTGGACGCAATATTTTGGGCATATGCATCCCAGTCAGTACCATACACATTATTATACCAGTCGGGATGGACCGTTATTTTTTTACGCCAGTTATAACCTGTTGCGTTATTACCTCCGTTCATACGGGCGAAACGTAAACCTGCGTCTTTATAAAATTGTACAGGCTTATCAAAGCCTTCGTTCCGGCCATATATGTAGGGGGAAATCAATCGTTTGTTTTGAGTCGAATTAATTGAAATAGTAACATTTTGTGCAACGGCTGTATAAAGTAAAATGTGGCACAACAAAAGCAAAATGGTTTTCTTACTCATTGTTTTGTTTTTTACTAATTGTTTGCAATTGAATTTTTACTCAAAATCTCTGCCGCACCATCCACCTGGAACGGCGTTGTTTAATAACCTATATCATTACAGTCTGATAATATTTAAAAAGAAAACATCGTTCTCACGAATCTCCAGCTCTTTTGAAAAAGGGACTCCGGCTTTTACAGTAACAATTTCCCTGGCAAGAGGCGAACCATCGTTTTGCTTCTTTATTTGTGCTACTTCCTGTCTGTTTAGCTGTGCCGGCTTCCCCATGGAGAGATAAGTGGAATATGCATCGTTGCTGTGATAGCCTACTTTATATATTTCAAGTGCATAGGTGCCCTCAGGTACGTTTGCAATATTGACCTTCAACTTTCCTTTGGATGTTGATGGAAGATCACGGATATAATATTGCTGATTATGTACGGAATCTCCCGGATGAGTATTGGTAAAATCCCAGGCCAGCGCCTGAATATTTCCTGTGAAATCCCTGCACACCCATGAAGTGGCATCGTTATTTACCAATTCAATATTTCCCAGCCTGTTCATAAACTGATAGGCATAGAATACTGGTTTGTTAATGCCTTGTGTATTTAACATGCCAAAGCCGCCGTGAAATGGTGTAAAACGGGGGCCGGGCTCTTCGAAAATGTCAGTAAAAACCCAGTACGACATGGAGTTGGCAGCCCTGCCTACCTGCTTTATTTTTTGCAGCACATAGGCGGCTTCGTGATAGCTGTCGTGGATAGGATCCGCCGGAGTATAGGAAGCACTCCATTCAGTGTAATGAAGCTCCAGCTGAGGCATGGTGGAACTGGCAATTTCTTTCCGCGATTGAAGCACCTCACCGCTAACGCTCATGGGATTTTTATCGAGTACGGTACCTGAGTTGCCAAATTCATCGAGATATCCTTGCTTTACGCCATACGCGTGGGTGCTTATAAAATCTATGGGTACATTATTCTTATCGCAGTAGGCAATCATTTCCGGTTCCCAGGCCGCTCCGGCTGTTCCCGGTCCTCCAACGCGATAAGATGAATTCACGCTTTTAACAGCCTTCGCACTATAGTTGTATAATTTGAAGTAGTCTTCCTGTGTCCCCGCCCAGAAGCCATCCAGGTTAGGTTCATTCCAAACTTCGAAATACCAGGTTTTCACTTCATCGGCACCATAACGTTCTGTAAAATGCCGGGTAAGATCCCGCACCAGTGCGGCCCATTTCTCGTAATTCTTTGGTGGCGTTACGTTGCCGCGCCACCAGAAGATTGTTTTGGAACCGCTGGCCAGTGCTGAAGGCATAAAGCCCAGCTCAACAAAGGGTTTCATGCCAATGCTATGTAAAAAATCAAATAAAACATCTATGTACATGTAGTTGTACACCGGGTTACCCTTACCATCCTCTGTATAAACAGCCATGTCGTCTGTTAAAAGGCCATGCATGCGGATATATCTGAAACCGCATTCTTTCCTTACATATGCAAGCTGCTGTTGCCAATCGGCCCGAAGGCCTTCGTTAGCGCGGCCTGCACCAACACAGTCATTAAACATGGTGTTGAGCTGGCCGGCTGCTTTATTGAAATCAATATTGATGATACGTTCGGGAATAGCTGGTTTCTTCTCTTTTATTCTTTGGGCAACCAATGTTTCCGCAACGGCAGAAAGCAGCAGCAGCAAAAGAATGACTTTTCTTTCCATCTTTTAATCTATTTGATATTCTTACAATCGTTTAAAAATATGCTGAGAAAATAGGTACAGGTTACGATCCCACTCAATGTTATCATGCCCGTTAGTATCTACATTCCAAACATGGGTGACACCTATTTCGTTAAGATATTGATGGGCCCTTTCACTAATACTAAAAAGGCCATCTTTATTACCACATGCTACCCATAGCAGTTTCAACTTCTCCTTAGCAGTTTTGATATCCGGAACAAGTTTAACATCTGTATACATACCACCGAACATATTCGTATTAGGTGCTGAAGAAAATCCACCTACATAGGCAAAGATTTCCAGGTGATACAAACCTATATTTAACGACTGTCCTCCGCCCATTGACAAACCCGCTATAGCACGATGTTCACAGTCGCTGATGGTGGAATAATGTGAATCGATGTAAGGGATAATATCTTTCAATAAATCCTCTTCAAATGGCTTTCTGTAACCTTCAAAACTATCCGCTCTCCCGGAACGGTTTGCTGTGGATGTATCTGTCACTGTCAGCTTTGAATCGCAGTTGGGAAAAACCATTATTACAGGCTGAATTTTATGATCCGCAATCAGGTTATCGACAATGTTATCTGCCTGGCACCATTCAGTCCATTGACGATAGTCTGCTCCCAAACCATGCAACAGATACAGCACCCGATATTTCTTATCAGCCGAATATCCCGGAGGGGTATATACACTCATTTCCCGAAGTTTTCCCAGCGTTTTTGAGTGGTACTGAACAACTGCTAATTTTCCGTGAGGTATATTATTACGCTGAACATTAAATCCGGCTGGTGGATCAGGAAACGTGGGTACAGTGTCCACTTTAAAAGAAGCCCTGTCTGTTTGTGCCAGACAGATACGACTGGCCAGGATAAATACTATCGAAATAAATAAATATCTGTTACTCATTTTATTTTTTTTACGCTATTTTTATTCGTTCCAAACCAATACTCCTGCTGGTTCCAGCACTTTGCTCCCGATCAATATTTTAGCCGGGTCGGGTATTTTCATTTCATAATTATCAGAGGAATAATTCACTGCCACATAAAAACCATCTCTCCAATAAACAAATACGCCGGGAGGATAATTTTCAGTGGTAGCACCTGCTCCGGTGTAAATTTGTTTCATTATGTCCGCTTCCAGTTTAGCATCGTCTGTATCCACACCGATGTAGGTAACAGTGCCTTTACCCACTTTATGTTTCACTACAGCTGCTTTTCCTTTATAAAACTGGTTGTCATATACAGCAAGTGTTTCCGTGTTTTTATCAGGCGCCAGTAAATCAGCCCAGTTGTTCCAACTGTAATGGGCAGAGCCCATCAGGAGATCTCCTTTGGCGTTACCAGCAAGCATATCGGTTGCTTTCACCTGTGCACCTATCAGCCCGGATACAGGAGCGGCGCATTCCCCCTCCCAGAAGTGTCCCATGCGATCTTTGGTGGCGGTGCGGCAGGTAATAATCAAGTGTCCTCCGTTAGCTGCATATGCATGCCATTTTTTCACCAGGGCACTATCCACCATTTCGTATGCCGGAATAATCACAAATTTGTATTTCGACAAATCAGTTGTTTCCGCGATCAGGTCCACAGGCGCGCCAAATGACTTTGCTATTTCCAGGAATTTAATCGGGTAATTCCAGGTGTCCCATTGCCAGGTCTGTTTTTGCCGGTCAATAGTCCAGTAATTTTCCAGGTTCCAAAGAATTGCGGTTGACCGGGCAGTCAGTTTTTCAGGCATGGAAGCACCGGGTTTGTATCGTTTCCGCAGTTCCTTTATTTCTTTCATGTATTGCATATATTCCTCCCCGCCCTGCGAAGGGGTTACACCATCTGTTTGTATTACGCCGGCATGGTATTGTTCCGCACTATAATTGATCTGACGGAACCGGTAGGAACAGGCCAGCTTTCCACCCGCCGCGAATGTGTGGTACAGCCACATTCGCACCGTTCCCGGTAAAAGAAGCGGATTGTAATTCCCCCAGTTTACCGGGCCGGGTTGAATTTCCATCACGCCGGATACGCCGCCGACAGATTTATAATATTCAGCAGCAAAGAGAATCACTTTGCTATTTCCTAAACGAAAGCCCTGCTCCCCGATATTATTAGTACCTCCATTTGGGTAGGCAGTATAGGTAGCAAAATCGAGTTTATTCGTCCGCCTGGGATCTGCTCCTGTAGATACTGCTGTATAATTAGTGGTGATATATTGGTCTTTCGAGATGTGATTTCGCAGGATGTCAGCCTGAAAATCGAGGAATGCCCCCTGTGCATCTGCACTGTACCGCTTAAAATCCAGCAGGGCGTGGGGATTATTGCCCCACCACCCTACCAGATTCGTGTTAGGGATAATCACCTGGTCAAAATTGTTATACCACTGACTCCAGAAGGCTGTTCCCCAGGCGGTATTCAGGGCCTCAATTGTTTTGTATTTGTTCTTTAGCCACTGCCTGAATGCCTCCTGTGAAGACGGATTATAATCAGGCTTGGCATCCGGCTCATTGTCAAGTTGCCAGCCAATCACATCTTTATGCTGCCCGTAACGTTTAGCCATTTCCGTTACAATGGCTGCCACAAACTTCCGGTAAGTGGGGTTCACGATTGATCCCAATCCGCGCGTGCCCTGCTCACCGCGGATATAATGACCATCCATGACAAATGTTTCCGGATAATTCGTTCTCATCCAGGTCGGTGTGGTTGCGGAGGGTGTACACATCAGCACTTTCAGGTGATACTTTGTACAGAGGTTTATCACCTTATCGAGCCATGCAAACTCAAACTTTCCTTCTTCCGGTTCCATTTTAAACCACGCAAATTCCGCCAGGTGCACAAACTCATAGCCCATATCTGCAATCTTCTTTATATCCCGTTCCCACTGGTTTTCGTTCCAATGCTCGGGATAATAATAAATGCCGGTCGTAGTGAGATTTTTCTCCGGAAAAAAAGTGTGGCCTACCTGCGATGTTGCCTTAAATCCCGAAATCAAAATTGTAATTAAAGCAAGTATTGAATATCTATTCATCTGAAAATTTATTATTTTTTATCTGCAGCCAGCAATAATGTCATCTATAGTACGCTTATCAAGAAGGCGATTGCTGCGTCTGTCTAAGGCACCACCCGTATCCCGGAAAAATGGTTTAATACCATTGGCAACGGCTTGTTGTTTACATAGGTGACCCAGTGATCAACTGAATTATTATGCTTAACCATATCAAGCGGTGTGGAACGTCTGTAGGCGCCGTATCCGCCCAATAGGAAAGGAATTCCTTTGCCTACAAATTTTTGTTTCATTCTTTGAAAACAGGAAGCTATTTCGGCCTCCTCTCCCCAGGTGGCATTGCGGTCCGGCTCAATGCCAATTGCTGGTTTTCATATTCGTTGTATTTTATTACTTCACCGAAATTTTTATCGATTTTGAAATATTACGCGATGAATTACCAATGTGCATGACAAAATCACCTGCTTCCACATTCCAGTCTTTTTTTGTTTCATCATAAAATGCCAGATCTGCAATTTTCACTGTCAGCTCCACCGATTTTGCTTCGCCAGGCTGCAGAAAAATTTTTTCAAATCCTTTAAGTTCTTTTTCAGGGCGCAAAACAGTGCAAACAGGATCGCTGACATACAGTTGCACAACTTCTGCTCCGGCGGAAGAACCTGTATTTTTTACAGTACATTTTGCATGGATGGTTTCTCCTTTTTTATAGCTGCTTTTGTCCGTAGAAAAATTACTGATAGAAAAGCCAGTATAAGAAAGACCATATCCAAATGGGAATTGAGGAACAATTTTCTTTGTATCGAACCAACGATATCCTACCAAAATGTCTTCTTCATAATTCACAACAAGATTTCTACCGGGGAAATTGCCTAATGCATGTGCGGGTGACTGATCCAGCGACACCGGCAATGTGAATGGCAGTTTACCGGAAGGATTTACTTTACCACTCAACAGATCGGCCACTGCGTTTCCGGCTTCCATTCCACCAAACCACGACCATAATATAGCAGGTACCCGATGAACAATACCTGATAATTTTACGGGTGATCCGGCGATGATGACAACAATCGTATTAGGATTTGCTTTGGCCACCTCACGGATCAAAACATCCTGGCCATAAGGCAGATCCATATTTTGTTTATCAAAAGACTCTGTATCAAAATCATGATTTAATCCACCAAAAATGATCACTACATCTGATTTTTTTGCAACTTCTACCGCTTCATCAATCAATTTCCAATCAATCTTATCTGAGCTGGTTTGGCCGGCATTGCTGCCTTCCCTGAAAGTGGATTGTTTTGCATACCCCTGAGCGAAATTTACTTTCACTGTAGCTCCGAACTTTTTCCGGATAGCCTCCAGCGGGGTAATTTCGTACAGCGATTTTATTTCAGAACTAAGGCCTCCGTCACAATGCCTGCGTGTGGCATTATCACCAATAATCGCGACTGATTTTATGCTATTAAAATGAAGTGGAAGTATATTTCCGTTGTTTTGTAACAATACGGCGGCTTCCGCGGCATCGTTATATGCGGCTTGCTGATGTGCTGCGGTATTCATCTTCCCTTTCTCCCGTTTTTCTTCATCAAACATTTTTGTCTTTATCATTACCCGCAGCACGTTCGCTACCTTTTCATCAACAATGGCAACAGGAACTTTCCCCTCTTCCACTGCGTTAATGAGTGGATGAGCGAAATACCATTCGTTGTAATCTTTTTTATCCGTCCCCATTTCCAGATCAAGCCCGGTTAAAGCAGCTTTGACGGTGGTATGTGCAGCCGCCCAATCTGTCATTAACACCCCTTTAAAGCCAAATTCTTTACGAAGAATTTCTCTGTTCAGGTATTCATTTTCAGAACACCAGTTGCCCCTGAATTTATTGTATGCTGCCATTACTGTGTAGGCACCGCCTTCTGTTATGGATGCCTTAAACCCTGGCAAATAAATTTCACGTAATGCTCTTTCACTCATGTGCACATCAATGGAATCTCTATGATCTTCCTGGTTATTAGCCAACCAGTGCTTTACGCTTACCGCCACATCTTTTGACTGCAATGCTTTGATATAAGCAACTGACATCCGCGAAATAAGAAAAGGGTCTTCACTCATGTACTCGAAATTTCTTCCGCAAAGCGGCGAACGGATAATGTTGATGCCCGGTCCGAGTAAAATATCTTTTTTCCGAAAGCGGGCCTCTTCCCCCAGTACAATTCCCCGCCCGTAAGCCAGCTTAGGATTCCAGGTAGCAGCCAATGCAGTACCAGGAGGAAAGCAGGTGGCGGAATCATTGGTCCATCCTGCATAAGCCCAGTCGTGCCGGTTTATTTCTGCACGTACGCCATGAGGGCCATCGCTCAGTGCCCATTCAGGAATTCCCAATCTTTTTACTCCCGATACGTAAAATTTTGAATTGCCATGCAGGAGACTCACTTTTTCTTCCAGCGTCATCTGACTGATTAATGAGTGGATCTTCTCCTCCTGCATTTTGTCGGTTACCATCTGCTGCGCATCGGCTATACCGGCCATTATGATGCCGGTAAAGCCGAATACTAATTGCCTTACTATTCTTTTCATTTATGTTAATTTCCTGTTTCAATATATTCAATAGCAACCCTGCCTGTTTCTATCTGCCCCCGGCAACAAGGGCATCAATAGTGCGTTTATCAAGCACCGTATTATTCCGCCTGTCCAAAGCACCACCTGTATCCCAGAAAAAAGGTTTCATACCGCTGGCGATTGCCTGTTTGGTTACATAGGTCAACCAATAATCCACGGCATCATTGTGGGTGTTCAGATCTTTGGGAACATGCCTGCTGCCGCCACGCCTGTATGCGCCGTATTCGCCCATGATGACAGGGATTTGTTTATCGGTGAATTTGGTTTTCATCTTGCCAAAGCCGCTGTTTACATCCCCTTCTTCTCCCCAGGTGGCATTCCGGTCTGGTTCAATGGTAGAATGATGTCCTGCGCCCCAGTAATAAAACATTTTTCCCCAGGATGCATCGTCCTCCATTAAACAGAACTGGTATGGCGTGTAGTAATGTACTTCCACCATCATGCGATCTTTTACCGCATCTGTGGGGAGCGTATTCATCAGGTTATTGGTTTTATCAATATCGGTTGCAGGTCCCTGCACCACCAGTACCCTGTAGCTGTTACGTCCACCGGTGGATCTGACGGCGTTGATGAAGGTTTGATGATAGCTGGTGAGTATGTCCATCTGCTCTGCATTTTCTGCCGGAGGTTCATTGGCGCTTGCGAACATCAGGTGCTCATCAAAATCACGCATGGTGGTAGCAATTTGTTCCCAGAATGCTTTTTGTTTCGCATTGACAGAATCTTTTTTTGCCTTGTTAATATTTGCATCCAGCCAGCCACCATCCCAGTGGATATTGAGTAAAACATACATATCGTTATTGACGCAATATTGAACTACCTGTTTTACCCGGTTGAGCCATGCATCCTGGATCTTGGCAGTCGCTTTATCAGAATACTGGTCCCACGCACATGGCAGGCGGATGGCATTAAATCCCTGCTGTTTTACAGCCCGTACATAACTTTCATTGATCAAGGGATTTCCCCATGCGGTTTCTCCACCAATAGCTTCCAGGGTATTGCCGATGTTCCAGCCCAGTTTAAATTTAGCTGCGAGCTGCACTGCGTTGCTTCCCATACCAGTTGAATTGGCAGGAGCAGGAGATGTATTATAGCCGGGATATATGCCGCTGGCCTGTGTTACCTTAACCCTGCGCGTCTGGCTATTACCGGCATTCACCACCAGCACAACGGAACGGGAAGCGCCAGTGGTATTGGGTACAGTCGTCAGCCGGATAGCAGCCTTGCTGCTACCACCCGTTGACTGACTTAACTGCAACCAGGAAGTAGCCGGATTTTCAATATTCCAGTCTACGTTACTGGCGATAGTTACATCGGAAGCGCCACCTTCCGGCTGAAAAGCAATGTCAGATAAAGAAACCGACAATTCAGGCGCAACCACGCTCTTTTTACTACAGTATGCAAACATTACAGCGGAAATCACCAATGCGATAAGTGCATACCAATTTCTGGTTTTCATATTGTTGAGATTTGGTTAAAAATCTTTGGTGTTATTTAATCTTCACCACCCGGATATTATCGACAGCAGCTTTTAAACCGGAAGTTGAAGGGGAGGCTGAAAAGTTTTTGGTATGAATATTTACAGATCCTTTGGCCGTGCTACCCAGCAAGGTAGTCAGGCTTGCGGCTGCCGAACCTTTACCATCACTGGTTCTGAACGTTGATAACGGAAGGGTCACCGTACGCCACCCTCTGGTGGAAAAGGGGGTAACGGCGCCATCAGCGCCCTGCCATGGTTCATAGCGGGAAATGTAATCAAATGAGTTACCTTTTAATACATAAACAGAGGTGCCGGTCCATGCGCCGGGTACATTGATCTCAAACTTAACGGCATATTGATCAACAGAAACGCTTAAACTGTCAACAGGGATCCACTGTACATCGCTGCTATTTATACTCCGTTGCCAATTCCACCAATTGCCATCACCGGCAGGCAAAACATCGTTGTTTAGCACTGCATAACGCCCCCTGTTACCGGGAAAATTGGCGCTGCTGTTATCTGTGCCGGTGCCCCAACTGAAAGTATTTATATTATCAAAATTACAGAGAACACCGGTCGTGGAATCGTTTACATTAAAGGCGGTAGCAACGATCCCGGATTTTGTGTCGATCACCACCGGTCCACTTTGTGAAAGCGCCGGTAGTACAAACCCGATTGACGTACCATCGCCGGCTGCCTTATAATTGGTAATTGGCGTACCGGCAAAAGTTATTTTGTTTATGAAAAACAAATTCAACCCGGAGATATACACAGAATCGCCCGCGTTGGCGTTTTCGTTGGAAATGCTGGTAATAGTGGGCGGCGGGGCCACAATGCCGAATGTAAAAGTGGTAGCCCCATGTTTGGTAATATACCGGATGGTATTCAGGCTTTCCGCAGGCACCGATGGAAATGGTATTACGGCAGGCACCAATACGGTAGCACTGGTGTCTGAAAACAAGATGCTGCTGATAGTGGCAGGTACGCCGTTGAAAGAGATCTGTACCGCATCCTTTAAGTTACGTCCGACTAACACCACCCGTTGACCGGTAGTGATAGCATTAACAAGTGTATCATCAGGAGAGGCTGCATAATTTCTAACACTTGTTATAACAGGAGCTCCTTCAGTGGTGTCTTTCTTACAAGCTGATTGCAATAGGGCAAAGACAGCAGTAAGCGCCCCAAAAAGTACCTTCCTGAAAATCTGGTTGAATATTACTTTATTCACGGTATAATAGTTTTAGTATTTTTTAATAATAAGATACCGGAGCTTCCAACAGTTTAGGATTGGCCGTCACCTCAGAAGAAGGAATTGGAAAAGTGAAACTTTGAATGGTGGCAGGCGTAATAGTACCAAATGGATCTTTGGCTGTTACCACACCATCCGTAATGGTAAATGTTACCCGCTTTTCCCCATTTAATTTGCTGATTGCCTTGGAAGGATTGTAATAGGATAATCTTACCAGGTCTGTCCAATATTGTCCCTCTGCCGCCAGTTCAATTCTTCGCTCATTAATCAGGGTATCGATATCTATTTTAGTGGTTKGAGCCATCCTGGCTCTTGCACGAACTTTGTTAAAGTAAAGAAGCGCCTCGGCGTCAACACTTGAACCATTGTTACCAAGTATTGATTCAGCGTAAATGAGGTAAACATCCGCCAGTCTTAATAAAGCATTATGTTCTGTAGAGGAAGTCAGGTTCATTGTTGGCGAACTGTTATCCTTATTGGTGCCGATAATATGCTTCTTCAATCCGGCATCACCTGTAAATGTATATCCTCCGCCTGCAGCGTTCAACTCCGGGTAATGATCCCCTTTAATCATAAAGGTAGCCTTACGCCTTAGAGAATCCCTGGTGGAGTAAAGTTGGTACATATCTATGGTTGGGCTAATAGCAAACCAGCCCGCCGATCCATTGGCAGATATTTCTGTACCTCCCGGAGAATAGATCTGCAGCATATTTCCTTCTAACCAACCCCCACCCGGGGCCCACTGCAATGCAAACAATGACTCCGGATTGTCGTTAAACTGGGTTTTAAAGAGATCCGCATAATTAGCTACCAATGCCAGGCCACTGTTCTTACACACATTTCCGGCGTATTTTTTTGCACTATCCAGGTAAGCCTGGTTCCTGGTCCCTCCCTGCTGATTTAATCCGGCTGCTGTCAGATAAACCTTACTTAACATGCCTTGTGCCGACCAGGTAGTTACTCTTCCGGCAGCATCGGCTGGTGGAAGATTTCCAACTGCAAACCTCAGATCATTAATGGCGAATTTATATACGTCCTCCGTTTTTATACGGTTAATCAATGGAGATACAATCAGTTTACTGTTATCTTCAATAACGGGTACTGCGCCCCATAGCACAGCCAGATTATAATAGGCAAATCCACGTATAAATCGGGCTTCAGCAATAGCAGCAAATTTGTCTTTATCAGGGATGGAAGCCGGTGCCTTTTGTGTAATGGCATTAATAGTAACATTACAGTGTGCAATCACATTATACAATCCTTTCCAGTTGGAAATCATAATGCCGTTTAAGCCGGTAACTGTAAAAGTATTAAGTTGTACGGCATCTCCCCAGAAATTAACTCCCATATTTCCACTCAGCACATCACCGACAGGTAAATAACAATTATAGTTCCAGCTGCCCCAGGGTGTACCAGCATACAATGCAGCTGTTGCCAACCTGAGATCATTGGGAGTTTGATAAAAATTATCAGCACTTATCTGCGACAGTGGCGGACGATCCAGGAAGCTTTTGGAGCATCCTGTTATAGCTATCGTAATTAGCAGGAAGACAATTATTTTATCCAATATTGATCTCATAACTATTTATATTAACAGATGAATATTTTATTTGGTCAATTTAATGTTGGCACCAATGGTAAACACACGGGGCTGCGGATAAAAACCGCCGTCAACGCCAGCACTCAGCGGGTCCCATGATCCAATCTCAGGGTCCATACCTTTATAGTTTGTAATAATGAATGCATTGGAGACATTGAAATAAACTCTCAGGTATTTAATGCTGGCTTTACTGATCAGTTTTTCGGGGACCGTGTATCCTAAAGAAATATTTTTACATCTCAAAAAAGTGCCACTTTCTACGAACTTGTCAGAATTCCTGTTATTATCATTGGTATTATCATTTCTAAGCCCGGGTATCCTTGTTTCTGGGTTAGTCACCTTTATATTATCAATATCAGTAGCATCCCCTTTCGGGTCGATCAGGGTTAGTTTCGCATAGTCCGTTAACGACTTGAAATAACCAAAACTGGTGCCCGGGTATTCTCCATTTACGCGAAGCTGATTAAATACTTTATTGCCAACATTTGCTGCGAAAAATATATTCAAATCAATATTTTTATAGGAGAAGGTATTGTTGAAACCAATTTGGTATTTGGGTATGGGGGAACCGAGAAAGGTTTGATCATGTTCATCGATAATGCCGTCGCCATTAAAATCTTTGAACTTCAGATCACCATACCAGATGCTTCCGCCGGCTGCCCCTACTGGCAATGGCACACCATTTTTAGTGGGTCGTGCATGGGTCTCCAATTCTTTTTTTGTTGCATACACGCCTCCGTCAATCACATATCCGTAAAACTCGCCGATAGATCTGCCTACCACCGTTTTGCTGTACTGCCTGTCCAGTGAAGCGCCATCTGTATTGAGCTTAAGGACTTCATTAATATTGCGGGAAACAGTTAAATCAGTTTTCCAGCTAAAATTTTTGGTCTTAATACTGGTGGAACTGATTCTAAAATCAAAGCCTTTGTTATTAACCGTACCTACATTGACATACGGGGCTTCCATCGAGCCTGGCGAATAACCAATTGCCGTTCCGGAATACATAGGTAAAGGGATCTGCAGAACAAGACCATCGGTTTTGCGATTATAAAAATCAACGGAGAAGTTTATTCTCCAGTTAAAAAGCGTTCCCTCCAGCCCGATGTTTGCATATTTTGTTTTCTCCCATTGTACATAAGGGTTCCCTACATTCTGGGTAAGCTGTGCGATGCCCGTCAGCCCGGTAGCCACCGTGGCCAGTGTGGAGGTATAGGCATAGTCCCGGATATTCTGATTATTCGTTAACCCATAACCCAGGCGCAGCTTTAACTCATTAATATTCTTTGCAGTCTTCAGAAATTCTTCATTATTTAATTTCCACGCAAATGCGCCTGAATAGGTATTCACCCAGCGGTTTTCCGGGGCAAACTTTGAAGAGCCGTCTGCACGGAGATTGACAGTAAACAGGTACTTGTCATTGAGGCCAAAATTAATACGGCCAAAGTACGATTCCTGGGCACTTTGTCCTTTACTACCACTATTAGCAGCGGTGGTAGGATCGCCACTACTGATTACCTGCACATTATTAGAAGGGAAATTTGACCTGGAGGCGCCGGAACCTTCATTGGTGCTTAGTTGTGCCTCATGCCCCAGTAACACATTTACATTGTACCTGTCTTTAAACAGATGTGAATAGGTAAGGAAGTTTCTTAACGTTGTAAATAAACTTTGCGAATAATCATAGGACGCGCTGTTAGTATTATTTTTCACAAGACCAAATGTATAGGAAGGACTAAACCGGTCCTGCGTTGCCATTGAAAAACTTGCAGTGCCTTCATTTCGAAGGGTGAGGTCTTTGGTAAAAGCAATTTCTGCATATAAATTACCAAAAAGCTGGTTTCTTTTTGCCTGGTCTTTATTAATGAGGGCAATCGCATATGGGTTCACCGTACTGTTCACCCATCCGTTCGGGTTATAGGCCCCTCCCCAGCTACCATCCTCATTTTTCACGGCAATATCCGGCGTCTGACTTAATGCGGTATTAATGACATTCGAGCTGGTCGAATTCACACTTTCCTTGATATTAACTAATTGAAGACTGGTACCGATCTTTAACCAATTGGTCGTTTTATTATCAAGATTCAGTCTTAACGACATCCTGCGGAAATTGGAGCCAAGGGCAATACCTTCCTGGTTGAAATAAGACCCCGAAAGCAGATACTGTGTTCTTACATCCCCTCCATTAATAGTTAAGGTATGGTTGGACATCGGCGCATTTCTGAAAAGCTCTTTCTGCCAGTTAGTGCCTTCGCCCAGATACTTTGGATTGACAAATTCCGGCCGGGTATCAAATCCCCATCCTAAACCTGTATTCCTTTCATTTATAAACGTGGCATACTCCCTTAAATTCATCACCGGCAACTTTTTAGGTATCTGCTGGTAGCCGGTGTACATATCGTAAGAAATACTCGGTGGAGCAACCTGTCCCCTCTTGGTGGTTATTACGATTACACCATTTGTTGCCTGCGAACCGTAAATTGCCGTAGCGGATGCGTCTTTCAACACATCAATGGACTCCACTTCGGAAGGATTGAGCCCTGCCAACGGATTGACTCCCGCGCCCAATGTAGCTGTACCGCCAATGATAATTCCATCTACTACATACATCGGAGAACCTCCGCCAAAAGAAGACAAACCACGGATCTGTACAGACACCGCTCCACCTGGTTGACCTGATATTTGTTGAACCACTAACCCGGGAACCTTCCCTTGTAAAGCCTGGTCCAGGGTGACTGGTTGTGTTTTGCGGATCTCGTCACCGGAAACAGAAGATATCGCGCCAGTAACGTCCGGCCGTTTTACTTTGCCGTAACCAATTACCACCACATCCTCCAGTTGTGAAATATTCTCCGTCATTTCTATTTCCAGGGAAGCAGTTTTAGCCACCACTTCTTTTTTCTGGTAACCTATCATCGTAATTACCAATACACTTCCACTGGCAGCATCGATCGTAAACCGCCCCTCTCCATTAGTAATAGTAAAGCGGCTGGTGTTTTTTAAGGTAACAGTGGCGCCCGGAATCGGGGAATTACTTTTACTGATGATTCTACCACTTATTTTTAATGCTTGTGCAGAGAGGTTTATGCTGGAAAGGAATCCCAAAAGAATACCCAATAGCGGTAGTATTCGCAAGCGAATCATTTTGGTTGACTTCATTTTTTTAATTTTAACTTGTGCAGATGATTATCCTCAACAGGCATTTTTCAGCGAGGATGACATTTCATAACGCCGGAACATTTGTGACAGGAACCAGGCAATCGATACGTGCTAATTCTTTTTCAATAGAATTCCTTCTCATACATCACTTTTTCAACATGATCAGTGACGACTTCAAGTTTAACTGTTTTAGGTAAACGACTAAGCAGAGGAACAGTAAACGTCAACAGATGGTCAGGATCTGCCATATGAGCAGATGGACTTGCCGGTAAGTCACCAAACGAGACATAAGCCGACAAGCAAAGTGGCAGCAATTGTAGTTTCATATACGTGGATTGAATATTGTAAAGCTATTGTTATGTTGTCTCAATCAGGGGGGCCACTTGATTCAACCATGAGGCCCAAATGTTACAATTCAGTAAATTTCCCCGTCAAAGACTTAACAGGGAGTTAGATTTCACTCTATCTTTTTTAAAAAACTTCCCATATCGTTTAATTTATTCTACCTGAGGATTCATGATCACCATCCCCTGTTCATAAGACTGACTTTCAAAAACCAGGGAAAACCGGGCCTCCATGTTGCATTCATCCAACATCCTCTTTTCTCCCTACCCGGCTGTCCTGATAATAATATAGCATGACTGGCTTCCTACCACCCGTAATTTGTTTCAATACATTTCTGATAATGTAATTTGGGCGTAAGATATCTGCACCAGCCTCTTTGTTTCTATTACCTTAGATGCTAAAATCGTTTGGGTAGTATTCACACCATTTTGAAGTGTCACTGACTCTGCTGTGTGGATGCGGCAACATCAATAAATTATTAAATAGCGCAGAAGCCAGCAGGCTAAACAGCAGCAATCGCAATTTCATATACGTGGATTAGATCCTGTAAAACTATTGCTATGCCGGCAGAAACCCGGGAGTCAAATCATTCAACCAGGGGGCACAAATGTTGCAAATAACTGGATATCACCAATAATATTTCAATAGGTAAGCGATTAAAGGTTTTTATTCTTAAGATTAGCCAAATATTCTGAAGGCGTAATTTTGAATTCTTCCTTGAAAATCTTGCGGAATATCTTTGGATCATTAAAACCTACCTGGTATGCCACTTCAGAAATAGACATCCCGCTTTTGTCTAACAATTGAACAGCTCTTTTCAAACGGATCGACCGAATAAAATCCAACGGTGACTTTCCGGTCAGCGATTGTATCTTTCTGTACAGGGTAACCCTGCTCATGTACATCTCTTTGCTAAACTCATCTACTGAAAATTCCGGGTTATCTATTTGTTTTTCAATAATTTCCATTGCCTGTTGAAGGAATTTTTCGTCTACCGGCGTTATCGTCACCTCTCTGGGATTGACTTCTATCTGCTTTTGGAACCGCTTTTGTAATAACCGCTGTTGAGCCAGCAAATTACTGATGCGCGAAGCCAGGATTTCAAAAGTGAAAGGTTTGGTGATGTAATCGTTCACCCCTGCTTTCAAACCCTCCAGCTGCTTTTCTTCACTTCCCATGGCTGTAAGCAGGATAACAGGAATATGAGCAGTAAGTGTTTCGCTTTTAATTTTCCTGGCAAGTTCAACTCCGTCCATTAAGGGCATCATGATATCGCTTACCACAAGGTCAGGATTTAATAGTCTTATTTTCTCCCAGCCTTCCTTTCCGTTTGTGGCTTCTTCAATATGATATTGCCCCTTCAGGTTGTCCTTTAAATAAAAGCGCAGGTCTTCATTGTCTTCTACTATGACTATTGTCTTCTTCTTATCTCCTTTTTTCCTTTCTTCCATCATTATTTGTTCTCCTTCCTCTGAGAATACAGGACTGGTTATAGTCCGGCCAGAAGAAACATATATTTTTTTTGCAGGAAGCAGCACTGTAAAACACGTCCCCTTGTCTGGCTCGCTTTTCACAGTAATGATCCCGTTGTGCAATCTTACAAACTCTTTCGTGATGGCCAAACCTAAACCGGTTCCCTGGTTTACCATGCTCTCCGGAACATCTGTCTGAAAAAATCGTTCAAATATCTTTTCATGCTGATCGGCCGGAATGCCAATACCAGCATCCTTCACCTCAATAGCCAATGTTCCATCCGCTTCATCATTTGCCGGCTGCTTATACGTTAAGTTAACGCTCACCATCCCATTATCATGAGTATACTTAAATGCATTGGATAACAAGTTGAATAAAATCTTCTCGATTTTATCCCTGTCAAAATAAATTTCAAGGCTATCTACGTTGGACGCGAATGAAAACCGGATCTTCTTTTTTTCTGCTATATCAGTAAAAGAGTAACTGGTTTCCTTACAAAATCTAACAATATCGCCTATAGCAGGATGCAATTTTACTTCCTGCACTTCCATCTTCCTGAAATCGAGCAGCTGGTTTACAAGATTTAATAGGCGCTTTGCGTTACGCTGCACAAGACTTAACTGCTTTACCTGTTCTTCATCTGAAGTATGCTGAATGATTTTATCCAGTGGTGCAATAATAAGACTTAACGGTGTGCGGAATTCGTGGCTTACGTTGGTAAAGAATTTTGTCTTTAACTGTTCCAGCGCATGGGCCCTTTCAGCTTCCCTGCGCTGTTGCCGGACTTCAAAGCGCATATGTATCCTCTCTAACGTAATACGTCGGATAAGTAAAAACAGTCCCGCAACGACCAATAGGTATATAATATATGCAAAGGGCGTTCTCCAGAATGGGGGTTCAATATGAATTTGCAGCGTTTTTATGTCGCTCCACAAACCAGTCCTGTTCAAAATCCTCACTTTAAAAACATAATGACCAGGATTAAGATTTGTATAGGTGGCTCTCCGCTGATTACCATCGGTATACAACCAGTCTTCATTAAACCCTTCCAGCATATATGCATATCTGTCATAGGCGTTATGAGAAAAATCAAGTGCAGCAAAGTCGATAGAAAAAACGTTTTCTTTATATTTCAGGTCAATACTTTGAAGCTGAGATAAAGAGCGTTTAAGGAGTACCCTGCTATTGACCAATTCGCCGGGTTCTATATTCTTATTTAATATCTGAAAACCGGTAAAAACAATCTTAGGATGATAAACAGATTTACCGATAGCAGCAGGATTAATAATGTTAAAACCAGAAGGTCCGCCAAAGATCAATTCACCTGTCTTCGTCTTTAATGCCGCATTATCGTTGAATTCACGGTTTTGCAGGTTGTTTGCGGCATCATAACTGATGACAGAAAAAGCCATCTGTTTATTCTCCTGGCGGGGAATGACGTTACATAAACCATTGGGCGTAGAGATCCAGAGTGTCTGGTGATTATCCTCAAGAATATTCAGGATCATATTATCGGGAAGACCGTTGGATATGGTGAATGTCTGAAACTCTTTTTTTTGTTCATCAAACAAATTCAAACCCTCTCTGGTGCCTACCCAAATCCGTCCTTTACTGTCTTCCAAAAGGCTCATAACAGCATTATCGCTTAAACTGTTCTTTTTATTTGTATCCTGATAAACAACAGCATCAGTGTTATTCTTTCCAATAACCGCAATACCGGAACCTGTGCCAATCCATAAATTCCCCTTCCTGTCCTGCATCATGCCAGAAATATAGTTAGAAGGTATAATTCCCTGCCCACTTCTATAATGATAAAACTGGTTTGTCTTTCTGTCCAAACGATCCATGCCGCCCCCCAAAGTGCCGATCCATAAATTCCGATCCCTGTCTTCAAATATTTCCCATACCTTGTCATCTGTCAAACTACCGGAATCACGATCGCTATGCCTGTATCGGGTAAACTTCCTGCCATCGAAGCGATTGAGGCCACCCAGGTATGTTCCGATCCAAAGAACATCCTCATGATCCATCCACAAGCTCACAATCACATTGTTACTCAGGCTGTTTTCATTTCTCGGATCATACAGGTATTGTTTGAAAGTATTATTCTTTCTATTAAAGTAGATCAATCCTCCACCATTGGTGCCAATCCAGATATTACCAGCTTTGTCTTCAATAAAACGGTTTACATCATCGAACTGCAGGCTTTTCCCATTTAATTCCTGGTGATGGTAATAGGAGAATTGAACGATGTTACTATTATAATAATTCACGCCCTGCTTGTAAGTTCCCAGCCATATAATTCCCTGGTCATCTCTATAGATCGTGGTGATGCTATTCTGGCTGATGCTCTTTGGATCATTGGGATTGTTCAACAGATAACTGGTGGTGCTGAGCCTGTTCTTTTTGTCGATCAGCGTTACTCCTCCATGATCGGTTCCTATCCATATCAAACCATTACTATCCTGAACAACCTGGCTTACCAGTTCTGAACTCAATCTCGTTGGAAAAGAATTCTTATCAAACTGTGTGATGGTATTATCTTTCGGGTGAAAAAGAAAAATGCCGAAGTTGTATCTCCAGAGCCAGATATCATTATCGTTGTCTATAAAAAGACGGTATGGGTTATCACCTTTATTCTGTTTCTGTAAAACAGCAGTGGAAAAAATTATTTTTTCCAGCGTGATGTCATACTCCTGCAAAACACCTGATTGGTATACCAGCCACAGCTTTCCATCCGTGGTTTCGTTTATAGATGTAATTTTTTCAGAAGGCTGACCTGCCTTCTGTTTAAATGGTTTTACAATTTTATCATCAGCTGAATACAAAAATAAGCCCTTATCATCATACAGGAACCAGTATCTGTTGCTGCTGCCCTTTACAATATTGGAAACAGMACCAGATGGCAAACCGATGGAATGTAAATAGCTATCGCTGTTGGCATTAAATTTCTCTGTATCCGGATTATAAATGCAGGGGCCGCCCATTGTCGATACCCACATTTTTTTATCCGGTAGCTCATAAAGTGACAGGATATTATTGTCCTTCAGTGATGAACTGTCATTGTGATCTTTACGAAATATTCTACAGGAATATCCGTCATAGCGATTAAGTCCATATGTAGTACCAAACCATAAAAAACCGTCCCGGTCTTTTATCACGGCATTTACCTGGTTATGTGACAGACCGGTATACGTATTGATCTTGGAAAAATTATAATGCTCGCTTTGTGCTAAAACATAAAAAGATTGTAAAAGCCCCAAAAAACAAAAAAGGTAACGCATTGCATCAAGTTTAACAGGTAAGAGTCAGCGTTATTCCGACAAATCCATTCTACCATCTCCACTAATCCATATTTACCATTGCTTTTATCACCCCGTTGCACAGAAGAAGCCAGCTTGCGAAGACGTCTTTTACCTGTTCCGGGTTAGCCTGGTGTCCAACACCATAAGCAAGTTTCCCGATCCGCTGGTGCCAAATACAATCTTTGGAAAAGTCATCTCTCTTTTCTTTGACCTTTTAACCTTAATATTTATGCAGGCAGCACTTTTAATACAAAGGCATCTTCATGAGGTTTGTTTTCCGGCAGCTTCACCACCAACCCGTTATCACCGCGTTCAACATGCAGCGATTCGCTTCCTCCCAGTAATTCCACCTGCCTTATTTTCCCAGGATAGTGCTGACTGTTACCCGATAAAGATTTTATGTTGACGGCTCCATTAACAGGCCAGCCCATCACGATACAGTACAACGCATCTCCTTTCATCGTAAAACGTATATCAGCCGCTCCCATTGGCTTGCCTTTGCCTTCGTTGAAACCCTGTGCACTCAATGGTGCCGCAGATTCAATGGCGGGGCCTTCGCCAAATATTTTCCAGGGGCGCGTATCATAGATCGCTTCACTATTGATGCCCATCCATGCAGTGATGCCGGCTATTACTTTTCTTTCCTCACTATCAATCGTACCATCTCCTCTTACAGGAATACTCAGGAGGAAGTTCCCATTTTTACTTACCACATCTGCCAATGTGTGAATCACTGTTTTAGCCGTTTTATAGCGACGGTTATCGTAAATGGAACGGTCGTAATGCCAGCTACCGATGCAGGTATCGGTTTGCCATACAAAAGGTTCAATCTGGTTGCTCTGGCCCCGTTCTATATCCCACACCATACATTTACGCTGTTCTTCATCCAGGATCTTTCCATTCAGTACGGCCTGTAATTTCCCGTGTTTTTTGATGCTGCTGTTGTACAAGTGCGCAGCTATCCTCAGACCAGCATCACTTACAGGCCACAAAGGAAGTGCGGTATCGTCGAAATAAATAAGATCAGGTGAATACTTATTAATCAGGTCAATCGTGCGGTTATAGAACTGCTCAAAGTAGGCTTTATCCGGGATGGTGCATCCCTGGGCAGCATCCCAGTTCCATATCTTGTGAATCATACCGCTATCTTCAGCATTTTTGCTGAGCGCATGGTTTTGCGCATATAGGCCCTGTGGGTCGAGGCCTTCCCACCAGGTACCTTTGCCGTCAGCCTTCGTTAGTTTGCCATCATAAGGTATGCCGGCCAGCGGGCCATTCTTATCTGAGCGCTGGGCTGTTTCATAAAAAGTCCAGGCATGAGCCGCGTGAACGCTTACCCCAAAGTGAAGCCCCTGTTTACGTGCCGCTTTCTCCCACCCCCCGATGATATCTTTCTGCGGTCCCAGCTTTGTGGAATTCCAGGGCTGGTATTTACTGTTGTAATTATCAAAATTATCATGGTGGTTAGCCAGCGCCACGAAGTATTGTGCGCCGGCATTTTTATATAATTCCATTAACTCGTCCGGGTTCCAGTTCTCTGCTTTCCATTGCCGGATTACGTCTTTGAACCCCGCTTTAGAAGGATGACCATATTCTTTCACATGCGAGTTGTACTGCCAGCCACCTTCTTCATACATCCCCCGTGCGTACCAGTCGCCATGCTCCGGCTGGCACTGCGCCCCCCAGTGTGCCCATATGCCAAACTTGGCATTACGGTACCAATCCGGCACCGTATACTGTTTGAGCGATTCCCACGATGCTTTAAACGGGCCTTTGGCAACCGGCTCTCCGGGTGTCGCTATTCCAGCCAAACTATTACCCATTGCCTTTGATATCCAGAGTGCGGGCAATACTCCTGCTAATCCTTTTATGATGGTTCTGCGTTCCATAAGTATGAAATTTATCAGGACGATGATTAATTCTAATTACTGTCAACTAGACACTTATATAAAATGGCATCAGAAAATAATGATCAGCAGGCCGACCTACAATAACGTGGCAAAAAATTAATTGGCTAATCTTACATTACCTCCTCTGAAGTTTAACAAATATAAAAACTTGAAATCGATTTCGAAATTTAATTTTAAAAAGAGATAAGTAAGTACAAATAATTCATATTTTGCTTGTAAATATGGATAAAATACATTTTGGCTGTTAATTTGAAATCGTTTTCATAATTTATTTTAAATTGAGAATACAGGCTAAAAGTAATTCCAGTTAAAATTCCATCCAGATAAATGAGGAAGAATAAAAGGCTCACGATTTACGACCTGGCAAATGCACTCGGTATTTCTGCTTCTTACGTTTCCAGGGCACTCAACGATCATCCAACTATCAGCGACAAAATAAAAATGATGGTGAAGATGAAAGCACAGGAATTGAACTACCGTCATAATTCGAATGCGGCCAATTTAAGAAAAGGATCTTCACGCACAATTGGCGTGGTGGTTCCTAAAATAAATGAAAACTTCTTTTCAAATGCCATAGCAGGTATAGAAGAGAGTTGTTTCGAGCACAAACACCATCTTATTATCTGTCAGTCAGAAGAGTTATTTGAAAAAGAGGTGCTGGCTGTTGAAAAACTGATACAGCTGAACGTAGACTGTATTATTATCTCCCTGTCTTCACAAACCCTGACTTTCAATCATCTGGAAGAAGTCAGGGACAATAATATTGAACTGATACAGTTTGATAGAACAACCGATAAAATAGAAAGCCACCAGATTATCAACAATAATGAGGAAACTGCCTTTAAAGTGGTAAGTCACCTGCTGGATCAGGGTTATTCCAGGATAGCCTATATCGGTGGCCCCGAACATCTGAGCATTTACAGGGAAAGAAAATCAGGCTACCTGAAAGCATTAAAGAAAGCCGGCATTTCCATTCCCTACCACTTTGTCACAGATAATGCGCTGACAAAAGAAAATGGAATGGCTATAGCCAATGAACTATTGCAGCAGAAGGATCCTCCGGATGCTATTTTTACCGCAACGGACTATGTGGCTTTAGGTGTACTGCAGGCAGCTGCCGTTCTTCATATAAAAGTACCCGAGGCACTCGGTGTATTTGGTTTTGCCAATGAAATGTTTGCCGAGATGGTCTCCCCCGGCCTTTCCTCCGTTGAACAATTTACCCACACGATGGGGAAACAGGCCGCCAACTATTATTTTGAGCAGCTGGAGGCTAATAACACAACACCTGCCGCTAAAGAAATGATCAATTGTGAGCTGACTATTCGCCAGTCCTCTCTACGGAAAATGAGCTAACTTTTTATTAATACTTCCCTTTTTTAATGCCTTCCCCGCAAAAAGAATAGCCCCTGGCAAAAATGCCGGGGGCTTGTTTTAAATGGGCATAGGAACATCTAAAGTTGGCGGTTAGAACATCCGCGTCTTACGTTAATAAGAAGTCGTTACCACTTCAGCGGAATCGACTTCTTAACAGTTTATCTGAAAAGGATACGGTGATGTCTGCACATGGTAATTAATACCTAACTATTAGCACTAGTGCAAATGGACTAAAAAAGGTTAAATAGATTAACTAAGCGGGGATGGCATATGCTTTCCTCCTCCTTATGCATAAAGATTTCTGCGCGCATAAGCATGCCCGACCCAATGAATAATCGGGATATCACTTCACGGATTTGCTTGTAATATTGGCTTATTTAAAACATTTATTGCTAAATCATCCTTACAAAACACTACCATCTGTAGAGTAATAAAAGCAAGGTGTCTGGTAAACACTGAAGCAACAGATAACTATAGAGATTTAAGCGGTTAAAAACTTTATCATGACTAGTTGTTGTAGGTGACGTCAATTATCTTAATAATATTAGCGCTATTAATATTACACTTACGTAAAATCTTCCATTTCCCGAATAGTATAAGTAAATCCTATGAAGGTTCCATCGGGGAATCTGTCGTGTTAAAAATAAATTTTAATTGTCATATAGACAAATATTATTTTTTCTGCGCCACTTCATATTCAGAAAAAATATTCTTGTTTTACTTCTACCTGATAACGTACTTTCTTATTTTCATAACCAAGAACGCCCTTATATATAGGATCCTCAGATGGCACATATATCAAAGGCCAAACTTTATTTATTACAGCTAAACCGTCTGCATTACAGAGGAATTCAGCAGGTGATATCAAGGCTTTGCATAAGCGAACCGTGATACGATGGAAAGATTTCGAAATACGGACTCACCTGGTTTTCGGAAATTTTCCTAGATTGTGTTTCATTTAACGGGTGTCAGACAATCAAACATATAACGAAAAAGAACTATTGTCGAGAATAGCAGAAGGCGATGAGCAGGCATATGCTATCATATTCGGCCAATATTACCCGTTACTTTATACATACGTCAATCGCATTATCCAATCCGCCCCGGAAACCGAAAGTATTTTACAGGATATTTTTATGAAGATCTGGCAGGGACGTGAGACCTTGCAATATGTAGAGCGATTCAGTCCTTATCTCTGGGTGATGACCCGTCATCATGCCCTCAATGCCATGCGCAACCTGGCGCGCCGCAATACATTGTTAGATGATTTTGCCAGGCAAGTCCCGACCACCGAAACGGATGAAACCAGGGAATGGCAACTTTCCCTCATAGATCAGGCGATTTCACAGTTACCGGAACATTGTCGCCAGGTATGGACCATGAACCGGATCGGCAAAATGAAGCAGGCGGAAATAGCGATAGCACTGGGAATTGCATTGCCGACAGTTAAAAAATATATGCAGCAGGCCATCAGCCAAATTACACAGTACGTAAAAGATCGTTCTTCATTAGGTCTTGCCTTGACCCTTCTACTTTCTCTCTTTTTTGAAAAAAAATAAGATTCTCCATATACTTTTTGAAAAGCCAGGTGTCATTTATATATACCCATTAATTTATGCTACATGAATGAGCAGCTGATTGAATTGTTTAATCGTTATTTCGACGGTACGGCCACTGAGACCGACCGCCAGAAGTTAATGGAGTTAGTAATGGAATCGGACGATGTGCTACTGGAATCGGCCATGCGCCAACGCTGGGAAGCGCTGCAGGGAACCACGGTTCAGACGCCCAGTGGCGCCCACATATTGGCAGCTATTCTTGATAAACCGGTACGGATGAAACCTGTAAGGCAACGTTGGTATTGGGCAGCAGCGGCAGTATTGCTTCTTGTGAGTATAGGCGGCTATTTTCAGTTAAAGCATCGGAAGGAAATTACGGGCATTGCAAAAACAGAAAAGGTAATGCCGGGTTATGAGCGCGCTACGCTTACCCTGGACGATGGCTCGGTGGTGCAACTGGATAGTGCGGGCAATCGCACGCTACAACAGGGCGGCTCTTCAATACGGCAACAGGGCGGACAGCTTGTATATGCGGCTTCGTCAGATAAGGATGCAGTGACATATAATACGTTGCGTACTCCCCGTGGCGGGCAATTTAAAGTCATCCTCCCGGATGGTACCACCGTTTGGTTAAACGCGGCCAGCTCGATCCGGTATCCAACTACTTTCGCGGGGCAGGAGCGCCGGGTGGAAATGAGTGGGGAAGCCTATTTTGAGGTAGCGAAGAATGAGAAAATGCCATTTAAAGTAAGTGCAAATGGTAAGGCTGAGGTAAAAGTACTGGGTACTCATTTTAACGTAGACGCTTATCCGGAGGAAGGTATCATTAAAACCACCTTGCTGGAAGGCGCCGTATCAATGTCGACCCCGGCCCATCCACCTGTATTACTCAAACCAGGTCAACAAGCAACGGCCGGACAAGCAGAGTTGAAGGTCGTAAACGATGCCAACATCGACCAGGTAATGGCGTGGAGGCATGGACTGTTTAACTTCGACCGGTCTAACCTGCCAGCCGTCATGAATGAATTGAGCCGCTGGTACGATGTAGATGTACGTTATGAGGGACAAATTCCATCGCGGACATTCAGAGGAAAAATCAACCGCGACCTTAGCCTGGCACAGGTACTGGAAGTGCTACAGGATGTGAATATTAAATTCAGAATGGAGGGAAAAACAATAGTAGTATATAATTAACAATCAAAAACCAATCGTTCCAAAAAACAAAAAGCCGGTATGCGTCAACATATCCGGCTATAATTTGGCAATAGTCAAGTCTGGATAGATCCTGTTATTTACCAAACCAACCAAAATTATGCAAAAAAATGCGAAAAGCATGCGGGCCCGCAGCTCCGGGCCTCGTTGTCTCTACCAAACATTGCGAGTTATGAGGATTACATTTATTTTAATGCTTGTTGCCACACTGCATGTTAGTGCAAACATTGCAGCACAGGACAAAGTGTCTATGTCAGTTAAGGGCGAAGACCTATCAACAGTATTGTCGCTTGCAGAAAAACAAACCGGGTATGTTTTCTTCTTTGATGAAAAACTGCTGTCTATCGCCAAACCAGTGACAATTACGGCCAAAGACTTACCATTATTGAAGTTTCTCGACCTGCTCTTTCAGGAGCAACCATTAAAGTACAGTATAAGGAACACCTCCATCACGCTTTCAATTAAAGCACCAGAGCCCCCCCGCACCGATCTGGCTTTGCAGGAAAATAATATGGCCAATACCCTGGTGATAATAAAAGGGATTATTGCGGGGCCTGATGGCAAAATGCTGCCCGGTGTATCAGTAAGATTGAAACCATCAACGATAGGCACAACTACCAATGAAGATGGGATATTTGTATTGTCAAATGTACCACCAGGTACTTATATACTGGAAATATCCAGTATCGGGTATTCCACGATCAGTAAAAAACTGATCGTAACAGATAAACCATTGGAACTCGCCTTCACGCTTCAGCAGGAAGTGATCGAGCAGAAAGAAGTAGTTATTTCTACCGGTTACATGGCTAAAAAGCCAGGAGAGTTGACCGGGGCTGTACAGAAAATATCAGGTGACGAAATCAGAAGGGGCATTACCTCTTCTGATCCTGCATCTTTACTGAAAGGAAGAGCAGCAGGTCTGTATATTTCTGAACAAAATGCCGCCGACCCCACCAGCAGTGGCGGGCAAATATTTGTAAGGGGCCAGAGTAGCGTGGCGGGAGTTGGTATAGATCAGTTCAACGAATTTGTGATACCCGCGCTCAACTACGGCCCACTCATCGTATTGGATGGCGTAATTATGCCGAATCAAAATCTGAAAGAGCTGGTTACACCACAGGAAATTCAGGATGTCATTGTACTGAAAGACGCAGCTGCTACTGCTATCTATGGATCAAGGGCAGCAGCGGGCGTATTGGTAGTCACCACCAAAAGAGGAAGTAATGCTAAACCACGGATCAACGCCGAAGTGAAATACGGAATTAATCAGCCTAATCGCGGGCGCATGAAGTTTCTGAACGGTGCGGAGCTCTATGACCTGCAAAAACGCTTTTATACCGAAGACTATAAGCAGAATAATGCCAGCCTCTCTCCCATGTTTCCTACGTTGGACAATTATTTGGACTATCGCCTGCCTACACAGGAACAGGTGAATAATTCCTACGACTGGACTAAATACGCTTTCGTTACCAGCAATACTACAGAAGTAAACCTGTCTGTCAGCGGAGGAAACGACCGTACCAAATACTATATGGGCGGCTCTTATTACAATGAGCAAGCTACAGGTGTTCTCAATAGTTTAATCCGGAAAACGTTCCGGCTGAACATTGAAAGTCGTTTAACAGACAGGTTTACAGCCACCATTTCCATTAATGGCATTATGAATGATGGCCGTCAGGACCAGGGTGGCACCATTGGCAGCATTCAAACCCTTATCCCCTGGGCAAATCCTTATGCTGCGGATGGTTCAGTTACACAGGCACTTAACTTTAAAATGGGAGGAACGCAGCAGATCGTTGACAATCCCCTGTTCAACAGGCAGTATAATTTTTCAAAACTCCAATCGCAGCTATTTTTCGGGTCTGCTAAATTGGATTATAGAATTACCGACTGGCTAAGTATCTCCAGTACCAACTCAGGCAATCTTAATTATACTAAAAACACCCGATATACAGATGTGAGAACTTACAACGGAGGCAGTTCCTTTTTTGCCCCACAGGGATTTCTGGGTACCACCACCGGCAACCTGATGTCTTACCTCACCTCAAATCAATTAACCTTTAATAAAAAAACGGGCGACCATATGTTCCGTGCCCTGGCGGGCATGGAATTCGGGCAAACCACCGTTGAAGACATGCTGGTAAACGTAAATCATGTGCGTGCCGGTTACCCGGTTATCTCTCTTGCGAGGGAAATAGGTGGTCCGGCGGATTTATCCATCTATGGTATTCCCACTACCAAAGCGGGCAATATTGAGGGCGGAAAAGATGTAAAAGCCATTTATTCTTTATTTGGCGAAGCCGGATATACTTACGAAGGTAAATACAGTTTAAGTGCTTCTGTACGCAGAGATGCATCCAGCAGCTTTGGCCGTGATAACCGCTATGGTACTTTCTATTCCGGAGGTGGCGCATGGGTTGCCAGCGAGGAAAAATTCCTGCAAAATGTAAAATGGATCAGTTATTTAAAATTACGGGCGAACTATGGAACCAGTGGCTCTCAACTCGGCGACAACTTTCTCACAAGAACGTTGTATGATCCAAGATATACGTATAGTGGCGCTGGAGCGGCCACCATTTCAGTATTAGGTAATCCGGATCTCAGATGGGAAGTAACCAGCTCATGGAGTGCGGGTATTGACATGGAGTTCTTTAAACGTTTAACGGCAACATTAGACGTTTACAAACGTAGCTCTCAGGACCTGTTACAGAAAGTGTTGTTACCAGCTTTGTCAGGTTTTCCAACACAATGGCAGAATGCCGCTACAGTAGATAACAAAGGGATAGAACTGGTACTGAATTCTCAGAATATAAACAGACAAAATTTCTCTTGGAGTACCTCTTTCAACATCAGCTTCAACAAGAATCAGATTGTAAACGTAGCCAATGACTCATTAAGACAGKGATATTACCCGGAGAATAGTTATTATCTTTTTAAAGGAGATGATATCAATGCATTAAAAGCTGTCAAGTACGCCGGTGTAGACCCACAATCAGGAAAGCTGAGATTTGAAAAGCTGATCTTCGATGCTAAAGGAAATAAAGTCGGTGTAGAATATGTAAATACAATTGCTGAAGTAGATGCAGCTTCAGACAGCAGACAGTTTCAAACAATTGGTTCTTTCCAGCCCAGATGCTATGGTGGCCTCACCAACACCTTTACCTACAAAAATTTTTCACTGAGTGTGTTGATCACCTTTGCATTAAAATATACGATCATCGATAACTATGCGGCGTCTTCACAGGTAGCGAATCTGGATCGTCTTAACCAACTTGCCTACACTAAAAGCCAGATCCCCTGGACAAGACCCGGACAAACCAACGCTACGGAGCCGGAACTTTATTACCAGGCAACTACTGACTTTTTCGGATCAAGCAGATATATGCACGATGCCAGTAACGCCTCGCTTCGTAATGTCCGGTTAAGTTACGACCTGCCGCAACCGTTACTCAGCCGCATGAAATTATCAAACTTCACGGTGTATGTGAGTGGTGATAATTTATACACCATCTATAACAAATACATAATAGCCTCCAGTCCCGAAGGGCCTGCTGTAGGGCAAGCACAGGACTTTGGCAATGCGAGTGGCCCGTTAAGTATCCCACGGCGATATGTATTTGGACTACAGGTTACATTTTAGTTGATAGTTAAAAAGTATTAAAATGAAAAATTGCGCCATTATATTTTTGATATCTCTCCTGACGATAGCTTGCGATAAAAAGATCGATGAGATCAGCCCGCTGATTAAAATTGACAAGGACGGCGAATTGTCCTCTGCCGCCGGGATTGTAGAAGCCACGGTAGGCAATTATTCCTTGTTGCGCGATAATTCCAATGCGTCTTACGACGAACCATTGGTAAACTTATCCGAAAGCCGTGGCAACAATGTAACCTTACGCACTTTCGGACCTCCGGAAAAAAGGACAGATGGATTCTTCTATCAAAACAGTAACAGCCCAACACTCGGCTTCAGCAATGACTTTTATCGCGGCTCTTACCAGTTAATTGTAAGCATTAATACCACATTGGAGGGGATTGCTATTTTCGAGAAAACAAGTCTCGCCGCCTCATCCGAAGCCGACCGGAATAACGTGTTGTACGCAAAAGGCGAAAATCGTTTCCTGAGAGCACTTACTTATTTTAACCTGATCAGATTATACGGCAAGCCTTACTATCAGAATGCTGCAAACAGTTCCGGTGTTGCATTAAAAAAGACAAGTGATTTAAAGGAGATACCTGCACCATCTACTGTTAAGGAAGTGTATGATTATATCACAGAAGAATTGAAAATAGCAGCGCAATTGATGAAAACCCCAGTGGTAAAGACAAACAGCTTTGCCAGCAAAGAGGCTGCCTGGGCATTATTATCAAGGGTGTATTTGTATATGGGCGGTAACATCACCAGTCCGGATGCTACGTATAATCAGGCAGCCGTTACCTATGCAGACAGTGCATTGACTCAAAACGGAGGAAAATTTGCATTGCTGCAAGGAAACGACTATAAAAATCTGTTTGCCGATGATCAGGATGGATCCATTGGCCGCGCTAAATTTGCGGCCAATAAAGAGATCATCTTTGCCTTTGACAATATGACAGGCAATACCCGAATCGGCATTCTGTACAACTATGATCCAGTGTATGGATTGGGCGGGATTTTTATGCCTACCTCAGACCTTAAACAATTGTTMGTTGCACAGGATATACGCAGTAGTTTTTTCAGGGTTAATCCCGCAACCGGACTAACCGAAACCACCAAATTACTGGTATTGCTTAACCAGCTTCTCACGCGAGCTCCCAACATCTTTTTGCGCACCGGTGAATTGTACCTGAACAGAGCCGAAGCTTATGCTAAAATGAAGAATTACACGATGGCCAGGGCCGACCTCCACAGCATCCACACCCGTGCAGGGCTGCCTGAATCGGACATTGCCAGCATCTCCGATCAGGATCTGCTTGCCGCTATTCTCAAGGAAAGGCGTATGGAGCTCGCTTTTGAGGGGCATGCCGGATATGATTATTTCCGCAACGGATTGCCAATGATCCGGAAGGCGGCCGACAATAACGGGAAAGAGTTAATCATTCAGTCTAACGATCCCAAAGTGGTGTTAACCGTTCCAAACTTTTAAAGCGCCTTATTTACAATAATACTTTTTCATAGAAGCCTAAAGGCTTCTACGGGATAATATTTTGCATTTCAAATTTCAAAAACCAACAAAAAATGAGTTACAGAATGAAACTTTCAAGAACCGTGGGTTTGACTTTTCTTTCCATTCTTTGTTTCACGCTGATTTCCGTGGGACAGGAAAAGGCCAAATTATTTGTGGGCGACAAAGCGCCGGAGATTCGTTACGGAAAATGGTTAAAAGGTACACCTGTTAAGGAGTACAAGAAGGGCCATCTTTATCTTTTCGAGTTCTGGGCAACCTGGTGCGGCCCCTGCATTGCATCTATGCCACATCTTTCTGAATTTGCCAGGGAACGCAAAAAAGAGGCTACCGTAATTGCTGTGAATATCTGGGAAAAAACCGGTGACAAACCTTATGAGTCTTCTCTTCCCAAAGTCAGCAAATTTGTAAACGGCATAGGCAACAAAATGGACTTCAATGTTATCACTGACAGCAAAGACCAGTTTATGGGAAATGAATGGATGAAGGCTGCCGGACAGGAAGGCATTCCCTGTACATTTATGGTGAAGGATGGAATTATTCTGTGGATAGGACATCCGATCGAGCTGGATTCTGTTGTAAATGTAGTAATGTCAGGAAATTACGATGTAGCTGCTACCAGGAAGAAGTTACAGGAAAGAAATGAAGAGTCAGACGCTGCTGCTGTGCCCTTTCAAAACCTCATGAAGGAATATGAAAAAGCTGTTGCAGATAAGCAGTACAGCAAGGCCATTCAGCTACTGGATTCAGGCATTGGCACCATGCCTGCCTTTGCCGGAACATTCGGTTTCTTTAAGTTCCAAACCTTATTGGAACATGTTAATGAAGATACGGCAATGGCCTTTGTAAGACCATGGCAAGCTACTAAACCTGGATATGTAGGTTCTACCGCTGCAGTAATTGCGAGGCAAAAAGGATGGAAGAAGTCAACTTATGAATATGCTTTAGAGTTGCTGAATACACAACTGGAAGTGCCCCAGTTCCCGGCATCCATGGTTTACGAGGAGATGGCCGGCGCATATGCAAATATGAATGATTACGAAAGCGCGGTGCAATACCAGGAGAAGGCAATTGCAACTGCCCGACAATTCCTGAAGGAAGGTAAATTCGCTGGTTTCATCATGGAAGATACCATTAAAGAATCTGAGAAGAAACTTGCCGGTTACAAAAAGGAGTTGAAGTAAAATAACAGGACACTACGGCTTATATCAACTACTTAGGCCTCACATCCAGCGGCCTAAGTAGTTGATATAAGTCCTGCCATCAAATGAGAATTTCATGACCACAACACCGTGGCACGGTCCCATACTCTCAAAGTAAATTAGTAAAGTAAAATCCCGGCTATTGATCAAAATCCATTGGCAGATAAACTCCGCAATAACCATTTTCTTTAAGGCAGCTAATAACATCATCTGCCTTAAAGAAAATTCCTTCTACTCTCATAATTTTGTCTTCATCTTCCAGATCAAAAGTTATCCTCAGGTATGGATATATCTGCAAGAGATCATTCATTATATTCCCCGCTGCAACCGCAGATTGAACATTTGTTTTGAAAACATTTACCATCATCATAAGGTGATTGCTGTACATTACTTGTTCCTCCCTATAAGCGAAAAAGGGTTAAACGATACCCCAACATTAAAATAAAAAGTCGGATCGGGGCTGGTCTGGTATACAGGAGATCCGAATGAATCTTCCTTGCGAAACAGTCTGCCTGACGTGGTTAACTTCATCCCCGTTTTTGCCGTGAGTACAAAATACTTTGCTATGAGATGTTCATAGGTTAATCCAGAGTTAATATCTAATTGTCTGTACTCATACTTTTGAGAGGTGCCATCTATATTGTACAGGTAAAAAGATGTCCTATCGATTTCCGCCCCCAATGACATCCTGCCGTTGGTCAATACATGTTTTCTGAGATACAGGTTTTTGGGGAAGTTAATATCCGCAATCAGTCCATTATTGAATTTATGTTCATAGGAAAAAGTAGGCATGATGGGAGTCTGCGCACTCGGGTCAATGCTTAGGAGTATCCCGGTTGTCATTTTTGTACGTTGATTAGCCTTCAACACCATTGTTCCTGCCAATACCCCTTTAACCCTTTCAATATACTTATCACTGCCATCTACAAAAATGCTGGAATTATAGATCATTCGTTTATTAAACAAAGTTGAAAAATAGGTGAAATTGATTGCCGAAAAAAGGTAATGGAAATCACTCTCAGTTATGGTACTACCTCCAACAGGCATTATTAAACCGGCTTGTACATTGGTGTATCTATAACCGACTGTAGCACCTAAAAGCCAATTCCTTCTCTTTATAAAGTTAATATTGGCGCTCACTTTCACCTGCGAAAAGTTGTTAATCTTACTTTCCGGTAAAGGCTTCTCTCCTTTTTTGGAGGAAAAGCTATATGGAGCAGCATGAATAAATTCAATATTGAAGGGACGTGTAATAGCGAACTTATCAGCGGCATAAGCCACTACCCTTTTCGGCATATTTATACTATCCATTACACTCCCAGGAATGCTATCCCTGTTCTGCGAAAAACAAACTACTGATAAAGTCAGCAAGCCGACCACTGATAATACTACATTTTTTATACTATCCATACTCCTTATTTGATACACTTACTTATAGACCAGGAAAAATTGAATAAAAGATCTTATCGTACAACACAGTCACCTTATTTTGTGATGATATTCATAGCCCTTTAATAAGATACGGGGCAAAGAAAGGATTAATAGTATAGCAGTTTTTCCTTTTTATACCAAGCTGGTTACATTTTATATCAAATCATTTCCGATCGGAATTTGGTATAACAAAAGACAGGGTTTGTATAAATTCTCATAGTCATCGGATATATCGTTTTACCTTTGTCTGAGATTCAACAGATCCTGGGATATCATGAAACACGAACATCCGGAGTTAAAGAAAACGAAGGTGATACAACTGATTGTTGACGATCGATATAAGTTATTACGTCATGCTGTGTTGTTGCTGGGAACCCTGGCTATGATTTTCTTTGCCAGCGAAATCTCGGAGTACGCTGGTTCTTACAGGTATTTCAGGTTGCTATGCGTGTATGGATCCCTGATAATGATGTGCTATATCAACATGAATGTACTGGTTCCCAGGTTCTTTTTCAAAGGGCGGTACATACTTTACCTGGCATTCCTGTTTTTGCTCGTTGCCGCATTTATCGTATTCATGTCCATTTCATTACATACGTTCCTGATATCTGGGGAATTACCAGGCCAGCAACATAAAATGGTAGGTAATAGGAGCTATTATGAAGGAATGATCATGTTAACCCCGATCATCCTGATCACCACGATGATAAAGCTGTTCCAGCGGTGGATGAGGGATAATGAAAGGATTACTGAGTTAAGGAATATCACCCTGACCATGGAACTGAACGAATTGCGGAACCAGATCAATCCCCATTTCCTCTTTAACATGCTCAATGGAATAAGAGCACTAGTACACAGCGATCCGGAGAAAGCAGATGTTGTCATCATGAAGCTATCCGAATTCCTGCGCTACCAGCTTTATGAGAACAATGAGGGAAAAACATTACTAAGATCTGAGGTCGATTTTCTATCCAATTTTCTTGACTTGGAGAAACTCAGAAGAGACAACCTGACGGTCAGTTTCGAAAGCCACACTGATGTTTCAATACTTAACCGTGTCTTTTTGCCGCCCAACCTTTTCACTACCTTTGTTGAAAATGCCGTAAAGCATAGTGTAAATATAAGTGGGGCAGAATCTTACATCAGGATTTGCATAACGGTTAAAGATGATAAACTTTACTTTCATTGCGTTAATTCGACAGACCCGGAATATATACCTTCTGATGAAAAAAACAGCGGATTAGGGTTAGCGAATATTAAAAGGCGGCTTAAACTTTTATATGGCGATAAGCATCTTCTTGAAATCACTTCCACTGGAAACGAATTTAATGTGAAACTAATAATACCGATATGAACTGTATCATTGTTGATGATGAGCCACTGGCTAGAGAACAAATGCAGACATTGATCAAAGAAGTATCCCAGATAGAAATATTGGGGAATTTCTCCAATGCCCCCACCGCGCTGAATTTCTTAATTGAAAATGAGGTAGACCTTATTTTCCTCGATATTGAAATGCCAATGGTAACAGGATTGCAATTTGCCGCACAATTGCCCAGGCAAACTCTTATCATTTTCACTACGGCCTATCCACAGTATGCCTTAAAGAGTTACGAGCTGGATGCCATCGACTACCTGCTCAAACCCATAGAAAAATCCAGGTTGGAGAAAGCTATCAATAAAGCAGAAGTATATAAAAAATTGCTTTCAGATGATACGGAAAAAAGCATTATTGAATCCAACACGGTTGACTACTTACTGATTAAATCAGAGCGAAAATTCCATAGGGTCAACTTTGATGATATCAAGTTCATAGAAGGGTTAAAGGACTACGTGGTGATCTATGTCGGTACGCTGAAACTTATTACTGCCATGAATTTAAAAACCATCCATCAGAAGCTTCCACAACGTCTTTTCCTACGTGTCAGTAAGTCCTATGTAGTGAATACAAACTATATTGATTCATTTGATCACCGCAATATCTACCTCCGCGAATTTGAGATACCATTGGGCGAGGTATATAAAAAGGATTTTTTTTCGATTTTTTCAGGAGGTTCACTCAATCCGGAAGAATAGGCAAAGGGAAAATAGCATGAATACACTCATCTTTACTATTACCCTATGCCGCAAAATATGCTACTCTTTCATTTCAGGACAAGGCAAATTGATTTAAAGAGGAAGATTTATCGTTAACATGAAAAACGCCTAACATACATGAGCTAACTTAGAATAAGTAAAGTTCTCTAACACCTTACGGCAATAATGGAATGGAAATTTTGTCCAAATAAAAAAGGCCCACTTTCGTGAGCCTTCTTAAGACATTGATAATCAGGGTGCCCAGAACAGGAATCGAACCTGCACTCCCTTTCGAAAACAAGATTTTGAGTCTAGCGCGTCTACCAATTCCGCCATCTGGGCAATCATTTTATAAGAACTCTCCGCGTCAATTGCGGGATGCAAATATAGAAACTCTTTTTTATTCTCCAAGATTTTTTTTCATTTCAGTAAGAAAAAAATGGGGAACAAAAGGCTGAACCCCGGCACCAAATACCTGCAAAATCAGCCACCACAAACAATTACAATCAATCAACACGCTCTATTTTATTCGTAAAACTTTTTTCTTCAACTCGCTATTTTTCTCCTAAAAACCACCCCTATGGCCATTACACCTTAACATTTCCGGCATCTCCCGGTTCATTAAAATACTGTAAATTCAAAGATGGAAAACACGATACATATAGGACTGATCCGGGAAGATAAACATCCACATGATAACAGGGTGGCCTTTACTCCCAAACAATGCCAGTGGATCATGCACCATTTCCCACAGGTACGGCTATACGTACAACCATCTCCCCTGCGTTGCTTTACGGATGAAGAGTATGAAAAAGCCGGTATCCCATTGCAGGAAGATCTCTCCGGATGCGCCATACTCCTGGGTATTAAAGAGGTTCCCGTAGATAAACTGATAGCAGGTAAAACCTACCTTTTCTTCAGCCATACCAAAAAGAAACAGCCACATAACCAACACATGCTGCAAACGATTCTGCAAAAAAATATTACGCTGATCGACTATGAATGCCTTGTACATCCTGATGGACAACGCATCCTGGGCTTCGGCTTCTTTGCCGGTATTGTGGGGGCGCACAATGGATTGATGGCTTATGGCGAAAAAACAAAAAGCTTTCACTTTAAAAGAGTACATACCTGCCACGACTTCCAGGAACTGATCGCGCATTACTTCGGCATCAAACTGCCGCCCGTAAAAATCGTGATTACCGGCTCCGGACGCGTTGCTGCCGGGGCTTTGGAAATCATGGGCCTGCTCGGCATCAAATACCTCCCGCCGGAAGAATACCTGATTAACAGCTACGCCTATCCCGTATATACACAATTGAAAGCAGGAGAACTATACCTGAAAAAAGATGATAAAACATATAGCAGGGCCGATTTTCACGCACATCCGGAAAACTACGAATGCCGCTTCCTCCCTTATGTTACCGCCAGCGATATCCTGATGAACGGCATCTACTGGGACCATAATATCCCTCCCCTCTTCCTCGCCGAGGACCTGAAAAAAGATAATTTCCGCATACAGGTCATTGCTGACATCACAGATGATACCAATGGCTCTATCCCCTGCAACCTGGGAGATAGTACCATAGAAGACCCCGTATACGGCGTTAC
The DNA here is from genome assembly GCF_056394125.1 of Chitinophaga sp. 10T418. Taxonomy (NCBI): domain Bacteria; kingdom Pseudomonadati; phylum Bacteroidota; class Chitinophagia; order Chitinophagales; family Chitinophagaceae; genus Chitinophaga; species Chitinophaga sp. 10T418. Next base: position 141,953 of record NZ_JBFTHG010000002.1, read on the forward strand.
AAAGGATACAATGGAGCAAACAGCACCCTATCTGCCTGACACCATCGACATGATGTGCGTCAGCAATTTACCCAACGAACTGCCCCGGGATGCTTCCCAGTACTTCGGTGATCAACTCATGAAATATGTATTTGAAGAATTACTGAGAAACGACAGCGACATGATCAGTCATGCCACCATCGCCAGTAAAGGAGCACTCACACCAGGATTTGATTACCTGGAAGATTATGCAAAAGGTATCTCCCGATGAATTATCGTAACAAATGAACCGCCCCTTTCAGCTGCTTCTCTATACCGTCTATGTTTTTATACCGGACAAAATATACATAGCTGCCTGCAGGCTGCAACGCTCCCTTAAAGGTACCGTCCCACCCCTGTGACAGGTTGTCGGCAGAAAAGACTTCCATCCCCCAACGGTTAAATACCCTGAACTCCAGCAATACCTGTCCATTAGGTGTACGTAACCGGAATATATCATTCTGTCCATCTCCGTTAGGTGTAAATGCAGTCGGCAAAAACAAATCTACCGAACAGTCCTTTGCCAAAGTTCGCAAGGTAGTCGTGCCACATTCATTGATAACGTCTACCTGGTATATACCAGGATAGCGGATAACATGCACATTTCCGGTGGCACCATTTTCCCATATATACTTATCAAATCCCGGTTGAACAGTGATCGTAAGTGGCCGACCGGCAAACAGACAAACTTCCGCCGCCATCGTTACCCTGGGTTTTTCCTTTAACGACAGGTAAGTAGTAACGATGCTGTCACAGCCATATATGGAAAAAAACTTGCTGGTATACGTGTTGGCGGTAAATACCTGTCTGCCGTCCGGCAACGTATAGGGGCGACCGTTACACACCGTATCATATACTTCCTTACTATAGACCGGCAATACTGTTAACCGGGTAGTGATAATACTATCACACCCCTGGTAAGTACGCAGCGGTGAAACATAGGTACCCGATTTGGAAACAACACGGCCATCCGGCAAGGTATAGGGTACGTTATTGCACACACTCACCTCTTTCGAAATCCGGTAATTGGGATGGATATTTACCTGTGAAACAATAATGCTATCGCAACCCAGATAGGTAGCGAGATTTGAGGTGTACTGCCCGGCGGTTTTCACGATGCGGCCATCCGGTAGCGCATAAGTATTCCCTTCGCAAATATTGATCTCTTCACGGATATTATAAATAGGATTCATTGTCAATATAGTAGTGATGATACTATCGCAACCCAGCGAAGAGGTAAATGCAGAACGATAGGTAGCAGCTTTATCAACTACCCTTCCATCCGGCAACTGATAATTGCTGCCCTGGCAAAAAGCAGCCCTTACCTGGTAATCGGTGGGAGGTACAGTCAGGGTAGTGGTAATAATGCTATCGCAGCCCTGGTAGGTTTTAACCGACGCAACATAAGTTCCGCCAACATTTACTTTACGCCCGTCTGCCAGCTGATATTCCTGTCCACTGCAAATCTTGACATCTTCTTTTAAATGATATGACGGCAATACTTTTAAGGTAGTAGTGATTACGCTGTCACAGGTATTGAGTTTTCTTTTTAAAGTGCTCACATAAGTACCGGCGGTACTTACATTTTTCCCATCCGGCAAAATATAAGTATCGCCACTACAAATGGATGTGGTGACCGCTTCCTTTGTACCACCGCCTATGGTTATCTGCTGTACTTTTTCGTCTGTACTACAGTGCTGTGTTACCGTTGCTTTTACTGTATATGTTTTATCACTGGCATATATATGTTGAGGAGACAGCGCTGTAGAGGTGGTGCCATCGCCAAAATCCCACACCACATTCGTTACCCCGGTTTCATTGACCAGCTTAAAAGTGGGCGTTCCTTCACAAATATTCGAAACCGTAAAATCTGCCGGAACATATAAAAAGCTGTTTACAAAAGTGGGAAAACACACCGATGTTTTCCGCAGGCCCTGACCAGTGGGATCCATGTCCATCCCATCCTGTTCAAAATTACAGCCCATTCCCCTCACATCCGACTGGTGAATAAGACCTACATACCGATAACCACTTATCTTTTCATATCCAACATAGATACGCCTGTCCGGTCCCATCTGAATACTTCCTATCTGCAAAGGACTGATAACACTGGCCACCGTTATCTGAGACGCATTCACATTCGCCGCGGTAAGGTCATATTGATAAATACGGCTCCATATCTTATAATTCATGCTCACTACATACAGCAACTTTCCGTCGGATGAAAATTCCGTGCCTAAAGGGAAAACCACATTAAGTGTTTCGAACGGCGCACTGATGACGCCTGTGGTATTATTGAATTTTAAAAGATCGACCTTGCTCATTTGTCCTTGCTGCATGGCAGCTAAAGTATGTACAAGTGTTCCCCCATCATCGGAAAATTTGAGTATCCCTGCTTCTTCCCAGCCCCCGGAATGAATAACTGCACCGGTGGTATACACCGAAGGCGCTGATATACCCGCCGATGTAACCAGGTACACGTAATAATCAGCACTTCCCACCGCATGGGTTATCACCCAAAAATCCCTTCCGTTACAATGCCGGGTAGCACTTATTTTCTCTGTACTCAGGTTATTACTCAGCAACGCTGTATTTTTTGTGCCGGGAACAATATCTCCCATGCCATTGTCCAACGCCATATCCACCAAATTGTAGCGAAATCCTTTGTCGGTCATGGTAGTAAACAAGTAATACTGTCCCGGATGTCCGGGAAAGGGCACAACCACTGCGGACTGAGAACTGGAAGGATCTCCCTGTAACCCTGTACCATCAGGCATTACCTGGTGTTTTGCGTTCCATACAGTGCTTCCTTCTGTATAAAATAATAAGTCACCTGTGGAGCCATCACAAATAGTGGCCACCCCTTCACGGGTATAGGTTTGCCCATCGGTGAGAATAGAGGCGGGCGTGGTATTAAAGTTGATACCGGCGTTATAGCCAAAATACCATCGATAAACTTCTTTCTGAGCCGTAGCTGTAAATACAGACAACAGTAACAGGCAGAAGCAAACAATTCTTCTGTGCATAATAAGGATAAAATAGCGGAGCGAAAGATACTAAATACTTACAGATACAGGTAATACGGCGTCAACAGTGAAACAAATTCATCGGTATACAAACGGTTGGCATCATGTATTGCCAGCTMTTTTATAGTGGTATCCCCCATGCTCCGGCCAAATATACCCACCGTCCGGAAAAAGCCATGGTTCACGCTTTGCCGGATATACAATACCTCCCGGAGCTGAAATCCGGCTATTAAAGCCAATTCCCGGAAAATCTCAAAAGCCGTATAAGGCAGGAGTACGGATACTTGTCCAGATGGGGCCAACTGCCTGTCAATAGCCCTGATCAGCTCCTGGTAACTCAGGTTAGTGGCATGCATCGCCTGGTCTTTCTGTGCATGCCCGCTTTTCAGTGCACTTTCATAAAACGGCGGATTAGTAATAATGAAATCATAGGACAATCCGGTATCCATTTTTCGTATGTCCGTTTGCGTGAGAGATAACCGGTTGGCCCATGGAGAAGCAGCAAAATTATCCAGTGCCTGTTGTGCCGCGGCAGGATCCAGTTCCACGGCTGTGATGGTGGCAGGGATACGCTGCGCCAGCATCAAACTAAGCAACCCTGTGCCGGCTCCTATATCCAGTATAGCCGGCACCGCTGTATTTTTATCCACCAGGTATTGCGCTGTAAAAGCGCCTTGAATACAGGCATCTGTACACACCTTCATGGCGCAATGCTCCTGGTGAATGGTAAACTCTTTAAATTTAAAAAATGTATTCGCCATCTTTATTTTGAATCAATCACAACAGCCAGGTTAGGCATCCGCAGATTGCGATGCACAGATACCGGATCGGCCTCACGGATCTCACACGTTTCTACTTTTCCATTTCCTTTTACCACTACATCCAGCGACTGCACATATAATACCTGTGGTACATTGCGGTTAATCGCTACTACAGACTGCTTCGCAAAACGGCTGTATGATTTTACCACCAACTGGTTCCTGCCTGCTTTCAAAGATAACAGCACTACTTCTGTAGCCACTCCCCCTCTTTCAGGATTATTATGTAATACCTGTTCTTCTCCATTCAAATATACTGCAACGCCATCTCCACTGGTGAAGCCTACCAGGTAACTACCCGCTTTGGCAGTGGTAATTTCCTGCAAAATATATTGTGCTACACTTCTGTCGGCGTCCCATTTTATCAGTGCATCATTCTGCCAGTCGTTGTGAAGTGTCCATGCTTTACTATCGTTATTAGGCCATGGCTTTGCAGGATCTATATCTTTCACCGATCCATGGGTACCATCAATCCCTGACCAGAAAGGACCAGCGCTATACATAGGCCCCCACTGCAAACCAGCCGGATCATTATGCAGTGGCGTAGTAGTACCGCCATTCAGCAACACCTCTTTGGTAGTACCATTCAACGTAAAACGAATACGTCTGCCTTTTTCTGCATCGCTGTAGATCAACTGCAGGTCGGCTGGTTTCGTAGCGGTAAACGCCCAGGAATCACCTACCTGGCTGCGGTAATAGCTTTCGTAGTCCACGCCGGAGAAACTGAATAACGGTGTAGCGTTATCTCTTGTCAAACGGGTAGCCTGCTTCAACAAATGCTGCGGGGTAATACTCACCCCGTCTTTACAGGTAAGCGATAATACCGCAATATCTTTGTCTGCAGCCGTAAAACCGGCAGGCAGCTGGATATGCGTATTGCCACCTTTGACGGTTATCTTAACCGGCACTTGCTTGCCACTGCTCAGCAGCGTCACCTGGCTGATCTTACTGTTCAATCCAGGTAAAATAATAGCCCTGTTTGCTGGTGTCTGTAATAAATGCAGGTATAATTTACCGGGTTTGGTAGTGACTTCTCCCCAGGCAAAAGTAGTATCAAATGGGTTCGCCGATGCGCTGTAAATGGCTTCGCCATTGAGTTTCAACCAGGTGCCATTCAACAGTAATACATCTCTTTCAAAATCTACTACTGACCCATCTCCACGTGGCCCGATGTTTAACAGGTAGTTGCCGCCGCGGCTCACCACTTTAATCAGCCCTTCCAGTTTCTCATGTGCTTTATCTTCCGCTTTACCATGCTGCTGCCAACTACGGTAGCCCCATGTTTCATCATACACAGAAGCCGGTGTTTGCCAGGCAGACGCAATTTTATAATCAGGATACTGATTGTCTCCCATCACACAAAAATCGCCGGCATCATTGCCCAAACGCCCACTCACCATACAACCTGGCTGCAGCCGATGTACTATTTCTGACAGTTCCCTACTCTGCTGCGCTGTCAGGGAACCCATATCAAACCAGATTTCTGACACCGGACCGTAATTGGTCATCAGCTCGGTCACCTGTTTCTTATTATATTCATGATGCTCCGGTGTAATAGGATCACTATTGCTGCTGGAGATAGGATATGCCTGCGGAAAATGCCAGTCGATCAGCGAAAAATACATCCCGAACTTCAGGCCGTTACGCTGACAAGCATCCGATAATTCTTTCAGTACATCACGTTTAAACGGTGTGGCATCTACTACATTATAATCTGTATAAGCAGAATGAAACATGCAAAAACCATCATGGTGCTTCGATGTCATCACCACTGATTTCATGCCCGCCGCCTTTGCCAGTAAAACAATCGAGTCTGCATTCCACTGCTCTGGGTGGAATCTTTTAGCCACATCTCCATAAACATCACTATAAATACCAGCATGCGATTGTATTTGTTCACTATACCCCCRGGTAACAGGCTTACCTTCCCAAACGCCGCCCAGCGTAGAATAAATAGCCCCCCAGTGGATGAACATGGAATATTTCTGGTTCTTCCACTCCGTATGTGCGGCCAGTTCCTGCGCCGACACCAGTTGAAAGGTCATCACCAGACCCAGTAAAGCAATCAAGATTTTCTTCATAGATAATTTGCTGTTATAACCAGACATAAAGCTAAATCGATTGAGGCAAGGAAAGGAATAGGATTTTATCCAAAGCTGGTTTAAAATAGCTTTTAGCCGTTAGCTTTTAGCTTTTAGGAAATGCAGCGGAGATTAACATATTATGATCTCCGCTGCATTTCCTAAAAGCTAAAAGCTAAAAGCTAAAACGCTGCTCTCGCCGTGGGCACCACGTCCAATGCAGCAAAATCGCCTGCCAGGAATTTGTAATAGGCAGTAATCGCAATCATACCTGCATTGTCGGTACAATACTCAAATTTTGGAATGAAAGTACGCCAGTGGTGTTTTTGCCCATATAGTTCCAGGGTCTTCCGCAAACCACTGTTGGCACTCACCCCGCCAGCAATGGCGATATCACGTATACCCGTTTCCTCAGCGGCTTTCACTACTTTATTTAACAGGATACTCACGATGCGCTGCTGTATGGAGGCGCAGATATCCGGCAAATTCTGCTGAATAAAATCGGGATTTTTCTGCTGATTTTCCTGCAGAAAATATAGTATCCCCGTTTTCAATCCGCTGAAACTGAAGTTCAGCTCAGGTATCCGGGGTTCCGTAAATTTAAAACGGTCAGGGTTACCGCTTTGAGCATATTTATCTATTAACGGGCCGCCGGGGTAAGGCAGTCCCAGGATTTTGGCACTTTTATCAAAGGCTTCACCGGCGGCATCATCCAGCGTTTCGCCGATCACCCGCATTCGCAACGGACTTTCACATAAAACGATCTGCGTATGACCACCGGAAACAGTTAAGCACAAAAAAGGAAAGTCAGGTTTGGGATCATCTATAAAATTAGCCAGTACATGTGCCTGCATATGGTGCACGCCTATCAGCGGAATGTTGAGCGCCATAGCCATAGACTTGGCAAAGCAACTCCCTACCAGCAAGGAACCTATCAGCCCCGGCGATTGGGTAAACGCAATCGCACTCAACTCCTCCCTTTTTACGCCCGCCGTTTGCAGGGCGATATCCACTACCGGTACAATGTTCTCCTGGTGAGCCCTGGAAGCCAGCTCCGGCACTACTCCTCCATACTGTTCATGTACTTTCTGATTGGCAATGTGATTGGATAATACCTTTCCATCTACCAGTACCGCCGCCCCTGTATCATCACAGGATGATTCTATCGCTAATATTTTAACAGACATAAGCTACAAAATTAATAAAAAAAAGGCGGGAAAACCCCGCCTGTACAACAGCATCACTGCTGCCAAAATATTTATCCGTCTAATTACTCCGGATAGCCACCACTGGATCCAATCTGGCCGCAATATAAGCCGGGATAAACCCTGCCAATACCCCTACACCAACGGAAACTACCAAACCGGCAATAAAGGCACCAACGGATATAACCATTTCAAAGGAGCTCACCGAATTAATAATTATTGTCAGAAGATAAACCATAAACAATCCCAGCAAGCCTCCGAATAAACAAAGACACACAGATTCCAGCAAAAACTCCATCAGGATAATATTGCGGCGGGCGCCGATAGCTTTTTTCAGCCCGATGATATTCGTTCGTTCTTTTACGGTCACAAACATAATATTGGCAATACCAAAACCTCCTACTATCAGGGAAAAGAAGGCTATAAAGCCGCCGCCAAGATTGATAGCGCCAAACATGGAGTTCAGACTGTCGTTGGCAGAACTGATTTCATTCAGCGCAAAATCATCTTCCTCCCTCGGCCTTAACCTGTGTGTAGCCCGCATTACCCCTCTCAGCTCGTCTTTCAGCTGATCAAGGCCCACACCAGGTCTCGCCTTCACCAATATATAAGGATCGGCAAAACGACGTTCATCTACTACAGTTCGTGCAAACCGATAAGGCAGGATGATCGCATTGTCGAAACTACCTGCCCCGATCATACTTTCTCCTTTTTTCTTCAGTACACCTATCACTTTTACATCCCGCCCGGCTACCTTCACCATCTTACCCATGGCGGATTCCGGAGAAGAAAACAAGCCATCCCAGATGGTAAACCCGAGAATGGCCACGTTGGCGCCACTATTACTCTCACTGTTGGCAAAAAAGCGTCCATCGAGTATCTGCAGGGTTTGTATCTGGTCAAAATCATTGGTAACCGCCATCATCGTCACCCCATCCATATAATCATCACCAAATTCTACTTTCTTGCCACTGGCATCAAAGTTAAAAGACGCATACACGGCACTGTGCACCTTATCTTGTATCGGCTTTAGATCTTTATATTCAGGCTCCGGACGGTTCATATATTTCCACCACGCATATTCACCATTACCTCCCCAGGGCCACTTCTGCAAATAAATCACATCCTCTCCCAGATCGGACAAATCCTTTCTGATGTTATGTTCCAGGCTGCCAGTCAATGTAAGTACCGCAATAATACAGAAGATGCCTATGGTAATTCCAAACAACGATAAAAAAGTGCGCAGCTTGTTCACCCGCAGCTCCTGCATCGCCATTTTGAAACTATTCCATAATATTTTAAGGGTTGCTATCATATTTCAAATTTAGCGGATTTATGTTCACCGGCAGCGCCAATAAACACGAAATATAGCCGGACAAAAAATTTAGTTACCTTTGCTGCCATTTTTCGGATATTTATGAAGTACGCTAACGAAATCAGTAAAAGAAAATCCTTTGCTATCATCGCTCACCCGGATGCCGGTAAAACCACCCTGACAGAGAAATTCCTCCTGTTCGGCGGTGCTATTCAAACAGCCGGTGCGGTGAAGTCCAATAAGATAAAGAAGCATACCACTTCGGATTTCATGGAAATTGAAAGACAGAGAGGTATCTCGGTAGCCACTTCCGTTATGACCTTTGAATACCGCGATATCCTGGTTAATCTCCTGGATACGCCCGGTCACAAGGACTTTGCAGAAGATACCTACCGCACACTGACGGCAGTAGACAGCGTAGTGCTGGTGATCGACTGTGTGAAAGGGGTGGAAGAACAAACCGAAAGATTGATGGAAGTGTGTCGTATGCGCGATACGCCTGTTATCATCTTCGTGAATAAAATGGACCGAGATGGTAAATATCCTTTCGATCTGCTGGATGAACTGGAAGAAAAGCTCAGCATCCGTGTAAGACCACTCAGCTGGCCCATCAACATGGGTAGCGACTTCAAAGGGGTATATAACCTGTATGATAAAAGCCTGGTGGCCTTCCTGCCCAACAAAAAAGCCACTGATGAAGATATCGTGCCACTGGCAGATCTCAGCAGCAGCTACGTGGACGAACATTTCAACGCAAAAGATGCCGCTCAGTTGCGTGGCGATGTGGAACTGATAGAAGGCGTTTATGACACCTTCAACCGGGAAGATTACCTCGCCGGCAAACTGGCACCGGTTTTCTTTGGTAGCGCCGTTAACAATTTCGGCGTGAAAGACCTGCTGGATACCTTCGTAGACATCGCTCCCATTCCCCGCAACCGTACCGCCACCTCCCGCGAAGTAGATGTAAATGAAGACAAATTCAGTGGATTTGTCTTTAAAATACATGCGAACCTCGACCCGCGTCACCGCGACCGTATTGCGTTTCTCCGTGTTTGCTCCGGTAAATTTGAACGTAACAAGTTTTATCACCATGTTCGTTTAGACAAAGACGTTAGGTTCAGTAACCCCTACAGCTTCCTCGCCCGTGAAAAAAATGTGGTGGATGATGCTTACCCGGGAGACGTAGTAGGGTTATTTGATACTGGCAACTTTAAAATCGGTGATACCTTAACGGAAGGCGAAAACTTCTACATTACCGGCATTCCAAGCTTCTCTCCTGAACTGTTTAAGGAGCTGGTAAACAAGGATCCGATGAAGACCAAACAGCTGGAAAAAGGTATACGTCAGCTGACAGACGAAGGGGTTGCCCAGTTGTTTACGCAGCATGGTGGCAACCGCAAAATCATTGGTTGCGTAGGTGAACTGCAGTTTGAAGTAATCCAGTACCGCCTCCTGCAGGAATATGGTGCAGCGTGTCAGTTTAACACCCTTCAGTTCTACAAAGCCTGCTGGCTTACCGGTCCTAAAGATAAAATAGAAGAATTCATCCGCTTTAAATCTTCCAATATCGTGGAAGATAAAGACGGCCACCTCGTTTACCTGGCGCAGTCCGAGTGGTACCTGAATACCGAACGCACCAACAATCCGGATATTCAGTTCAATTTTACATCAGAAATCCATAAATAATAGAATAGCTCTTAGCCATTAGCCTTTAGCTTTTAGCAAATGCAGCGAAGATCATAATATGTTAATCTTCGCTGCATTTGCTAAAAGCTAAAGGCTAATGGCTAAAAGCTAAAAAAAGCCGCTTCCCGTGAACGAGTGCGGCATTGCTTGTACGACCAACTCAAATTATTGCTTTAATTGAGAATATTTTGATTTAGGTGTGTATCGTGTGTTACACAAAAGTAGGTACAGCAATGCCAGGGGGGGTATCGAACCGGGAAAATGATTTACGCAATCGGGAATCTTTAGTCTTCTGAGATGGAGTACTGAAAGATATACTCCTCTATAGTGCCGTCCCGCATGCCTTCTACGCGGGCATCCAGGTGACGGGTATCTTTAAAACGATAAGTAATTTTTCTGGGGAAATCATTGTTCAGGTCTTCTGCAACGAAGCCTACCGGTTTTAATACCCGTAATCGCAGGCGTACAGGCACTGTTGGCTGATGTCCTTCGTAAACAGGCATAAAGTACATGTCATTACCTCTTCTGGTGAGCAGCATGGTTTGCTGTAAAGCACTGTCAGCACCCACTATCCGCCAGGTTTTACCGCTCCAGGTAGAATCATTTACCCGGCTCCAGCTTTCCACGATCGTACTTTTCCGGGTGTTCATCTTCCAGGTACCCTGTAGCTTGTCCAGCAAGTGAAAGTCTGCGGTATTGGCCTGGCCGGCTGCAGGAACGCTGCCGGCCAATAAAGATAACAGGAGTATATATCTACTGTTGTACCACTGCTTCTTCGCCATAAATCTGTTGTTTGTATTTGAGAGATGGAGACGCAAGGAAGGGTCCCAGGCCCAGCTCTCCCCATTTGGCATCTATTTTACTGATAGTGGCATCATCCGCCACAATAATATTAGGCCAGTCCCGCTCAAAGTTGTCCAGCAGCCTCGTTTTCAGGGTACCGTCCATACCTATGCCACCAATATACTTCCCTGCCTCTGCAGATGGCTTATTGATCACAAAGCTGTCGCGCTTAGGGTCCAGGTTATTACAGAAACGCCATAGTGCAGACGCCAGGTCGCTCACATCAACAGTATGCTCTACATACAGTATCATTTTTATGCCTGCCAGTGCAGGCAAGGTATATAGCTGTTCGTTCAGCTCACGTACGTGGAATGGACGGCGCTTTTCTACCGCTACCAGCATACAGGAGATGTCGATCGCCAACAGGTTACTGTTAATACCCTTAATTTCAGGGAACTGCTGCATAATAGCGGCGGTATCTATGGCACGGGGAGCAGCTACCTGTAAATAAGCGGTATCTGTTTCCTCTTCATACTTGCGGGTACCATCGATACACATCTTACCACCAAAACCCATTTTGGAACAGGAGTGATCCAGTACATCCATAGGCCCCTGGCTCAGGTAAATATCTGTAGCCGGGTTAAGATGACGGAAAACATGTTGTGCCAGTTGTTTATAATCGTTGATCTTTACCCCGTCATCTGTTACTACCAGGATCTTGTTGAACATCATTTGTCCGGCTCCCCACATCGCATTCATTACTTTCTGCGCTTGTCCTGCATAATCCTTTTTGATCTGTGCGATCACCAGGTTATGGAAAACCCCTTCTACCGGCATTTCCATATCAATGATCTCCGGCACCAGCGTCATTTTAATAGGCGCCAGAAAAATACGTTCTGTGGCTTTTCCTATCCAGGCATCTTCCTGCGGAGGAATGCCCACTATCGTTGACGGATATACGGCGTCCTTACGATGCGTAATTGCTGTTACATGAAATTTAGGATACCAGTCGGCCAGCGAGTAGTAACCGGTATGGTCGCCAAACGGACCTTCCCATATCAGCTCTTCAGATGGTTCTACGTAACCTTCTATCACAAAATCTGCATCTGCCGGTACTTCAATTTCCGGTTGGGTAATACATTTTACCAGCTCTACTTTCTTTTTACGGAGAAAGCCTGCCAGCATGTATTCATCCACGTTTTCCGGGAGTGGTGCAGTAGCAGAGTAGGTATAAACGGGATCTCCACCCAGTACTACGGCAACGGGCATACGTTTATTTAACTTCTTATATTCCATAAAGTGCTTGGCAGACACTTTGTGTTTATGCCAGTGCATACCGGTCATATCCTTTTCAAATACCTGCATACGGTACATGCCAACATTGCGGGTACCTGTCAACGGATCTTTGGTATGTATTACCGGCAGTGTCACGAACGGACCACCATCTTTAGGCCAACAGGTAAGCACCGGCAGTTTGCTGAGGTCCGGGGCTGACATCACTACTTCCTGGCAGCTGCCTTTTCCACTCACTACTTTGGGCATCCAGGAGGCAAACTGTCCCAGTTTGGGCAATAACGCCAATTTATCGAGGATACTTTCTTTAGGCTTGGATAACAGTTTAAAAAGATTTTCAATTTCACCGGCTACATCATCCAGTTCGTGTACACCCAGCGCCAGGCACATACGCTTATAACTGCCCATGGAGTTGATAAGAACCGGAAAATCTGTTCCGGTATTTTCAAACAGCAGTGCTTTACCTCCATCTGGCGATTTGCTTATCCTGTCTGTTATTTCAGCTATTTCCAGTTTAGGGTCCACATAGGTTTTAATGCGCACCAGTTCTCCTGCCTGTTCCAGCGTATCTATAAAATGTCTGAGATTTTTATATGCCATGTTTGAATCTTATTACCAATCAACAAAAGTAACCATCCCGCACCGCAATAAAAAATGCCCCCCATTAAATAATGGGAGGCATTCATTTTATTCCATTTTTCAGTTATCAGTTCACAATAGTAACACCCGCGTGGAATACGGCTCTCGGCCTGGATGGATAATAGCGTACAGGTGCAGGTACCGGCACTGGTACAACCGGGTAATAAGCTGGTTGCATATATACCACCCTTCTTCTCGGACGATAGCAATCATCATCCCATCCACGGCGGTATTCTCTTCTTGGTGGTTCACATCTGTCCCGCTCCCAGCGGTCGTGTCCATGTCCGCGACCATGATCACGATATCCGCGATCGTATCCTCTTTGTGCATAAGTAGTCAGCACTGTGCCGCCCATCAGCAGCATCAATAACAATACTTTTTTCATGTTGTGTGGTTTTTAGTTCAAGATCGGTTGGCAAATAAAAGTTGTGGTGTATTTATTTATAGAGGAGATCCTATTACTGTTACATTATTAGCAACATAATCCGTTCCCGGATATCCGACGTAGCTATACCTATGATAAGTACGATGATGAGGCTTATGATGCTTATAATGACGGTGAGGTCTGTATCCTGGCCTTGGTGGATGCGGCGGCATTGGCGGCCTTGGCGGATGCCAGTGATGCGATGGCCTTGGCGGTACCGGCGGATGTGGAAAATGTGCCGGCAACGGAGGCCTCGGTGGCAGCGGTGGATGTGGCGGCCTGTGTTGAGCAAAAAGACTGGCGCTACCCACTGTCAACATCACTGAAGCTAAAAACAAAAACTTCTTCATGGCACTTCTTTTTCGTTAGTTATAACAGGTAGTTGCACACCAACTTATTTTTGCGGCTATCGTTTCATTACTATCTCCGCGATTTGTGATTCTGCTGTCCGCCATAAGCTGGTGGCTGCGTTATTACCTGTTTGAACTCATAAATCCAACAACTATGCCAATAAAAAAATCCCGGCTTTAAGCCGGGATTGCAGTACTAAATAACCCATTCAATATATTAGTAATCAATTTATTACGGTCTGAGTATCGGACAACGGGTAGCTTTCTGTTTACCCCATCCGCGATCACCGCCCAAACGATACGTAATGGTAAATCCGGAGAACGCATACCAGTCCTTATGTTTGTCAGAACCACGAATAGCACCATCCGCGGGATAAGTCCCAGGAGTAGTTCCTTTAGCAGTTAATTCATCACCGCGAAAAGCCATATCCACTGCCTTCTGGCCACGATACGCCAGCAATGTATTCTGATCTACGTAAGTGGTACTTACGTCATCCAGGTAATCGGTAGTGGTAGGGCGGAATCCTATTTCAAATCCAAGGGTCCAATTGTCATTCAGTATAGCTTTTACACCTGCTCCAAAAGGAATGGAAATAGCCATAAGGTCGTAAGGCTGACGGGTAGGATACTGCGGTAATCCCTGTCCTTCTGTACCTAGTGGGCGAAGTCGTACACGGTTACCAGACTGGTCTTTCGCAGTAGGATCAAACCCAAATCCACCGATGCCCACAAAAACGTAAGGCGTAAAGCCTTTCTCATCCAGGTCAAAAAAATTGAATTCTCCGATCAGGCTTCCCTCCAGCACATTTGAACGAAAACTCAGATTCCTCGCTATCAGGTCTTTCGATGAATTGGTACTATCAGCCCCGGTGGCTATGCCCCAGGTAATGGCTGCCCGAATAGTGAGGTAACGGTTAATATCTTTTCTTACCAACAAGCCAAGTGCCGGGCGGGTGTACTTCATATCTACCCTTTGCTGGGTCAGATCTCCGCTGTAATTGCTAATGCMCAGAAAAGCGCCTACGTGCCAGTCCTGCGCAAAGGTGAGAAATGGAACTGCCATGAATAACAACAGTATTCCGGTAGATTTTGTAAATTTCAATGTATTAAAGTTTAAGAGGTTAGTCCTTTTCAATCGTGCATCCATTTAACGTTATTATTACAATTTTTATTTGGTGCTCCCCCTCCAATAGTTTTCACACGTATACCGGCACGGTTAATAAAATGTAAAAATAAACTAATAAACCAATTAACTCATAAACAATTAATCTAACATCTTATATAAGCCCATCCTTCCTCCTGCCGGCTGATCAGATGAAAGATTCCAGCAGGGACAATTTCTGTCAAAGGCAGCAACTGGCTTGTCTGTAGCTGACGGCCATTCAGGGTATTCCGGCAAATAAGAAATTTAACAGCACGTTCCTGCAAAGACAGCACCTTTTCATACAAGGGATTCCCATCTATGAGTAAAAGATTCCATGCATGTCCATGCACAATTACCTCTACGGCTATACGTGTTTGCGTGGCTGCTGCCTGTTGGAGAAGATTATGGAGCTGTCCCAGCATCGACAACTGCACATCGGATTCACCGGATGTGATTTGAAAAACTACCTGCATGGGGACAAACCTAACCAAATATTGGTAAAACCAATACTAACAAATCTATAAAAGGTGGATGTCAGGACTTAGCTATGATCCTCTTTATGTTTTGTACTGTACAGCTCATACTGTACCTTTCTCAGCTTATCTTCCAGCTTATGATATTTCTCTTTTACCTCGCGTAACTGGTATAATAGCGAAGCTTCTCTCTGCTCCTGTTTTATCAGGTTGATATTCGCTGTTTGTAATGCCCTGAAATGACGGAATAATAATACCCATCCAAGGCACAACAATAAAAATAAAATAACGATGATGGCTATCATAATAATAAGGTTATGCGACCTGTATCTGCTATGTTTTTACCGCCTGGAAATGGCGTTGCGCTGCCGCAACTCCACAACAGGATTGATAGGACAAAATATGTTGAATGCTATAAAATCCGTATTGAATTACCTGGCTGGAGCTATGAACATGACACTCCTGCCAAAGTTATTTATTCCCATGATTAACGGTTTGTCCATTTTAGCTTTTTCTACTATTTCTTTTAAAATAATAGGAAGTCCCAAGACCAAAATTAAACATATTATGAATAATAATACTTCAACAACTTTTATATCATATTGATATTCAATAATATAATACGATATAAAAATTTACGTATCCGGTAATCATAAAAAAAATTAAATTAGATATAATGTTCATGTAGAGAAAGATTGAGTTTTGATGAAATCAGCATGTACCGAAATCCACTGAAAATCATTTAAATCCCCATATTGTATGTCCGCCCTTCTGTCGAAAGAACAACTCGAAAATTTTGCTTTACAGGGTTTATCCTATGCAGATGATCATGTCAGCGACCCATTTAATATTAAAGATGTTTCAGAAAGACTGGGAATCTCCTATTCTTATTTCTACCACAATTTCACAGAATACATGGGAGAACCGTTCTGGCATTATGTAAAGCGTCACCGGCTGGAACTTGCTGCCGGCCTGCTCCGGCATAGTGGCTATAATATCGGTGAAATAAGTGACCATTGCGGATACGCTACCACAGCAGCTTTTAGCAAAGCTTTCAAGCAACATTTTAAAGAAAGTCCAAAGGACTTCCGCCGCATTATTATTTTGCCTAACGAAAGAAGAACCCTTCAGATTACAGAAGGTATCACCGCAGCCTTTGGCAGCGAAGCATTCGGCGGTTTATTCAGCTATGAACGCTGTGAAAAAGTAAAACTGCCAGATAGTATACTCTATTATTCCCTTATTTCCCGGGGACAGGATCCTGTTGCTGAAATGATTGCCAGGATGACCCAACATTATACTTTATTTAAAAAGATGCAGACCTTGTACGACCTGCCTCAAAGCAAGATCATTACCGGTACCCTGGATGCTGTTCCAGTTACCGATTATGAGAAGTTATCGATGTTTGCCGGAATCCATATTCCGTTGTCAGCTACCGCTGCACATCAGCAACTGCAACAAAATTTTTCTTACCTGATGACAAAAAGAATCACCGGAGGCAACTATCTCAAACTACCCGTTCCTATGGATTTTGCTACAGCAGGCGTGCCTATGTATAACTTTATCAGTATGAACTGCAAAGAAGGGATCTTTAAAATGAGCGGAAATCACTTTTTCATTTCACTCAATGGTCCGAGTTATTCTGAAATTTTTATTCCGTTGCTCAAGAAACATTACTGAAGAAGAATTACGGAGTTGTGAGAAGATAGTAAACGCGGAGAACATCCGCTATTATCTTCTCACAACTCCGTATTTCGTAATTGCTATTTGGTAAATACTGCCCGGAAACAGTTGGCACTCGTATTCACAGTATCCTTCTGTGGCTTACTTCTTCCGTAAAATTCATCCAGAAAGCTACCCGCATCAGACCAAACTGTTTGCATCATTCCCTGAAAACGCGGTTTCATTTCATTGGTAGCCGCTATACGGTAATCATACATATCCTTCAGTTGCAGCTTTGCATTCTCCGGCATTCTCCACGGACAGGTAATAACAGACAATCCTTTCATGGCAAAATAAACAGGTGTTTTATCCGGTCTTTCGTAATGCCAGTCGCAGATCATCACATCTTTTGGAACCAGGTCAACGGCCCGGTGAGTATTATTCATACTCGCCTCCCAGGCACCTAAACCAGTAGTTTTACCTTCCAGCAAACGATCACCCCATATCCACAACGCACGGCCCTTCTCGGCCAGGTGATTACGGATCGTCCATACTTCACCGGCAAACAGCTCCGCTTTGTCTTTGCCTCCGCAACGCGGACACTTCTCTTCTCCGATGTAAAACACTTCATCCATACCTGCATGAAAAGCCGTTGACTCAAACGCATCACAAATCTCATCTACCAGCTCAAAAACAATCTTATGAACTCCCGGGTGCAACGGGCAATAGCTTTTGCAATACAAACCATCCGCATTAGGCCATTCGTACTTTACCGGCATCTTTACCCATGGCGTTTCATCAAAGTCAGGATACAACTTCAACAGGTTGGTAGTGGTACCTGCCCATGACTGATGCCCCAGCAGATTAATCTGCGGAATCAACCGGATATTATGTTTACGACAGGCCTGGACCAGTTGTTTTACCTGCTGCTCGGCAAGACTGCCGGGATCACGCAACTCCGGATGCGACTTAAACTGGTAATTAAAATCAACACGAAGCACCAATGTGTTGATATGTCGCGGCGCCAGCTCCGTTTCTATAAACCTGAGAAAAGGAGATAGTCCGTCCGCTCTGGGTGCGGCTATACAAAATCCACGTACAGGCAAAGTATCAACCGGCAGGGGTTTTGCAAAAGAAAAAGAAACACCGCTACAAACAAGCAATAAGAGGGCAAATAGTTTTTTCATAAGTCTTTGAATTTTTTATCGGCATTTTACCAGCTGCCAATAGCTAATGGATAAAAGCTATCCGGCATTCCAGTAAAATAATGAAAGCACCGGGGAACTGCAATCTTTTCATCCAAACAAATGTATAATAGCTATTGTAATGTTATACACGTTGATTTTTAATATCTTTGATAAAAGCACTAAATCTATGAATGAGTTTAAACTACCGTTTAACGCAAGACTCACCTTCACCCTGTTATCTATCATTCTGGTTATTTATGTGGCACATATTGGCAGTGGCATTATAGTGCCTCTGATGTTCGCCATGCTGATTGCCATCATGCTGCTGCCTGTAGTGCACAGGCTGGAGAAATGGCGCATTCCCCGTGGAATGGCAGCCGTTCTGGCGGTACTGCTCTTTATCATCATCATCGCACTGATCATGACGTTGCTCGGCAAACAAATGGAATCTTTCATTTCGGACTTCCCGCAACTGCAACAAAAACTGGTGCTGGTCATTAGCTCCACACAAGACTGGGTGAATGCTAAATTTCATATTAACTCCAGTACCCAGTTAAGCTACATAGAGAAAGCCTTGATGGGTACCCTGGGAACCGCCACCAGCTTTCTCAGTCAAACATTTCTTTCCCTTTCCTCCCTGCTGGTATTTGTAGTATTTGTATTCCTGTATGCTTTTTTTATTCTCTTCTACCGAAGGTTACTGGTATCCTTCCTGATAAAAATCTTCAGAGAAGAACATCGTGACAAATTACTCAAGGTGATCGCGAGCACCCGTTCCATCATAAAAAGCTATGTAGGCGGACTGATGATAGAAATGGTTATTGTAGCCATTCTCAATACCGTGCTGTTCTTAATATTAGGCATTAAATACGCCATCCTGCTGGGAGTAATGGCCGCTATCTTTAATATCATTCCTTATGTGGGCATCTTAACGGCCGCTATACTTATCATAMTGGTTACCCTGGCTACGGGCACGCCTATACAGGCTTTACAGGCGGGTATTGCGTTGTTCCTCGTACACGTACTCGACAGCAATGTGTTATTTCCCAGTATTGTTGGTTCCAAGGTAAAGATCAATGCGCTTATTACCATTATAGGCGTGGTACTGGGCAATATGCTATGGGGCATACCTGGTATGTTCCTCGCCATTCCTTCAATAGCCATTATCAAAATCATTTGTGAAAATATCGAAGAAATGCACCCCTGGGCTATATTGCTGGGAGATGAATCCAAGCCCAAAGTGAAAAAAATAAAAAAGATAGATCCGGATGAAACACCGGCCTGATATAGCATATAAGTAAGAAGTTGCTCCGGAATTACCGGAACAACTTCTTACTTATAATCAACAACCAATTATTATTGCAATGCAGGATCCCCTGAATCCTTCTTCAGCATTCTCCGGTATACCCAATAAAATATAATCGGGAAAATAAACAGATTGAAAAAAGTATCTGTAATTAATCCTCCTATCACCACCCGCGCCAGCGGTCTCGCTGTTTCTGAGCCGATGCCCATACTGGTAGCTGCCGGCAATAGTCCTATAGCCGCCATCATGGCCGTCATCACTACAGGTCTGATCCTTGACTCCACCCCTTCCAGGATGGCATGCGCCAGACTGAAATGAGAGGCCTTGTGCATGTTCCGCACATTTGTCTTGAATTTTGATAGCAAGATCACCCCATTCTGCACACAAATTCCAAACAAGGCAATGAATCCTATACCCGCAGAAATGCTGAAGTTCATGCCCGTAAGCCATAAGGAAAAAATACCTCCTATAATTGCAAATGGTACATTCCCTAACACCAGCAAAGCATCTTTAATTTTGCCAAAGAGTATAAACAGGATCAGGAATATCAGTAATAAACTAATAGGCACCACTTGCATCAGTCGCCTGGTGGCCCGTTCCTGGTTCTCGAAATCGCCCGCCCATTCAAGGGAATAGCCTTTGGGCAGATTTATCTGCGCTCCTACTTTTTCCTGCGCTTCTGCAATGGTACTGCCAAGATCCCTGCCCCGCACAGAGAATTTGATGGCCCCATAACGCATATGCTTATCGCGGTATATCATACTGGGCCCAACGATATGCTGTATCTCCGCGATTTCTTTTAATGGAATTTTATTGCCCCGTATAGTCGGGATCGTTAGATTACCAATGGAAATTTCACTCTCCCTGAAATTTTCGGGATAACGTATCCGAAGATCAAAACTCTTCTCTCCCTCGTATATGCGGGTAGCCGCTTTACCGCCAATAGCCATCTCTATCACAGAGTTGGCGTCTTCTGTGGTAACACCATACAGCGCCATCTTCTGCTGGTCGAGGTTAATCCGTAATTCCGGCTGCCCGATATTGCGCAGGATACCCAAATCTTCAATGCCATGCACGCCCTTCAGGATCTTTTCTATTCTTTCTTCTTTATCTTCTATCAGTTTAAAATCATCTCCGAACAGCTTTACTACAATAGATCCCTTTACTCCGGACACTGCTTCTTCCACATTGTCCATGATAGGTTGGGAAAAGTTCAGGGTAATTCCAGGAATCCCATCCAGCTTATCATTCATCTTCTCTATCAAGGCGGTTTTAGACAGGCCACTCTTCCACTCCTGCTGCGGATAGATATCTACATGCAATTCAATATTATAAAAACCAGTAGCATCCGTACCATCATTAGGCCGCCCGGTTTGTGACATCACCTGCTTTACCTCGGGAAAAGTGAGCAACTTCTTCCGCATATCATTGGCTACTTTCACAGACTCCTCCAGCGAAGTACTCAACGGCCCGGTAGCCCGGATGTAAATAGCGCCTTCGTTGAGCTGAGGCAGGAATTCAGTGCCCAGAAACCTGAAACAGTATAACCCAAACGCCAGTACGATCAGCGCCCCGGTAAAGGCTATACGCCGATGCCGGAAACAATAGTTGAAGATCTTCAGTGTGGTACGGTTAATGAATTCCAGGAACACGTTATGCTTTTCCCGCACATTCTTTCTCAGCAACACACTGGCCAGCGCCGGCACCAGGGTAAAAGTGAGTATCAGGGCTCCCAGCAAGGCAAACCCAAGTGTCCAGGCCAGTGGAGAAAACATCTTGCCTTCTACTTTTTCAAAAGTAAAAATGGGTAGTAACCCGGTGATGATAATGAGTTTTGCAAAGAAAATGCCCTTTCCATTTTCCAGGCAGGCTTTTCGGATCATCCCCAGCTTACTCAATTTATTGAACCGTTCCATCCCTACATCTTTTGCTTTCCGGTCCAATACCACAAATATGCCCTCCATCATCACCACAGCCCCGTCTATGATAATCCCGAAGTCAATAGCCCCCATAGACAGCAGGTTGGCGCTCATCCCCTTTATGCGCAAACAAATGAATGCAAAGAGCAACGCCAGCGGAATCACCACCGAAACGATAATGGTGGTGCGCCAGTCGGCCATAAACAGGAACACTATTACCGTCACAAAAATGATTCCTTCAATCATATTGTGCAGTACGGTATGGGTAGAGAAATCAATCAGATCTTCCCGGTTATAGAACGCCCTGATCTTTACATCGTCAGGTAAAATGCGTGTATTCAGCTCCGTTATCTTCTCTTTCAATGACTTGATCACCACTGCAGGATTCTCTCCTTTACGCATCACTACAATCCCTTCCACTACATCATGATCCATGTCACGGCCTACCTGTCCCAGTCGGGGCAACGCCGACACACTTACTTCTGCTACATCCTTTACCAGTATAGGCGTTCCGTTGATATGGTCTACAATGATGTTTTTGATTTCATCTACATTGTTGAGAATACCAATACCCCGCACTACATATGCCTGTGCATTTTTAACGATCACATCTCCCCCTACATTGATATTGCTTTTAGACAATGCCTGGAACATTTCCTGCGCAGTAATATCGTACTGTACTGCTTTGTCCGGATCAATGGTCACCTGGTAGATCTTCACTTCTCCCCCAAAACTTACAATATCCGCTACACCCGGCACAGACAGCAGGTTGCGTTCAATCACCCAATCCTGCAATGTTTTCAGCTCCTGTATGGAAAGCTTGCTGCTCTCCAGGGTATACCGGTAAATTTCTCCTGTAGGCCCATATGGGGGCTCTATTTCGGGATCTACCCCATCCGGCAGGGCGGCGGAAGTAATGTTATTATTAATCTGTTGCCTGGCAAACGTGTCATCTACGTCATCATCGAAAATTACTTTTACAACAGATAGTCCGAATAAAGAAGAGGAACGGATATGCGTTTTTTTCTGCGCCCGGTTCATGGCAATCTCTATGGGGCGTGTTACAAATTTCTCCACCTCTTCAGCGCTACGGCCCTGCCATTGAGTAATAATAGTAACAGAGGTATTTGTTACATCCGGAAATGCATCTACGCCTATCTGCTTAAAGCTGACATAGCCGGCAATCGCCAATACGCCGGTCGCAAAAAAAATGAAGTATTTATTGCTTAAAGAAAAAGCAAGGACTTTCTTTATAAACTTGTTCATAATAATGGCCTTTAGCGGTTACTGCTGATCCTTCAGCGTTTCATAGATGAATACCTGCCGGGATGCAATCACCCGGTCGCCTTCTTTCAGGCCGGAATTGATAAAAGCCCGTCCTTCGCTGGTTTTATCGATATTCACTTCTCTTATTTCTACCCCGCTTTTTGAGTTCACCCGCACCAGTACATAATATTTATCATGATCAAAAATGATCCCCCTCGAAGGAATACTCACTACATTACTATCCGCATGACGGTTAGCTTTCACCCGTACAAACATTTCAGGCTTCAGCAGGAATCCCGGGTTATCTACCACCACCCTGGCTTTCATCACTTTATTTTCGGGATCCAGTACATTATAGATCTTATCGATTGTACCGGAAAAGGATTTATCGGGATAGGATAAAGTAGACATCTGTACACGATCTCCTTCATGAATACTGGCGATGTCTGACTCAAAGATGTTGATCATGGCCCATACATTATTGAGGTCGGCAATCACAAAAATAGGGTCTGTGTTATCTGGTCGCCACTGCATACTTTCAGCGGCTCTTTTACTGATGATAAAACCAGGCACCGGGGCTTTCACAGCGTAATTGGTTTGATGGCCGCCCCCATTGATATCCAGAATAGCCTGTGATTTACTATGTGCTGCCACGGCTTTATCATAATTACTTTTGGCTTCCTCATAATCCCTTTGTGAGTTCAGCCCGCTCTTGTAAAAAGATTCCGCAACATCCATATTGCGTTTGGCTGTTTGCATATCGTTCACGGATATACGCTGATCAGCGGTAAACCCAGCCATTTCAGGGCTTTTAAGGATAGCCAGTACTTGTCCTTTTTTCACAAAATCGCCGGAATGTACTTTTACATCTGTCACAATACCACTGACCATGGGGAAAATACGGGCTGTTTTATCTTCATTCTCCGTAATTTTTCCGGTGAGCAGTATTTCATTTTCTACTGGCCTGACGGTAGCGGTATCCACGACCAGCGTGCGGAGAAGAGAGTCCGAAAGCGTCCATGAACGGGACTCTTCCGGAACTGTCTTGCTACCGCAGCCAGCCATGATACCAGTGGTGGAGATAATAATAACAATTGCAGGTATATAGTGCTTTATTGAATATTGCATGTTCAGGAAATTTATCAGGGATGAAAAATGAGGGCACCGGTACTGAAATTGAGCGACTCCAGAGCATGCAGCCTGTCATATCTCAGTTCGTTCATTTTAAGTACATTATTTCTGTAAGCATCGTACAGGTCAATAAATTCGAGCAGCCCGATATTATGAAGACGGTAATTTTTCTCTACTTCATTCATCATTTTACCGTAATCGTTTTCAAATCCGGGATCGAATTCACGGAGCAGTTTTTCTGTTTGCAATGCCAGCTCTAAGCTGTTCATTACTTCATGTGCGAGTTCATCTTCCTGCCCCTGTAACTGTAGCTTACTGCTTTCCAGCAGGGCTTTCGCAGTTTTTATATTTCCCTGGTTGCGGTTAAAGAAAGGTAATGGCATGGATACATTCAACCCATTGTAATTACGCTCAAAATTACCCTGCTTATCGAAAGAAAATCCCACCTGAAGATCCGGCACGGCCATCGACTTTTGCAGCCGCAGGTTCAGGTAATTATAATTCACGGTTTCCTGACCGATTTTCAGATCATAACGATTTGACCGGGCGGTATCGAGCAGCGACTGAAAATTATATTGCTGCTCAATGGGTTTGTCTGTGGCAGTATCCGGTAACTGCGGCTGTATAATGGTACCGGGAGCAACTCTGATCAGCAGGGCCAGATCGGATTGTGTTTGCTGTATATCCTGCTGCAACGTCAGGTGATCATGCTGCAGATCATAGAGCATGGATTTTATCCGGATAATTTCTTTAGGTGCTATATTGCCTAATTCTTTTTGTGCGGTAAATACTGTTACAACGGTTTGCAGGAAAGCAATCTGGCTGGCAAATGTTTGCAATGAGCGTTGCTTATAATAGAGGTCATAAAAATTATCATGGAGTGAAAAGCGTAGCGTGCGGAGGATATCATAAAACTGGTACTCACTCATTCTAACACCGCTCTGCGCCAGTTTCACGGCCTTATTGCGTTTACCCGCCAGTTTGACGAGCTGCTCTACCTGCAGAGAATTTTGTCCTTCGTAGGAAAAGTCAAACCATTTCTTTGTGGTATGACTGTACAAGACATTCTCAAACGTCACTTGCGGATTATCATACAGCTTAGCCGTTATGATACCTGCCCTGGCAGAATCAATGCTGTACCACTGCGTAAGTAACGGAATGTTTTTCTGCAGGAGCTGCTGTTCTGCTTCCGGAAGCGTGAGCCGGAGCGTATCTTTTATCTGCGCCGATGCCGTGAAACGGAATAGGGTGGCGAACAGTACGAGATAGGTGCTGAATGCTGGTCTAATGATCATACAACTTAATTTTCGTTGCAAAGATGGCATTAGGCTATTAGCTACATATTAGAATGAAGTTAAAACAAAATTAGAATTTCTGAACATGCGGAAAGAAAATATTGAACGTGGTTCCCTGCCCCAGCACACTACTCACAGTAATCGCTGCTTTGTGCAGTTGCAGTATCTTTTGTGTCATCGATAACCCAATACCATATCCATCAAAAGCATGGGCATTGTCTGCACGGTAAAGCGGCATAAATATTTTTTCCAGGTCTGCATCTGCAATACCAATACCATGGTCGCTTACAGACAGTGTTATCCCGGATCTACTAAAGGTTAACTGACAGTCAACATTACGGTTATACGAAAATTTGAAAGCGTTCCTGATGATATTCTGCAATGCCAGCATCATCAGGGAACGATTCCCCCGAATACAGAGTTGTGCAGCATCTGCGGGCATGTCATTCAACTTTACAAGCAATCGTGCCGTGGGTGTTTTAAGTTGCCAGAACTCCTGTATTTCCCATAACAATTCATCCAGCCGGATCATTTCGGAATTGGTATCTGTAAGGATAACATCTAACCTGGTTAGCTGTAACAGCCCATCAGTAATAATTTTCAGCTTCTCTGATTCTCCCAGTAGTGTACCCAATGTTTGGATATAATCTTCGCGGCTGCGTTCATTCTGAAGGGTCACTTCTATTTCCCCGATGATGGTGGTCAGTGGTGTGCGCAACTCATGGGAAGCATTGGATACAAAGGAGCGTTGCATATCAAAGGCCTGCTCCATATGCTGCAACAGCCCATTAAAATTTGTGGCCAATTCGTCTATTTCATCTTTATTGCGTCCTTGTTGTACGCGCATATGTAGGTTATTGGAACGAATATTTTTCACCTGCCGGTTAATACTTTTAATGGGCTCCAATGCCCTGCTGGCATACCATTGGCCCATCACAAAGGTAATCAGTAATGCTACAAGGAACATCACGATCAATATCCACATCAGGTAATTCAGTTGTTGTACCCCCATGGTATTACGGGCAGTTACAATCACTACAAAATTGCCCTGGTTGTCGGGATAATAAATACCGAGGCCGGATTCTTCCTGGAAGCGGAACCGGTATACTTCCCTATGGCGGATAGTTTCCAACATAGACGCCGGCCAGTTGTATTTTGTTTTTTCTATAAATACCCCCTGGTTGCGCTGATCATATATATTGGAGGATTCATCGGGTATCCGTTCCCGGTAGCTCTTTTCTATTTCAAGGAATTTCTTCTTGGTCAGTTCATCTTTTTCCAGGTATACCTGGGCAGTCACCAGGGCTCGCATCTGCAACAGTTTATAAAAACTGTTTTGAATATACTGGGCAGATAACAGGTATATCAGTACGAAAACGATGGTCAGTATAATACCTGAAATGAGCGTGAACTGGAGTGATAAACGATGACGTATTTTCATGAGCTTTTAGCCATTAGCTTTTAGCTAGTGTTTTGTTGTTAAGAAATAAAAAATAAGCTAATAGCTAAAGGCTAACAGCTTATTTCTGTTTCATAACATAACCCATTCCTACTACGGTATGGATTAGCTTTTCACCGGCAAAGCCTTTTTCTATTTTATTCCGGAGATAGTTAACATATACATCTATGGTATTGGTACCGGTATCAAATTCCAGTCCCCATACGGCTTCTGAAATGAGTGCGCGTGAAAGGACCTTACCGGTATTTTTAAGCAACAGCTCCAGCAATGCATATTCTTTTGCAGTGAGCGTGATCTCCTGCCCTTCCCTGCTGGCTGTTTTGGTGTTGGTATTCAATTGCAGGTCCGCAAAAGTAAGAATGGCCTGTTCCTGGTGAAACTGGCTTTTTCTGCGGGAGAGCGCATGAATTCTGGCTACCAGTTCGGAGAAATGAAATGGCTTGGCGAGATAATCATCAGCACCGGCGTTTAATCCATCCACGATGTCCTGTGTAGCATTTAAGGCTGTCAACATCAGAATGGGTGAACTGACTTCCAGTGTACGCAAATTTTTGCAGAGGGTAATCCCATTGATACCCGGTAACATAATATCCAGCAGGATCAGGTCATAATCCTGCTCCAAGGCGGCTTGTTGTCCTGCTATACCATCGGTACATACTTCCACCTGGTGGTGGTGTTCTTCCAGTCCTCTTTTTATAAAGGCACCTACCTTGGTTTCATCTTCTATCACCAATATTTTCATAGCTAATAATTAAAAGCAATAACCCTTGCAAAAGTAGGATTGTTTACTCCGGCGTTCATTAAAGCCACATTAAAATCAAAGATGGTGTGGACAATTTACCAATATCTGTTAGCTTTGCTTCAACCTAAACCGGCAACAGTATTATGCATTTACCCGTTTTAAGCACCGGCAACCTGGTATTGCGACCTATAGAAGAAAAAGATACTGCTACCCTGTTCCATCACTTTTCAGATGATGCGGTAACAAAATATATGGACATTGATTCTTTTTCAAATATCAGCGAGGCAACCCACATTATTCAATTCTTCCGTAAAAGCCTGGAAGATGAGGAAGGTATGCGCTGGGCGATTACCCTGGCAGGAAAAGATGAATTGATTGGTACCTGTGGATATCATAAGATCAACAAGCCCCATTTCAAAGCTGAAATTGGTTACGATCTTCGGCCGGCATTCTGGGGCAAAGGCATTATGAAAGAAGCAATAGGGGTTATGCTCACTTACGGTTACGAGGAGTTACAGTTTAACCGGATAGAGGCTTTTGTGGATCCGGAGAACATTGCCTCTTCGAAACTATTGTCCAGGCTGGGTTTCCACTACGAAGGCTTTTTAAGAGATGCCTTCTTCGAAAAAGGAAAATTTGTGAATGCGGAACTATACAGTCTTTTAAGGCATGAACATACCCGGGAGTCTATTTACTAATTAATATATACCATGAGTTTGGAATTCAGGCATGCGGCAGCATCAGATCTGCCAAGGATCGTTGAAATTTATAACAGTACTATCGCCGGCAGAATGGTGACAGCCGATACCAGTCCTGTAACACCAGAGAGTCGTTTGCCCTGGTTTCATGCACACAACCCTACCCTGCGTCCGCTGTGGATGATTGATCTGGATGGGAACAATGTAGGCTGGATGAGCTTTCAGTCGTTCTATGGTCGCCCGGCTTACAATGGCACCGTAGAAGTCAGTATTTATTTAGATGAATCTGCCCGTGGCAAAGGTTTGGGCAAACAAATACTGCGTTATGCGATTGAAGTAGCGCCTCAGTTTGGCGTGCAAACCCTGCTCGGATTTATTTTTGCGCATAATCAACCCAGCCTGAAACTATTTACTGACATAGGTTTCAAAGAGTGGGCGCATCTTCCGGAAATTGCAGTACTTGATGGTGTGGAAAGAAGTCTGAAGATATTGGGATACAAAATTATATAGGGGTTATTGCCGCCGCTACAGAATGTATACAGTTTCCATCTATAATTTAGAACCTCAAAACACTGTGCTATGTGGTGGATTTACGCTTTATTATCTGCTGTCTTTGCGGCGCTCACTGCTATTTTTGCAAAAATCGGGGTGGCGGATATTCCTTCCAACCTGGCCACTGCCATCAGGACGGTGATCATTCTGATCATGGCCTGGGCGATTGTATTGGCGAGGGGTGAGTACAAAAATTTCGGAGCGATTTCCAAACACAGTATGTTGTTCCTGGTATTGTCAGGACTGGCAACGGGTTGTTCCTGGATTTTTTATTTCAAGGCATTGCAGGTGGGAAAGGTGTCGCAGGTAGCGCCGGTAGATAAACTGAGTGTAGCCCTTACCATTATATTGGCGGCGGTATTCCTGCATGAGGCGCTTACCTGGAAAACAGCCATCGGTGCCGGGTTGATTATTGCCGGTACGCTGGTATTGATATTAAAATAAAGGATTATTCTGCTTCGATCTTATAAACACAACGGCGGGCACCGTTGATGATATGTTCCATACGGGACACGTTCATTTTTTCGCCGAGGATGCTGACAAATGTTCTCATTTCGGAGGTACAGATGTTATCGCATTCAGAGGCGGCACAACAGATCGGGCAGTGATTTTCTATGAAGAAGTAGGTGTCGCCCTCTTTTTTCCATTCTGCCAGGTAGCCTTCACCGGAGCGGATGGCAGCGAACGAAGTCAACCTGTTTTCGAGGCCGTTTACACCCTGCAGGGCGCTGCTGTATTTTTCGAGCTGATTTTTTTCTCTTGCATTGACTACATTGTCGAGTGCTTCCTTGCCTAAAACAGTTTTAATGGTCTGTATTAATTGCAGGCTGAGTTCGGTATGTGTATCCGGGAAACGGGCATTGCCCAATGGGGTGAGACTCCAGATTAAAACGGGGCGTCCAACGCCTCTGGACGTGCTTTCGKAGTGCACCAAACCTTCTTCTGCCAGTTTAAGCAACTGAAGCCGGGCACCTTCTCCGGTAATACCCAATTCACTCGCCAGTTCGGCTGCAGACAGCGGTCCCCGGGTCTTGAGCAATGTCAAAAACCGTTCGGCAGCATTCTTGGTTCGTATTGGATAATTTTCCAAGTTATTACTTGTTTTATTATCAAATATCGGTATTTTTGTGAAAGCTAAAAAAAAGATTTTGGGATTTTGATGATTGTGAGCGGTAGTCCATCAAAACATAATCTCATAATCACTTAAATCTCTAAATATTAGATATTAATGAACGTCCTGATATTTAATGGTGCTATAGATGACCGTCCTTATGCCACTTCTAACCAGTTGGCGGTGTATCTGACGGAGAAATTACAGGAAAAAGGGTTTTCGCCTGAGATATTTAGTCTGGGTAACACACAAATCCCCTTCTTTTCCCAAGAGGAAGCGGGGCTTAAACCGCCCGCAGTA
Source organism: Chitinophaga sp. 10T418 (assembly GCF_056394125.1). Lineage (NCBI taxonomy): Bacteria > Pseudomonadati > Bacteroidota > Chitinophagia > Chitinophagales > Chitinophagaceae > Chitinophaga > Chitinophaga sp. 10T418. The sequence continues at coordinate 171,836 of NZ_JBFTHG010000002.1, forward strand.
GAGGCGATGTGTGCAGCGTTTTGCAAGGCCGATCTTCATATATGGATGACACCATTATATCATGGCAGCATGACAGGTGCTATGAAAAACTGCCTGGACTGGCTGGAAATGACCAGTAAGAACCAGCGTCCTTATTTAACAGGAAAGGTTGTAGCTTTGCTCTCCTGGGCAGACGGCACACAGGCCATGCAGGGTATTAATGCGATGGATGCAGTGGCGAAGGCCTTAAGAGCATGGGTATTACCATATTCCCTGCCTATTTTAAAAGATAACCTGTATGACCCGCAAACCCGCGGGTTGACTGCGTTTTATAAAAACAAACTGGATACGATGGTGCAGCTACTGTGTGCGGCAAAGTCGCATGTGGTAGCAGGTATTGAAGGATAAATCGTGGAAACACACCGGGAAACCGGTGATAGCTAATCAAAACAAATTCTGAGTATGATAACCGTTTCAGAAAAAGCAGGAGAATATATCAAAGCGCTGATGGAAAGAGAACATCATGCGCCGGGTACCTTTGTACGTGTAGGCGTAAAAGGTGGTGGTTGCTCAGGCCTCGAATATGTGATGAAATTTGAAGCAACAGAAGAGGAAGGCGACCAGATATTTGAAGATAAAGGCATTAAAGTAGTGGTACAAATGAAAAGCCTGTTGTACCTGTATGGTACAGAGTTGGACTTTTCCGATGGACTGAACGGCAAAGGCCTTTTCTTTAACAATCCTAACGCAACCAGAACCTGTAGCTGCGGCGAAAGCTTCGGGGTATAAATTTTAAACTTGTATGATCAACAGTAACGAAATAATTGATGATATAGCCAATAAGGAGTATGAGTTTGGCTTTAGCACCGATATTGAAATGGATATAGCTCCTCCCGGGCTGAATGAAGATATCATCCGTTTTATTTCGGCGAAGAAGAATGAACCTGAATGGCTGCTGGAGTGGCGCCTGAAAGGATTTGCCGCATTTAAGAAAATGGAATTCCCTAAATGGCAGCATTTTGAAATGCCTAAGCTTGATCTGCAGGCACTTTCTTATTATGCAGCGCCAAAAAAGAAAATAACGCTCAACAGCCTGGATGAAGTAGATCCTGAACTGCTGGCGACTTTCGCCAAACTGGGTATTCCCCTGAACGAACAGAAAGCACTGACCGGCGTAGCAGTAGATGCTGTATTTGACAGCGTTTCTGTGGCAACCACCTTCAAAGGCAAGCTGAAAGAAATGGGCGTAATTTTCTGCTCTTTCGGTGAAGCGGTGCAGGAACATCCTGACCTGGTAAAAAAATACCTGGGTAGTGTGGTGCCTCATACGGACAATATCTTTGCTGCGCTCAACGCTGCGGTATTCTCCGATGGTTCGTTCGTATACATTCCGAAAGGCGTTCGTTGCCCGATGGAACTGAGCACTTACTTCCGTATCAATGCGCAGAACACCGGACAGTTTGAACGTACCCTGATCATTGCAGACGACAACAGCTATGTAAGTTACCTGGAAGGTTGCACGGCGCCTATGCGTGATGAAAATCAACTGCATGCTGCAGTAGTGGAACTCGTAGCCATGGAGCAGGCTGAAATAAAATATTCTACCGTACAAAACTGGTATCCCGGTGATAAAGACGGTAAAGGTGGTATCTATAATTTCGTGACCAAGAGAGGTATCTGCAAAGGTACTTCCAGCAAAATCTCCTGGACACAGGTGGAAACCGGTTCTGCTATTACCTGGAAATATCCCAGTGTAATTCTGCAGGGTGATTATTCTGAAGGCGAATTTTATTCCGTAGCAGTAGTCCGTAACAAACAGATTGCTGACACCGGTACCAAAATTCACCATATCGGAAAAGGCACCAAAAGCCGCATCATTTCCAAAGGTATTTCTGCTGGTCGTGGCGACAACAGTTACCGCGGACTGGTATCCGTTGGTCCCCGTGCAGACAATGCCCGCAATTTCACTCAGTGCGACTCCCTGCTGATCGGTAACCAATGCGGATCTCACACATTCCCGTATATCGAATCCAGGAACAAAACGGCGATGATCGAACATGAAGCTACCACTTCCAAAATCGGAGAAGATCAGATCTTCTACCTGAATCAACGTGGTATCGACAGTGAGAAAGCGGTAGCCCTGATCGTAAACGGTTATGTGAAAGAAGTACTGAACCAGCTGCCAATGGAATTTGCAGTGGAAGCACAGAAATTATTATCTATTACACTTGAAGGAAGCGTTGGATAATTCATTATCCAACTAATACATACAGAACGAAAAAAACAAACATGCTGACGATTAAAAATCTGCACGCAGAAGTAGAAGGGAAAAAAATTCTGAAAGGCATTAATCTCGAAATAAACAAAGGAGAAATGCACGCTATCATGGGACCTAACGGTTCCGGCAAAAGCTCATTGGCTTCTGTTTTGGCGGGTCGTGATAACTATACTGTCACCGAAGGTGAGGTATGGTTCAACGGCAAAAATCTGCTGGACATGGCTCCGGAAGATCGCGCCCGTGAAGGTGTATTCCTGGCTTTTCAATACCCTGTTGAAATCCCCGGTGTTTCTAACCTCAACTTCATGAAAACTGCACTGAATGAAATCAGGGCGTATAAAGGCCTCCCTGCCCTCGAAGCAAGAGAGTTCCTGAAGCTGACCAAAGAAAAACAACAACTGGTAGATTTCCATTCCAACCTGATGAACCGTTCTCTGAACGAAGGATTCAGTGGTGGTGAAAAGAAACGTAACGAAATTTTCCAACTGGCTATGCTGGATCCACAGCTGGCAATATTGGATGAAACAGATTCCGGATTAGATATCGATGCACTGCGTATTGTTTCAAATGGTGTAAACAAATTACGTGATGCAGAGAAATCCTTCGTAGTGATTACTCACTATCAACGCCTGCTGGAGTATATCATACCTGACTTTGTGCATGTATTATACAATGGCCGTATCATCAAAACCGGTACCAAAGAACTGGCACTGGAACTCGAAGAAAGAGGATACGACTGGCTGAAAGAGGAATTACATTTGAAAGAATCTGTATAAAACGAATTATGACAAGCGATATGATATTGCCATTTTACCAGGCGTTAACGGAAGATGTAAATGCACTGTCAGCACAGGTATCCACTCCTGCTACTGCAGCACTGCACGACATCCGCCGCAAGGCGCTGGAGCGTTTCACAGCAACAGGACTTCCTACGCTGAAAACAGAAGCATGGCGCTACACGAATATTCAGCGCTATCTGAAAGAATTTCCATATGAATTGCTGACCACTGCTACACCGGTTTCCGCTGCGGTAGCAGAAAGCAAAGCAATTCCTGAACTGGATTGCTACCGTATAGTACTGGTAAACGGCCACCTGCAGGCAGATCAGTCTACCCTGCCCGAAGGTAAAGGCATCACGGTGGGCGCAATGAGCGCAAACACTACTGCTCCTGGTTTTGTTACGTATTTCAACGAACAGAAACACCTGGCCGGCGAATCAATGGCCCAGTTAAATACCGCCCTCTTCGCAGATGGTTTGTATATAGAACTGGCTGCCAATACTGTACTGGAAAAACCAATACACGTAGTACACGTATATTCCTGCACAGCGCACGCTGTTATTCAGCCCCGTCATTTATGGGTACTGAACAGAAGTGCTGCCGCTACGATTATCGAAAGCTCTGTTCATCCGGAAACCGCTACTGTGGCTTTTGCCAACAGTGTACTGGAAACCGTGATACTGGAAAATGCAGAACTGTGGCATTATAATGTACAACAAGGAGAAGAAAGCTTCCGCGAAGTACATACCACTGCTGCACAGCAACATAAAGACAGCCGTTATCATCATTTTAATTTCACACTGCCCAATACCCCGTTCACCCGTAATAACCTGAGCGTGGCACTGAATGGCAGTCATACTGAAACTAATCTGAACGGTTTATATATTGCCAGCAAACATCAGCATGTAGATAACCATACTTTCATGGATCATATCATGCCTGACTGCAACAGTAATGAGCTGTACAAAGGCGTACTGCTGGATAATGCCAATGGCGTATTCACCGGTAAAATCCTGGTACACCAGGAAGCGCAGAAAACAAATGCATTCCAGCAGAACAATAACCTGCTGCTGGGCAACAAAGCAGATATTAACTCTCAGCCTCAGCTGGAAATATATGCCGATGATGTAAAATGCAGCCATGGTTTTACTGCCGGTCAGTTCAGCGAAGAATCCATGTTCTACCTGCGCTCCCGTGGCATAGGTGAAGATGCGGCAAAAGCGCTGATGGTAAATGCTTTCTCTCATGACATTACAGATGCCATAAAGGTACCAGCCCTGCAACATTACCTGCAGGAGCAGATTGCGGAGATCATGAATAACTAAAATTACAATGGAACATATTGCTAACATAGTGACCGCCGGCCTGGATGTAACGCAGATCAGAAAGGATTTTCCTATTCTGCAGCAACAGGTACATGGCAAACCGCTGGTATACCTCGACAACGGAGCAACCACGCAGAAGCCGCAGGTAGTAATAGCAGCGGAAGCCCGCTACTATGAAGAATATAACAGCAATGTGCACCGGGGTGTACACCACCTGAGCCAGGTAGCAACGAATGCATACGAAAAAGCCCGTATCACCGTAGCCGGCTTTATCAACGCAGCAGATCCACACGAAGTCATCTTTACCAAAGGCACTACAGACGGTATCAACCTGGTAGCCAATACCATGGGCCGTCGTTTCCTGAAGGCAGGCGATAGCGTGATCATTTCTTCCATGGAACACCATAGCAATATAGTGCCCTGGCAGATTGTTTGCGAAGAAAACGGCGCCACACTGAAGGTAATCCCTATCAATGAGCGCGGTGAACTGCTGATGGATGCCTACGAAGCCATGCTGGACGACTCCGTGAAAATGGTTGCCGTTACCTACGTTTCCAATACGATGGGCACCGTGAATCCGGTACAGGATATCATCACGCTGGCGCATACACGAAATATACCGGTACTGCTGGATGCCGCACAGGCCATTCAACATATCAGTATTGATGTGCAGGCCCTGGATGTAGACTTCCTCGCATTTTCCGGCCATAAAATTTATGCACCTACCGGCACCGGTGTGCTCTATGGCAAAAAGGAATGGCTGGATAAACTGCCCCCTTACCAGGGTGGTGGCGATATGATCAAGACCGTCACTTTCGAGAAAACGATCTATAACGAATTACCGTATAAATTCGAAGCCGGTACCCCTAATATTGCAGGCGCCATTGCGCTGGGGACTGCCATTGAATATTTACAAAAGACCGGCATCTCCAATATCCAGCAATGGGAAGAAGAACTGATGGAATATGCAATGCAGGAACTCCGTAAAATTGATGGTATCCGCTTTATCGGAGATGCGGCCAACAGAAGTGGTGCGATTTCCTTCCTGGTACACAACATTCACCCTTTTGACATGGGCGAACTGCTGGATCAGCAAGGTATCGCTGTAAGAACAGGACATCACTGCACCGAACCGCTGATGGATCTCTTTAAGATCCCCGGTACCGTTCGTGCATCACTCTCTTTTTATAATACCAGGGAAGAAATAGACAAACTGGTAGCCGGCATTAAAAGAGCCGCCTCCATGCTTTTGTAAACAGGTGAATATGACGATTCAGGAAATACAGGAAGAAATAGTATCGGATTTTTCGATGATGGGCAGCTGGGAAGATAAATATGAATATATCATCCAGTTAGGTAAGGAATTACCACTCATTGCAGAAGAATTTAAAACACCGGACAACCTGATCAAAGGCTGTCAATCACGTGTGTGGCTGCATACAGAACTGAAAGACGGGAAATTGTTTTTTACCGGCGACAGTGATGCAGTCATCACCAAAGGACTGGTCAGCCTGATGATTTATGTACTTTCCGGGCATACGCCAAAAGACATTGCAGCAGCAGATATCTATTTCATTGACGCCATTGGTTTGAGCAGTCATCTCTCCCCTACCCGTTCCAACGGGTTACTGAGTATGCTGAAACAAATGAAGCTGTATTCCATCGCTTACCAGGCAAAAATTAACCAGCAATGAGTGAAGCAACATTAAGAGAACTGATAGAAGCACAGCTGAGAACCGTGTTTGATCCGGAAATTCCGGTGAACATCATGGAACTTGGACTGGTATACGAAATCAAGATCAAGGAGAATAACCGGATTGGTATCGATATGACCCTTACTGCGCCCGGTTGCCCGGTGGCAGGAGATATTATCCGCGAAGTAGATGAAAAAGTAAGAAATATTGAAGGCGTTTCTGACGTAGATGTACATCTTACTTTTGATCCACCCTGGACTAAAGAAATGATGAGTGAAGAAGCAAAGCTGGAACTGGGCTTTCTTTAAGCAATAAAAAATACCAGATATTGAACCAAATACCAAATACACTGCGTAGTGTTATTTGATATTTGGTTTTTTATTTTATGGAATTATTTACTTTGTGCCTTAAATCGTTAATCCATTGAACCTATCCGACGAACAAGTGCTTGCTATGGCGCCTGATGACTCTTCCCGTAAATCCGGGAAAGACCTGGCCAACCCGGCCAAATGGGTCAGCAAAGGCGTTGGCGATAATGCGTTATGGGGAGAATGCCAGGGTAGCGGCAGCAAACCATACCAGACACAAATAGATACCGGTAACATGGCATTCAAATGTAGTTGCCCTAGCCGTAAGTTTCCCTGCAAACATGGATTGGGACTGTTACTGCAATATTCCAGGCAGCCCGACTCCTTTGCGGAACAAACACCTCCTGCATGGGTCAGCGAATGGTTAGCCAAACGTGCCGAAAGAGAAGAAAAGAAAACAGTAGCCGCCAGCGCAACTGACAAACAGGTAGACACCACCGCCCAGGCCAAAAGACAACAGGCCAGGCAGCAGAAAGTCAGCGATGGTACTGCGGAACTACTGCGCTGGATAAAAGACCTGGTACGCAATGGCATCATGGACCTGCCTGAAAAAGATCCCTCCTTCTTTGAAAATATGATTCGCCGTATGGTAGATGCCCAGGCCCCCGGCCTGGCTGCCATGATGCGCGAACTCGCCGATATCAGCTACTTCCATGAAGGGTGGCAAACCATTTTCATGAACCAGCTGATACGCATTTACCTGGTGATTCAGGGCTATCAGCACCTCGACCAGCTACCGGAACCATTACAGCAGGATATTCGCAGTCTGATTGGTTTTGCACAAGCTCAGGAAGAACTGAAAGAACAAACCGGTGTTACAGACACCTGGCGGGTACTGGGCAAACAAACCACAGAAGAAGACCGTCTTGTAGTAGAACGGTATTGGCTATACGGCATCCGTACACAACGCCGTGCATTGATACTGCAGTTTTTTGTACGCGGCCAGAGCACTATCGCCAATCCTATTACCCCCGGCACCACCATCCCGGCAGAACTGGTATACTACCCTTCTGCCGCACCACTCCGGGCCATTATTAAACAACAAATGACAGTTCCCCCGGATCATACCTTCAGTGGTTTTGCCGGATGGGAAGAAGTGGTATCTGCCCAAACTGATATCTGCGCCGTACTGCCGGTGTATAACGACCAGGTATATACGATTGCGGGTCTCACCCCGGTATGGCACCAGGAACAATGGTGGCTGCAGGATAGCCGGCAGCAATTGATGCCGGTAAAAAAAGGATTCCCGCATATCTGGAAACTACTGGCGCTTAGCGGAGGTACCCCGCTGCATATGGCCGTTACCGGCCGGGAAATGCAGTATGAACCAATCGGGGTATGGCATGAACATGAATACAAAATATTATAATGGAGCGCTGGAATAATATCATCAATACCGCCCTGCTGGGAACCGCCAAAAAGCAAGCCGACAGCCAGGGCTTGAATGGTCCGCTGCAGGCGGCAGCAGAGCAAATCCTCGGCAACGCATCGGCTGATAAAGAAGAACAGTTCCTGCAACTGGCGTCCGTTGTCTATAATTACCGGCAAAGTGGTACCCAACCGGTGACTGCTGCCATTCAACCCATAGCGGTATGTGCTGCTGAAACCAAATCCTATTGTCCGCCTGCAGCTATCCGCGTATTGCAACCCGTACTGGAAACAGACAGCATACAACTGCTGCAACTATGGCTGGAATACTGCACCAAAGCTAACCTGTTGCTGCCTCCTGCGCAGTTACCCGTGATGCTGGATAAAGCATGGCGCAATAAATCACTCCGGGTACTCACCGCTGCTGCCGGTGGTTATCGCGCCGAATGGCTGGGGCAATTTAACCCCGACTGGAACTTTTCCCGGGTGGCAGAAACACTGGAAGAAAGATGGGAAAATGGCGCTACCGCGCAACGGGTAGAAGCACTGAAAGAATTACGTGCAACGGATCCCGTTATGGCCCGCACCTGGCTGGAGCAAACCTGGTCCAAAGAAAGCGCCACTGTAAAAACTGAGTTACTGACAGTGCTGGAACAGCCACCACATGAAACAGACATTGAATGGCTGGAATCTTTGCTAAGCGAAAAAAGCAAGCAGGTAAAAGAAACCGTCATCCGCCTGCTGAAAAAACTTCCTGGTTCTTCCCTGCATGAGCAATACTGGCAGGTATTAGCCGGAGCAATACAGCTCCAGGATGATGGCCATATAGTGATAGCCCTGCCGGACTTAAAAGACGACCGTATTTTTCAGAGTGGTATCGAAAAACTCAGCAATAATAAAAAGGTATCAGACGAAACACATATCCTCTATCAGTTAATCAGCCTGGTAGATCCTTCCCGCTGGGAAACCCATTTCGGGCGGTCTACCGCAGAAGTAATGAGGCTGTTCGGGCAATATGAAACACTGCAACCCTTCGTACCGGCGCTGGTGCAAGCCATTACCTGGTTTGAGGATCGGCAACGGGCCATTACGTTTATGCAGTACAGTGAAACATTCTATATTGATATCATTCCGATGCTGCCAACAGATCAACAACAGCAGTTCAGCGAGAAATTCTTTGATGAACACCCGGAAACGATCATCAAATATGCCAGCAACAACCCGGAGGAATGGAGTGTGCCTTTATGTACCAGGATAATGCGGTATGCGGCCACACAACCTTATACCTATAACCAGCTGTTCATGAATAATGTGATCCGTCAGATACCCGTAGCCATCACTGCTACGCTCGATGATATTGTGCCAACAGAATCTTATCATGTAGGCTACTGGAATAATATAAAAGTTCACCTGGGCCGGCTCTTACAGGCTAAAAGCCAGCTACCCGGGAGTTTCAACAAATAATATTAACAGCTGAAACCCCTTACCAATAACTAAAGGCCAACAGCTAAAAGCTAAATCAACATCCCATGTCAGACATTTTACGTTATCATGCCGAACAGCTTTTTGCAGAAGAGCTGGAAGAACTGAAAAAGCAGGACTCCGAAAAGCGCCCGCATAACTGGTTGTTATCTCCCCAGTCTGTAGTCACCTACCTGATAGGCGGCAAACTGAAAAATGGTTTTGAAGTAACTCCTAAATATATTGGCAGCAGACGCCTGATGGAAATTGCCGTGGCTACCCTGGCTACAGATCGCGCGCTGTTGTTATATGGTTTGCCCGGTACCGCCAAAAGCTGGGTGAGTGAACACCTGGCAGCCGGCATCAGCGGTGATTCCACCATGATCATACAGGGTACCGCCGGTACCAGTGAAGAAAGTATCCGCTACGGCTGGAACTATGCCCGCCTCCTCGCAGAAGGACCGTCTAAAAATGCATTGGTGGAAACGCCGGTGATGCGGGCCATGCAGGATGGTAAAGTAGTCAGAATAGAAGAGTTGACCCGTATAGGCGCTGATGTGCAGGATACCCTGATTACCATTCTGTCTGAAAAAACACTACCTATCCCGGAACTGAATACAGAAGTACAGGCTACTAAAGGATTCAATGTGATTGCCACGGCCAACAACCGTGACAAAGGGGTGAACGAATTATCCAGTGCATTAAAACGTAGGTTCAATACCGTTATACTGCCGGTACCTGATTCTATGGAAGAAGAAATTGATATCGTGAGAAGACGGGTGGAAAGCTTCGAAAAAGTGATGGAACTCCCGGCAGAAAAACCTGCGCTGGAAGAAATCCGTCGTATCGTTACCATCTTCCGCGAACTGCGCAATGGTGTGACACTGGATGGTAAAACAAAACTAAAATCTCCCGGCAGCACGTTGAGTACGGCAGAAGCTATTTCCGTGGTTAACAATGGGTTAGCCCTGGCTGCCTATTTTGGTGATGGAAGACTGAATGCAGCAGATCTGGCCGCCGGTATTATCGGTGCAGTGGTGAAAGATCCGGTGCAGGATAAACTGGTATGGCAGGAATACCTGGAAACGGTGGTGAAAACCCGGGAAGACTGGAAAGACGTATACCGGGCCTGCAGGGATTTAGTTTAGGGTAAAGTTGGTCCCTGGAAGGGTTGGAAATTGTATCCATCATGAGTGGATGATGACAAAATAAATAGCCATTGACGAATGATGGAGATAGAAATGAAGATGATGCAGACAGATCACTCGCTGCAGCATAAATTAGTCGTTTCTATTTATTGTTTATTACCAATCAACCATTTCATATAAACTGATAATCAGCAATTTGTAATTTTGTGATTTCTAGAGATACCAACCTCAGAAAACAAGTTTATTTTACGATTAAGCGCTACATATGTCTGTACATATTTTAGGTATCCGGCACCACGGACCTGGTTCTGCCAGGAATGTAAAAGCTTTTCTGGAAGAGCTGCAACCGGATATTGTGCTGATAGAAGGACCACCGGAAGCAGATGCTTTACTGCAATGGGCAGGCCATGAGGATTTGCAGCCTCCGGTAGCCATCCTTGCCTATCAGCCGGATAGTCCGCAGAAAGCCTGCTTCTATCCGTTCGCGGCCTTTTCGCCGGAGTGGCAAGCCATGTTATATGCAAAGCAACATCGCATACATGCCCGCTTCATGGATCTTCCATTGGCACATGTATTCGGAATTGAAAATGAGGCGGCGGCAAAAGCAGCAGAGGAGGCAGCAGGAGAAGGACCGGGTGAAATTCCTGACGGAGATATAACGGATACTCCCCTTATTACATTAAATAATGTATCCCTCCGCACTACTTCCCGCTACCATAACAATGCGCGCAATAACAACGAAGAAGTTCTTACAGAAGCACCCGAAACTTCGTTTATCCCTCAGCGTGATCCTATTTCACACCTGGCTGCGGCCGCCGGTTATGATGACGGAGAAAGATGGTGGGAACATATGTTTGAATACCGCCTGGAACAGGCATCTGTGTTTGAAGCGGTAAACGATGCTATGCAGGCCCTTCGGGAAGAATTACCCCGGAGAGAAGATTACCGGGAACAACTCCGGGAAGCATGGATGCGTAAGTGTATCCGTTTGGCAGAAAAGGAAATGTTCCAGCGGATTGCTGTGATATGTGGCGCCTGGCATGCGCCGGCACTGCAAAACATGCCCAGGCAAAAAGAAGACAACGACCTCCTGAAAGGCTTGCCTAAAGCAAAAGTGGAATGCACCTGGATTCCATGGACGTATAGCCGTTTAAGTTACGAGAGCGGTTACGGCGCCGGCATTCCCTCACCGGGATGGTATGAACATATCTGGGAACACCCCACCGATGATGGCACCCGCTGGATGGCGCTGGTAGCAAAACTTTTCAGGGAACAACAACAGGATACCTCCGTAGCACATGTGATGGAAGCGGTACGGTTAGCCAACTCCCTGGCATCCCTCCGGCATTATTCCCGCCCCGGACTGGAAGAGCTGAATGAAGCCACCCTCAGTGTATTGTGTAACGGGGAGAGTATCCTCATGCAGCTCATACGGGATGAGCTCATTGTACGCAACCGCATCGGGAAAGTGCCTGTAGAGGTGCCTACTCCTCCACTGCAAACAGATATTGCCAAATGGCAGAAGAAACTAAGGTTACCACAGACAGCAGATTTCAAAGACTATGTACTGGATTTGCGCAAGGACACCGACCTGGAAAGAAGTATTTTCCTGCACCGGTTGCAGTTACTGGAGATCTATTGGGGCAAACGTGCCGAGATAGCAGGTAAAGGTACTTTTAAGGAGCAATGGCGACTGCAATGGGACCCTGCTTTTTCAATAGACATCATTGAAAAAGGCGCCTGGGGAAATACGGTAGCGGAAGCTACCACCCGCTATGTGACCCATAGCGCCGAAAATACCAGCACCCTGCAGCAGGTATGTAAAATGCTGGAATCAGCTATACCGGCGGAACTGCCGGCCATTGTGGAAGTGCTGATTCATCGCATCAACAACCTGGCGGCAGCTTCGGGAGATGTATTGCAGCTGATGGAAGTCATTCCATCCCTTGTAAATATCAGCCGGTATGGCAACGTACGGAAAACGGATGCTGCCCTGGTAAATGATATCACCGAAAGCATGATTGGCCGTATCTGTATCAGTTTACCAGCTGCCTGTACTTCCGTGGCGGAAGACGCGGCACTGGCACTACTGGATCTTTTCTACGCCATGAATGATGCCATCAGCCTGTTGCAGGACAAAGATCTTGACAGCTCCTGGCAGCAAACCTTACTGGCGATATCCCGTAATGAGCAGTCTGCCCCCATGATAGCCGGATATTCCACGCGTTTGTTGTTCGATGCCAAAGTGATCACGGGAGAAGCGCTCAGCAAGGCCTTTAGTGTATCCATGTCCATCGCCAACCCGCCATCGCTGGCAGCCGCCTGGCTGGAAGGCTTCCTGAGAGGCAGCGGCACCTTGCTGCTGCTGGATGAGGAGCTATGGGGAATGGTACATAACTGGGTTTCTCAGCTGGAAAATGATATTTTCATACAGGTATTGCCGTTATTACGCCGCACCTTTTCTAACTTTACCGGCCCGGAACGAAAAAAACTGGGCGACAAAGTGAAGAACGGTGGCAGCGGCACCAGCATAAAAGCCGCTACCATAGGAGGCATCGACAATGATCGCGGTGCCAGGGGTATTCCGGTAGTGATGCAAATGCTGGGATTGAATGACTCAAAATTGTTAGCAGATGGAGCATGAAGAACAGGTTCGCAGGTGGCGGCTCGTGCTGGGTGGAGCCCAGAATGATGGTACCGCCTTTTCGTTGAATAAAACGGACCTGCAGGTAGACAAAACACTGGAAGCGTTGTACGACAACACCCGGCAGGGTGGCTTAGGCCCCTCCTCACCCAATGTGAGCCGGTGGCTGGGCGACATCCGCAGTTACTTCCCTTCCTCCGTGGTACAGGTGATGCAACAGGATGCACTGAAGCGCCTCAACCTCACCCAAATGCTCTTTGAAAAAGAGATGCTGGAAAATGTGGAGGCCGATGTACACCTGGTGGCTACCCTGATGACATTGAGCCGGGTCATTCCGGAAAAAACCAAAGACACAGCCCGGCAGGTAGTCAGAAAGGTAGTGGACGATCTGCTGAAAAAGTTGTCGCAGCCTACCCAACAGGCCATCAGTGGCAGCTTAAACCGCAGCATGCGCAACAGGCGTCCCCGCCATAACGAAGTAAACTGGCACCTGACCATCCAGAAAAACCTGCAACACTATCAACCTGCCTATAAAACTATTATCCCGGAAACACTGATTGGGTACGGCCGTAAAAGGTCAGCACTCAAAGAAGTAGTGTTATGCCTGGACCAGAGCGGCTCTATGGGCACTTCTGTGGTATATTCCGGTATCTTCGGAGCGGTCATGGCATCTATCCCTGCCTTAAAAACACAAATGGTTGTTTTTGACACAGCCGTTGCCGATCTTACGGAAGAATTACAGGACCCGGTAGAACTGTTATTTGGCGTCCAGCTGGGCGGTGGCACTGATATTAATGCCGCACTGAAATATTGCGGACAAATCATCAGCAGGCCCACCGACACCGTACTGGTACTGATCACAGACCTTTTTGAAGGAGGCGATGAAAAAAACATGCGTAAGCGCTTTACCGACCTGGCAGCAGCAGGTGTGCAGGTAATCGTATTACTGGCATTGAACGATGATGGCGCACCAAGCTACGATCACGAAAATGCGCAGTTTCTCGCCAACCTGGGAATACCCGTATTCGCCTGTTCACCGGATAAATTCCCGGATATGATGGCCATGGCATTGAGCAAACAGGATGTTGCACAATGGGCCGCAAAAGAAGATATTGTGCTGAAAAAATAAATGAATCTATTTATACCTTATGCCGTACAAAAAGGAAGACATACTACCTCTGCTTGAAAGACTGAACTTGACTATCTATGAAAACAATGAACCTATACGGACCGGGGTAGATTTCCTTACAGGGCAAACACTTCAACCACCCGTATTTAACTCAGACGAAGACGCCACCACACTCGGATTATTTATTCAATTACTTCAGGTACCGGAACATTGGAACGACAATGACCGCCTGGTATTACAACTCATCGCAGCACCTAACACCTGGAAGGTCTGCAAACATGTTTTTTTGACGAGGATCGTTCCTATGATGGACATGCCAGGCACCTCCTCTTCTATTGTACTACGATTCAGCTATTTCACCAGCTTCCTGCAACAAAGAGGCTGCACACCGGAAGAAATAGGATCACAACTGATCAGCTATTCCAGTGATGGCAACAACTTCGACCTGGCACCATTGAAATTTACGCCCCTGCGCAAATTTTTACAGGACCTGATCAAAAGCGCAGAACGACATGTGATCGATGACTACCTCGTTACATGGAAACAAAAAAACTGGAATTCCCTGTTCTACCGTCTCCTTTCCAAAGCACATCCGGAACGTGAAATGGACTACCTGGAAAACATCCTGCTGCAAACCGGCAATCTGCCCGACCAGCACGAACTATCCAAAGTATTACTGCAAAACAATCTGCAGAAATATGAATCATTAATCGAAAAAGCTACTGACAAAGCCTACTTACTACCGGATTATGCCGCCGCCCTGCAAGGCTATCATCTGCTGGCTCATCATCTCCCGGAAAAATATCATCACAGGCTGGTAAAAACATCCTATGATTACCTGGATCTGCCAAAGACAGGCATGGACGATCGCGCATTAACCGGATCACTGGTAACAGGCCAATGGATACCTGACATCATCCCATCGGGCATATTGGCGGTTCGCGCCTTATTACAGCATGACCGTCAAAACCTGCTCCACTACCTGGATAGTTACCTTTCTGAAAAACGCTACCTGCACCCGGATACTTTCCATCTGCTGGTAGATGAACTCAAAGAAGGCGCCGTATCCTTATTAATGAGTGCACTGGAGAATGACTACGATGCAAAAGTGGTATTGCCGGCACTGACCCGCTTACCTGGCTCCCTTTACATAGATCAGTTATGGCCGTTTACCCTCCACAAGCTGAAATCTGTTCGTACGCTCGTTGCCGTTGTTCTGGCGGAGCATCCGCTGGCACTTGAAAAGGCTGCAGAACTATTATTAAGTTCAAAAGCAGATCAACGTCTTACCGGCGTGCAGATCCTATGCAGACTCAATAATCCGCATGCACTGACATTGCTGCAACAAATATTACAGAAAGAAGTAAACGATGATGCACGGGATCTGATGCTGGAAACGCTGGGCGACCATACTATTACCGGTGAAGATGACATGGCCATTGTAACACAGTTAGTAGCTTATGCAAAGAAAAGAGGCAAGCTTTCCAAACCAGCCGAAAAATGGCTGGACGACAGCGCGCTGCCTCCACTCTACCTGTTGAATGGCGACATGCTCTCCACTGATATGGTGCGTTTCCTGATGTACCGGATGGGGCGTGTGACCGAAATTCGCGCTGACGTAGAAGCAAAACCGCTCCTGCGTTTAATCGACCGCTCCAGCAGCGGGGCTTTTGCAGCACACCTGTTCCAGGTTTATATGGATCAGGGAGGCGATGCAAAATTCAAATACCTGATGACGTTAGCCGCCCTGGTAGGCGATGATGTGCTGGCAACAAACCTGCGTAGCGCCATTCAATACTGGATAGACACCAAACGCCTTAAGATGGCCGAACATGGTGTAGCCGCCCTGGCGATTCAGGGTAGCGCCCCTGCTTTGCGAGAGGTGGAATTCCTGTCGCGCAGATATCGTATCCGCAAATCAAATGTAGGTGCAGCCGCATTGGCAGCCCTGCAAAATACGGCTACAGAAATGGGCCTCACTATTCATGAACTTGGCGACCGGATCATACCTGATTTCGGCTTCAATGGCCGGTTTAAATATTTTGAGGTAAAGCAGGATGTCTATCGTGCATTTTTAGATAGCAACTTCAAACCTGCTTATCTCAACGACAACAACCGTCACTTAAAAGCCATACCAGCAGCCACTTCCAGTGAAGTAAGGGAATCATTCAAGGCACTCACCAAAGAAGTCGCGGAAATTGTGAAGTCGCAATCCCCCCGCATGGAACACTTCCTCGTAATTCAAAGAAAGTGGAGTACTGCACAATGGCAACAACTCTTTCTACAGCATCCCATCATGTTTGTATACGCTACCCGCATGGCATGGGGCCTCTTTGATGAGCAGGAACAACTGATTACCACATTCTATTGCCGGGAAGATGGTACCCAGCTGACATTAGTAGATACTACCATTACGCTCCCGGAAAATGCTTCAATACGGATACTCCATCCAGTTTACCTGGATGCGTCTACCCTGCAGCAATGGAAGCAGAAATTTTCAACATTGCAGATTATGCCGGTCTTTCCTCAATTGGAAAGACCGGTGGCTGCGCTCCCTCCTCAGCAGGCTTATACCACGCTGGTACACGACTTCGAGGATATTTCCATGGAAAGCGATATCCTGAACAGATATATGGAACAAAAAGGATGGAAGCTCAGCGAAGGCAGCGATGGTAAATACGTATATGCGTATCACAAAACAGATGATGAGCATCAGCTGGAAGTGATTGTGGAAATGAGCAGTATTTATAAAGAAGACAGCTTCCGCTATAAATTAGGGAAGCTCTACTTTATTGATAAAACAAAAACGCAGCAGCGCTGGTTCCGCAGTACCGACAAAGAAGCCGTAGATTGCCTGTTACCGCTGAAAAATGTGCCACCGGTATTTTATTCTGAGGCCATCACTGATATTTCGGTTTCCAGGGAACAAATAGCATTAGCGTAGCTTTTTTAAAATCACGGGATTTTATTTGTATTTTCTCGCCTTAAACAAGTGAACAATTAAAATCTGCGTATGTCAAAACTAAGCAACACTCTGGCCAGTGCCATCATGTTACTGCTATCAGTAAGTGCCATGCAGCTGCAAGCCATCAATATTATTCCGCAGCCATCGGAAGTAAAAACATTATCCGGCACCTTCACTTTATCCGGCGCCACTGCCATCATTCCAGGCAAGAGCGCCGGCGAGGCCAACCAACTGCAACAGGCGTTGCAGGAAACATATGGACTCTCCCTCTCACTCAAACCTGCCGCTAAAAGTGATTTTATCCGTTTAACCTTAAACGAAAAACTGAAGCAGGAGTTAGGTACAGAAGGTTATCAGCTGCTCGTAAACCCCGGCAGCATCACCATTACCGCCGCCACCAACAATGGCATTTTTTATGGTATCCAATCCCTGCGTCAGTTGATTACAGCTAACGGAAATACCTATACGATAGATGCCGTTTCCGTAAAAGATAAACCGCGCTTTCCCTGGAGAGCATTCATGCTGGATGAAGGCCGCTACTTCAAAGGCAGTGAAACGGTAAAGCATTTACTGGACGAAATGGCGCTCCTGAAAATGAACGTTTTTCACTGGCACCTGACCGATGACCAGGGCTGGCGTATTGAAATAAAAAAATATCCGTTACTGACTACTGTGGGTGGAAAACGTGATTCTACCCAAATCGGTACCTGGAACAGCAAAAATTTTGATGGGAAAGTACATGAAGGCTTCTATACTCAGGAGCAAATCAAAGCCATTATCAAATATGCGTCGGACAGACACATCACTATTGTGCCGGAAATAGAAATGCCGGGGCATTCCAGCGCCGCTATCGCCGCTTATCCGTGGTTAGGCACCAAGGAGACACCTATTAAGGTTCCTGGCACATTTGGGGTGCATTATGATGTTTTTAATGTAACGAGCCCAAAAGTAACCGGCTTCCTGCAGGATGTACTGGATGAAGTAAGCGCACTGTTCCCGTCCAAAGTGATACATATTGGCGGTGACGAGGTGAAATATGACCAATGGAAAGCGGATGCCGGCGTACAATCCTATATGGCCGCGCATAAGCTGGCCTCTCCTGCCGACCTGCAGATTTTCTTCACCAATAATATTTCAGTATACCTGTCTAAAAAAGGCCGCCGCATGGCTGGCTGGAATGAAATTATGGGCAGCAAGCTGCATGAATTTACAGATAGCAAAGATGCCTCTGCTACAGAAAAACTGGCGCCAGGCACCATTGTTCAGTTCTGGAAAGGAGAGTTAAAACTGATCACAGAGGCCGTTTCCAAAGGATATGATGTGGTGAATTCTTACCACGCTTCTACCTACCTGGATTATGACTACAACGAAATATCGCTGGAAAAAGCCTATAGCTTTGATCCGATTCCTGCCGGGCTGGATCCTAAATATTATTCAAAAATATTGGGTACCGGGTGTCAGATGTGGGGGGAATGGATACCAGATGTAAAAACGATGAACCGCCAGGTATTTCCAAGACTGGCGGCCTACGCCGAAGACGGCTGGACGGTACCTGCTAATAAAAACTTTACCCAGTTTCAGCAGGCATTACAATTTTTCTATGCACGTTGGGATAAGGAAGGAATAGCTTACAAGAAATAAGCAGAAGACGTAAAGCAAAAAGCCCTTGAAGCGAATGATCAGAGCAAAGATTTAAGTCTCTGCGCTGATCATTCGCTTCAAGGGCTTTTTGCTTTATGCTTTCTGCCTTCTGCTTACTTTGCGGGCAACAACTTCAACGTATCTTTTTCTTTCCTGAGATCGTATAAAATGATGCCTTTTATGTTGGCGGTCAGTACGTCAGGACCTCCTTCCCGGAAGGCAGGGAAAGTACGCACGAGGTTTTTTCCCTTAATATAAAAAGTATCATGTCCGCGGTAAGCCAGTTGCTGCATGGTATCAATGGAATTGGTATTAATACGGGAAACGGGCCTTCTCAGGTCGAATGCATAGATCTTTCTATATTTGCCGGTACCTTCAGACAGCATAGCGAAATAGATTTCCGGCTGGCCGTTTCCATCAAGGTCCGCTATCATTACATCTTTCAATTGTCCCTTTACATCCTTCTCCGTAATACTATCTGCCACCGTTGTATCTTTTTTACTGCCAATGGCCAGAACCAGGTCCCGCATATAGCCATTGCCACGGGTAATAACGCTGATATGATAGTCGCCGTAGGTAGTATCGCGCTGCATGGTTATAGGCTCGCCTGTATCCGGTGACTTTGGCGGGGCATTGGCGGAATCATGCGCTGCCTGCTCTTGCTTGTTCTGCATGGGGCTGTTGCAGGCCAGGAAAATAGAAGCTGCCAGGAAACCAGCCAGGATCATTTTATCATTCCTCATATTTATTACTATTTTGATCGTGCGGGAGTAATGTAAAAATCTTCCCGGGAAGTGCCCCCGGGAAGATTTTCGTTAATGTTTTTTGTGCTTATGTTCTTTTGTGTCTTTGCTGTTATGGGTAATATCTTTACCCTTGAAATCCTGTTCTTCATTTTTCCGGCTGTCGAGGTTGTCCCTGATTTCAGGTTTAGGCATGTTGGAGAAATGTTGCTGTTTACTCTGCCGGGTATTTTCACTTCTGGTACCTTTCATAAGAAACTATTTTGGTGAACAATATCCAATGCGCCACAAAAGCAGTGCCTCACTCCTTTCCCCATTCGGAGCGCCGGGCACGGACGGGAATGTTACCCCCTTTCCACTGATTGTCGGACAATGTCCACAATAAAATGGCGTTCCCCAAACGGTGACAGCCTTAAAAAAGAGAGACAACTGAAGAATGCTCAGGTGATTATAACAAATTGGACACTGCAGATAAATTGGAGCATGATATCTGCATTTATAGCCTTGGACATAAATCTTAACTATATGAAAAACCTTCCAGCCACTATTGGTCTAATGGCCATACTCACCGTGTTTATTTTCTTTAAGGGAGATCCGGATCGTGCTGCGCAGGCTGCTCCGGTAAAAAATAACAACATTGAGATTTTCCAGCAGGATACATTTCCACCAAAACCGCTGGATACTACAATGAGACATCATAAAAAAGATAAGAAGAAAACAGATACTACCTGGAGACCGCGAAAAGATACAGTGTAGGGTGGTGAATGATTATGGGGAGAAGTACCATCACTTCTCCCTATAAATTGTATAATTATTTTTCGAGTGTACCGAATAAACCATTTTTATAATCTTCMATTGCCTGATMAATTTCTTCAGAAGTATTCATCACGAAATTATCTTTTGCGGCTACAGGTTCATTGATGGGTTCTGCGGAAAGATACAACAGGCGGGTACTTTCCAGGGCTTCTATATGAACATCTGACTGTTCATCTTCCTTATCAAAAACTACCAGGTGATATCCACTCACCTCCGTACCATTCACTCTTAAGCTGCCGTCAATTACATACAGCAAAGTCCAGTACCCACGTGTAGCCGTCAGCGTTACTTCCTTACCAGCTTCCACATTGCCCCATATTGCAGTAATAGGCGTAAAATTTTTTAACGGACCTTTTTTATTTTCATAGTCACCGCTGATGAGTGTCAGATGTATACCTTCTTTCTCCGCTACCGGCGGCATTTCTGTACCTTTTATATATTGGTACCAGGGTGCTTCACCTTTATGGGCAGCGGGTACATTAAACCATAACTGTAGTAGTTCGTAGTTGCCTCCTTTTTCGAGAAATTCGGTGGAGGGGCCTTCGCTGTGAAGGATACCGCTGCCAGCAAACATCCATTGTACATCGCCACCGGTCACTGTCATGGCATTACCGGCATTATCGCGGTGATAGCCTTGCCCCTGCAACATAAAGGTAACCGGCGCAAAACCGCGGTGGGGATGCGGATGGAGCCTGTCTTCCGGAGATCCGGGGGCAAAATACTTTGCAGGCATATGATGCACTACAATAAAGGGATTGGCAAAGCGGAACTGCATAGTGGGCAGTGATTGCCGCACTACCTCTGTATCGGTAATGTGCTTTTCACGTCCTTCCAGGACGTGGAGGATTTTCTTCTCCATAAAAATATTTTATCGGATCAGTTTGAGTCTTGCTTTCTCAACAGAACTACGGAACATTTTCAGGATCAGCACTTCATAATTTTCAATCATGATCACCTCACCTTCGCGGGGGATATTTCCGTGTATATAATTAATTAAACCGGAAAGTGTTTCATAATGTTCACTCTCTGGCAGCGGATAAGGTAATAATTCATTGATATCTGCCAGGTATTCATGTGCGTCTACAATGAAGTTATCATCTTTCTGTTCTACGATAGGCGCTTCATGGTCATGTTCATCCTGTATATCTCCTACCAGTTCTTCCAGGATATCTTCCATGGTAACAATACCTTCGGTATCTCCGAATTCATTGGTCACCACAGCCATTTGCAGCCGTTGGCCCTGGAAAGTACGCAGCAGATCTTTTATTTTCATGCTATCTGGTACATAAAATACTGGCTTCATGATATCCTTCAGGTTCTGCAGCGTTTTTTCGTGCACACCTTTCACCACGTCTTTTGTATATACCACGCCTTTCAGTTCATCGAGGGAACCGCTGTATACAGGATACCTGGAATAGCCATCTTTGATCACCTGGTCGATGAGTTGATCCAGGGGCAGGTTAATGTCGAGCGCAGAAATATCTTTGCGATGGGTGAGGATTTCCTTTACGCGGCTGTCGTCAAATTCAAATACGTTCTGGATCAGTTCCCGTTCTGTTTCTTCGATGGCGCCGCCTTCCTGGCTTTCGGAAATGATCAGTTTCAGTTCTTCTTCAGAGTGAATTTCTGATTCACCGGCAGGCTTGATGCCGATCATCCGGAGAATGCTGTTGGCTAAGCCATTGAGCATCCAGATAAACGGGCGGAAGATGACGAACAGGGCGCGCAGCGGGATGGCTACGGCCAATGTGGTAGGCAACGGTTTACGGATGGCCATCGATTTGGGCGCCAGCTCCCCGAAAACGATGTGTAATATGGTAATAATGGTAAATGCAATTGTAACAGATATCCAGTGTACGGCAGCGGCAGAAATGGCGGTGATTCCCAGCTTTTCCATTGCCTGCAGCACGATGGCTGTCATCACGGATTCTCCAACCCAACCCAGACCAAGGGATGCCAGGGTAATACCCAACTGAGTAGCGGCCAGGTAACCGTCCAGGTTACTTAACACGCTTTTAGCGGCTGCAGTAGCCCTTTTACTGGCTACACCACCTTTACTGTTGATTTGAGAAGAACGTACTTTAACAATGGCAAATTCTGCCGCAACAAAGAATCCGTTTAATAGCACTAATATAATTGTCCAGAAAAGTTGCCAAAGCATGTAGTTCGTAGATTGGTTCGCAACCCCAAATATAGGTAAATCAATTTTTATACGTTGGAGTATTTTGGGAATTACGAATTATGAATTACGAATTACGGATTTGTGGGGAGATTCCCTCATGCATGATCTCCCCACAAATCCGTAATTCATAATTCGTAATTCGTAATTTTTTCGCAAGTAGTCTACTTATTTCATAGAGTTTATGTATTTTGTGGTGAATTAAGGCCGGCACATTATAAAAAATGGAGAAAGAACTTACCACCCTGGTTACCCCGGTAACCACGACCACAACAGTATCAAAGGCATCATTGCCACCCGAAAACAGCAACGCCAACGAAAGCCGTGCTTACAAAAAACAGCGCTGGATATACGGTTTGGGGGGCATTCTGCTATTAGCGATTATATTGGGTATCTCCTGGTGGCAATCACCTGCATTCCGCACGTATGTAGAAGACGTACCTCCTACTTTTTATTATTTTCTGATAGCTGGTTTTATATTTGCCATGATTGATGGCGCCATAGGCATGTCTTACGGCATTACTTCCACTACTTTTTCCCTGTCCATGGGTATTCCGCCGGCATCCGCCAGTACAGCGGTGCATATTTCTGAGATCCTGAGTTGCGGTATTGCAGGCTGGATGCATCAGCGCATGGGCAATGTCAACAAAAAGCTTTTCAAAATACTGATATTGCCGGGTATCGCCGGAGCGGTGATAGGTGCTTACCTCTTATCTTCCCTGGAACATTATGCGATGTATACCAAACCATTGGTATCGCTGTATACGCTGACACTGGGTACCGTGATCCTGTTACGGGCTATCCGGGCACAACGCAAAAAGCATGTCACTAAAAAAATAAAGAAAATTGGTTTGCTGGGCTTTGGCGGCGGTTTTATAGACGCTATTGGCGGTGGCGGCTGGGGGTCTATTGTATTATCGTCGCTGATTGCCGGCGGCAGACACCCCCGTTTTTCACTGGGCACGGTCAAGGCTACCCGCTTTTTTATTGCTATGCTCAGTTCCCTCACTTTCATCACCGTACTTTATCATGTGCACTGGGACGCCGTACTCGGGCTGGTAGTAGGCAGCGCTATTGCCTCTCCTATTGCAGCAAGGGTATCCAATAAAATTTCTGCCAAAACAATTATGGTAGCGGTAGCAGTGATTGTGATCCTGGTAAGTATGAGGAGTATTTACAGCTTCGTGGTGAAAATCATATAGTCATCTCCGTTAATCGTTATTAACCGCCTGATTTACTTTGAGGGTAATGGGTTTGTTGATTTCGTATTGTACCAGGGCTTTGATGGTCACCGCATCTCTGTCATTGAATGGTTTTCGGGGAAGATACCTGGGGTCAATAGCAATCTGAATTTCTGCAGTTTTGTCTTCAAACAGGTAATTATTGTCGCGTAGTTTTTTCGTCACATAGCCGGTAATCTTAACCGGTGTGCTGTCATTCTGCAGTTGCCTGGCATTACGCATCACCTCTCCTATGGTGTAGGATCGGTCCTGGAAAAAAAAGGGCAGCAACAAACAGAGCAGCAAGCTTTTCATGACTAACATATTGGTTTGCTATGAGCATAAACAATAATCATGTCTGATTGTTCAATGATCAGATACATTTGGCTATCTTGTATAATATAAATTTCATTCATGGGATTTCTTAAAACGTACAGCAGCATGTTCTGGCTGTTGGCAGGTATCATAGCCGGCAGTATTGCCGGGCTTATATTCGGAGAAAAGGTAGTCATTATAAAGCCGATAGGCGATATTTTTTTGAACCTGTTATTCACCGTGATCATACCACTGGTATTTTTCTGTATTGCAAATGCCATTGCGCATATCGACGCCGGCAATAAACTGGGGCGAATATTGGGCATGATGTCGCTGGTTTTCCTCAGTACCATCCTGATATCTGCTTTTTTGACCATTGTGGCGGTATGGTTATTCCCGATCCACCAGCAGGTAGCCTTATCAAAAACCATCAACATAGAGCAGCCGGGCAACTGGGGAGAACAGTTGAGCAGATTACTCACAGTGGGTGAATTTTATGAATTATTGTCGCGCAAAAATATGCTGCCTTTTATCATTTTTTCCGGTCTCACCGGGTTTGCGGCCATGCGTGTAGGCGAGGCTGGCAAAGCTTTCCGGCAGTTTTTGTATTCCGGCAACGAAGTGATGAAAGAAGTGCTCGGCGTGATCATGAAACTGGGACCTGTTGGTTTGGGCGCTTATTTCGCTTACCAGGTAGGCACCGTAGGTCCTCAACTGTTTGGCACCTATGCACATTCATTGGGTATCTATTACGGCTTCGGTATCTTCTACTTTATATTCGGATTCAGTCTGTATGCGTTTGTGGCCGGAGGAATACCGGGTATTAAAATCTTCTGGAAAAATAATATTATACCTACCCTTACGGCAGTAGGCACGGGCAGCAGCATTGCTACTATTCCGGCCAACCTCGAAGCAGTGGCCAAAATGGGTGTTCCGCAGGATATCGGTAATGTGGTGGTGCCGCTTGGAGCCACCCTGCATAAAGATGGCTCCAGTATTTCTTCTATTATAAAAATGGCGGTAGTATTTGCCATGTTTGGTAAAAGTTTCGACAGTCCTTCCGTGGTCCTGATGGCACTAGGCGTTACTGTTATCGCCAGCATAGTGGAAGGTGGCATCCCCAACGGCGGCTATATCGGCGAGCTGCTGGTGATGAGTATCTACGGATTCCCGATAGAAGCCCTGCCACCGCTGATGATTATTGGTACGCTGGTAGATCCGTTGGCTACCATTCTCAATGCCACCGGCGACAACGTAGCGGCTATGCTGACAACGCGCTTTCTGCGAGGGCGGGCACCGGCAGTTTCGTAAAGGCCTGCTCCAGGTCGGCCAGCAGATCGGCTGTTTCTTCCAGTCCTACCGACAAACGGATCAGACTATCGCTCACGCCGGCCGCTCTTCTTTTTTCTGCCGGAATAGATTTATGGGTCATCGCAGCCGGATGACAGAGTAAGCTCTTGATACCACCCAGGCTTTCCGCCAGCTTGAAGTAGTGAGTAGACGTAACAAATGCAGTAGCTGCTTCAGTGGTATCATCTTTCAATGTAAAAGAAATAATACCTCCAAACCCTTTACTCTGCTGCTTTGCCAGCTCATGCCCTTTATGGGAAGGTAAGCCGGGATAGAATACTTTTTCTACTGCCGGATGTTTCTCCAGGTATTCTGCCAGTGCCTGTGCATTGATACCATGTTGTTTAATGCGCAGGTGCAGGGTTTCGATACCGCGTATCAACAGGAAACTATCGAAGGGCGACAGAATAGCCCCACAGGCGTTCTGATAAAATTTAATCTCCTCTCCCAGTGGTATTGTTTTAGCGACTACCACGCCTGCAATCAGGTCACTATGTCCGCCAAGGTACTTGGTAGCACTGTGTATCACCAGGTCTGCACCCAGCTCCAATGGCTTTTGCAATACGGGGGAAGCGAAAGTATTATCTACACAGAACAAACAATTATGCGCCTTTGCAATGCGGCCAATAGCAGCGATATCAGAGATTTTCAGCGTGGGATTGGTGGGTGTTTCCAGCCATATTAAACGGGTAGCGGGCGTAATAGCATTGAAGACCGCCTGGGTATCTGATGTATCTACGTAATTTACTTTGATACCAAACTTCTCATATACTTTATTAAAGAGACGAAAAGCGCCGCCATAGATATCATCTACCGCTACAATTTCATCACCGGATTTTAGCAGTTTAATTACTGCATCAATAGCTGCTAACCCGCTGGAGAATAAAGATGCGGTGGCACCGCCTTCCAGTTTGGCAATAATCTTCTCGGCTGTTTCGCGGGTAGGATTATTGGAGCGGGCATAGTCATATCCTTTGTTAACGCCGGGTGCTTCCTGCACAAACGTAGAGGTTTGATAAATAGGCACGGCAATGGCGCCGGTGTGAGGGTCTACGGGAATAGAGTGGATCAGTTCAGTAATTGTGCTCATCTGTTTTTTGATTTTTAGTTTGATGAAAATTGATTAAACAGGTCCGTTAAATGAGCATATCAAGGGTAGGCAGGGGCATAAAAAAAACTCACCTGGGAGCCAGATGAGTTTTATCATTATATAGATAATAATGTATAGTAAAACTTAGAATCTGACTTATCTTTCCTGGTAATTAAACCGGGATGGATGCAGCACCTTTCACTGCTTGCGCAGTGATGGTTGCTAAGGTATCGTCGGGCCATGTCCCTCCTCCTTTCTTGATAAGCTATTTAAAGAACTGGTGCAAAGATAATGCAGAAAAATTAACTACCAAATTTATTTTCCTACCAAATCAGTAGACTACTGTTTTGCCAGTGTTAAACGGATCCCTTCTTCATAGGAAGTGGGTTTTACATTAAAATGTTTTTCAAATTTTGAAGAGTCCAGTATGTATGGATAGTTGCTCTGATAAAGCATTTCCTTCATTTCTCTGATGGTGGGATCGAACAGTCCGGAGAGTGTTAGCATAAAGCTACCCAGCTTCATATATTTGGGTTTTACGCCCATTTGAGTGGCAATCAGGTTTACATAGCCTTTACCATCCGGTGCAGGATTGGCGGTAGGCAAATGCCATACCTGGTTCCAGGAAGTATCATCCTGGGAAAGCAGGTATAAGCCTTTCGAAGCATCTGGTGTGAAGGTGTAGCTATGTGTCTGGTTATCTTTTCCCAGCCACATGGCTGAGCTGTTCTTTTTAAATTTATCGATGATCAGGAGGTTCAGGAAGCCGGTTTTATCAGCGCCGGGGCCGTAGAAATCGGCTGCCCGCGCAATGGTAGCAGTGATTTTACCTGCTTTTACTTCGTCCATCAGTTGTTTGGCAATGGCCGCACGAATGATCCCTTTTTTACTGGAAGGCTGATAAGGGGTATCTTCTTTCATTGGGCCATTTACTAACCCGTAAGAATATACGTTATCAAAGAAAATCAGTTTGGCGCCAGCTTCTTTGCAGGCATTGATCACGTTGGTCATGATCTTAGGCCAGGCATCGCGCCATACTTTGATGTCATATTTCAATCCTGCCGTGAGGAAAACGATACTGCTTCCTTTTACCGCATTTTTTGTTTGTTCATAGTCCGTGATGTCAGCCCCTACCAGGTCGGTAATGCCCGCAATTGATTTGGGGGAGCGACTTACCAGGCGAACCCGTTTTTTATTATTCACGAGTTCTGCAGCCAGTTCATTAGCGATGATACCTCCTGCTCCGAGGATAGTATACAAGGGCTGGATAGATTGATCAGACATAGCTTTGTGTTGTAAGGTTTATATGAAAGACGAATAAGTGAACGAAATATTGTGTATCAGGGATCCAGTGGATCGAAGGTATTCACCTGCAGGGAACGGAGGTCTGGTACGAACGATAAATAATAAAGATCTGTTTGTTCGATGTCTGCCGCAGGCATATATCCCAGTTCAGTCATACAGCGTTGCTTAAACAGCGGGCTGGTGACATATACCAGGTGCATCGCATCAGATACGCATAACATCCGTTTGTTGACCGGGATACCGCTTCTCCACGCAATACGTACTGCGTTACGTACGTTGGTGGTAGTATGCCGCGCATAAGGGTCTATCATGACTGCAGCGGCGGGTATTTTCAACTCGTTGACCAGGTACTTCTTCATTTCTACCGCCTCTGAATAGGGCGTACCCACTGGTCTTACATGCCCACCAGACACTATAATAAAGGGTGCGAGGCCTTTTTGATATAACCCGGCGCCGGTGCGGCAACGGCTTTTCCCGGTTTCGCTCAGCACTTCTTTGGCTACGGGGCTGGCTCCCAGGATCAGCATGGCTGTATAAGGATACTTACTCCAATCGGTTTTCTTTATTTGCCTATAGGCGTCTCCGTTAGTGGCCGACATAGGCTCGTAGCGGGCTGCTTCATCGCGGTGGCTGAGCGTAAGTAATCCAAGTGCCAGCTGCAGCGATGGCTGGAAAAACAAATCATCCTGCCGGTCCTTCTCCTCTACCTGCTCCAACAAATGCTGCACTCCGGCTTTATAGGCAGGTGAATGTACATACAACAGTGCTGAATCAATTACCGGGTATCGCAGACCGATGCCATTCGTATAGGCATTGATGATATAGTTGATACCAACGGCTGCATCTTTCCAGGCTGCCGTCAGAAATTCCCCGTCACTTTTACGGGCATGCAGTTCAAACAGGCCACTGCCACGCATTTCCCGTAACAATCGAACGAATGGACCCGGGTTTTGTTGTAGCAACCTGGTGAAGGCGCTGCTTACCTGTTGAATGTTTGCATCTGAAAATAACAGTCCAGCGGGATTTTCCCCGTTGCTCACGGGATGGGATATATGTTGTTTATACTGATTCCGGAGCGCCTGCAGGCTGCTATCTTTAGCTAAGAGCGAAGGTAGGCCGGGTAATCGTTCCAGGAGGGTAAACAGATAAAAATTACGATCCTGTAACGTCCMCGGACCTGTTACAAATTTATACTGCGGATCCGGATAAAGTGATTGACTATAGGTAAATGGTAGTAATGCAAATAATAATAAACAGGTAATAAAACAGTTTTTCAGATAGTGCATTGAGGAAAAATATTATAACGCAACAATAATACAAAAATCAATATTGAGCTTTCCTTGTGACAAAAGATATTATAAATATCATGAATTAAAAAACAGATTCCATGGAATATTAATCTTTTAATAAGTAAAAAAATATAATGTATTAAATAAAGCAATACATATACAATTCAGGAGAAAATATATACCTATATCCATTGTTTTACATTGATTATCTATTAGTTACGGCCAATAAAATCATTTATTTTCGTGAGCAGTCCGGCAGGACTGTAAGCCAACATCCAATCATAATGTAACGATGTATAAAATTCAGGAAAAAAAGACCTTTGTACGCTATGCTGTGCTAACGATAATGGTTTTGGTGCTGATGACATTTTTCATGATCATCTTTTTACGGAAACGGGAATCCCAACAGTTAGGCATTGTTGTTAAAAACCTTGTGGCTACCAAAACAGATGCTGGCCATATTGACCAGGCGGTACAGTTATTATACGCAGCAGATAATAATTTTCGTATCTATACACTCACTTTTGACCGGAATTATTTAAATAGTTATGTCGGTCAGCTGAAGCGCATTACCGAGCATCTCGACAGTGCGGTGAGTTCCAGGCAGGATGAGCGGCAGATGCAAGCATTACTGGCGGACAAGGCCCGGAAATCGCAGTTGTTTTTACAGACACGGCTATACGTAGATTCCCTGTTACAATTATCGCAGGTATGGGATACTGCCACTACTCCCCTGCCCCTGCAACAGTTAGGCAATATAAAATTACCGCAACCCCGGCGCCAGGCGGATACGGTGGTGACCACTGAAACGGCCCAGGCAAAAGGCAAAAAGAAACTGTTTGGCCGTATCAAAGACGCTATCAGCAACAAGCCCAATATACAGCAAACCAGCAAGCAGGTAAAGATTGTACAGTATGATACCAATGCCAATGGCAAAGCTTTTACGCAGGAGCAGCTGAAGAAAATCCAGGATGCCTACAGTAAATTTATAAAAGATGCTACGGATAGCCATAATAACCTGAAACAGAAAGAATATGCGCTGGTAGTGGCCAATGAGCGGTTGTTTACAGAACTGCTGCACCTCATGGCTGCACTGAAACAAAATATGCTGGACGAAACAGATAAAAAGCGGTTACAGCTGGGGCAGGACATTGACCATTCTCTTTACAGGCTGGACAAACACAATTACTGGGAAATCCCTTTAATACTGTTGATGGCAGGCATCATTATATATGGTATTATACGTTTGTACCGTTATGACCTGGCTTTATTGAGGGCGAAGCAACAGGCAGAGAAATTTGCAGAGCAGAAAAGTGATTTCGCTGCCACCATCAGCCATGAAATCCGCACACCGGTGCAGTCTATACTCGGTTATACCTGGCTGCTGGAACAGGGGAAAACACCGGAAACGGTATCGGCTATACGACATTCGGCCGATATGCTGTTGCAGGTGGTGAATAACGTGCTTGACTATACGCGCATGGAAACAGCCGAGCCTGTACTCCGGCTGGAGAAGTTTGCGCCCCGGACCGCCATTGAAGAAGTGTGTAATACCCTGGCGGTACAGGCCGAAATGAAATCTCTCCCGCTGGATGTCAATATTTATTTCCCCAGCACCCTGCTGGTGATGGGAGATGCTTTCCGGCTTAAACAGGTGTTAATCAACCTGATTGCCAATGCAATTAAGTTTACAGAAACAGGCAGCGTGACGGTCACTGCACATATGCGTGACAACAACCTGTTACAGATAAGTGTAAAAGATACTGGCTCCGGTATTTCACATAAAGAACTACCTTTAGTGTTCAACGCTTTCTCCCAGGGAAATAACCATTATCATAAAGGCAGTGGATTAGGATTACACATTTCCAAAAAAATCATTGATCTGCATAACGGTAAGATTCATGTGGAGAGCCTCCCCGGCAAAGGCACCACTTTTTATTTTGAAATCCGGTATCAGCTGATGACACCATCACCTGCTACTAAAAAAATTATTGTCCCCGTGAGTAATACATCTACAAGCGCCGTTGTACCGGCAGGTATAAGATTGTTAGTAGTGGAGGATAGCATCCTCAATCAGAAATTACTGGCCCTGATGCTGGACAGAATGCAGGCATCCTACCTGATCGTATCTTCTGCGGAAGAAGCCCTGGAAATATATCAGCGTGAATCCTTCGATTTTGTGCTGACGGATATTGATTTACCAGGCATAGATGGCCTGATGCTCACCAATATGATCAGAGAACTTCCCGACAGGAAAAAGGCGGCGGTCACCATTATTGCTATTACCGGTAATGTGATGGAAGATGATATTGCGCTGTACCTCCGCTCAGGATTGAATGATTATATCATGAAGCCTTACCGGGAAGAGGATATCCTGGAGAAAATTACGAGGCATCATCAAATGGCGTAAATTGCGGAATGACAATAGCGGATCAGATCATCGCATTTAACAGCCATCTGCATTTTCCGGGTAAACTGCCTGCGGGTATACGTGTCCTGAATCCTTTTCAGGAGGGCCCGGGGATTACCGGCATTATGACCCAATTCTATAAAAAGTTTTATAACGATAAAAAGCCCAGACAACTTATCCTGGGCATTAACCCTGGCAGATTGGGGTCAGGATCTACTGGTGTGCCTTTTACTGATACCAAGCGGATGCTGGATAAATGTGGCATTGAGATCCCGGGGCTGAAAACGCATGAACCCTCGTCTGTTTTTGTGTATGAGGTAATAGACGCCTACGGGGGCGTGAAAAACTTTTACCAGCACTTTTATATCAGCAGTATCTGCCCACTTGGCTTTACCTCGGTTCAACCGGGTGGGAAAGAAATAAATTATAATTATTATGACAGCGCTGCACTGACAAAAGCGGCTTATCCTTTTATAGTGAGCAGTTTAAAGGAACAATTGCAATGGAATATCAGTCGTGATGTTTGCTATTGTATGGGAACGGGGAAAAATGCCGCATTCCTGCAGGCGTTAAATGAGAAGGAGCAGTTTTTCAAAACGATCGTACCGTTGGAGCATCCCCGTTTTGTGATGCAGTATAAAACAAAAACCAAGGAGCAGTATATTGATAAGTATCTGTCTGCTTTTGAGGCACACAAATAACCCCGGTTTGTGGATTTTTTACGCTGTCTGCCTCGCAATCTGGTCTGCGATACTATTCAGCAAACCCATATTTAAGCGATGACCATGGTCTGTTGCGCCCGGTGCACGTACGTACCCATCTTCATCTTTCTCCATAACAATTTCTTCGCCATCCACGTCTACCAGAAAGCGTTCGGCAGAATATGGCTTTACGTAAAAGCGGCCTCCGGATGTTTTAATCATAAAAGCGTTCATAAGATCCTTTTACAGATCATCAGCAAATCACGGACCAGCTATGTCAGGACAAAAAATAATAATATTGATTCCAGATAAGTTCAAATTCGGCCTGCGAAATCAGTTCAGGTATAAAGTGCTTATCCTCGCAGATATCTTCTATTTCGGGCATCACTACATCCGATAAGGCGGTACCCCCAAAATGAAAATTACTATTGGCGATGCCGAAGCTACCGTCCTGATATATTTCAATCTTCCGGTTTTCAAAACGTAGCGCGTCAATTTCACTGTATAGGAATACCGGTTCATCCTCAAAACGATGAAGCCAGGAAATCTTGAGGTATTCCATTGCTAGATTTTTACCAGACGGCAGTCCCAGGTGTCTTTAGGTTGTTCCTGTATGGCATCCGGCGTGACCACGCCCGTTATCTGATAAATGTTTCCTTCTTCATGTAACCGGTCCCCTATCTGTGGTGTAAGGTCATCCTTAAACCTGATAGTGGCAATAATGCCAAAAGACTTGTAACTATGAATTTTTACAATATTCGCAGATCTCACAGGCAGAAGCAATTCGGCCTTTTTGCGATTGTGACTCCGGTAGAGGGAGAACATCAGCCATAGTGCCAGGGCAAACAGGCTAAGGAGCAGCAGATTCACGGCTTTAATTAGGTTTAGGTGATACAAATATTCTATGGTCAGGCGTACCTCCTGTTGGCTATAGTGAGGTAGTGTAACAATATAGCGATTTTAATATATGTAAACAAATTTTTTTAGTCGATCCATTCCGGCGGATACGGTGCATACTGCCAGAGATAATAATAAGCAGCCAGTCCCCCTAGCAGGCAAGCTTTACCTATTGTAAAAAAAATTAAAAAGAGATGAGGGCGGGTGGTATAGAAAAGCAATGAAATTATCAAGTATCCAATCGCGCAAACTATAAGGGTTTCGCCGGTAAACGCGTCATCAAACAACGGCAAGGAATCATGTGAGCCTTGTGTCATTAAAAACAGCATAAAAAGCGGAAAACCGCTGATACAGGCCAGCTGGAAAAGTCGCCGGAACGAAAACAGGTAGGGCAGGTATTGGCGCATAGGTAGGGTATTTAGCACAAAGATATCCCTACTTCCTGATTTTCCTGGTATCCTCAAAAACCAGTAACGGGTCATCGTATTTAAACGTGTAGCCGAGTACGTGCCTTAACTTCCGGGAGCCCACAATTTTATAGGGTTCCTCCTGTGCCGGCAGGCGGCGTGGCAATGTTATGCCCAGTGCCTGGGCGGCGGCCTTATAATAATTGCTGCGTTGCGGGTGGCCGCTGGCGCAGGCATTGAACACCTCACCCCAGGCACCCTGGCTGATAACCCGGCTGATAACACCAATACAGTCATCCCGGTGGATGACGTTCATGGGCTGTTCATTCATTCTTTTGCCTTCCATGATCCGGCGGGCATCGGGTAAACGATCATAGCCTATCAATCCGCCGAAGCGGAGCACGGTTGTTTCAAACCGTTCAGCCGCCAGCAACAGGGCTTCCGCTGCCCGCAATGCCTGCCCGTTGGGCGTGTCTGGCATGACCTCATTCTCCTCGGTCACCAGGCCGTTTACATCTGCATAAACAGAAGTAGAACTCACAAAAATCACTTTACTGATATTGGTCGTTTCTATAAAACTGCGCAGCAGCGCTATTTCCGTCACATGTGCATCCATCCCTCTTTCCTTACGGGGGGGAATATTAATGATCAGAATATCCGCGTCCCAGAATTCATCGGGACCCGTCAGGACTTCTTCAGATAAGATCACAGTATAAGCTTCCAATCCGAGTGCGGTGAGCTCCTTCACTCCTTCCATGCTGGTTCTGGCGCCTTTCACCCGATAACCTGCTGCCTGTAAATGCAACGCCAGTGGCTTCCCCAGCCAGCCACAACTTAAAATACTGATCTTTTCCTCTTTACTGCTCATACTAAGATTTTACAATTGCACTCCTATAAATACGGATGCAGGAAGTATATAGTTTTTTACGCTCCCCCCTTCATATACCGGGTGGCAACGGCGGCGAAGATAAAAAACAATCAACGCATCCAATTAAAGCCAGCGAATATATAGAATATGTAAACGGATATAGATTCCGTCCTGTTTGCACCTGTTGCCCATCTTACTTTGCAGTCATATTACAAACAAGACATTATTGAGAAACCCATAAATCCCATTTAAATGCAGATTACGAATTCACAGTCGAAAAGTGTACAACAGATCTTTTCAGAGGTACAGCAGCACTTTCCAAAGGCGCAACTGAAAAAGCCATTTTTGAGTCCGCAGACCATCATTATTCCGCACGACAATTTTAAATACCTGCTGCGGTATAAGCAACATTATCTACAGGTGGATTTTATACCACCCGTGATGTGGATCATAGGTGGTATGTTGGCAGGCTTTGCCCTTTTCACCGTTGTATTGAGCCTCATTTTCCAACAGCTGATCATCAGCTTCGGCGGCGCCATCCCTGTTATTATAGGGCTGCTATTAATCAAAGTGGTGTTTAAGTCTACCCGCAAAGATGAATTTAAATCTTTCGAAGACGAAGCCAACATCCTGGTTAACACCAATAACCAGGGCATCTAGCCGGCCTCTCATCTCTGTTTATAACCCATAGTTTAGAAGACTGTGAAAATCCCTTACTTTTAGATACCTGTTTATCACTTACCTGTGAAATAGCATTGGAAATTAAAAGGAAATTATGATCCGTACGTTGATAATTGATGATGAACCCGCCATCAGAAAGGACCTTGAATGGCTGATGAAGCGTTATCCGGATTTTATAGTACTGGGTAGTTGTGGCAGTATTGCTGAAGCTAAGGTAATTATTCCCAATACAGAGCCGGATCTGCTGTTACTGGACATTGAGCTGTCGGACGGAACAGGATTTRAACTGTTACAGCAGTTTCCGGAGAGGAACTTCCGTATTATTTTTATTACTGCCTACAATCAACATGCGATCAAAGCCATTAAATTTGGCGCATATGATTACCTGTTGAAACCGGTAGATGAAGAGGAATTATCAGAAACCCTTCACCGATTAAAGTCTGAAAGCCCTGTCAATAACAAGCTACAGCTGGAAGTGGCAGACGCTCATAAAAAGCCGGGATTGCATAATCGTATTGTGCTCCGCTCCCATCAATACCTGCAGGTTGTTTCTTTTGAAGATATATTATATTGCCAGAGTGATGGCAGCTACACGACTTTTCATTTAACCGACAAGAAAAAAGTAACAGTATCGCGCCCTATCAAGGAATATGAGGAACTGCTGCCGGAAAACTGGTTTATACGTATCCATCAGTCGTACATTGTGAACCATCATTTTATCGACCGTTTTCTGAAAGATGGCATCCTGGTGTTGAAAGAAGGCAGCGAAATCCCGGTGTCATCACGTAAAAGGGAGTTCGTCAGACAGTTTCTCACCGGCGAACATTAAATTGCATACATGTTTTTTTCCTACCGGTTTATTTTATTACTGATCATTGCCTTTTGTTGTTTGCTTAGCTGCAGCCGGCAAAATAAGCCCGTGCCTCCTGCTTCCACCCCCACCACCACAGATCCGGCAGTGATAGGCGTATTGAAACAACTGATAGATTCCGGTGACCGCTTTTCCGGAGCAGCTGCCCGAAAAAAAATGCTGGCCCTGCAACCTGCTGCCATAGCGGCCGGAGAGCAGGGACAAGGGCTTTATTATTACCTGCTGGGCAGGCTACAATATTTTGCAGACAGCGCTAAACCCGCTGCCATCAGCTACCGGCGCATGTTACCAACCACTCCCCTTGATACCGGCCGCTACATATCACTGTATATGCTACAACAAATGGGGCTCGTGCGACTGGAGCTGCAAAAGAAAATTGATGACAGCACCTTTTCCA
Organism: Chitinophaga sp. 10T418; assembly: GCF_056394125.1. NCBI lineage: Bacteria > Pseudomonadati > Bacteroidota > Chitinophagia > Chitinophagales > Chitinophagaceae > Chitinophaga > Chitinophaga sp. 10T418. Next base: position 208,154 of record NZ_JBFTHG010000002.1, read on the forward strand.
GGATGTATACCTTACTGGAGCTGGCCCAACGATTTCATTATACAGAAATATACCGCCTGTACGACCTGGCTGCCGAAATCCACTTCCGATATGGCGTGTATGATAAAGCAAAACTCTATACAGACAAAGCCATCGCCGCATATCCCGACAAAAAAAATCACTATTATATGTCGTATCTCATGGAAGCGCAATCGCGGATAGCCGAGCGCCAACATGATTATGAGCTGGCACTTCATTACGAAGACAGTGCATTACGACTCGCCTTAAAGCAACCTGATTCTATCAGAATTGCGACCGTATATTCTGCGCTGGGTGTATTGCACGAAGAAATGGGCGACATGGAAAAAGGTCATCGCCTGATGGTACAGGCTTTTCATATCAAAGAAAGAGCGAACAAAGTTTCCTTCCGGGAATATGTCAACTATGGGCAAATGTTTATGGAAGAAAAGGATTATCCGAAAGCTATCTTCTATATCAATAAAGCCGTGGATAAAGCCAGGGATCCGGAAAATGCCGGGGATCTCAGTTCTGCCTACAGTTCTTTATATAATATTTACTATGCCAGCGGCGACTACAAAAATGCTGTGATATACCTCGACTCCGCCTCTAATATGTCGCTCACGGAAATGGAAGAACAACAGCTGAAACAGGTAATGGAGCTGCAGGCTATCAATGAACTGAAAGAGCAGCAGCATAAAACCATTGATATCAGCCGGCAGTATAACAACCAGGCGATTATCCTGCGGCAGCAACGCCTCATCCTGTTTATCTTTGGGATCCTTTTGCTGGTAGGTGCTGCGTTGACCATTGTGCTGATCAGGCAACGAAAACTGAGAACGCTGCAACACAGTACAGAACTGGAACAGCGCCTGCTGCGCAGTCAGATGGAACCCCATTTTATTTTCAATACGCTCGCTGTGCTGCAAAGTTTTATCCGGCATGATGAGAAAGAAAAATCCGTTAAATACCTGAACAAATTTGCCCGGTTGTTAAGACTGAACCTCGAAAATTCCCGTCACAACCTGGTACAGCTGCACCAGGAAGTAGAGGCACTGGAAAACTATCTGAGTCTGCAGGCCATTCGTTTTGGAAATGTATTTGACTATGAGATTTATCCCATTGAAGGTTGTGAAGACATGGATGTTTTTATTCCACCCATGCTAATGCAGCCGTTTGTTGAAAACGCCATCCAGCATGGCATGCGTAACCTTCCCTATAAGGGTCATATAGCCATCACCCTGCAGTTGACTAATGAACTACTCCATTGCGTTATTGAAGATAATGGCCTTGGCCTGATAGAAAAACACGATCGTGAGAAGAATTCTCTCTCCGGCATTATTACCCAGGAACGCTTGAAAATATTGAGTAAGCAAACCGGAAAGCTGGCATCCATCGCTGTTACAGACAAAAAAGACAAAGGTGGTAAAGGAGTGAAGGTAACGCTGATCATTCCTACACAAAGAAAAAAGTAACGGCTATTGCTGTTGTGCATTCCATAGCAAATAATATTTGACCGATACGATACAAATGATCATCACGAAGGTAACTGCGTGATTGATATACATTACTTTCACAAACTCTTCATGTTCAATGTTTCGTTCATTTTCACCGATATAGGGTTTATGCACGACCTCCCCTCCGTAAGTATTGGGGCCTCCGAAACGACAATCAAGAATACCTGCCAGTGCAGCTTCCGGGTAACCTGAGTTAGGGCTGGCATGTGCGGATCCATATCGGATCATGTAATGCCAGGCGCGGCTGCTACCCCACAACAGGATCATGAGTAAAGCAGTGATACGTGCCGGAATATAATTCGCCACATCATCGAGTCTCGCCGCAAAGCGGCCAAAGTACTGATATTGCTCATTCTTATAGCCTATCATGGAATCCAGCGTGTTGATCATTTTATAAAGCATCATACCCGGAAGCCCCAGCACCGCATAAAAACAAAGCGGCGCTATCACGCCATCGCTCAGGTTTTCAGACATCGATTCAAGGACGGCGATACGAATTTGCTGCGGAGATAACTGCGCAGTGTCTCTGCCTACAATCCACGACAGTCGTGCCCGGCCGGCTTCCACTCCATCTTTATGCAGTGTATTAAATACTTCTTTTCCTTCCTGCAGGAGGCTCTTGTTGGCCAGTGCAAAAAAGACAAACACTGTACTGAAAATGTACCAGGCCACAGGCCACTGTGATAAGCCCACTTGTGCAAAATAGAAAAAACAGTATACCCCTATACACAATATGAGTGTAAGGAATGTACCTTTCCAGAACCGGGCAGCGCCCTTATTCAGCCATTGGGTACCACGCTGAATCAGCTTACCATACACTTTTACCGGGTGCGGCCAGCTACGGGGATCACCCAGCAGCAGATCGGCGGCATAGCCTAACAGTAACGGCAATACGAATTTTAATACAGGGTCCATTGGCGCAATGCGGTAGTCAATAATTTATTATCGTTGGCACTGCGACAGGCAACGCGGCAATGTCCTTGTTCCAGGCCGTAGAAATTGGAGGCATCCCTGATAAGGATACCGTGTTTTTCCATCAGCCAGGCCTTCAGCGAAGCGGCAGTACCCGTCAGTGTTTCGAACAGAAAAAAATGTGTATGCGTTGGCGTTACTTTAAACTCCGGCATCTTACGAATGCTTTCCCATAAATGAAAAGTATCCTGCAACAATGATTCTTTGTCCAGTGTAAATTGTTTCAGATGGTCCAGGATATAATAACCTGCCTCCAGTGCGAGACTGTTGACCGACCAGGGCATTTTATACGCGCGCACCCGGTCCAGCAATTGTCTCCTGCCGGCAATATATCCCAGGCGCAGCCCGGGAATACAACAAGTCTTGGTCAGGGATCTCAATACCAATACATTAGGCAAGCGATGCAAATGCGGCAGCATACTGGCTGCATCCAGCGTAAATTCAATATAGGCCTCGTCAATAATAAATACCGTGTGTTTGTTGATCTGAAGAAGTCGTTGTAATGCCTGCTCATCCAGCGTTTGACCGGTAGGATTATTAGGATTACACAGAAAAACCATATCGGTGCTGAAAGTGGTATCCGGGGTCAGTTTATCCCACGACATATACAACACTTTGTGCCGGTGCAAACTGCAGGCATCTGCATACTCCGCAAAAGTAGGTGCTATTACGGTGGCGGTGGCGCCTGTAAAAGCCTGTGCTACCAGGTAAATAGCTTCTGTAGCTCCATTAGTGACCATGATGCTGCCGGCGGGCAGGCCCGCCTGTTTTTCCAACAGCGCCTGTAATTTCTCTGCACCGGCGTCCGGGTAGTGATCTATTCCTGCTATCTTGTTGCTGAGATGTGTTTTCAGCCCTTCCTGCAAGCCACCATACCACACATTTGAACTAAAATCCACTTTAACAGGCTGGTCAAACAGATAGCCATCATCTCCATGTCCTTGTATCATAATGCAATAAAGTTATAATTCCAGTGCCTTATAAACAGCTGAAAGATCCAGATGTTCACGTATATGCGTTGCTAGTTTATTATATTGCGCTTCCTTAAAGCTCCGATAGTCGAAATCCTTTACCACGGCTACTTTTCCACATTGTGCCAGTAAATCACTTACCACTGTATCATTGTCGAGGATACCATGCAGATAGGTACCCCAGCATTGAGGACTGAGGAAATATCCATCTGTGGCGCCATTGGTGAGTTCATTGAGAGGAGAAGGTTTTTGGGTACTGGTTTCGCCCATATGAATTTCATATCCCTCACATATTTTTTCCTGGTGACGGTAACGAAACGTACGTTGCTGCGTAGTTTTTTCCCTGGTAAGTACTGTTGTTACGGGTAATATGCCCAGTCCGGGGATACTTGCTATTGGTCCCTCCACCCCGAAAGGATCCGCCACCTGCTCTCCCATCATCTGGTAACCACCACAGATACCTATCACCACTTTATTTCGTTTGTGCGCTTCCGTTATCGCACGGGCCGTACCGTTATTCCGGATAGCGATGAGATCTTCAATGGTATTTTTGCTGCCAGGTAGTATAATAATATCAGCAGTAGCCAGTTCCGCCGGATTATCTGTATAGAAAAGATGTACCCGCTCATCTTTCTCCAGTGCGTGGAAGTCGGTGAAGTTAGACATATGTCGTAACAGCACTACTGCTATATTTACGCGGCCGGTTGTTTGTCGTTTATGCTTTAACGATAGTCCCAGGGTATCTTCTTCTTCAATATAAATATCATGGTAGTAGGGCAATACCCCTGTTACGGGTACGCCGGTAAGGTTTTCCAGTAGTTTACGCCCATCCTCAAACAAGCGGATATCTCCTCTGAATTTATTGATGATGATGCCTTTTATCAGTGCTTTTTCTTCCGGTGGCAGTAAAGCAATAGTACCGTATACGCTGCCAAAAATACCACCGCGGTCAATATCTGCAACCAGGTATACTGCGGCACCGGCATGCAGCGCAATACGCATATTGGTAATATCTTTCTGCCGGAGATTGAGTTCAGAGATACTGCCGGCGCCTTCCATTACCACCGGGTTATATTGGTGAGACAGCCGGTTAAATGATTGCTTCACCTCTTCAAACAAGGCGCGTTTATCATCTTCCATGAAGTATTCCCAGGCAGATTGGTTGCCGGCGGGTTTGCCATGAAGCACCAGCTGAGCAGTTTGATCATTGGTAGGTTTCAGCAGCACAGGGTTCATATCAGTATGACAGGGTACGCCTGCCGCTTCTGCCTGCACCGCCTGCGCACGGCCTATTTCCAGGCCATCCGGAGTAGCGTAGCTATTGAGAGACATATTCTGCGCCTTGAAAGGCGCCGGTGTGTATCCATCCTGTTTAAAAATACGGCAAAACCCGGCAGTGATGACACTTTTGCCCACATCAGAGGCAGTACCAACAAACATGACAGGCCGTAGGTGTTTCATATGCTTCTCGTCTTTAAGTGGGACGAAGATATTTAAAATAGCAGAAGGCATGAAGCGGAAAGTAAAAAGCTATTGAAGCGAATGATGTGAGCGAGGAGATATTCGCTTCATTCACATCATTCGCTTCAATAGCTTTTTACTTTCCGCTTTACGCTTTAGGCTTATTTAAATATGTCGTCACTCAATCCGCTATTCACCGTAACTGTTTTCAGTTTAAGATCGGTGTTATATCCGCCGCTGTTGGTGGCTATTTTAAACGGAAACATGATACCACTCACTTCATGGTAATCACCATAATCAGTGGTTGTTTCAGTACCACCGCCTTCCTGTCCGGCAAGTGATACCCCACGTACTTTGAATCCGGTTTTTGCATCAAAATAATAACGGAATAAGGCGCCGTTAGAAGTCGCAATGCTGACTACGTAGCTGGGGATACCATTAACATCTTCCAGTGTGGGTGAGAGTTCCAGCTTCGCGTTATTTTCCGGTGCCGCAAAATACAGTTCAGGGAACATCAGGTATTTATCCTTCAGCATTGCTTTATCAGCAGGTGAGAGCGTTATTGGCTGTCCGCTGCGGGACATCGAGATATTGTTACCGTTGATCAGCAATTTCATGGCTGTCAGATTAGCAATAGGAATAAATACGGTGTTCAGTACTTTGTCCGGTTGTTTTGCTTTCACGGTGTATTCGAGTGCAGTACCGCTTACATCTCCTGTTTCCAGCAAGGAAAGATCCTTTACTGCTTTCAGTTTATCTGCGCCGCCGATGGCATCGATATATTTATTTAATACAGCCGTTGCCGTAGTACCGGCAGGTATAGGCTGGCCTGCATCTGCTTTCCAGCTGTTGTTAGCCGGATTAACATCAGGATAATTCCCAGCAGGATCAATGACTACGCTGCTTAACTTCACGGTAGACGGATAGTGGAAAGTCCAGGTAGCACTGCGCTGCCATACTTCTACCGGCAGGCGTACGGTATCTGTTTTACCGTTTACATCTTTTATAGCAATAACTACGGGCATGGGCAATTGCTCCAGGTTCTGCAGGGTAATCATTGCACCTTGTGCGGGATCATTCTTTACATATTGTACATTCTTCACCGCCTGATCCAGTTTCCAGGTATTGAAGAACCAGCCACGCCAGAACCAGGCGAGGTCTTCGCCGGAAGCATTTTCCATACTACGGAAAAAATCCCAGGGGGTAGGATGTTTAAACGCCCAGCGTTTAATGTATTCCCGGAATGCATAATCAAAACGTTCCGGTCCCAGGATTTCATTACGGAGCAGGTTCAAACCCAGTCCTGGTTTGAAATATGCCGCTACGCCCAGGTAATTCATGTCGAGTATATCCGGTGTGGTTAAAATAGGTTCTGCCCTGGAAGAGAACAACATTGGCGCCATTCTCTGCACTGGTTGAGGGCTGCTGTATTCACCTTTATTAAATGCTTTAGTAGAGATACCGTTGATAAAAGTATTAAAGCCTTCATCCATCCAGGCATATTTACGTTCGTTCGAACCAACGATCATAGGAAACCAGTTATGGCCAAATTCATGATCGGTTACGCCCCACAGGCCACCTCTGGTAGATTTCCAGGAGCAGAAAACGATACCGGGGTATTCCATTCCTCCTACCGTACCCGCCACATTGGTAGCTACCGGGTAAGTATATACGAACCACTGGTTGGAGTAATGTTCAATACAGCCTTTTACATATTCGGTGGATCTGCCCCAGGCATTGTTACCGGCTACTTCCAGCGGATAGAGCGACATGGCCAGCGATTTTTTACCACCGGGTAAATTGATGCGGGCCGCGTCCCATATGAAAGCGCCGGAGGCGCCCCAGGCCACATCACGGGAATTCTGACACACAAAATGCCAGGTACGGTTACCTTTTGCCGCGATGGTATTAATATCTGTGCTGTCGCGGATAAACACGGTCTGATCACTGTTGCGTGCTTTAGCGAGACGACTGATTTCTTTGGGTGATAATACCTGTGCTTCGTTTACCAGCTGACCGGAGCCACTCAGCACCATATTGGCGGGGGCGGTAATGCTGTAATCGAAGTTGCCGTACTCCAGGTAAAACTCTGATGCGCCCATGTAGGGAATATTATTCCATCCGAGTACATCATCATATACAGCCATACGGGGATACCATTGTGCAATTTCGTATATCCATCCGTTGGCGGTGCGCAAGCGGGCGGTACGATCGGTACCATATTCCGGAATAGCGTAGGCATATTCGATTTTGATCTGCAGTGCAGTACCCGATTTCATGGCTTCTGCCAGTTTAATCTGCATACGGGTATCATTCACCAGATAGTTCGCGGCAATCGTTTTACCGTTGCTGATGATACTAACTGTTTTCAGTTCAAAGCCCTGCGTATAATTTCTGTTGGCAAAGCGATCTCCGGAAACAGCTACCGTTTTGGAACCCCGGGAGTCTTCCCGGTACACGTTCTGATCCAGCTGCAACCATAAAAAAGGCAACTGGTCCGGGCTGTTGTTTTTGTAAGTAATGACTACAGTCCCACTCAGCCTGTGCTGCAATGTATCCAGGGTTACATCCAACTTATAGTCGGCAGCATTCTGCCAGTATTTGGGGCCCGGCTGTCCGCCGGCACTGCGGAACTCATTACCCGGAGCCGGATAAAACAAAGGAGCAAAAGCCTCATGCTGGTCGTATTTAGACGTTGTTTGGGCCGCTCCCTGCTGTATCCCTGCGCATAGTAACAAGGACGCAATAGCATAGATTTTGTTGATTTTCATCGGAAGAGAAAAGATTTAGATGGACCGAATATACTGGAAAAAAGCAAAAAGCAGAAAGCCGAAAGTAAAAAGCATAAAACAGAAAGCCGAATGCTTAAAGCAAAAAGCTATTGAAGCGAATGACCACACGATAAATATTTTCGCGTTGATCATTCGCTTCAATAGCTTTCTGCCTTTTGCTTTAAGCTTTAAGCTCCGAGCAGCTCTTTCTTCACTTGTCGCAGGCGGAAGGCGAAAAGGATGCTGAGTATGCCTGTTGCCCAGAAGGCGGCGGCCATCAGCCCCAGTATGGCAGCTACACCGAGTGTCGGGTTATCCAGTATAACAATAGCGATGATAATTAAGATGATTCCTCCTACCAGCAGCCAGCCCCAGTTGGGAATTCTGTCCGATTGCAGCTGAATAGAAAATCCTATCAGGCTGATACCTTTAAACATAAACCAGAAGGCCAGGAACAGGGGTATGACGGCCATACTGACGGCTGGGTAGCCTATCAGGATCCCCCCTATCACTACATCCACGACCCCGGAAGCCAGCGACCAGCCCCACCCGGTATGTCCTTTACGATTGCCGAGTGCAAAGGCTATTTCGAAGATCCCTGTCACAAACAATGTAACGCTGAAAAAAATACTCAACAGCACATAACTACTGAATGGATTGGAGAAAACAATAAAGCCCGCAATGAAGAATATGATTCCGTTGAGCAGATACAGCCACCAATATTTCACATTATTACGAATAGCAGAGATGAATTGTGACATAATAATTACTTTAATATTAAATAAAGGATAGTACTACGTTTTCCTCTAACACATCCTGCCATAAAAAGTTCGGTAGAATATAGCCACGGAAAAACCGGGGAAAGCACTTAACTTTGTCCAAATGATTTAAATCATAGATTTAACAACAGACGGAAATTATCTTTGTGGAATGAATAAGGCGATCAAGCAAGACAGAAAACCACCAAACTGGTGGCATCAGGCAGACTTCATGGGCATACACGCGGTGCCCTTATTTGCATTTTTTACCGGCACTACTGCATTTGACTGGATCTTATGTGGTGTATTGTACGTCATACGTATGTTTTTTGTAACGGCGGGCTACCATCGTTACTTCTCACATCGTGCATTTAAAACGTCGAGATTCTTCCAGTTTATTCTGGCTGGAGGTGCGCAGAGCAGCTTACAGAAAGGCGCTTTATGGTGGTCAGCTAATCACCGTATCCATCACAAGCATAGCGATACCCCTGAAGATCCGCATTCAGCGAATGTTTACGGATTCTGGTACGCACATATTGGCTGGATCATGGGGCCGGAGTACAAGCCTACCCGTTTTGACCTGATCAAAGATCACAAAGCCAAAGAATTAATGTGGCTGAACAAATGGCATTGGGTGCCCGCTATTATATTAGCAGTAGCAGTGTATTTTGTAGGCAATAAAGTGAATGGCACCGGCTGGTTCGACTGGACCGCAGGTTTATCTACGCTGCTGATCGGGTTCTTCCTGAGCACCGTGATATTGTACCATGGTACTTTTACTATTAATTCCCTGATGCACAAAATTGGTAAGAAGAGATATTATACCGGAGATGAATCCCGCAACAGTGCTGTCCTGGCATTGGTTACACTGGGAGAAGGCTGGCATAACAATCACCACTATTATCAGAGTGCGGCCAGACAAGGTTTTTACTGGTGGGAATTTGACATTACCTACTATGTTATCAAAACGTTAGGCTTGCTGGGCATTGTATGGGAAATACGCCCTATACCGGAAAAGCTGAAAGAAAGTAATAAACTGTCACAGTTGGCATCCCAACGTGTACCGGTTGAGGAAACACACTAATTACAACAAGAAATTGTATACAAAAGGGAAATATACCAGGGGGTATGTTTCCCTTTTATTTTTTATCTTGTCTCCCTAAAATCAGAAATTCCATGCAATACTCACCTGCAGCCGACAGATACAAAAGTATGACCTATAACCGTTGCGGTAAGAGTGGCCTTCAGCTGCCTGCCGTTTCGCTGGGACTATGGCACAACTTCGGTTCTATCGATAATTTTGAGAATGGACGCAACATTATCCGTAATGCTTTCGACAAAGGTATTACGCATTTTGACCTGGCCAACAATTATGGTCCGTTACCTGGTAGTGCAGAAGAAACTTTTGGCAGGGTTTTAAAACAGGATTTCACAGGTAATCTGCGTGATGAGCTGATCATTTCCACCAAAGCCGGTTATACTATGTGGCCTGGCCCCTATGGCGACTTTGGCTCCCGCAAATACCTGGTGTCCAGCCTGGATCAGAGCTTACGTCGTATGCAGCTGGAGTATGTAGATATATTCTATTCTCACAGGCCTGACCCGGCTACGCCGATTGAAGAAACCATGGGAGCGCTGCATAGCATAGTTCAACAAGGGAAAGCGTTGTATGTAGGTCTTTCCAATTATACGGCAGAACAAACCAGCACCGCTGTTGCCATCTTAAAATCACTCGGGACGCCCTGCCTCATTCACCAGCCTAAATACAGCATGTTTGAGCGTTGGGTGGAGAACGGCTTGCTGGATGTATTGGAAGCAAATGGCGTAGGCTGTATCCCCTTCTCTCCACTGGCACAGGGCTTACTGACCGACCGTTATCTGAAAGGCATTCCGGAGGGTTCACGTGCCAGCAAGCCTACTGGCTTCCTGCAGGAAGGTGAGGTAACACCTGAAAAGATTGAGAAAGTGAAAAAGCTGCATCAGCTGGCGCAGCAACGCGGACAATCACTTGCCCAGATGGCACTGGCCTGGATCCTGAAAGATAAACGTATTACTACGGTATTGATTGGTGCCAGCTCTGTAGCACAACTGAACAATAACCTGGATACCCTGCGGAATACTGCTTTTACGAAAGAAGAACTTGATGCCATCGAAGCGATACTGAAATAATTGCCAGGGCAGATATATAAATACAAAGGGGGACAGTATTACACCTGCGCCCCCTTTGTATTTACGCTATGTCTCTTTTCCTCATTTTTGCACGATCGTATTGTACCGGCCATGTTATGTCTGCATCGAGTTTATGCGCTGCATGTAAGGGAAAATAGGGACTTCTTAATAATTCGCGGGCCATCAGGACGATGTCTGCGCGGCCTTCTGCGATGATTCCTTCCGCTTCCTCTGCAGTGGTGATCATCCCTACGGCTCCGGTAGCGATGCCGGCTTCTTTACGTATTTTTTCCGCGAATGGCGTCTGGTACAGCGGTCCTACCTTGATTTGCTGATGTGCTGCCAAACCGCCGGAAGAGCAATCTATCAGATCTACTCCCTTGTCTTTCAGGATGGTGGCCAGTTGTACTGACTCCGCCAGATTCCAGCCCCCTTCTGCCCAATCAGTAGCGGAGATCCTGACCAGCAACGGATATTGTTCCGGCCATACTGTACGTACCGCTTCTACCACCTGTACCAGCAAGCGTATCCTGTTTTCAAAAGTACCTCCATATTCATCTGTGCGGTGATTACTGAGTGGCGATAAGAAGTTATGCAACAGGTAACCATGTGCTCCATGCAATTCCACTACCTGAAATCCGGCCTGCAAAGCACGGAGTGCAGCGGCCCTGAAATCGTCCAGTACCTTGCGTATGCCCGTTTCCGTGAGTGCTGCCGGTAACGGATATACGTCGTTGAACGGGATGGCGCTGGGCGCTACCACCTGCCAGCCCCCTTCTGCTGCCGGGAGTGCGCGGCTACCTTCCCAGGGCCTTAGTGTGCTGGCTTTCCTGCCGGCATGCGCCAGCTGTATACCGGGGATAGCACCCTGAGCGGCAATAAAAGTGGTGATTCTCTGCAGCATGGCAATATGTTCATCTTTCCAGATGCCCAGGTCATGAATGGAGATACGTCCTTCCGGTGATACTGCCGCTGCCTCTGTGAGCACCAGTCCTGCGCCACCTACCGCCCTGCTGCCCAGGTGTACCAGGTGCCAGTCATTTGCAAATCCGTCCTGCGAAGAATATTCACACATGGGTGATACTGCAATGCGATTGCGAAATACGATTTCCCTCAACGTAAAAGGACTGAACAAATGAGACATAATCTGTTGCTTTTAAGTTCTTTAAAATTAAGCATTTATCGTATAGCGATAACATAATATTCAAGTAACCGGATGTACCGGAAAATATGCCCGGAAATACTTAATTTTGGCACCTTATACCTATACATACGATGTATCTGTTCCCTGTCAAGCGCAACATTGTTGGCTCCCTGATGCTATACCTGTTTATCAGCCTTTTCAATATCCATAGTGCCCAGGCGCAGCAAAAAGCTGATTTTTCAGCTTCCGTTGTGAGTGATTGTGAATCTGTGAGTACCACCTTCACGGACTTGTCTACCGGTAGCCCGGTTTCCTGGCAATGGGATTTCGGTAACGGCAATACCAGTACGAAAAAGAAGCCTGCAGCTACTTATGTAAAGACCGGGAATTACACCGTTACCCTGAAAGTAACTTATGCAGATGGCAGTACCAAAACGGAAACCAAGGCAGACTACATACATGTAAGATCTAAGCCTACTGTGGATTTCAGTGTATCTTCCCCTAAAGGGTGTGTAACGTTCAGCCCCACTTTTACAGATAAATCCAAACCAGGAGATGGTACCCTGCAAAGCTATAGCTGGGATTTCGGCGATGGCGGCGCGGCGGAAAATGCAGGAAGTACTATCAGTCATAATTACACGGTGCCAGGTGTATATAGTGTATTGCTGACCGTTACTAACAGCTATGGCTGTACGAATTTTAAAGTAATGGACAAAGCAGTGGATGTAGCCGCGGCACTCAATGCTGATTTCAATGTTGCACAGAAAATACTATGTAAAGCGCCGGTAGATGCGTTGTTTACCAATACCTCTTCCGGTACCGGAACACTTGCGTATAAATGGGAGTTTGATGACGGCAGCAGCAGTACTGCTAAAGACCCCGGTAAACATACCTTTACCACTAAAGGTACACACAGTATAAAACTCACGGTGAGCAATGAACGGGGCTGCACAGCCACTAAAACCGTGGACGATATCAATGTGGGTAATTACGTGACCACGCTCAACGCTCCTGCGCTGATTTGCAGCGGTCAGAACGCTGATTTCAAAGCCACCTTTTCTCCTGTTCAACCTCAGAGCACCACCTGGGAAGTGAATGGACAGCCTGCATGGGCGTATTGGGATAATACCCTTTCTTACTATCCCACCACTGTCGGACCTGTAAAAGTGAAGGTGACCGCTATGTTCGGCAATTGTCCTGATGTAGTAGAAAAAACAGTGGACGTAAAACAAACGCCTACCGCAACGATCAGTACCGATAATAAACCTATTTGTGACGTACCAGCTACCATTAATTTCACGGGCAATACCACCGGGGCTGATAGCTGGGCCTGGACATTTGGTGACGGACAGGCGGCCTCCATCCAGAATCCTATACACACCTACAACCGGGAAGGTAATTTCAATATTTATCTGCAGGCGAAGAGTAAAGATGGTTGTATTGCCACCTCCTATTCCAGTTTATACATTTATAAAACATTAATTTCTGCTTATGCCACTAATTACAATGGCTGCGAAGGACTCTCCGCTACCTTTAATGCCGGCAGCAGCAGCAGTGACCAGATAAAAACCTATCTATGGAAATTCGGGGACGGAAGCACCTCCGCAGATCCTTCTCCCACGCACACCTACCCTAAAGCCGGTTCTTACACGGCTTCCCTGCAATACACTACCGTTAACGGCTGTACGGGAACGGTTAACCTTCCTTACCGGATGGACGTATATAAAAAGCCAACACCGGATTTCAGCTCTCCGAATGCGCCGGAAGTGTGTGGTAATTCCCTGACAACCTTCACTGACAAATCCGATGCAGGTACCGACTGGTACTGGGCTTTCGGTGATAACAGCTGGGGATCCGGCCGCACGGCTACCCACAGCTACGCAGAACCCGGTTACTACGATGTGACTTTAACAGTTACCAACGGTACCTGTCCGAATACGATTACAAAAAAAGCCTATATCAACGCAGTTAATCCTTTTCCCCGATTCAGGATTAACCCGGTAAATTGTGATCAGCGTACTACCGTTAGCGTTACCGAGTATTCACTGGGCGCTACAAGCTGGAAATGGAGCTGGGGCGATGGAAAGGATACCAGTTATACCACCCATAGTGATAACGTTACACATATTTATGCCAAATCGGGAATTTATACGATACAACTAACTACCTCTGACGGCCATTGTACAACGTATCTCACCAGCACAGTCAACATTATAGCCCCTTCTCCTGTAACGATTGCTACTGACAAGATTACATTATGCAGTAATGAAACAGTGGTTGGGCACGTAACGGCAGAAGATGCAAGCATACATGACAGCTGGGCTTATTACTGGCAGCTGGATGGTGCGGGTTATTCGTACTATGAAAATCACCAGGCGTATTCTAATCTTACACCAGGTAAACATACCATTAGCTTAAGGATACAGGACAGACTGGGTTGCCCTAACAACAGTAACAACATTGACATCACCGTACGCGGGCCATTGGCAGATTACAATCTTCCTTCGCAGGCACAATGTAAAGGGACGGAACTTACCTTCACAGACAACACAGATGTTACCAACAGCAGCGGGGTTAAAAAATGGGTATGGAATTTTGGAGATAATTCGGGTCCCCAGACCTACACCAGCGGACCATTTAAACACACCTATGCGGTAGCTGGCACCTACACACCTTCTGTCACTGTAACGGACAAGGATGGTTGCATTAATACGTTCGCCGGCAAATATTTACAGGTGAACGGGCCTTTGGCCGACTTCAACGCAGATGCCTACGTGGTAATGCCCGGCAGCTATGTGAATTTCTGGAACAGCTCTTACGACGTAGGAGGAAATATTACCGAACTTAAATGGGACCTGGGAGATGGCAACACCGCTACAGATCCATATTCCGTAACACACCAATACCCCGACAAAGGAGTGTTTCCTGTAAAGCTGCAGATCAAAGATAATAACGGCTGTACCGATGAAAAAACAAAGAACATCAAAGTATCTGCCGTGGGTGCGGGTTTCACTTATACCGGTACATTTGTAAACGGCAGTAACTGTGCGCCGATGATCTTCCGCTTTAATAATACGTCCATCAACTACAACACCTGTTTATGGGACTTTGGTGACGGGGCCACTTCTGATCAGGCCTTTCCGGTGCATACCTATACGGTGGCCGGACACTATAAAGTAACCCTGAAAGTAACAGGTATTGCAGATACAGAAGATGAATACACCGAAATGGCAGTGGTTAAGGGGCCATATGCTACCATTACCACCAGTGCTGAAGGGGGATGCCTGCAAAAGGAAATATCCTTTACGGTAAAGCCGGAAAATGCCACTTCTTTCAGCTGGGATTTTACAGACGGAGATGTGGAAGAAACAGATAAACTGGACATCACCCATCGTTTTACCGAGCCCGGGATATACAAGCCACGACTGTTGCTGAAAGACGATGCAGGTTGCAAAGGCAATGCCTTCCTGGATCATCCGATCGTAATAGATCAGCTGGATATTAAACTGCATCCTAATCCGGACAAGATATGTGGCGAAGGTACGCTGACCTTTGCGCCAACCTTCAACAGTTACTCTGTGGATGAGCTCAACATGCCTCCCGCCTTTACCTGGACTTATGATGCCTCCCTTACACCGACTAATATCAACACTACTACCCCTTCCTTTTACATGGACAAAGCGGGAGTGTATAAATTTGGACTTACAGCTACCACCAAATATGGTTGCACGCAAACGGTGGAAGAATCATATAACGTATATCCTCAACCGTTAGCCGTAATTACCGGTCCCGATGAAGTATGTAAAGACGCACCCATTACTTTTAGCGGCAGTGTCACCCGGACAACAGACGTGACCTGGGCCTGGGAATTTGGCAACAGTAAAACCAGTACCGTACAGCAACCTGCGGCACAGACCTATTCTACCACCGGCAACACTACCGTAACGCTGACAGTTACCAGCAAAGATGGCTGTGCTGATAAGACTACGCATCCATTGAATATATTGGCCTTGCCGGATATTAAAGCCAGTTCACCTACTGAATTTATTTGTTTGAATAACGCCACCATACTACACGCCGGAGGTGGAAGTATTTATGAATGGACGCCTGCTGCCAGCCTGGATAATCCTGCCAGTCCGGATCCCAAAGCAACTCCGACAGTTACCACTACTTACAAGGTAAAAGTAACAGACGCGAAAGGCTGCGTAAATACAGACCAGGTAAAAATAAGAGTAGTACAGCCCTTTACCATACATGCTACACCTGACACACTGTTGTGTTTGGGTGATAAGTTGCCATTACGGGTATGGGGAACAGATTACTATGTATGGCGCGGATTTGGGCTCGACAAGCCCGCCTCTCCTACTCCTGTTGCGACCATCAACCGTACCGGCCAGTATTCTTACGAAGTAACCGGTTATGATAAAGATAATTGCTTCTCGGACAAGACATCGCTCACTGTAAAAGTAAATCCTACACCGGTGGTAAGTGCCGGTATAGACCGGCAAACCATGGCGGGTGTACCCGTGTACCTTGCCAGCAATAACAGCAATGATGTGATCCGCTGGAGCTGGACGCCTGCTGAATATCTTGACTGTGCGAGCTGTCAGCGGGTACAGGCCCTTCCTAATCTCAGCACCCTTTACAAGGTGGAAGTAGAAAATGTATATGGCTGTAAAGCATCTGATGATGTGATGGTGCATGTGCTCTGCCAGCAGAGCGCCATTTTTATGCCGAATGCATTTACTCCCAACCAGGATGGCAGGAATGAAAGAATTTATCCTAAGGGTAAAGGTGTAAAGGAAGTGGAATGGTTACGCATCTATGATCGCTGGGGCACCCTGGTATTTGAAAGAACGCACTTCCCGGTCAACGTACCTTCCGCAGGATGGGACGGCCGTAGTAACAATAGAGAAGCGCCTTTGGGTACTTACATCTATTCTATGCAAACGGTATGTGAGAGTGGGGAAAAATTCGAATTCAAGGGAAATATTACGCTGATAAAATAATAAATTGTATAGCGGAAAAAGATAGTATACACCTATAATTGAAAAGAAAGGATCCAAATGATTCCCTGCTCATCAACAGAGGCTTTCACTGGATTAACAAATACCCAATGAATCGGTAATATGAACATCTCAGCACACCAGGAACATATCAGCAAGCAAGGATTTACCGTGATACCGGATGTATTTGACAAGTCCGCGATCGATGCGATGGTGACTGCTATCAACGATGCAGATCCTACCGGACCGTTATTCCGGAAGACGAAGGACCTTTTTGCTATCCGCCGGTTTCTGCAGGTAGTGCCGGCAATACAAACGCTTGTTTTTACAGCGCGCTTACAAGTATTGCTACAGCAGCTTTTTGGTGCAGGATATTTCCCGGTTAAATCCATCTATTTTGATAAGCCAGGGCAGTCTAACTGGTTTGTGGCCTGGCACCAGGACCTGACTATTTCTGTTGCGGAGAAGCTCCCGGTGGAAGGATATGGTCCGTGGACGATAAAGCCCGACCAGTATGCCGTACAGCCGCCTGTTGATATCCTGGAAAACAATTTCACTATTCGCATTCACCTGGATGATACTGATGACCATAATGGTGCTTTAAAAGTGATGCCCGGCTCACACCTGAAAGGCGTTTACCGGGCAGACACTATCGATATGAACGGCACAGGGTATGTCAGTTGTGCAGTACCACCTGGTGGCATGATGATTATGCGGCCGTTACTGATGCATGCTTCCAGCCGCAGCAGCAACAGACAAAATCGCAGGGTGATCCATATTGAATTCAGCAACCGTGCATTAGCCGGCGGTTTGCAATGGGCAGAGCAACTAACGCTACTCCCTCCCGCTGAAGCTTAATGTTTTATTGGTAACAATAGGTCTTGCCCAGAAGCCGATGCTTAAAATATATCCCATCGTCAGATACAGGAAACACAGACCAATACGCAGTCCCCAATGATCTCCCAGCCAGCCTACTATCAGCGGCAATACGGCGCCGCCGGTGATACCTGTTACCAGGATGCCTGAGAAAGAGCCATGGTGTTCTGATACAGAGTTGAGCGCCAGTGAAAAAATAATGGGATACATCACAGAAGCAAAGAAACCCACCATAGGAAACGCGATCCGGGCTACCGGGCCGCTGCCAAACAGCGCTGCGGTAAGACTGATCATCGCCAGCAGCGTAAAGCCTACCAATACTTTGCGGCTGTCTATCAGTTTCAGGAGAAGTAATCCCAATACACCACCTGCTGTCATCAAACCCCAGAAATACGCCACTGCATTAGCACCGGTCGTTTGCGGATCATAATGGTGATATACCATGAGGAACTGCGAAATCCAATTGGCAATCCCCTGCTCGGTTCCTACGTAACAGAACAAAGCAAAGAAATACAATACCACTACCGGTTTTTTCAGCAGATCGATATGTGTTTGCAAAGCACCTACCGTCTCTTCTTTTGTTAACGCTACGCTGGGAAATTTAGACAGTCCGATGATGGCGATCATCAGAATGCAAATCAACGTAAACAGCCAGTACAGCGAAATCCATGGTAAGTTAGCCGGTACCAGACCGGCAAAGGTATGCAGACTACCACTTTGTATATGCACTACCAGGTACGAATATACGAGCGGGCTCACAAAAGAGGCCAGACCAAATATCAGTTGCGCCAGCACGGAATTAAATGCATAATGCTCTTCCCCACCGGAAGTGCGCAGCAATGGATTAATGACTACCTGCAACATGGCCATGCCGCAACCGATTAAAAAGAGGGAGAGCACCGCAGTTAAGTAATTCGGGAAGCAGGATAGCAACAACGCGCCCAGGAAGGCTACTACAAAAGCTGCCATCATGATTTTCTTTTCCTTGTACTTTTCTATGAGCATTCCCGCAGGAATAGACATAACGCCATAAGCGATAAAGAAAGCGAAAGGCAATAGTGCCAMGAGCGTAAGACTCAGGTGGAAACCATTGATAATATCTGGTATCAGGGGACCTATGACATTCGTGAGAAAAGAAATCACGAAAAAGGTGAGCATGATTAAACCAACAATATAATAATTCCTGTTTTTCATTATTGATGAATTGGTACGATGTTCCAGCCACTTAAAGAAACCACCGCAGGTTGTTGTTGTAAATCTTTCGTATGTACGTATCCGTTAATTACCCTGCTTTCACCGGGTAGCAGCGTAAAGTCATTGTCTTCCCAGAACACCGGCACCACTGTTTCCCCGCTCTTGCGGCGGATATCCAGGTGTACCATAAATGCCAGTGTATTACCTGTATTTTTCAATACTACGCTGGCAAAAGTTGTATCTCTTTTGGCTAGCAGTTTCGACTGCATGTCCAGTTTTACAGCAGGTAGTTGCTGCAGGGAAGTGAGATCAGCAAACGCTGTTTGGGGCGTAACATACCAGTTTGTTTTGGCCGTATCCAGCAGGTCCTGCCGGGATGATAGCACATAAAAGTTACGGCTCACCGTTTTATCCTTGTCCTGCAGTTGCAAATCCAGGTACCAGGTGCCCGTGGCCGGCGATACCGGCAATGCGGGCAGGTGAATAGCATTTTGCGGCAGCAGGCCGGTGACCAGCGTATCTGTTTTATAAATAGTTTGCAGTGCAGCATCCAGCACATGAATACGGGCTTTCAGCTGACCGGTGGTATTACCGGTATTGTTGATTACATCTACTCCGCGGCGGCCATAGTTCCAGGAAATATGCAGGGGCTCTCCTGCTTTGCGGGCGCCGTAAAAGGCGGCAGTGGGCAGCAGGTAGTAGTCGTATAACTGCCACCAGAGTTTAGGCCAGGAAGAGTTGTACATCCATTGGATAATACCCGTAGCGGCAGGACGGTTGGCCGTAAATGCTTCCAGCATGGCACGCATACCTTCATAGTTGAGGTATTGTGCTTTGCGCAGGTAATCCTCCAGGCTAACGGCTTTGCCTAAACGTTTTTCCATGGCATTGTTGTAGTAGTCGAGATTATGGAACTCCCCTCTTGCCGCATGATACATCCAGGCGCCGGAAATGGGCCATAGGGAGTCTGCCGGGATCATCTTCCGCAGACTTTCCAGCATGGGTACCTGTGGACCAGGGCCTGTTTCTGTATTAAAGCCGAAGGCGCCGCCATTTTTATCATCGATGTACCAATAGTCTGGTGGCACATAATCATAGGGCCCGCGCATTTTTACGGCGGCGGGTCCGGTGAGTGTACTGGTATTATCATGGGCGGAGCTCAGTGAAGGGCGGGATGGATCGTATTGCCGCAGTATATCCAGGTATTGCTGTTCGAGCGCAGGGCGTGGGAGTTTATCGCTGCCATATACCCAAACGAATATGGAAGGATGGTTGCGCAACCAGATGATCTGGTCTTTCCAGGATTGTGCTGCAATAAATTGTTGTTCCGGTGTAATGATGCCGCCAAAGTCGTCTGCTTTTGTGCCCATGTAGTTATCCCATTCCCAGTGGGCGCTCCATCCTACCATGATGAGGATGCCTTTTTCGTCACACAGATCGTAGAGGTGCTCATTGTTGCCCCAGAAGCCTTCCATGCGGATAGTATTGAGGTTCATCTGAACGGCATAATCGATACCGGCGCGTTCATAATCGGTGGTGGCGTTGAGCAGCATGGGATCTGTCCATCCGCCGCCACGGATCAGCAATTTGCGGCCATTGAGGATATAGCCCCGATGTCCATCGGCATTGATATAGTCAGATACCTGCCGGATGCCGAATCTTGTTTTTCGTGTATCCGTTATCGTATTACCTGTTTTAAACTGCAGCGACAGTTGGTACAATTCCGGTTTACCCAGGTCGCGGGTCCACCACAGGCGGGGATTCCGGATAATCAGCGCCGGGTACTGCAGTGGTGTGAAGGTAAGTTGTTGGTGGCTGTTGGGGGTTAAGGTAATTTGTTGGGAAAAGTGGATATCGTCCTCGATATGTCCTTCCAGTGTACCTGTAACCGGCGCATTGCTTTCATTGCTGAGCACAGCACTCACGGTAACGGATGCACGTTTAAAAGCCACTGTATCCACCGTTGTTTGAACAAATGGTTGTGATATGGTGACGGGACCACTTAGCAGCAGTTGTACATCACGCCAGATGCCCATATTTTTATCGGGAGGTGCGGGATTCCAGTCTACGAACCCGAGTGTAGGCTCACCGGGCGCCGGTGCCGTCACCTTTACGGCCAGTACGTTGGTGCCGGTATGTACCAGTTGGCTCACATCAAATTTGAATCTGCGGAAACCACCTCTTATCGTATCTGTGGCCACCTGTTTACCATTCAGCCAGATCGATGCGCGGTAGTTGATACCGTTAAAGAGGAGCTGTACCACCTGTCCGGGGGCCATGGCAGGCAATTCAAAGGTAGTGCGGTGCCACCAGGGAGCTTTAAAGGGATCGGTGGCAATATGTTCCATATTGTTATGGAAGAAGATATCCTTGTAAACGCCATCTTCCACGAGGGATGCCATTACTGTTCCCGGCACTTTGGCGGGGTACCATTGCTCTGCGGAGAAGTTCATTGCCGTAATCTCTTTCCCGTCTTCCTTTACTTTAGCCGCTGACTGTATCTGCCATTTCCCCTCCAGTGGCTGCCTGGCAGTAATCCATTGCTGGGCGCGTACCGGCAAAGCAAGGCTCATTAACAGCGACAGGTAATAGCCGTGTTTCATGTAATTAATATTTTTGTAATGAGGATTGATAAAAGAGGGAAAGGCAACTGCCTTTCCCTCTTCATTAGATGTGTATGATTAGTAGCCCGTATTCTGGATAAGCACAGAGGCGCCGTTTTTCACGCTCAGATCTATCTGGCGTTGTGGAATCGGGTATCTGACATTTTTGGCGCCAAAGTTACCGGTGGCAATATCGGTAGTAATAGTTTTCTCGTAGCTGAAGTAGCGGTTCAGCTCTGTTTGTGCGATGCCCCAGCGTACCAGGTCAAAATAACGATGTCCTTCCATAGCCAGTTCCAGCTTACGCTCAAACTGAATGGCTTTCGTAGCCCATGCTTTGCCTTTTGCGGTAAAGGTACCGGCCGTGTATGTACTGATTTTATAATTAGCCGCAGGGGTATTGGTGTAACCAGCCAATGGATGTTCCGGATCGATGTAAGTCTTTACCCAGCTCACCGGGTTGGCAGCACGTGCACGCACTGTATTTACATGTTGCTGCGCAATATTCAGATCTCCTACCTGTGCCTGGCATTCAGCCGCCATCAGGAGTACATCAGAGAAACGGATCAGTACATAGTTGATAGCATTTCCCGGCGCCCAGCCATTACCATCATAAAATTTATCCTGTGTGGCCTGCATATATACATTTTTCACAGCGGAATAAGGGCCTGCAGAATGCTGGTCACGAATCCAATTGTTGCCCGGGTGATTACCCCAGTCAAGGAAAGGAATACCACGGCGGCCTACGGTCCAGTCGAGACGAGGATCCAGGTTGCCTTCATCCGGAGTAAAGGCTTCATCACTGGCAATGCCCATATCGTTTACAACAGGGTGGCTGTTGAAATCATCGATATATGGCAAACCGTTGGCATCAGTACGGAAGGAATTCACCAGGTCCTGTGTAGGCTGATAGAAACCACAGCAACTGAAGGGGCCATTATACGGGTAATTCAGCATCTCTCCCTGGTTAGCATTACCGGTACCACCGGAGCCATCATTTGCGCTGTATTGAATGGAAAAAACGGCTTCGCTGTTATTTTCTGTAAAAGCATCGAAGTTATCATGGAACTTCTGTACCAGTTCAAAATGGACACCTTTGGCTGTTTGGCCGTTGGCAATCACATCTTCAAAAATGGGCATCGCTTCCACATACTTTTTCTCATAGAGATATGTTTTAGCCAGGTAAGCTTTGGCTGCCCATTTATTGGCGCGGCCTATCACATCCTGTATCTCATTCAGGTTATCGGCGGCGTATTTGAAGTCAGCTTCAATCATTGGCCAGATATCCTTATCGTTGGGCACTTTATAATCATCTACATTCAGTTTGGAATAACTCTCGGAATTCTCGTCTACCCAGGGTACATGATCAAACATCTTTTTCAGATCTGAATAGAAATGTCCGCGAAGAAAACGCGCTTCTCCTGCCGCTTCCTTCTTTTCAGCTTCCGTCATATCAGTGACGTTCTTCAACAGGTGCAATACGAAATTACAACGGCGCACACCTTCATAATCTACCCGCCATTTCTCGTTGAAGAAACCATTGGTAGCGTTACCAACAAAAGTAGCTATCTGCAGGATAGCGGATGCATCACCGGGATCGCTCCCTTTGTGGGCATCACCACCGCATACGCTGCCATAGATCCAGTTATCAGGAGATACTGCATAACCACTGCCCCCGGAGAGATTGGTCAGGTCACCGTCCTTGAAATCCTGTCCGTCCAATGCACCATAAGCGCCGATCAACAGGGCATTGACACCTTTTTTATTGGTAAGTGATGATTCTTCCAGGGAAGACTGCGGGGTACGTTCGAGGAAACTCTTACTACAACCAGACATCAGGGGAGTTGCAAAAGCCACACTCAGTAGTATATGATAAAATGATTTCATGACCATACTTTTTTAAATGAGCAATTGTTAAAAACCCAGGTTAATGCCAATCAGGAACTGGCGTTGATTAGGATAAGCACCTTCATCTACACCAAAATCGGTAATATCTGAACCGCCAATTTCAGGATCCAAACCGGAGTATTTAGTGATGGTAAACAAGTTGGCTGCCTGCACGTAAACACGCAATTTTTCTATGCGTAAACGGCTAAGTGAACCTGCCGGGAAAGTATATCCCAGCTGCAGGTTCTTGGCACGCAGATAGGAACCATTTTCCACCATATAAGAGTTAGGCACTCCCTGGGTGCTGGTAGATCCGGCCACTTCCTGTATAGGCGCTTTAGCGTTTTTATGATCAGGTCTCCAGGAATCATACAGCGCGGTTTTGCTCTTGGCACTTTCAAAAGAAGGGTAGAAATCGCGCCACCAGCGTACGTTGTTCCAGATCTGATTACCATGGGTACCGAAGAGGAACAAGCTGAAATCAAAACCTTTGTAACTCAGACCGATATTCAATCCATAAGAGAAATCAGGGTTCGGATTGCCGAGGAAAGTACGGTCATCCGGTGTAATGATACCATCGCCATTCACATCCTGGTAGCGGAAACGTCCCAGTCCTTCGCCTTCCTGGTAAGTAGCATCCGGCGTGCTGGTAGCTTTCTGCGCCTGTTTATCTGCTTCTGCAATTTCAGCGGCGTCATTCCAGAAACCAATCACTTTATAACCGAAGAAAGAAGACACCGGTTGACCTACTGCATTACGGATAATATTACTACCATCAAAACGGCGGCCATCACTATCAAAATACTCTACTCCATCAGCAATTTTAACGATCTTGTTTTTATAAGTAGTCAGTGTACCAGTCAGGTTTATTTGCAGTTGTTTAGTGATATTTTTATGCCAGCCAATAGAGAAGTCGAATCCCTCATTCTTCATTTGTGCAATATTCACGTAAGGCTGTGCCGATGTACCAGCAAGACCAGGTAGTTCCGGGTTGTACAGCAGGTCCCTGATATCCTTACGATAATAGTCGGCGGAGAAATCCAACTCACCATTAAACAGGCTTGCATCAATACCGATGTTGGCATTAACATCACTTTCCCATTTTGCATCGGGGTTACCGATCTGGAAACTGGCAAAACCTGCGGTGAGACCATTATTCACACCGGCGAGGTCATAGTAGGTAGAACTGCGTTTACCACCATACAGGAAGTAACCGTTGTTGACGCCGAGATTTAGCTGGTTACCCATAATACCCCAGCCGCCACGGAGCTTCAGATCAGAGATCCAGCTCACCTTCTTCATAAATTCTTCCTGCGAAACACGCCAGCCGGCAGTAATAGCAGGGAAGGTACCGAAACGGTTATTTATAAATTTAGACGACCCATCCCGACGAATAGTAGCACTCAGCAGGTACCTGTCTTTAAAAGAGTAATCAATACGACCCAGTATGGAATACAGGCTTTCTGATTCGCGGGTGCTGTAGTTGGTTTGTACGCCGGTACCAGTAGTCAGATCGGGGAAGTAAGCATCAAAAGTGAAATAATCTTTTGTAGTACCGCCCACGCTTCTGTTACGGCTGTCAAATGCTTCCGTACCCGCAATTATTTTCAGGTCATGTACCTGGTTGAATGTCTGGTGATAAGTCAGGGTATTTGTCCAGGTCCATGCATGAGCGTTAGTAGATCCCTCTGTATAGGAGTTGCTGGTGGAGTTCTCCTTATTTTCATACTGCGGGAAGGTAAAACTGTGCGACCATCCGGAAGATATTTCACCACCGAAGCTGGTACGGAAGGTCAGGTATTTCAGGAAATCTACTTCTCCATACACATTACCAAACAAGCGGCTGTTAAAGCCTTTATTGTTACGGGTACGATACTGCATCGCCACCGGGTTAAAAGCATCCCCCAGCGCATCTCCGGCGGAACCGGCGAAGTTGCCTTTAATGTCGTACACCGGTATAATACTTTGCTCCCGCATAGCATGACCGATAGCGGCATCAGAACTATTGATTTCAACGGTAGGGTTTTCAGACATAGAGAATGCCAGGTTCTCTCCTACCCTGATATGATCCGTAATATTATATTGGGTATTGGAGCGGATAGTATACCTTCTCAGGTAGGTATTCATCAACGTTCCCTGCTGATTAAAATAATTCAGGGAGAAGAGATAATTACCTTTATCCCCACCACCGCTCACGGCCACATTGTGGCTGGTAATCGGGGCTGGACGGAATACTTCATGATACCAGTCGGTACCTGTTTTATTTGCCCTGGAGATCTGGTAGAAGTTACCATAATCTGTCAGGTCAGTATAATTCGGATTCAGATAATATTTGGAAGGGTCTACCCGTGGATCGCCTTCCATGGCTCCCGAAGGCAGAATATAATCAGGGATCCTGGGCGTGGCGCCGTTACCGTATTGCTCTGTGCCTGGGTCGATACCGGAGTTTTTGTACGCCAGCCATCTGAGGTCTGCCTGTTCCTGCGGATTGAGTGTATTCCATACATTACCTTTCTTCGGCTGCTGGCGGCCATAGTAGCCGTCGTAGCTTACTTTTACTTTACCGGAACCACGGCGGGTGGTGATGATGATCACACCATTGGAAGCCCGGGCACCGTAGATAGAAGAGGCGCCGGCATCTTTCAATACCTGCAGGCTGGCCACATCATTTGGATTGAGGTCGGCGATATCGGTGGTTGGTACTCCATCCACTACATACAGCGGGGAGTTGGAACCAAAGGTGTTTACTCCACGGATACGAATTTGTGGTGCTTGTCCCGGTTGGCCGGAGCCTATCACGGTTACGCCGGAAGCCTGTCCCTGTAACTGTTCTGTTACCTGGGCGGAAGGTTGTTTAATTAAGTTATCGATGTTTACCACTGCTACGGAGCCGGTAAGATCTTTCTTTTTCTGGGTGGTATATCCTGTTACCACTATTTCGTTGAGGGCGCTGGCGCCTTCTTTCAAAGTGATATTGATGAGTTGTCTACCGCTAATGGCTACACGCTGTGTTTCGTAGCCGATGAAACTGACTTCCAGTTCATCGTTGCTTTTACCGGGAGCGGAGATGGAATAGGTCCCTTCGGGGCTTGTCACCGTACCGATGTTTGTTCCGGTGATACGTACTGTTACACCTGGAAACGGGTTCCCTTTATCATCTTTCACCACCCCTTTCACGGGGTGTTGTTGCTGAAGTACACCTGATTCGACAGGCACTGGCGCCGGTGCTTTTTCGGTGACCATATAAAAGTGTTCCCTCACTTTTTCGTAGTGGAGATTGAAGGGCAAGAGGGCTTTGCCCAATGCTTCTTCGGGTGACTGACAGGTAGCAACAGACAGTTGTACCTTTTTATTTTTCACCAGGTTACTTTTGTAGGCAATAGAAACGCTGAAGCGGTCTTCGATGAGATGCAGCACTGTTTTCAGTGAAGACTCATCGGGTTGCAGCTCCTCACTGTTACCGGTTTCAGGGGGAATCTGCGGATTATTGGTGGCAGCGAGGTTCTGTGCCGACACCGTTTGGGATAGKAAATACAGGGCTAATGTTTGCATTAGCAAAACACGTAAACCTTTTTTCATCTTGAACAGGTTTTAACGATTAAGGAATAGACTACTTATAATAATGAGCGGCGATCTTTATTGTTTATGGATCCAGACTTCATCGCCTCTTTGGTTGAATTGCATACGGAAAACCTTTCCCAGCTGAGTCATCATGGTATCGGGGTTGTAAATGATAGGCATTGACCCTGATACCTTATATCGTAATAATTGTGTGTCGCGAACAATCAGTGTTTTACCAAACACCTGTTGCATGAAGGCGGCAGCATCTGTCAGTGTAAAATCGTCCATTACCAGTCGTCCTGTGTGCCAGGAGGTATAATGGTCTGCATCTACACTTTTCTTTGTATAATCGCCGTCCTGTTTATTGTATCGAACCATTTCACCCGGATGCAGGTATAGTTCAGCGGTTTTTCCCTTAACGGGTTCGCCTATATTGAGCAGTATACTGCCCTGTTGCAGCACTACTATAATTTCTTTCCCGGAACTGTTCACATTAAACTGTGTGCCCAGTACTTCCACATTGAGATTATCGTAGGTATGAACGATAAATTTCTGATGGGAAGCGGTATGTTTTACATGGAAGAAGGCTTCTCCATCGAGCCATACTTCGCGTTTCCCGTCTCCATTTACTGCATAAAGCAGTCGTGAGTCGGCGTTGAGCGTTACTTCTGAAGAATCAGGCAGTAACAGATTTTTGGTTTCGCCCAGCCGGGTATGTATGCTGACGATAGCTGGTTCATGGCTGGTTGATTGCCATTTCCACCAGGCGCCTGTTAGCAGGATCCCCAGTAACACTGCTGCTGCATATTTCCAGGTGTTTTTCCACCAGGGTATGCGGGCTATATCGTTTGTTGTTTCTTCCTCTTCTGCGAGCCCATTCCATATTCCTTCCCATAGCTGTTCCTTGTCCGTAGCGGAGAGGGTGTATGAGCGGAATCTGATACTATGCACCAATTGCCGGGCGTTGCTGATGATGGGCTCCTTGTCAGGATTTTGCGCGAGCCACGTTTCCCAAAACACATTTCTTAGCTCCGGGTGCAATACCCATTCCTGGAAATCCTCATCCATTGCAAACTCCCTGGCCGTGTATGATAAATAGTTGCTGGCTGCCAAGAGAACATGCTTTTTCTTAAAGAGACCTCCATGAAAGAAATCTCATCACTTTTTTCAAAATATTTTTTTATTTGCTTAAAAGCAGCAACAGGAGCGGCAGAGAAATGTTTTTCTTGAGGATGCCGATTGCTTTGGAGATGGTATTATAGACAGAATCTACCTGCATAGACATAATATCTGCTACTTCATCGTAGCTGAGGTTCTGGAAGAAGCGGAGATAGATGGCCTCACGCTGGCGGCGGGTGAGAGTAGCCAGACCTTCCTGCAGGAGGCGTTTCTGGGCTTCGAGGGTTTCCTGCTGAATGAGTTGATTTTCGAGGGGGAGGGTATATTCAAATTCAAAGGCTTCCCAGGACTCGCGGTGCTGATAGCGGCGGTCTTTACGGAGAGCCCGGAGCAGGCGCCTTCTCAGGCTGCTGATCAGGTAATAGCGTACATTCTGAATGTCGGCAGACAAGTGTGCCCTGCTGATCCAAAGATCCTGGAACAGGTCCTGCAAACAGTCCTTTACCCTTTCCTTTTCCTGGCAAAAATGCATACCGTAGTGAAAGAGGTCATCGATGTGCGCATCATATATTTCGGCGAAAGCGTGGCGGTCACCTTGTAGAAAGAGTCCCCAAAGTGAGGAATGGGAAGCCACCACGCGCAGGCCTGATTTATAGGCTTTCCCTGTATTCATACATGTCCTGGTTGATCATCTAAAGCTTGTGAATTATTTTGACACCTGCAAATATATTTTGGTACAGGATATGTCTTGGTGTGTATATCATTAAAACTGAACGATATGAAACACCTCACTTATTGGTTGCTGTCATGCCTGGTACTTTTCCTCAGTAGTTGCGAAGTGATAGGCGGAATATTCAAAGCTGGCGTATGGACAGGGATACTTGCCGTAGCAGTGGTAGTGGGCCTGATTATATTTTTGATTAGCCGTGGCGGGAAACGGGGATAATAAATTACCGTATAAAAGCAGCCCTGAAACGGTTATGTTCAGGGCTGCTTACTCATATTTATCGTTTAGCCTCCAGGCTTTCGATACGGCCTTTCAGGGCTGTATTTTCTTTCTTGAGCTCAATCATATAAAGGGTTAACTCCTCTACCTTGCGGAGCAGTATTTCATTCATGCTTCCCAGGTCTGCACTCCCCTCTTTCTTCACTTCTTCTGCAGAAGGCACACCGGGTAAATGCTGATGTTTCCGGATGTATTCTTCGAGTTCCGGCAGTCCAGGCAATTGATAAGATGTGCTGAATACGTAGTCCGGCCAATCGGCAGCGTTAGCGGTCACTTTTACGCGTGTGGCTTTAATATCACCATTTACTGCCAGCTTAGCCGTGGGATTACTGGTGCCGATACCAATGTTTCCATTTGAAGTGATGCGCATTCTTTCAGCACCGGAGGTGCCCAGCGTGATGTTCTGGAAGCGATCCGGTTGATTGTTTGCGTACCCCGACAGGTCAATAAAAGACTTTGTGCCCGCGTTGGTTCCACCGCCCGCACTCAATCTCAGGAAACCGTCATCGCCTCCATACCAGCTCGGACTGGTACCCCGTATTTCTCCTGTCATCGTTTCCTTTGTTATCAGAGGCCTTGCCGTGACAGCGTTTACGCCTGAGAAAATAGTGACCCCACCATTCACAGCAAATGTTGTTGGCGGATCAACCGTGCCGATACCAACATAGCCATTGGGTTTGAAAACCATCCAGGGTGTGAGGTGAGCGCTTTCCGCGGTTAAATTGCCGCCTATATAAGCATAATTCAATGCGCCGGCATTACCAAAAGCGCCGAATGATGCCATTTTCCCGGTACTCCCCGTAGAGATACTGAATTCCCTGGCCCAGGGGCTGGTAGGATTGGGCAGATTTATCGCCATACCCCAGGGGTAGCCAATGGGATCGGATACTTTAATATTGCCGCCGTTCACGTGCAGCAAAGCAGTGGGCGTTTGGGTTCCGATGCCGACGTTGCCGGTATCGCCGATGAGATTTGTTTTTACTTGTGCATGCAGATAGAGTCCTGACAAGAGGAATAACAGGGATAAATAATACTTCATGTAATTACGTTATTATGGCTTTGGTTAACTAAATTAATAGCACAGATATTATGGCTGCAAATATAGGCATCGATAAAATACTGATGGTGATAAAGTTATTGCCAGGTACATCAACTAACACAAAATGAAAATATTATTTTTAATAAATTAATTTTCAAAATTACCAGGTGTTTAAATCAAGCATCGAGCCTGATACTTCACCACCTTCTTAACGCCCTTCGAAGTCCCCTGGGTCGATAGATAGCGCTAACGATTTATATTTAAAATATTTTATAAAAAAGTATACTTAATATTTTGAAAAATAAAATAATTGGCTACTTTTGCATCCCCGTCCAACGGGGGAATACCGGTAAAACGGGACGTAGCGCAGCCCGGTAGCGCGCTTGCATGGGGTGCAAGAGGTMGCTAGTTCGAATCTAGTCGTCCCGACTTTTAAAAAAGAGCCTTACAGTTAAGACTGTAGGGCTTTTTTCATTTATACAAATCGTCAACTGCACTTATAGAATATAGCCTAAATAAGCCCGTTAAATACCCTGTTGGGGCACAAAATGCGCAGCTGATTATTATTATTTAATACTGACAACTCGTGCTGGGTTATGTAATAAAAGAAGAGCGCTGCAAGGATGCAGCGCTCTTCTTTTATTACATCAGTCTGGATCATTAACGATAAATATCATTCCTCGGAAGCTTTGACAACTTTTTATCTTTTTTTATCTTTTCCGTTATCTGCTCCAGGTAGGCCTCGCGGTTTGTTACCATTGTATTCAACTGTTGCTCCCAGGCAGCGAAGTCACCAAACCAGGCAGCCAGCGTATTGGCAGGAACAACTGCAGTTACTTCCCGGATGCTTCTCAGGCTTTCCTGTATCTGTACTTCGTCATCGAGATAAAGTGCAACATGTAATTTTATCAGGTGGAAATCCATTATATATCTGATTCGCGCTTTCACTTCGATCCATCCCGTAAAATTATCAACCATCCTGTAAAGTGCCTGCTGTGCTATATCCTGATCCAAAGCAATACTGAATTGCGTAAGTACACAATCAATTGCTGCCGGTGGTATAACATCATACTGTTCTTCAGATATAAATAACTGCCTGTTATCTGTATCTCTTGCCTGTATGACTATTTGTGTACCCCTTGCTTTTCCATCCTCCTTTAGATCGACCAGCGGAATAAAAACAAAATAGGGTGCATAACGTCCCCTGGCGGGGATCTTAATTATTTCTACCCCTATAACCAGTGGTCCCAGTATCTTAAATAGTTGTGTACCTGAATACATCGACAGACCCGGCAAGGATTTCAGCCATTCCTGTGTAATCGTTTTACTTGATACCTTCTCTGTCATTCTTACTTAGTTGGTTTGATAATTGTTGATGATGCACCTGTAAACTCATTACGATACCTGATCATTTGGGGAGAATTGTTCAACATAGCAGGCGTTTTGTTCGGATACCCAAATTTAAAATCATATATCATATTATTCTGCGGATCCCATAAATCCAGGAACCCGCGCCCGTTACCGTTTTCAGGTCCAAAATACACATCGTACTGGAAACCCCTCGTTCCGTCAATACGCTCAAACCGATCCAGCAGTGCATTGACATAAGTGTGTTTCTGCGTCCCCGCATATCTCCCCGTACCACCTACTATCCTTTCTGCCTCATTCGCGCCAAACTGTATCAGTTCTGTATTGGTCAGTCCCTTCGGAATTAAATGCTCATTTCCGTTTACCACCACCCTCACTGTGGCTCTTTCCGCCATCTTCACCGCCTGCTCCGATATTTCCTTTACAAGGACTTTCTCGGCTATCTTCATCGTCACCTTGGTGAGGCCTTTAGCCGCCCCTTTTAGTAACGATTCTCCTGCCACGTCAACGGCAGCATATAATACGCCGGTAATGTAATTCCCTTTTTTAAACTCTTTAGCAGCGTCTACGAAAGGTACAAATCCTTCTACAACTTCCTGCGCAAAATCCATTGCTTTTACAAAAGGCTTACTTGCAGGGATGGCTTTATCCATCATAAAGTTAAAGTAAGCCTGCAGTTTTGGATCCACGCCATGATCACCATTATCCCTTCCCGGAACCCTCAATCCTCTCGCTATATAATTGGCCATCATTTGGTCCATCCTGTTACGGGGACCCGGACCATCAACGGGTGACATTCCATCCGGATCAACGAACCTGATAGGGTTATCAAAAGCGTAATTATAAGGCGACCACCTCCTCATTTCATCTGCCCGCGGATCCGGGGTAAACCATCTGCCAATCTGCGGATCATACATGCGTGCCTCAAAATCCAGCCATTGCAACCCTTCCCCATCACTGAATTCACGACTTTGCAACTCCTTGCCACCAAACTGAAAATCGTTAGCCTGCTTACCGAATGCCTTACTGCAAATACCTTCCAGTCTTCCTCCAAAAGGATAGTAATGCGTTTCCTCAAGAATCGCACTACGTTGCTGCGTTACCTGGAAATTGTCGAAATATACCGCTTCCTCTGTTTCATTACTGTAATAGATATAGGCATATCCGTTCTTATTGACATTAATGGCATTGGACAACGATTTATCAATCGTCTGTTTTACCTTATTACTGATATAGCCTATAGGGAAAACTTTACTGTTTACTTTGTCAAACTGCAGTTGCTCATTAAAGAATATAATGTTCAGATATGCCTTGGGTGCCTGGTTGGTACCGCTGGTGGCGGGGTTGGTATTCAGCAGATTTGCCAGGTCAGCATTGCCGGAGAGTCCACTTGTAATGGCTGATACATTGCCCTTGATGAGTTCAGAAGGCACTGCACTTGCAGTAAGTACGTTCAACAGGCTGGCGACAATGCTTTGCGCTCCATTAGCCCCGGTATTATTAGCATTGGGTACATCATACCAGTAGTCTACCTTTACATGCAGCCTGTCGCCGCTCATGACTTTCAGCAGCTTAGCTCCACCAATAGCACCAGCGCTCTTTTTCACAAGCATACCGTAATCATTCACCGTGCCGGGTGCTACCGGGTTATTGGCTTTATAAGCAGACGGCCAGGCGGTCCGGCTGCTGGCAACAGCGATGCTGTTACCAGCACGATTCTCATAATTATTATCCTGTGTTACCACCTCGGGACTACCGGATGCACCTTCAAAGGATAATGCAGGGTAAGCGTCCGTTTGTACTTCCTCTGTCAATACCATCCGGACATTGCCCAGGTAATCTTTTAACAGGTAGTCAAAATCATACCTGCCCAGGCTACTACCTATGCCTTTCGTAAAGCGGATGCGGCCTTCTTCATGCTGGAAATATTTCAGCTCGTCATCTTCATATACTGCATTGTCGAGATACTGGAAAATTTTTACCGGCTTGCCCGTTTCATTTATCTTTTTTGTCAGCTTGTTTCCTGAGGCATCATAGATATACTCTATGGTACCTTTGGATGTTCCATCACTCTTAAGCAGCGTGATGGTCCGGGGAAGGTTCAGGTGATTATAAACAATGTTGCTGATTCGTTTATTCTTATCCGTTAGCATGTTGCCATTGGCGTCATAAGAATAATCATCGTTACTCCGGTTGACATCCGTAAAATCACCCAGCTTATTATTGGTAAGCCCGATGGATGCATCTTCTGTTACGGCCAGTAGCTGGTTACTGCTCCCGCCGGCAGCATAGGTATAGCGCATCTTATCCAGCGGTGCGGAAGCCCCTATTTTCAGTCCGTTCTGGAAAAGACTCAGCAGGTTACCGTTTGCATCATACCCGATCTTATTGCCATGCTCAGGAGCCCCGTATACACTAAAATCAACACTGGCGGCAGACCAACCACTGTTGTCCTGGTTTTGGGTAAAATCAGCCTTATTCAACCGGTCCAGGTTATCATAGCTGTAGTCATACTTGCGGAGTATCCCATCTCCCTTGCTTTTCCATACTACTCCACCGATGCTGCCATTGAACCTGGCAGCCTGGTAAGCCGTGCCCGGGATACCTGCATCGGTTTTATCGTATCCGATCACCATCCCGAAATAGTGGGTGCCATTACCTTTTACGTAATCGCTGTTGATGCCGTTCACCCATCCTCTTACATTGTAGCTATAATCAACTGATTCAAGGGCGCMGTCGTTAGCGCCCAGCTTCTTGCGCAGCGGTTCACCCAGTTTATTGTATTCGTAGGTAACGATGGACTGTTCCGGTTTGTCGGCAGCCAGTGAAGAGGATATTTTCTTACGCACGCTCAGCAGTCCCACATGATTGTAGGTACTGCGGGTGAGTACTTCATGTACCTGTGCATTGGCACCCGCTTTCTCCTGCTTGAGATAACTTGCATTTACCCTTCCTGCAAAGTCATATTGGGTAGTGATAATGTCTATCCCTCCTGTTTGCTGTTTGGTCTGCGACTGAACCAATTGCTGCTTAGCATTATAGAAATTCACGCTCACCGTAGCCGTATTCCCATCGTCCAGTATCAGGTTCTTCACACCAGTAGTCAAACCCCTTATTTGTGTACCCTGTGCAATGGACTGCGGATAGGGATAAACTGTGTTGGAAGCAGCCGGCAGCTTGCTGTCGTAGCTGTTATTTTTGACCGCACTGATACCCTGTGTGCTGCACCAGTCGTAATCATCATAATAACTCACTGTGAGAAAAGGCGGATTCAACACTGACGGGAAACTGAGACTGGTGGTATAACCATGGGCAGTGCCAATATCTCTTTTTTCTGCACGGGCAAGCGTAGTGGTGCTGGCGTCCACATAGCTTTTCATCTGCGCCAAACCAATATGACTAGCATCTGAGTAAAAGCCTGTCATCACCACCCTGTCCAGACCATCATACTTGGTAAAGATCCATTTGTTGGTCTTCCGTAATTCTCCGCTCTGCGTTAATACTACCCGCCCCCACTGGTCATACACGGTGTACATTGGAGTGGCTCCGGGTATTCTTTTGGATATGGTTCTTCCCTGTACATCGTAAGCATACTCAAAACAATATTGTGTAATCAGATTTGCTACGGCGGCCGGATTCCAGGTGGCATTCTTAATCAGTAATTCTACCCCGGCCGGCTGTATCACCATCACCAGGTTTTTGTAGTCATCATAGACATAATAAGTACATAACCATCCTGTGTGATTAACACCGGGAGCATCCGCCAGCTGGACTTTTTTCAGTACCAGGTTATTGTTTTTGTCAATATACTCCACCACCTGTTTGCCGTTCTCATTGGTGGTAATGGATTTGTAAAGTGTACCGCCGGGATAAGCAGAAGGCGAAGTATAAGTACCATCCGTATTTATATTCCAGATCCTTACCTCATCTGCGGCAGTATTGGTGAAGAATTGTACACCTACCCCCCTGTTACTGCCGGACCAACTTGCGCCCGGAGCATTGGTTTTTATAACCCTGTTAAGTGGAGATGCTTCATAACTCACTTTCTCCACAAAAGAGGATTCACCGGGAAACTGGGCCGCATTAAAACTCTGTTGTTCCGTCAGTGGGTTGATCTTGTAATTGCCATCAGATCCTGCCGATACATACGGCATATACTTATTGCTCTCCCTACCGTATGCATCATATTCCAACGGTTGCACCAGGTCGGCAGGAACTCCACTCCCGCTTTGCTGTTTAGACACTTTCTGGATCAACCTGCCAAGGCCGTCGAAGTATTCCGTTACCTGCCGCACCTCGTCTGGATTGGCCTGGGCATCTGCCACCGCCTTATCTACGATAAGGGGTTTGAGGAAGCTACGGGTACGGATATAGTTCATATTAAGCGCATCGGCGGGAGCCTGCTGCACTACAATAGTTACGATGTTGCTGAAAGATGTTTCTGTTGCACAACTTACCACGCGCCTGTAAGAAGTAGTGGCAGTGAGTACTCCGGGATCAAAATTTATAGTAGTAGCGCCCGGAATATTGGTAAACATGACCGCGTTGGGAGAAGACTGCCACTGGTAACTATAAGCACCATTACAATTTCCACCGGCGGCAGCAGTACCGGTAATATTACCGGATGGTGTGCCGCCGGGTATATTTAATACCGGTGCTGAAATGCTGCCACCCTGCAATGCAGGCGCCACGGTTATCTGCACTGTATTCGCACTCACTACATCCGTACCACAGATAGTTTGACGATAAAAAAAGGTGGTGGCCGTCAGGGGGCCAGGTGTGTAGCTTACGCCGGTGGCGCCATTGATCACTTCAAATTGGTTACCGTCCGGACTTTTGATCCACTTATAAACATAAGCGCCGTCACAGCTTCCTCCGGTGGACGGTGT
This sequence comes from Chitinophaga sp. 10T418, assembly GCF_056394125.1. NCBI lineage: Bacteria > Pseudomonadati > Bacteroidota > Chitinophagia > Chitinophagales > Chitinophagaceae > Chitinophaga > Chitinophaga sp. 10T418. Next base: position 244,462 of record NZ_JBFTHG010000002.1, read on the forward strand.
TCCCTGTATGATACCGGGACTGGTATTGTAGATGACCTGTGTATTTGTTGCCTGGAGAGAACCGGCAGATAAATACGGAAATACTTTTACCAAAGCATTATTGGTATATCCTACTGCGCTACCACAGGTTACCCTTCTTCTGAAATAGGTATTGACAGTAAGATCCGATGACCCCTGAAACACCAGGGATACGCCATTGGCGCCGCTGATATCGGTGAAATTAGTTCCGTTCGTACCGGACTGCCACTGGTAAATATAGTTGCCGCTACAGTCGCCTCCTGATGCCGCAGGTCCCGTAATGTTGGCGGGGGCCTGGTAGTACACAATATTTTGTGAAACCGGTCCGATACTACCAGCTACCAATGGCGCTGTTACATAAACAGTGGCCACATTAGAGTATCCTTCCGTACTTCCGGAAACGGTTCTTCTTCTGTAAGAAGTAGTATTGGTAAGGCCGGTGGAGAAAGACAAATTAACCCCGGTAGCACCGCCAATGTCCGTCCAGTTAGTATTATCTGTGGAGGATTGCCATTGATAAACAAACGAGGGATTACAGGTGCCCCCTGTTCCCGGTGCGCAACTGATAGTAGCCGGCACGGTATTGTAGGCTATCTGCTGAGTGGTAGCAGAAGTAATATTACCTGGCGTAAATGGGGCTACAACAGCTACTGTAAGACTGGCATTTCTGCCACTTAACTGGCAAGTCACCGTGGCTGTTCCCGGATTGCCCCACGTGATCTGAATGGAAGGCAATGGTGTGCCAGACCTGCAGGTACCAGTACTATTTGTAATGATCCCGTTATCTGTACACCACGTCATTTGTGTATTAATCGACCAGTCGCCTCCAATAGCATAATAGTTGGAGGTACCAGATACTACACAGGTGGCACCGGATATAGTAAATTGGGAAAAGCCATTTAAAGAAAAAAGGGAGTAACAGATTATTAGCAGCAACCTGACTACGAACCTGTGATGGAAAAATCGTTTCATACGGGTATCGTTAAATGAGTTAATAATTTTTATAGTTGTAGTCAACTGTCTTCTGGATATTCCGGTCTTCGTCCCTGATTATTTTCAATCTCAGCAGATCATCATACTCATAATAGGTAACAACATTTCTTTCATCACACTTGGTCAACATACCAATACCCGGCTTATAAGTGTAGGTGCGCATCAATGCATCAGCAGGATACAGCCGTACCTCATCGAGTAAAACCGTACTACTCCCAATCGTATAATCGGCAGCGTTAGTGGCAGTGATAGCAACAGGTTGTTCCTTGTATACCCATACACCGCTACTGCCGGCCGTTTTTTCCCACCACGACAATATATATTTCCCTACCGTCCAGGGCATCGGTACATTAAAGGGACCGGTAATGCTTTTGTTACCTGTTTTAGCTTCGCTCTGAAAGCCAGTGGTCAGGTCTTCAAAGCTGGTGTGGAAGATACTTTTATGGACACGGGCTTCGTTATAATTAATCTTGATGTCTACCCTGGCCAAAGTTGCTGATACGCCGGTCCAGTTCACCGAAAAATAATAGGAATCAGTTCCTTCAGGTAACTGTGCGGTTTCAGTGTAAGTATTGGCGCTGTAATGACTGGAAGAATGAATCGTTCCGTTACTGCTTCGTAGGTTTACCGTAATCATCCCACTCGGATTGGTACCTTCCAGGATCACTTTGATTGTATAAGTGACGGATTGACCAAGATTGGTGGTAAAGGGCGTGAAGCTAACAGAAGGCACCGGTGCAGATAAATCAAGGAACTGGCCTGCCACCTGGCTTCTGGGTATAATCTCATTGACAGGCTGCAATGACGCATTATTAACTTCTGCAATCGGGTAAGTATCGTCATATCCCCAGATGTAGGAAACAGGTTTACCCCCGCTCTTGGAGAAGGAAGCTACTTTCCCATTCTCCAGGTAATCATTATACTTCATTTCCAGTTGAAGACTTCCGATAGGTCCCTTCTGAATATATTCTTCATTTAGCCTGATTACTTTCCCATTATTAAACCAGTCTTTATAAGTTCTGCTTTTCTTTGTCAGCAAAACATTGTCCTTGAGATAATCTTCATCTATCACTGCACCTATCATGTTCTTACTCAGCATAGCTGCATAAACGCCGCCCAGCAGGGACGCTTTTTCCTGCACATAGTGATTCGTTGTTTGAATCGTATTGTTTTTGCTATCGGTACTGACAATCCGTGTTGGGTGACTATTACCGGTCTGATCATAGTAATACTGGGTGGTATTAACCACCGGATTAGCACCATTCTGATCATAATTGTATACTGTTTGAAGACTTGGCCGGATCCACTCAGTGGTAATATTATAAGGAAAATCCTCACACTTGTCATAAGCAAAACGCCTTACATGCATCACTTTGGCATTAGCGGAGGAATATTCATTGTGGACCCGGTTCACCAGCACATAAGTGCCATTTACGTTACTATAAGTATATTCATCATTCAGATTTCCGTTTCTGGCAGATATATCCAATGGCACCGGAACAGGAAAAATACCTGAATGATAATTGGTAGCAGGAGGCACAACGTTTTCAAAGTAAGCCTCTCTTTTGCCATTCTCACCATTCTCACCAAAATAAGTAACCACCTTATCATATCCGAGCGTAGTACCATTCACCGTTTCGCTCATGGTGGAATAGTTAGCCGAAGCAACGATTTTGCGACGCATTGATCCATAGATAGTAGTCTGGTAGGAACAACAGGAGCCGGGCTGTAATGTAATGGGAGTATTCACGTCTGCGGAGAAGAATTCGTATTCATCTCCCATGAGCTTTCCACCGGTATATTCAAAATTGCGGACATCGAGTTTATTGGTCGGGTCCAGGGCATAGATTTGCCTGATGCGTAATCCTTTCGGACCTGGGATGAGACTAGCGGCTTCATTAGGTTCGAACTGGAAACGGGTACTACCACCGGTAGGATAAACGATAGATTGTATAATACCGTTGCTTCCCATAAATCCTCCGTATGAAGATTTATCATACACATAGTCACTGATGTAATAAAACGAGTACGGTTTAAAAGCAGCTGTCTGGGTCTTTTCATTAATACTCCGTAGCCGCAAACGGGTAGAAATAGCCGGAGGAGCAGTACTGCCTGAGCTGAAGTAATCATAGCCCATCTGAAAGGACTTCAGATAAACGTCTGTCCCTGAAACCTTCATGTAAATATCTATTTTGTCCAGCTTTTTACTTGGAGGCAACCCTGGCCCTACCTGCAGATCCGTTCTGTTACTGGTGTTCAGCACTATCTTTCCTGTAGGATAATCCACCTGGGTCAATACCACATCATCAGACAAAATAGTGGTGTTGGAGTAGCTGTAGAACGTTCCCGGCTCAACGGATCCAGGTGCGCAGCATCCGCTGCCCAGCTCGGGGGGATATATAGATACCAGGGAAGAGGTGACCGATGAAGAAGTAGATCTGGATATTTTAGTATTCAGCGGTGTCTGATAAGTATAGGTGATCCTGGAATTATCCGGTAAAATAACAGCAGAGATAAACCAACTGGAAATGTATGTTTCTGATTTATCCTTATTGGGGCCTTCCGCTGCCGGGCTAATCGTGCGTTCCGTGGTCATTTCAGTTTTAGCAAACACATACTTTACACCGTCATCGGTAGTAAGCATCCAGGCAGAATTGATCATGTCATATTCAAAACGTATATTTTCCTGGGTAAAGGAACGGAGCGTAAATGGTTGTCCGCCTGTTCCTACGTCCAATACAAACTTCCCCGTATATCCATTGAAGTTATAATAGAACATATCCGGCTCCTGATCTATATCCTCGTGACATAAATCAGGAAATCCGGGAGGAAAAGTATTCTTTCTGAAATACCCCCATTGCGCAAAATCATCAAGCTGACGTTTGGACCGGGTGATCACCCCACCTATATTCAATGCCCATCCCAGGCCTACCCAGGAAGCTTCATCAGAAGTCCTGAATCCCCTCCCGTGGTAAGATATAGATACCGGCATGTTAAAGTCCCCGGTACTGATGGTGTGAAGCGGAATACTGATTTCCGGCACACCGCTATACTCGCTCACAGGTACTTGTCCATAAACCCCAAGGCTGGCAGCATTGGGTCCCGGAGGAACATAAGATTTTAATGATTGGGCTATCAGCGTTGTATGAAAAAAAACGCAAAGGAAGAGGGCCTGGCAAAGGCTTCTTGATAGTAATTTCATAGCATAAGAATAATGGGTTTTATAAACTGTAACCTATTCTGAATTTAAATGGCGTGGTGACAGGAATCTGGTATCTGTATAGAAAATCGTAAAGGAGCTTTATTTCATAGCTCTTAAATAATCCGGATCCAATATTTAGTTTTTTTGTTACCCCAAGCAGGGCGCTCTGTTTCCAATCAGATACCTGTTGCAACGTTCGCAGCGTATGAAATGGTTGTTGGTAATTAAATTCCCAACCTCCGGAGATCCAGATGCTTCCTTTAAGTTTTATGTCTACGAATGAACGCAGGGATAAGCCCTGCCCCGTGATATTGATATCCTGAAATCCTTTCCCCCAGCCTATCTTTCCGCTCGATCCCAAACCGGCCGTGCTACGTTCATTAAACCGGTAGCCTACAGCAAGGCCAAGATCTGTTGTTGCCGGAAAGAAGTTATCAGCACGCACAGTTTGTATATTGGTGGAGTATTCCAATCTTTCACGAAAAGATTTCCTGCGCTTAAATCCAGGATGGGCGCCTGTTAGACCAAGATTCTCTTTTTTCAGATCTGTCAGTCCCTGCAGATCTGACAACATACCGTCCACCTGGCCGGCGCCGGATGGAAGGCTTTCCTGTATCCTTGATTGTATATTGCCGGCCAAACCGGTACGCTGCGTTATAACCTGGTTGACGGCCTCCCTGGTCTGCAGATTAGCAGCATTTGCAGCATTATCCTGGCCGCTGCCCAGTTGAAAGATGCTGCCCAGGTCAGAATTATTTTTAAAGAAATTACGGAAATCGGGATTACCTGCTAACAGGCCGGTGAGCTTACTTTCCAGCTTGKAAGGATTCTCCCATACCTCTTTGCAGGCACTTATTTTTGAACGATACCCAGCCACCTGTTCCTGCATTTTCCGGAATCCCTTATAACGTCCCAGCTGTGGTATCTTATCCAACAACTGTTGTTGCCGTTCCATCAATAACTGGCTGATATTACCTGTTTCATTAAATTTTTGCTGCAGGTCACTATATTGTGAAAGCAGCTGCTGGTATTGTTTCTGCGCCTGAACAGATTGCAGCAGGTTGCGCTGGGAAAGAAATTTCATGGCTGTTTTCAGGGAATCCAGTTTGCTGCTGTATACATCAGAGAAAGCCTGTGCAGGTAATTGTTTCGCGGAATTTATCCTTTTCTGTAATCCTTCATAAAAGACGGCTGTTGATAGAAGTGATCCATTATTTAATAAAGTATCCTTCTTCTTTACTTTACTCAATAATTTATCCTCCTGCATCCGGAGCTTTTGCAGACTCCTTTTCGTGGCCGTCAATAATTTCTCCTGCGTTTGTGCGGTGGTACCGTCTAATTTTACAAGCCATTCATCGGCAGACAAGGGCTTTTTCTTTTTATAGGCTAAACTGTCAGATTGAGCGAATGACTGGACACATATAAGCATACAGCATCCAATCATGAAAAATGAAGATTTCACGGGAACGGGTTATAGTTGTGACATAAACTAAATACGATAAAGGGCTCTGCTCTATTGATTAATATGCTACTCTGGAAAACTGATTAGATTTGGTTTGTCTGTTGGGTCGGATAACTAACTGAAATAATTCTCGTAACAATTCTCAGTACACACTCAAATATAAATATTATATTTTTTAAAAATCAAATTATTTTTTGATACAATTTAAAAATAGGTAGTCCTTTCCCTGCCGCCCTGTAATAGGGCTATTGCCAGGTTCCAGAATTGCTGCCTTACGTCGCCATCCTTTATATGTATAGAGAGCTTGTCCTTTTTGGAAGAAGACCAGGTGAAGGCTTCGAATGCTGCAGATAATGAATTTCAGCGAACTCCATTAATGGTGATTCAATTTCCAGACGCTGTAATCCAATAGACGACTGTCCACCAGGCAGGGCAGCTTTATGGCTTTTTTATCAAATCCTACATTATCTATCAACACTTCCTGATTATTTACGCCGCGTCAGCAGTTTGTATCGGAGCATCAGCTGTAACTGAACAGGTGCTTTTATGCTGGCGATGATGCTGTCGCTACGGTTGACATTAAGTGGTATCTCCACCCGTACACCTGCCTGCCAGCGAGGAGCATTGTAATACACCTCCAGCGGTATCTTCCACTGTTGCCATTGAATACTTTCTTTTACCACCCTGTTACTTGAATCTGCGCCATTGCTGCCCCAGGGCAGATAGCGTACAGTTTGCACATCAGTTGACCGGTTCATCCAGTAATTAAATTGAATGCCTGCGGCCACCTGCCACTGTTCAAAAATACGGCGGTGGTAAAGTAGTGCCATGCTGGCTCCGAATTCTTTGCGCAGCATTGTTTTGGTTTTGTTGATAGAGCTGTCGGGGTTCCTGCTTTTATTTTCCCGGATCAGCGGATCATTATACATCTGTGCCGTAAAAGGTGTCAGATCCAGTGAAATGGAGTTAGCATTCCATTTCCTGACAGCGCGGATACCCGGTATCAGCAGACGATACACCTGGTTGTTTCCATTGGGGCCGCTTAAATAATAAGTGCTGCCGGAAAGTGGAATAGGCGGCTGCCATTGTAGAAACAGCTGCCATTCCGGTAATTCATGTTTCCTGATTATATTAAGATGTGAGGCAATGTTGTTGGGTGGCTGATGGTGCAAAGCGCTCCTGTTTCCAGCATATAGCGGCAACGATTGCAGTAACAGCCGGGAAGTTTCCGGTGCTCTGGAGGAAGTATTGATATTAACTTCAGGAAATAGAATGGCGGAAGCACCGGAAATGTTAAGCCCCCCGGAAGTATTGTTAGCGGATGGTTTCGGGCCGGCGTTGTTGGTATCCAGCTTAGTAGCAACGTTCATTTTCTTATTAATACTGATATCTCTTCCTGTACCCGCATGATGAGTAGCAGGACTCCCCCCTGCCTCGCTACCGGGACCAGGTGTCACTGGATGAACGGTAGCACCTTTTGTTTCTCTGCGTGCAACAGTGGTAGCGTTAACACCAGTATTACGGATGTCCGTGTTAAGATTATTTCCTGTGGTCGTTTGACGTTCAGCGCGGGTAGCATTCATCTCAATGCCGGCACTGGCCTCGTCTGCAGGAGGTTGAGTATTCACTCCTGTACTGTTGATGTCAGATATGAGAATAACGGGAGGTATGCCGTGTAGTCCCTCTGCACCAACTATGCCCGATGTTGACGGTAAATATTTTTCCAGAGAGAAATAGTTGTGTGGTAAGGTATCCATATTTTCATCAGCAGGCATTCTTGCTGAAGAGGTCTCTGTTAAGGTAGGATGCAATTGGTGTGAATGGTTGGTGTCTGGTCGGATAATGGCATGATAAGCGATGGCAAATGCAATACCGGAAACGGCCGCCATTCCGGCCAACAAAGCTGCTTTGTGTAAAAATGGTAGTCTTTTATTCAGGTGCACCTCCGGTGGAGTGGCATTTAGCCTGCGCTCCATATCTGCCCATCCATCCTTTGCAGGAGGAATAGGAATAGGTGAATTTTCCTCGTTTATATACTCGTTGCCTAAGTTAGATGCGCTCACAGATGTAATTATTTATTCAGATAGTATGCTGTAAATACGGGCTTTAACCGGGTTCTTGTTTCGCTCAGATGCCATTTTATAGTGCCTGCACTAAGTTTCAGCCGTTCACTGATTTCCTTTATGGATAAATCTTCCAGATAATATAAAGAACAAATGGTCCTGGTAGCAGGCGGAAGGTAATCCAGTAGTTTATAAATATCCTTCCATTCCAGCTCGCCCAACAGGTTCTCTTTTTTCTCCGGCAAAAAAATATCCAGTTCCTGGTGTTCCGGCCATTTATGTTGTTTTAGCTTATCTAGCGCCGCATTTCTGACAACCGTATAAGCCCAGTTAAAGAACGCTCCTTTGGCAGCATCGTATTTTTTTATGTGCCGGAAAACTAAAATCATACCATCATTCAATGCTTCCAACGCGTCATTGTTGTCACTGAAAAATTTACGACATAGTAAAAAAAATGCCGGATAAAGCCTGTAGTAAAGCTTTTCCTGGCTTAGACGGTTATTGTCAGCACATTCCGCTATCAGTTGTAAAATATCTTCCAATGGGTGTTTTCCTAGACAGTAAGAAATAGCAACGTTGCCATCACACTTAGGTGAAGGCAACGTTTGTTTGAATAAATATTGTGAGTATAATAATTTTATGGCATGCGCCATCATCCGGCGCATGTGAACAACAATCACGGACAGTTACCGCCGATGCCGGGTGGAATCAGGATGATGCGGAATAGTATCGCCTGGATAATGTGGGATGGTGTCGCCAGGGTGATGAGGAATGGTATCGCCGGGGTGATGAGGAATGGTATCGCCAGGGTGATGAGGGATGGTGTCGCCGGGGTGATGAGGGATGGTGTCGCCGGGATGATGTATCGTATCGTGTGGGATCGTATCGCCCGGATGGCTGGAATCCTTTTTGGCAAAACTGGATGACAGCGGATTATCGGTAGGATTTACCTGCATCTGTTTGCGGCAGCCAAAAACAACAAAAGCCAACAGGACGAGGCCCATTAAATAGAGTGGCATATTTTTCATACTATTCAGTTTATTTAATAAAGTAAACGGGGGCTCAACAGCAAAAGGTTGGGTGAATGGAAAAAAATTCTGCCGCTTGATAAACATGCAATTATTTCTGGCTTTAGATATCACGGCGTTGGGCAGTCGTCCAGACTTTTTTCTTTTATGGAAATCTTCAACTACACTTATAGAATGTAACAATCTGGATCAAGTTGAAAACCTGGGAAATATCTATGCAAATACACTGGTATTTGTCATTCTCAAATCCCCATCGAACTATCCTTGAATATTAAACAATACCCATTACACTCCCTGTAGCTAATCTTCAACCTGTCCCGGAAACAGGTTCCCCGGATTGTGTTATATTTATAGTAATCAAAATAATCTCTCATGGCAAAACAAATGTCTGTCATTTCCTTTACGGGAAAACTCGGCAATCTCATTGGGTATAAGCGCAATGGCAAATACTTCCTGCGCAGCATGCCCGAAAGCGTGCAGCAAACGGCTGCTACCCGCCGCGCATCCCGGCGCTTTGGCATCGCCAGCAGGAAAGGCGCTTTTATCCGTAAGACTTTCTACCCTCACCTGGATATCCATTGTGACGGTGGGCACATCAATCGGCTCAACAAGCTGCTCATTGCTGCCGGCGATCATCATGAAGCACTAACAGGCTTCCGCTTCAATCAGCATACCGGAGTAGATCGTTTCTTTCCAGTGGCCCCCCGGCTTTTGAGCAACGGAATATTAAATATTCCCGCACAAACCATCACCGGGTATAAAGGCATTGCTGCGCTGGAAGTAAAAGTGATCGCAACGCGTATTGATTTTAGATCACGCCAGGTGGTGGGTCGCGAAACGGTGGTGGGTCGCGAAACGGTTACACTAATGATAGATACCAATACCACTTTCCAGGAAACAAATGTTTCGCTGGATGTACCCGGAGAGGGTTCACTGGTAGTAGTTTTCCAGGTAAGAGCGATGTACAAAGATGGCCCATCGGGCAACAGGCAATGTATGGCCGCCGATATTATTGCGGTGGCAGCGCCACAAGTACTCAAATACGCCCATAAGCGTACTTACCCCAAGCGGACGAAATTGCTTCCCAAACTTATCTATACACACGCATATCCAGCTATCATTCAACTGGAATAAAGCGATCTTGCCACCGGAGATATTTTGATGAATAAACCCTCTATACCTGCTTCCTTTCAATAGTATATTTCTTTTCGCAGCTACAGCCTGGTACTGAAGCAGCCCTACTATAGCCAGTGCTCACCTCCATCCTTCTTCTGATGCAATTTCATCCCGGTTATACATCCCGAACTCATCCCCGCATCAAGTCCACCTCTCCTGCGCTGCTTCTATAGGTACATAGCGGGTATCAGGCATAGCATCAACGGTATCAATGTAATGAAAATACATTTTGCAGGTAATGTTGACTATAATGATGGGGCTCTTAATCCACTATAAAATTTATGCTTAAAATTTACACTATCCTCCAATTTTCAACTTGATCCTGCAATTCTCCGAAACGCTCCACTTCTTCTCAATTTTATTCCTTGATTGATGTGTATTGAGTTAATTCATATTCGGATTTTATACTGATTTGCACCGCCACTCTTAGCTTGGTTGAAAACATCTATTATGCTTAGCAAACTATAAAATAGTTAACTATAGGTGTTCAAAATGATTTTTCTGTAGGCTTTTACATACGCTGAAATAAAAATATCGCCAGGGATTATGGCATTTACTGTTGCATCAAAGTAGCTTACAATGCGAGTGTCAATTTTTCTTAGTGTGTCGTGAATTGCCATCAGGATTGGAAATACATACCCTGCATCGCCTTTTAGAGGGCTACTTTTTTGTTTCTTTATAATATCCCATTTTTTTTGAATTAGAATCTGACGCATTCATTTCAATCAATTCTTTACAGTCAATAGGTCAAACGTATGTTCCTTTTGACATGAAAGAAACAAATCCACCGTTATTTTAATCATAATAATAACTTATCTTCAGGTAGAGTAATTAATATTCCTCTAGTATTAATTAAACCCAGGTATTGTATAACCCGACCTTCGTTAATTCCTGTTTTAAGCATGAATAAATTCGACCTTAAAATTCATGAGAAAAATCCTATTTATTGCTATAGTTATCGGAACGATAATTTTCGCTTGTAACAAAAAAGAGGAAGCCCCACCTGCAAATGCTGCATCTGAGTCAGAAATCATTGACGCGGCTTACAATTACTTTAACGCTGAGGTTATCCCAGATGTAAATAAAAATAAACGTCCGGATAAATTTCCCTTATGGAGTGGAGCTAAGGTCATTCAGGACAATACCGGTACAATTGTAACTGTCCCCGTTTTTATTTCAAAAGCGAAATACATTACTATCAGCGACGGTAGCCACATTTCGGCTACTGAGATGACTTTTTTAAAGATTTACACTAACCCCAAAGGGGTTACACATTATGAAGTGGTAACCCAGATACCTGATAAAGATTATCTACTGGGGAAGCTACCATTTAAAGGCGTTACAAAGGTAGAAGACTGGAAAGGCAATTTTCTAAGCGCCTGGACTAACAAAAACAACAAAATTTCGCCCGCTACATTTTCTACTTCTATCAGGAAATCACCTTCAACTGAAACTACTGCGCCAACAATCTGTACTGTTACGGATTGGTACGATTGCAGAACCTTTGATGACGGCGCACATTGGGATTGCAATTATAAGTCAACCACAATGGTCTGCGCAGACCCTCCATCTACGGGAGGAGGCGGTGCCGCTGGTGGTGGCGGTGGAACAAGTAGTGGGGCACCTGCGGTTGTCCCAATCACGCAACTATATGAAATTAAAAAAGTAGTTGATAGTCTAAAAGATAAATGTCAAAAACAAGCACTAAGCAATCTGAAAGGGCAAATCTTTGCAGGAAGGTATAGCATTATGCTTTATCAGTTTTTTGGAGCAAAGGCAAAATCTACATTGGAATTCCACACTGGCAACACGGGCATTTACGATGCCAGGACCCTACCAAGTGGACTCTTTCCCAATTGCCATGCTTATATAACACTTAGTAATACGAATCTTCAAAACGCTTCCCAGGAATATATTATTTCAACAATTATGCACGAAATTCTGCATGCCTATTTTGCTATTGCCACATGGGATCCAACAAAAGAGGATAGAAATGGAAGAGATCATAGAAAAATGGCAAATGATTATGTTTGTATACTTGCTGATGCCCTAACTGAAATGTTTCCAGATATGGATTATAATGAAGCTACTGCCCTAAGCTGGGGAGGACTTGAACTAACTGACGTATATCAGGCATTACCATTAGCAGATCGAAATAAATTCGAATCTATAAATAATTATTACAAAATGGGAATTAGCGGTACAAAATGTAAATAGAACAGTAATATTAAAATCACTGTTTTTATCATTAAATAGGGTTATATGACAATAAATATGAAGAAAAACTACCTCTTTGCAGGGTTGCTTGTTTTATTTAGTATTGAAACTTTCTCTCAGACAAAATTGATTGATAACACGCATACTAAATTACTTTTTGAAAAAGTTGGACAAGTGATGATGGCACCAATGCCGGAGGATACGCAGTGCACAGTATATTCTACAATTACGTTTCACATTCGGAACGGGAAGATGTTGGATAGTATTGATTATTCGAGAGATTTACCTCAAGGCTTCCGGGATGAATTTGCCAGAGTTATTCCTTTTTACAAAGAAACTGATTGGAAACGGGTGACGCCAGGAGCCGGCCAAAATTTTGAAGTTTACCAACCCTTCGTTTATTACTATTACTATATCAAGCCTTGCCCGGATTCAATTCCTGATAGCCGAATGAAGAAAATGTTAAAGGAGGATATAGGCAAGAATGTAGTGAAAATGCCAACATTTCAATTGCTACCAATGCGACTGAGAGCCTATCAAGTCGTCCATTAGACCTGTTGCTTTAATTGTTTGGCCTTTTACCAAGTCAGATAGGATTTAGAAAAAGGCGATATACTATTACAATCGGGGGCTACCTTTTTTTACGAAAGGTAGCTTTTCCAGTTTATGCTACAGGTGACAGGATTCATGTGTAATAGACACTATTCGATTTTGAAATGATCAAGCCTGAGTTAATACCTTTTCTGAACGCCAACCCAAGGTAATTTAACTCCAAATATACTAAGCGAGTATACCGAAACAATCATCGTAACACCAGCAGGGTTAAAATAACACCTCAATTGGTCAAATTAGCTGTTGCTCCACAAATATTGCATATAGACTTTTGTATGTTTCTGTCATTTAAATATAAAAAACATGTTAAGAATACAACTGGCTGTTTGCAAAACGGTCTGTTACCTATTCATGTGTGCCGTTTGTCTATTCAGCACAACGATGTCTAAAGCGCAATCGCCGGTAGATGAGGTCAACTCAATGATTGGAACAACAGGAAGTAACAGTACGGAGTATGGGGGGCTAACTCCTGCCATTGCACCTCCGTTTGCAATGACTCAGTGGTGTGCTCAAACCCGGGAAAGTATTATCTCCAGAACATCTTATCATTATGATGATAAAACTATAATGGGATTTACCGCTACCCATCAACCTGCCATTTGGATGGGAGACTATGGAATGGTAACGATATCTCCCCAATCCGGTACTTTATTTACCAACAGAAAAAGGGCCATGACTTTTTCTCACCAGGATGAAAAATCTACACCTTATGGATATTCGGTAACGCTTAATACCACCAATGGTGAAAAGATTAAGGCMTGTCTTTCGGCCACGTCACGTGCCGGTCTCCTGGAATTTACATTCCCTGCATCTGATAGCTCCTATATATTTGTTGAGGCATCCCGACAAGAAAATTTTGTTGGCTGGATCAAATATGATGAGACGCGGAATGAACTTATTGGTTACAATCCCGACCGTCAGTCGGCGCATCTGGGCCCTCCACTGAAGAACTTCAAAGGCTACTTTGTAGTGCAGTTTAATAAACGTCCCGCTTCTTTTGGAACGACTTATAGAGATGAGATATTCGTTGGTCAGAAAGAACAATCTGGTGACCGGTGCGGAGCCTTTCTGAAATTTGTTACAGGAAACGGAGAACGGATCATGACCAGGGTGGGCACTTCATTCATCAGTATCGATCAGGCGCGTAGCAATCTTAATACAGAGATACCCGGTTGGGATATGCAGACGGTCATGGATAAAACCAAAAGGGAGTGGAATAAATATCTCGGGCTCATATCCATCCGCGGAGGAGAAAGGAATGAACGTACCTGCTTTTATACTGCGCTTTACCGTACCATGCAATATCCCAGGGAATTTTCAGAATACGGGCGCTATTACAGTGCATTTGATGATATTATTCATGACGGTGTCAGCTACAACGATTTCTCCTTATGGGATACATTCAGAGCAGAACACCCCTTGTTAAATCTACTCACCCCGGATCGTTCGGGGGCGATGATACAATCACTGTTACAGATGTACCAGGAAGGTGGCTGGCTACCCAAATGGCCGAATCCAACCTACACAAATATTATGATAGGCACACATGCTGATGCTGTTATTGCAGATGCCATGGTTAAGGGGATAAAAGGCTTCGACAGATCGCTTGCCTGGGAAGCGGTGAAGAAGGATGCTTTTGTAGCACCTACCGGAGATAGTATCAACAAATGGGCTGATCGTGCACCCTGGACGGCCTATGAGGCCAGAGCCGGGCTTACGTGGTATAATCAGATGGGATATATTCCTTTGGAACGCACGAATGAAAATGTTTCGCAGACCATTGAATATTCATACGATGATTGGTGCGTAGCGCAAGTGGCCCGGTTAACCGGCCATCCATCTGAATTTGACTTCCTTATAAAAAGAAGTAAGAACTACCAGCATTTATATGATCGGAGTTCAGGTTTCTTTATCAGCAGATATGCCAATGGATCATTTGTTTCAGAGAAAAAATCCAATGAGGGAATGACAGAAGGTTCAAAATGGACCTATCTTTTTGGCGCCATGCATGATATACCTGCTCTTATTCAGCTAATGGGAGGAACCAATGCATTTGAGAAATTACTCAATGAAAACTTCGACTCCAGCCATTATCATCATGATAATGAGCCCGGTCATCACTATGCTTACCTCTACAATTATATCAACAAACCTGATAGTACCCGGCAGAAGATCTACAAATATACCCCCGTAAACTACAGGAATATACCCGATGGGCTTTCCGGAAATGATGACTGCGGACAAATGTCTGCCTGGTTAGTATTTACCTCTATGGGCTTCTATCCTGTATGTCCGGGAAGTACTGATTACGCCGTTGGTGTGCCACTGTTTGATGAATTAAAAATAACGCTTACCAATACAGATGGAAAATCTCACCTTCTTTCTATCCGGCGAAAGGATTTTTCAGCCACACATACAAAAGTTAAAAAAGTGCTTATAGACGGCATCCCCCACGAGGGATTTTTCTTCACTCATGCGGAACTGATGAACGCCAGGGAAATTACTTTCTGGATGATGTAAACAAGGTGAAGGGTTCAATACAATAAACACTACTCCCTCAGGAGCCATTCAAAGGCAGGCCGCAGCCTTGATTACAAGAGGTTGCGGCCTGAAGTAGTATACATAAACCTGGAAACGCCATTGATGCTATGGGGAACAAAATGGTCGAAAGGCCAGAAAACGGGTTTTACCCACCGGATATACCGGTGAATGATAGATGAAGCTTATTCCTGCAAACAGTACTTGATTACAGCATGAGGGGGACACAAGAATGTGTCCCCCGTTTTATTAATTACCAAAACGCATATACGTTATTTGCAGCGTATCAACTTTCGGTAAATAAAATACCAGGAATTATTTCATGGCACTCAATATCCCGGATTCTGATACATCCCTGCAGGGTTCAGTATAGTTTCACTATAAGGTATAGGGAAATAGACATCCTTACTATTAAAATTAGCGATCTGCCCTATTCCCCAGTCAGCTTGCTTTTTTGAATGGATATAGGATACCAGGTCATCAGTATTGAAAAAACGAAGCAGGTCGAACCAACGATGATGTTCAAATGCCAGCTCTGACCTTCTTTCATGAAGGATGGCCAGTTTCAGTGTCGGGAACTTGCTTACATAAGCAGGATCCGTGGCAATTGTTGCTTCATAGGAAGGCATGCCAGCGCGGGTTCTAACTATGTTCAGGTACTGAATGGCAGTAGCCGTATTGTTTATGTACATGTTCACCTCTGCCAGCATCAGTATCACATCCGCATAACGAATCAGTATCCAGTCATTCCCTCCATAGCCACTTGTTCCGGCAGTAGAAGTTGTATCTCTGAATTTCGTAACATACCAGTCCTTAACGATAGGATCGTTGGCAAATTTAATGGAGAAAGATGCACGGGGATCGCCTTCTTCGTATTCATTCACCAGATCATGTTTCACATTGTAKCCCACACCCGTTCCTGGTTTCAGTGAATTCACCGTTTCTCCTTTTGCCTGTGCATCTGCGGCAATGTTTGAATGATAGTTGATATCTCCCTGAAGATTTACAATCTGCCAGATCAGTTCAGGGCAGGTGGCTTTCTTACTCACATCAAACACATCTTTGTAGGGTATGGTGGCAAGAGAGCTGAAAGTACGCATATTGTAACAGGCCGTCAGGTAGTAGTTAGCGCTGTCCAGATCTTTTGTATTAACGGCTGTACCGCTATTACCGCCACCCAATGTGGCATAGCGGGTAAGATACACTTGTCCCAGGATAGCAGTGGCGGCCTGTTTGGATACATGCCCCCGGTTAGCACCCGGTTGCACTACAGGTAAAGGGCTGTTCACCGCATCTCTCAGGTCAGCTACGATCTGCTGATACACCTCTGACCTCTTTACACGAAAGGTAACAGCGGTTACATCTGCCTGGCCGTCGAGTGGTTTAGTTACCATTGGTACATCTCCCCATTTGCGCACCAGGTGGAAATAGAGCAATGCACGTAAACATTTGGCTTCTGCTTTATACTGGGCCTTTACTGAATCGGCAGTAAATTTTACATTATCGATATTGGCCAGCAGAAAGTTGCATCGGGTAATCGCCTGATACAACGATGTCCAATGACTTTTCAGGTAGCCATTCGTTGGCAGGATAGCATAGTTATTGAACTGAAAGGGTTCTCCTGCACTGGACTGATTATCATTTGTACCGGTGTCACCTGAACGCTGATCGTTGTAAAGGTCACTTTCCTCACCGAGACAACTGGAGCTCCGTATGGATTGATAACAACCATTCAGTGCCAGGAGTACATCCGTCTAAGAAGAATAGAAGTTTTGAATCGATACAGAATTTGGATTGGTCTGCTCCAGGAAACTTTTTGTACAGCTACAAAAAAGTATAGCGATCAGTGCAACTGTTTGTAAATATATATTACGCATCTTCCTAAATTTAAAAGTTCATTAGTATGTCATATGAATGCCCATATTATAGGACCGTACCAGCGGATAAATACCATAATCCACGCCCGGCGTCAGGTTAGCGGTTGAATTACCTGTGCTGTAATTAAAATCTACCTCCGGGTTATATCCCTTGTATTTAGTGATGGTGAAAGCATTGTTGATACTTCCGTATACCCTTATAGCACTGATACCGGTTTTTCTCAGTCCGTTAATAACAGGCAGCTTATAGCCGATAGAGAGATTGGTGCAGCGAAAGAAACTTCCATCCTGCAGGTAGAAAGTGGAAAGTCTTGTACTGTTGCTTTGTGTTCCTGCTCTCGATGCGCGGAATACATGCCCATCACCAGGCTGATCTTCTGACCGGTAGCGGTTCACTACATCCTGGTAGTTATTACCGGATCCTTCCATGTTGTAGAGGTAATAATCCTGGCCGTCTAATACCTGGTTGCCATAGGAGCCGGCAAAGGAAGCAGCCAAATCGATCTGGCGGTAGTTGGCAGACAACGAGAATCCATAAGTGAATTTAGGGTAAGGAGATCCGATAATACCCAGATCACTGGCATTCACCACCCCATCTCCATTTACATCTTTAAAATACAGGTCACCGGGTCTCAGGCGATTCGTTTGGGCCAGCGAACGAGCAGGCCCTTTCAGCATATATCCCTTAGGGAATGACTGTGTTTTAGGATCATAGTTGGCATTATCAATAGCAATGTTTGCCATGTCGCTTTCCCGTACCATACCGGCCACCTGGTAACCATAGAACATGCCCACCGGCTCTCCTGTTTTCGTAATATGGGTGAGATAAGATCTTTCCGCCCCGGCTGTCATAATAGTGCTGGCACCGCCCAGGTTCAATACTTTATTGCGATTGATGGAAATATTTGCGTTCAGATTCAGGTTAAAGTTTTCAGATTTCACCACTTTACCGTCTATCTGAAAATCAAATCCTTTGTTCTGGATTTTGGAATCACGGAGATTGGTCAGGATGGTAGTTGATCCGGAAACAGCAGAGATATTATTGCGGAAAAGCAGGTTAAAAGTCCGGCTGTCATA
This sequence comes from Chitinophaga sp. 10T418, assembly GCF_056394125.1. NCBI lineage: Bacteria > Pseudomonadati > Bacteroidota > Chitinophagia > Chitinophagales > Chitinophagaceae > Chitinophaga > Chitinophaga sp. 10T418. Next base: position 262,725 of record NZ_JBFTHG010000002.1, read on the forward strand.
ATAATTGGCAATCAGCAACAGCCTGTCGTGGAAAAGCCCCACATCGATTCCCACATTATATTGTGAGGTGGACTCCCAACCCAGGTTAGGGTCTGCAATACCACCTACATAATAAGCATTGGAAACAATGTTATTACCGAAAATAACGCTCGATGGACCCACCATTGTTTGCAGTGCATTGTAGTTCCCGATGCTGTTGTTTCCACTCAGTCCCCAGCTTGCCCTCAGGCGCAGGGTGGAGTGGTCGGCCAGCCAGCCCTGGTAGAAGGATTCCTTCGATACGTTCCAACCCGCCGATAATGATGGAAATTTCGCCCAGCGATTATTTGAACCAAACCTTGAGGAGCCATCCATACGTAAAGAACCCGTCAGGTAATATTTACCATCGTAAGAATATTGTACCCTGCCCAGGTAAGAGAGCAGCGTATTTGTTGACTTACCCCCTCCTACTGACACCTGTCCTGCTGTTCCAGCAGTGATTTCCGGAATCAGGTCATTCTGAAATCCCAGCGCCGAAACACTGATCACATCTGAATTAGTTTCCTGTGCGGTATAACCTGCCAGTGCATTCAGGCTATGCTTTCCGAAATCCCGGTTGTAATTCAATGTAAATTCCGCGAGCCTGTCTTTCTGAGACACCGTTTGTGCATATGCGTTAGCGGCTGCTATCGCCTGTGGTGAATAAGGAGCAAAGCTTCCGACACTCAGGCTGCTTGGCTGATAAGAATCATACTTTTCGTTGTAGGTTTGTAAGCCGAGGTTGGCCTTGAATACCAGGTGACTGATCAGCTCATACGTAGCGAATCCATTATAGGTGCTCCGATTACCTTTCCTGGTGATCTTTATTCTTTCCAGTGTAGCTACCGGGTTTTCAACCGTCTGATAACCATAGGCGGCAGATTGTGCGGCGGCCAGGTTGGTAGCCAGGCTTCCGTCATCATTGTATACCGGGAAGATAGGCATATAAATTAATGCACCCATAGCAGGACTATGATCCCAACGTCCTTCCTGGGTTTCCTGGTTGGTGTTCGATGTGTAGGAAATGTTAGTACCTATTTTCAGTTTATCGCTGACATCCGCATCGAGATTAGCTCTGAAATTCACGCGTTGCTGGCCGGTATTCCGCATGATCCCGTCCTGGCGTTGATAGTCTCCGCTTACAGCATAACGGGTCGTTTTTGAACCACCTGAGAAAGCGAGGTTATGTCGCATAAAAGGAGCATTCCGGTATACCGCATCCTGCCAGTCGGTATTGTATTTAGGCGTACGTACTTTTTGAGCAGGGAAATCATACAGCTCTGTAGGGATGCTGATAGATGCGGCATTGCCGACCCGCGCAATCCGGGTAGGATTGTCGTCAGAATACATTACATCATTCCAAACCAAACCGGCATTCTGCACAAGGTCCTTGTAGCTGTCGTTTCTGCCGTCAACTACCAGTTGGGCAAATTCCTGTGCATTCAACAATTTTACTTTCTTCGCCAACTGGCCTATACCATATTGAAAATCATAATCCAGCTTTCCGTTGCCTTCCTTTCCTCTTTTGGTAGTGATCAGGACAACACCTCCGGAAGCCCTGGAGCCATAAATAGCAGCAGATGCAGCGTCTTTTAAGATATCGATTGACTCGATATCATTTGGGTTAATATAGAGATCATTCCCTGCGGGATAGCCATCAATTACATAAAGCGGATCACTGCCGGCATTGATAGACCCCACACCGCGTACCCGGATTTTAGGGCTTGCATAGGGAGAACCGTCTGTTTGTGACACCACCACACCAGCAACTTTGCCCACCAGCGCCTGGCCCAGCGAAGGGGCCGAAATATTCAGTTCCTTCGCTTTAACACTGGCAACTACCCCGGTAAAATCACTTTTACGCATCTTCTGGTAACCAACAAATACCATCTCATGTAACTCGTTCACACCGTTTGCCAGGCGTATATTGATAACTGCCTGATCATGCACCGTTACTACCTGTGTACCGAATCCGATGGAGGAAACTTCTAACTGCTTGCCAGCCTGGGCCTCAATCGAGTAATGACCATTCACATCTGTAATTTTTCCGCGACCGGTTCCCTTCACACTGATCGTAGCTCCTATCACTGGCTGGCCCTTGTCATCAGTCACTATTCCTTCTATTTTTTTGTATTCCGTAGCAGGCAGTTCAGACAGGGGTAAATATTTCAATGTTACATTCTTGCCATCCATCAGATAGTGAAGACCGTATCTTGTCTGCAATACTTCGAGCGCCTCTTTCAGACGGGTTGTATTTAGCTGTAGTTCTCCTGTTTGTACTTTTTCCAGCACCTCCTGGCTATAAGAAAAATTAACACCTGGCGCCTGCGCCTGCAACGCCGCTACTACTTTAGCCAGGTTGGAGCTTCGAAGGTCAAGGTGAATGGCTTGCGCATGCCCCTCCTGCTTAATAAAAAACATTACAATCAGGAATCCTAATATCCTAAATCGTTGTTGTAATTGTTTGCTCATACATTAAAAATTGATTATTATTCACTGTTTTATTTGTCGTTATCATCTCACATATAGTGTATTCCCCTGCCTTGAAAAATGCAGGTCCCAGCCGAATGCCAGGTGTTCAAGCACTTTTTCCAATGCGGCATTCTCGAATTTTGCTGTTATCGTCTGATTGTTTACTGCAGCATCGCAAACAACATGTACCCCGTATCTGGCCTCTATCTGAGCCATGGCCTCCCGTAGTGGTGTTTTATAGAACAGGAGACTTCCCGCCTTCCATACATCCATTTCTCCCGGTGTCTGGGTTTCAAGTCTTGCTACCTTTGCTACGTTGTCGTATATCAGCAATTGTCCGGGAGTTAATACATGGTCTTTGCTACCACTTACGCCATCATAGGTTACCCCTACTTTCCCGCTTTGCAGGGAGATCCGCAACTGACCAGTTCCTTCATAAGCTGAAATATTAAAGGCCGTTCCGAACACCCGCGTTGAGGCATTGTTTGAGCGGACAATGAACGGATGTTGTACATCGGGTTTCACTTCGAAAAAAGCCTCGCCGGTAAGTTGCAGCTCCCGGTGCCGGATAAAATCAGCGTGGTATTGAAGATGCGTAGCGGAATTCAACCAAACGACAGAACTATCTGGCAGCAAGACTTTCCGCACCTGTCCGTAACCGGTGCTTATTTCAAGAAATGATGCCATCTGCCGGACCTGTTGCCCCTGATACCATTTATGCCATTGGAAGATGGCCATTCCACCAAAGACGATGATGCCGGTCCACGCAGCAGCATACAACATGACTTTACGAAACCTGATTGGTATAACCCTGCCCTTCTCTGTCGGCTGTTCGCTCATCTGACGAGCTGCTACCGCCAGTCTCCATGCTTTTACCAGCCGTTCCTCATCGTCGTTATCCAGGAGCGCAGTATTGTTTCCGGAAAGGTTTGTATCCTCTCCTTTTTCAATCAGCTCATACCACTGTTCCAACCATCTGGCTTCCTGTGCGGTACATTCACCTTCCAGGTAGCGTTGTAAAATTTCTTTGATTCCGTTTTCGCGATGCATGTAATTCAAATATTGTTACAAGGTGTACCTCTATCCTCACCCTGAACACGTCCTGTTACAACATAGCATGTTCTGTTATGGGCATAAGGTTGCCACATAATAGTCTGCATACTGAAAAAAAAGACTAGTCTGTTTTTTTGAATTAATAATTCCGTAACATTAGATGGAAATGTTTGCGTTGGAGCGCATTCGGCTAGAAGAAGAGCAAAAAAGATGAGCACTTAAGCGCTGCACTTTGCAGACGCTTGCGGATCTGTTGTAAATGATTTCTGACGGTATTGGGGGATATCCGCAATTCTGCTGCGATTTCAAGGATGCTTTTTTGCTGTTCTATTCTCAACAGATACACCCTTTTCATTTGTGCCGGCAACTGAGTCAGCTCTGAGGCCACGAGTGCTTCCCTGCGCTGCAGTTCCTCTTCAAAATAAGAAGTTTCATGTGTAAGCCCTTCTCCGGAGATCTGCACCCAGGCACGAATCTGTTGGTCAGTCAGTTTTTTCTCCCGGAGACAGTCGAAGATTTTGTATCGAGCCATGCTGTACAGGTAAGTATAAATATCACCCTTTAAAATTATCTGTGACCGACGTTCCCACAGATTAAGAAAAATTTCCTGAAGAATATCCTCCGCTTCAGACTTATCATCTAACCATTTATAAATAACTGCTATCAATACACGCATATAGCGTCTGTATAATTGCTCAAATGCTGGTTGATCATCATGCCGGGACACAAGTACCCAGAGTTCATTGTCACTGTTACGATGCGATTGCATATCAGTATCTTACTAGTTTATTTTAAGAAATTAATATTCTCTGAACGAGAGGGGAATTGCCGGACTTACCGGCGTTAGCGATTCAAAAACCATAGTTACTGCTGTAGGTATAAACTGAGATACTAATTTTTGGGGCAAAACTAAAGAGAATTATGTTCGCACATATGAATATAGTATTATCATTTCCATAACTGGACGACTAATTGCTGCTATATTAGCCACTGAATGGAATTTGGCGGCAACAAAAATTATGATCTTACAGAAATAAATGACAACCAGGATGGCTTTTAAATCACATGTACTTACATATTAATTAACAGGAAGGAACAGATAAAACTCCGATGCAGAAAAATAGCCGGCGCTAAATTAGCGCCGGCTATTCGTGAAATTTTGCAATAAAGGGTGTTGTTTAGATGACTTTCTTCAGCACATTATTTTTTCCATTGCATACCAGCAGCTACCGGCAAATGATCTGAAGGATAAGCATCAGGCAATACACGATGAGTTAAAATTGAAAACGGATCACCTTTTCTCACTGCGATGTAATCAATTATTTTCGTGGGTGCATCCGAAGGAATAGTATTCGCACAACCGTTCTTACAGGAACGAATAAAACCGGCATCTAATTTCTCTACTACTTTACTGTCAGGTTCTGCATTGAAATCACCGGCAATAATCACCGGATACTTCCAGGATTGCAAGGATCTGGTAATCTCCTCTATCTGAAGCAACCGGCTGGCTTCCGACTGGGAGGCATCCATATGTGTACAGGCAAATATCAGATGTCCCCTGGCCCCCATATTAATAAATGCCAGTAACAATACCCTGTCTTCACTCCCACTGATGGCAGTTGGCAACTTAACAATGCGAGTAGAGTCAATTTTATATTTTGACAATATAGCGATGCCATACCCGCCTCCATCAAAGTCAATTGCTTTTGCGAAACAGCTGTTCATACCGGCATCACTGGCAATATCTCTGGCTTCATCAACCGCTTTACCAGATCTGCCTGTATGAACGTCTACTTCCTGCAAAGCAACAAAATCGGGTGCTTCTCTCTTCACCACTGCTGATATGGCTTTCACATCTATTACACCTGGTTTGGAAGGAGGATTAGCATGATGTATATTATAGGTGAGCACGGTCAGTGCATTCTTTTTCTGTGCGGATATATCCTGGCAGATGGCCAATAAGAAAATAAAACTCAGTATCCTGGAAAATGTTGTCATAACTATTTGTCGCTTTAAAGTCTATAAGGTGGTTCCTATTATTTTATTTTATCGTCGTCAGGCCTTCTTTAAGTTCTCCTTACCTTTTTGCCGGATGATCACCCATGCCATCGGTTCACGTCTGCTAAACAAAAGAGGCTGGCTAAAATCCCAACCTCTTTTGTAAACAGGATTAAAAACTCAATGCGACTTATTCCTTTACTACATACCAGGCATAACCTCCTGATGGGATAGATACCGGCAGCGATATTTCATGATGGGCATCAACTGCATAGCTGGTAATGTTGCCATCTTTGTCGGTCACTTTTGCATTGCCGGTAATCCCGGTATAGTATACAGGCACCTTCATTTGCCTGGTGATTGTCTTATCTGTCGGATTAAATATGACCAGCATCCCTTTTTCCTCAATACCGGAATTCACATGAAACATGGCATCCAGATCCCGCCCCGTAGGGCGGGCAATATGGATGATATCAGATGTTAGAATGGCCCTGTGTTGTTTAAACCAATTTGTCCATTTGGCTACCATTGCTTTTGTTTCCGGGGTATCGTATAAGCGTTTACCCCGCACTGTAAACTGGCAGCCGCTGGCGAGATGCTGAAATAATCCGACCTCGTATCGGTCGAGGTGTTGCGACAATGGCTCCAGGCCAACACGCGGATCTCCCGTGTAAAAGCCCACCAGCTGCAGCGTCATCCAGCCCATGGTGGGCGCTTTATGCCAGGTGCCGTCATAAATATATTGCCGCCCCAGTAATAATTGTTGCTGGGGAGTAAGGTTGGCACTCGCCTCCCTGTATCCCATGCCGGTGGCGCTCTGTCCATTCAGGAAATACCAATCCGGTATGGCGGCGTACATGTTACGTCGTTGGGTTTCGTGTAAAACCCGTACCTGTTGTTTCCATTGTTCCCATTGGGAGTCATATAAATTATGATGATGCGGATGCTCCAGAGAGGCACATACATCCCCATGATATGGCCCATCCACGGTGTAAGACATTAACCCTGTTCTATCGAAAAATTTCCACATTTTCGGATAGTAGGTATCCTGCCACTCACTGGCCACACAAACACTCTGCCCGAATAAGCTACCTGGTTTTCCTGTTTGCGGATCAATACAGTCCACCGTAGCTCCACGCCCCCTGGATGCCACCTGCAACTCATAACCGCCCATAATAATACCTTTGGCTGCTGCATAACCTGCTATCTCTTTCCAAAGACTCACATAAGCCGAATCCAGGTTATCATGCGATATGCCCGGCCATGCCATAATATCCAGCCGTTCAAATCCAAGCTCGCCCATCTGATCAATAAACTTTTTCAACTCCACCCTGTCATGAGAGGTGATACCTCCGGTGAGAAGCGACTCCGTTACCTGAGGTGCCAGCGTTCTGTAAAAACGCCTGTGCGCAAGACTCTGACGTTCCCGGTCATCGTTGTCATGTAATAATTCGAATGTTACAAACGATGTAAATTGTTGTTTGGGAAGCACAGTCTCATTGGGCCCCATAGGTGGCCGGCTAACCATCAGGTTATGATGAGGGAACCCCAGAAACCTGTCCTCTGCCTGATTATGTGAGGCCCACGTGTTATACTCTTTGTCTACCCGCCAATCTGTTGTAGACCTTCCTACCTGGTAGGCTGGCGGTGTCCCTTTATAATGCATCAGCGCACTTCCTTCTGTATCCGCATTCACCAATGCAAATGAATAATCGCTTTCTACGTGTAGTCGTTTAATCTGGTCCTGGTTAACCGCCAATACTTCTGACTCAGATTCCTGCACCGTAAAAGCAACACCACCCTTATTTTCAACAGTAACCCATTTGGCTATCACCGGAATTCCTTCATACAATTCATAATGTACCAACACCTCCACCTCTTTCTTAAAATTACCCTTGTAAAGCGGCGCCTTATAATGCATAATTACATGCACTCCTTTTGGAGGCCACTCTGCATGTACAGCATTATATTTTTGCTGCCAGGGATAGCGCACTTCAGGTTGCTTTAATTCGATACCATCGAACCGGAAGGCGGATGGTTCAGCTACCAGGTCCTTTAACCAGCTGTCCATCAGGTAAGATTTTTCCGGCTGACCACTTAATCCTCCGATATTAAACCAGGTGCTATCAATCATTATACGCGCCTCTGGCTTTACCGCTCTTATATACTCTGCATTATCAGACAAATTACTAAAACCTGTACAGGCAATATTTTCACTGATATAAAACTCCCGGGAAAGCAATCCGTTAGTAAGCAACAATTTCGCGGAAAGCCCATCTGCGCCTGGCTGCACCAACATCTGCGCCGGCACATGTATACGTTCCACCAGCCAGTCTGCCTGGTTGCCTGATAGCGGCCATTCCGTTACACGCTTTACGCCGGGCGTATTTAAAACCCCGGAAATCATTGCCTGTTGCTGAGCTACCGATAACTGCCGCTGCTGTACTATCTGTGCGCCATTATAGAGCAAGTGGCGGCGTGGATCAAACTTACCTTCCGTTAATTTACTCAGGCGCATTTCATATATTAAGCCATCGAATGAACTTTTCCGGCCCACAGCACCTGCATTAAAAAAAGCGGGAGCATGCGATATGCTTCCATCAGCTTCCAATGTCTTCACCCCGTTGATATAACCAGTTGTCTTCCGCCCTTTCACGACCAACGCAATGTGTACCCACTCGCCTGGAACTACTGTCCCTATATTCTTTCGCGCAATACGCCCATCTATTAAAACAGACCAACTATTACCCGTCTGTCCGATCAGATATCCCAATGAATCATTTCCATAACCCGCAAGCACGTTAAAATCTTTTCCACCCTGTTGCGCATCCTGCCTGGAATTTGCCTGGGCCCAGACTTCCATCACAAACCCCACTCCTCCATCGTCTATCGTTTGCAGGCTGTGATAACCCACGTTATTTTTAAACAACAGCGCACCCTCTCCCATCAGCTTCCTGTCTGCAGGCGCATCTGCAAAAAACACCGGTTGCCCCGTCTTCTTCAGGTCAAAATGATGAGCAAGATCTTTAATCGTATCTGGTCCATTGGCATAGGTAACTTCACCGGAATGTCCGAAATTATAGTGCGCTACAACAGCATTTTGCCCGCACAAATCATTTGCAAAAACGCTAATAATAAAAAAGTAAAACAGGAACCAATAGGTGCTCCGCAGAATAAACATGAACCTGAAATATTAAAGTAAATAAAGTAGCTACCTTTTATGAGATCACTGATATTGTCCATCGCTTAAAGATCCGCTACCGAAGAGACATCTTATCTCCACGCGAAATTATCACAATAGATAGCTTAAAACCTATTATTTTATTGATTACTATCAATGTTTTTTTGATATGAGATGACTTAAGCAGCAGAAGGATGCCGGGGTGTACGGAAAGAATTATAAAAAAGAGGCTGAAAAACCCCCTCCGTTAAATATCCTATTTGCTTATGAGACACTATTATACGGACGTTAAATGACAGCAGAAGTTGCTACAAAAGCCATTTTCCAATATGGATAGCATTTGTAGAAAAACAATTATTCCGGTCGAAAACAAATCCAATAGCAGGTACAAAGATGCGCTTCTTCGAGGCAGCATACAACGCTTAAATTAACCATTACAAATACTATTTTTGCCCATCGCAAAATCAATAATTCCATCTTTGAGAATTAGCAATATTCTCCGGTGTTTTCCCTATATTTGAATAGCCAGCACGATCTAACGAGGCCTACATTCTATGCAATATATATACGAGAATTTCACTTTTCCACCCGATCAATCGTTTACTGTCAGATCTGAAATTCTGGAGATAAAAAAATATGCTGCATTAAAGTCACATATTAATTTTGAAATAGCATTGCTGGAAAATTGCAGTGGCAAAAGATTTATCGGTGACCATATCGAAGATTTCAATGGTCCGGAACTGGTGCTGCTGGGCAGTTATGTGCCGCACTGTTGGCAGTACTACCAGTTGATCGATCCCTTGATTTCTCCACAGGCGGTAGTCATCCATTTCTTTCCCAATTTCCTTGGAAAGGATCTATTGGAAAAACCGGAAGCCAAACAGTTGAATATACTTTTTGACAAAGCAGCCAAAGGCATTTTATTTACCGGCAGTACCTTGCACACGGCGAAGATGATCATGCATCAAATGGTCTTTGTGTCCGGCCTTACCCGCATTGCATTGATGATACGCCTGCTCGATATCCTCTCGCAATCTGAAACATCAAGCGTATTGTCTTCTCCCTTCTACAACACTGTTGAAAACTCCGGTGAAGCAAAAAAAATAAATAAAGTATTCGATCATATCTTTCAAAATTTCAGGAATGATATCACGCTACAGGAAGTTGCAGATCTTATTCCTATGTCATCAGCTGCATTCTGCCGTTTCTTTAAACGTAACACCAACCGTACCTTAATAGATTTTGTAAAAGAAGTACGCATAGGACACGCTGCGAAATTATTACTGGAAGGACACTACAACGTAGCTGAGGCCAGCTACAACAGCGGGTATAACAACATTTCAAATTTCAATAAACATTTCAAGGAAATCAAGGGCCTTTCACCACGAGACTTCCTGAAACAATACGAGGATAAAGAAAACCTCTTAAAACCGAATACTAACAAAATATAGTTAGTCTTTAACAAAGCGATAGAAAGGCGCTGCTTCTACCCACTTTTCATTCTTTCCCGTCCCTGCTACACCAGTTTGATAACCATCCATCAATCTGTTCCATTCTGCACAACGTTTATCATATGACTCGGCCGTTTTACCCATCTGATCCAGGTTAGCATCTGCAGGTACTGAAAGCGTCATTACAAGAAGATATCCATGCCGGTACAGTGTTATTTTCCTATATCCTGCTTTTCTAAACCCGGCCTCTACTTCGGGCCATATATGCGCATGATAATCCAGGTACTCTTTCAGTTTTAATGAATCGGGCACAATATTCACAACAAAGACATATTCTTTCAACTCAGGCTTACTGTCTCTTTCCGGGCTACCGGTACTACATGCATGCAGCACCAGCAAAAGACCAACAGACAACAAAAGCAATGAAAAGAAAGAAGAACGGATTTTGTACATAGTGACTAATTTAATACGATATAAATAATTGTCATGATCAAAGCCAGCAAACCCCATCCGAGCCATAGCCACCTGCCCATCACCAACATTCCGCTGCCAGGGAAATTAAATACCGGCTGATTCTTTTCCGGCGCTTTGAGAATGAGGGTTGTCAACACTAAAAGCGCCACCAGCCCAATAAAAATATAAACAGAAAGTAACAAAAAATGCGGCCAGAAACCTTTGTACGGATAATTTAATACATAGCAGATACCAATCAACAGGCAGATAAATCCACCTCCGAATAAAACGGCTTCTGCACCAATCCGGTGTGTACGCTTCCAAAATATACCACCCAGAAAAACAACTGATAAAGGCGGCGCCAGAATAGACACCAGCCCCTGACTTAACTCAAACAGGCTTTTACCGGAATAAGAAAACAATATAGCAATGGCTACACCTAAAACAGCTGCCAGCGCTGTCATCCACCTACCAACCGTAAGTTTGGTGCTGTTACTCAAAAGCATAAACTGGCTGACCACGTCCAGCGTAAAAACAGTACTGAATGAGTTAAGACCGGAAGAAACCGTATCAATCAGCGATGCAATCAATGCTGCAATGCAAAGTCCACGTAATCCCTGCGGCATCAATTGTTTCACCATCATGATATAAGCGTTATCCGGGTGCGTTATATTTCCATACAGTAAAAAACATAAAATACCAGGTAATACAAAAATAAATGGTGTAATTATTTTCAAGGCTGCAAGGAAAAGAATGCCATACTGCCCTTCTTTTATACTTCTTGCAGCGAGTACTTTCTGAACAATCGTCTGATCGGCACACCAGTAATAAACGGCTACAACGGGATAACCAGCCACTATCGCTATCCATGAATATTCCGGATCGGCTGTTGAATGAAACAACTTCCAGTAATCCGGTGACACAGCTTTAACCACTCCTTCTGCATGCCCTAATTTCCATATAGCCAGCAACGTTAGCAACAAAGAGGAGGTAATGATAATTAATGATTGAAACACGCCGGTACGAACAACCGCCTTTAATCCACCAATAGCCGTATAACTCGTAGATATAATCGCCACCAGTACAACAGCTTCCCACAACGAACAATTAAAAACGGTGGATATTACAAGTCCTCCTGCATACAGCGCACTACCTAACCACACAAATAAAATGGATACCAGGCTGTATACCACCAGGAAATTATATGACCTCCTGCCATAACGCAACAATAGAAACTGCGGAATAGTGCTGATACCAGCTGAGATATAACGTGGAATAAAAAATGCAGCCAGTAATATAAGAAAGATCCAGGCAAGCCACTCGAAGTTACTTCCAACCACACCTCTCGAAAAACCAAGGCTGGATAACCCTATCAGCATCATTGGCCCGGCATTCGCACTAAACATGGAAAACCCTATCTGCCACCATTTCAGAGATCTTCCACCCAAAAACATGTCGGCTCCTGGTGATGCACGACGGGATTTAAGATAAAATCCAAGAATAAACAGTGTAACTACGTATGCAAAAAGTACCAGATAGTCTATACCTGTCAAAGTTATCTTCACAAAATAGGCTTAAGCATCACAAAGATACAACAGGCCGGTAACCCCTGACATTCTTTTTATTCCAAACATGCCTGGTTGCCAGTTTACCAGTATACTCACAATTACTCCAGTTTACCCGTACTGGCAGACCAGAAACCTCCGGTAAATAGAATCGTCCATTACTCCATCCCGGCTTCACATCAAAATATCTTTCCAGCCCGGACATAATTGAATACATATATTCTACCTGACTGGATCCCGAAGCGGTAGCCATCAGCGAAGACGTAAACAAAGAGTATCCCCCGGATGAAAAATCTACCTGGTGTCTGTTGGCTAACTCCTTCACCGCCATCCATTCTTTTACACCGGCCAGATGTCCTGGAACCGGTTGCAAATGCGAAACGCCAATATCCACAAGGGTTGGAAAAACCCGGGATGTTCTTTCCGACTCCCCAAAAGCAATCTTCATAGGCGTCTGTTTACATAACAATTCAATCTGATCAAAAGAAGCAGAATGAGTGGGCTCTTCAAACCAGGCCAGATCTTCCCCCCCGGTAAGATCTATAAACCTTAACGCCTGTTCACATGTCCAAATCTGGTTGGCGTCCACTGCTAACCTGGTTTGTTTGCCCAAAAGACTACGAACAAATTTTACCCGCCTTACATCTTCTGCCATATTAAGACCAAAGTCTTTTCCTACTTTCATCTTATAGCAATCCACTCCAGCCGCTGCGAAAAAACGGACCTCCTGTTCCAATTCAGGGTAAGTGTAGTTAGTTCCTCCTCCGCTGCCATATACCTTCACATCATTACTGGTAGCTCCCATATAAGTATGTAACGGAACACCCACCCGCCTTGCGGCAAGATCATGCAGGGCCATATCCACCTGCCCCAGTAAACCAGCAGCAGGACCGCGGAAACCTTCATTCCGGATCGACCAATACAACCTCGCATATAACTGCTCGTAAATAATATCTGTGGAATATAATAACAGCGGTACCAGGCAGGCTTCTAAAATATTGGTATAGCTGCTGTAAACAGGCGATTCCCCGACATTCCCATATTCATCTTCAATCACAATCAGCGACATACCAAACTCGGGAAAAGGTCCCATAGTGGCATCCTGAAATGGTGTAACGGCCTTTACAGGGGCCAACGCTCTGATTTGTATACTTTGGATATTAAATATCTCCTGATCAATACTGTACATTTTACACCTGTTTACCACTATTACAACTTGAGATTCTATATAGGGTTGCTACCGGTAAGGGACCGTTCTTAAAACCATTTATACCGGCATCTAACTCAATTTTATTCACCATGATCGGCTTTTCCCTGAGCCCCACAATCCGGCGGGACCCAACATTCACTCATCATAAATAATATGCTTCATAAAGTTATGCAACAGCCAGCGCCTATTGTACAACAATATTGACCAGCATCAATGCTATATTTACACCCATTGTACAACAAATTTAAACCAGGGGTAGGAATACCCCCGGCATTTCGTGGAACTTTAAAATGATCAGTTCAATTCAAGATGCACTCTGACAGTTGCTAATTATGTACAAAAATTGAAACCCCTTTAGTATAAGATACCTTCTATCTATGAAGAATAGAAGAGAAGGGACACGTTTGAGCACTCATTCGCTTCCCTTTCACTTAAAAGACAAAGATCCTCTTGTCATCCCGAAAAATCAACATCAATATTTGCCGGCTTACATGTTATTTTATCCCTATAAAAATAGTCATGACCTGCATCCGCAATATTTTTTGATGCAGGCATCTTAATTATATTAAAAACAGGTAAGTAAAAGATCCCTCAATACAGCTCCTTCGTTCCGGCTTCAGGAACAAGCCGGGAACGAAGGAGTTATTCTCACTACAATAAAAAAAAGAGGCCGGTAAACACAACCGGCCTCTTTTTACGTGATTTATTTTTAACTATTTACTGCAGCGGATCAAAGCCTCCACCCCATTCGATATTTTGTTGTAATACGTTTTTCGATTGTGAAATCTGGCCTGGATTTAATGCCGAGAACCAGTGTGTTAAATTGTAGTTGAATTTATGATTAACGTCTCCATCCACGCTGGCAATATATGCGGCATAAAACTTCGCCCTGGTGGTATCGTTGAGAATAAGTTCATTGCTGGCTACTTTTTTATCTGGTTGCAGCACTATATAAATGGATTGACGCGTGCCCATTGTATTCAGGAGATCATATCTTTTCCAGCGTCTTAAATCGCCGGAACGTTTTCCCTCAAATGCAAACTCAATAAATCGTTCTGCCATAAAAGCACGCTGTATTTCTGCTTTCGTTGCAGCAGTAATACCATAGGTACCAGCGTTACCTGGCAAAATACCTGCCCTCTGACGAATCTGATGCAATACATCCAATGCTTCGGAAGTTTGACCTAATTCATTGGCACATTCACCGTAGTTCATCAATACTTCAGCAAAGCGTATTTCGGGCCAATCGGTTTGTCCTTTCGCGCTGTTTTCATCTGCTACCGTTGTATCTAATCCTTTCTTATCGTAAAAACCTAAAAAACCGGGTATACCTGATCTGTTAAAATCGGTTACCAATACACTCTTGTAACTGGCCCTTTCGGTTGAATTGCCGGAAATATGGCGATACACACACCAATAGGTTTCTCCCTTCCGATAGGTATCAGCGTTTTGATCAGGGCACACATAAGGTACTCCTCCAAAAAATACGGTCGCGTAAAAACGGGGGTCACGGTTCAGATAAAAATCCTTTAAAAACTGGCTGTTGTAAGCGGGATCAGACAACCTGCTAACATCCATGTCCATAGGAGATCCGTCACGTTTTGGGAAACCGAGCAGCATAGGAAGATAAGGTTGGTTATGGTTATAGCCACCTGCTTTCAGGCCAGTCAAATCTACAGGATGCCCGGGATAGAAGAATTGGTTCACCATAATCACCTCTTTGTTCCGCTCCTGGTACCAGATGTTCTTGTAATTCTCAAATAATCCGTAACCGGCAGCAATGCCCGCGTCTTTTGCGGCTTTATTAGCATCGTATGCTGCCTGCCAGCGGGCTTTATCGTTAGAGGGATTAAACAAGGGGCTGGCATACCATAACAGCACCTGGCCTTTGAAAGCCATGGCGGCAATTTTGGTTATTCTTCCATAATCTTTACCAGCATCAGCGTATACTGCGGGCAAAACAGCAATAGCCTCATCCAGGTCTTTCACTATCTGCGCCACACATTCAGTCGTTTTACTGCGGGGAACAAATAATTCCGAAAGGTCAGACGGGTCCTGAACATGCAATATCAGCGGTATGCCACCTACCTGTTTCACCATATTCCAATAGGTCCATGCCCGCCAGAATTTGGCTTCTGCTACATAACGTTTGTTCAATGATTCGTTGACTACCGTATTAGATACGGTGCCCATTTTATCCAGGAAGTAATTAATCCTGTCGATATACTCATAGTTTAAATCCATATGGGTATTCTCCACCGTAGTAATCCCCCGTTGGTTTTCGCCAAGATTATGACCATCTCCATGCATCCCTTCATCACTATCATTTCCACTCTCCGGCCATCCGGGCATTAATTTGCCATAAATATCATTGAGGTAAGCACTTATCATATTGGCATCAGTCCAGACTTTATCCGGAACAATGGCATCCTTATTTTCATAATCCAATCCCTTTTTACAAGCCTGACTAAACAATATCAGTATGACCGACAACAATCCAGCGCCGTATGTGGAGAAACGAATTTTACTATTCATAACAATGTAGTTTTTAATTTTAAAACAAGTTGAATTAATAGGTCACACTTACCCCAAAGTTGAATGTGCGCATAATGGGGAAGCTGTTGGGTCCACCAATTTCAGGATCGTAATACAACTTGTTAAATTTGCTGATGATAAACGGATTGGAAGCGTTGAAGAAAGTGCGTGCACCGGCGAGACCAGCTTTATTTACCCAGTTCTGAGGAAGTGAATAACCAAGTGATATATACTTGCACCTCACCCAACTACTTTTTCTCCACCAGAATGTACTTGGATCCGAGGTTACCTTGTTTGTGCCATCGTTAGAGGAGTAACGAAGCGGTAAGGAGGAATTGGGGTTCTGAGGCGTCCAGCTATCGGTAGACCATTTCACCCAGTTCCGGTTCCATTCCACATTTTGTGCCATGGGTCTGATAGACTGGTAATAATTTAAATTACCATTAAAGCTGACATCAAGACTCAGCCCTTTCCAGGATGCRCCAAAATTTAATCCCACGGCAATTGGGTTGTTATTCTTCTTCCATTCAATCGCATCCCAATCGTCTATAATGCCATCCTGTTTGCCATTAGGGCCGTTAATATCCTTATATACCAGTTGGCCAAGCGCTGCTTTGTAGCCATAATAAGTATAATTGGGATTGGCTGCATTCCAGGCATCGAGGTCGGCCTGCGTTCTGATTATCTTTTCAGCTACGCGGGTGACGATATTGCTAGTGCTTTTATTGAGCACGTCATCATATGGATGGGTAAGATTCTGATCCCTGATTTTAGTAATTGCATTGCTATAAGAAGCTATCGCATTGATATGATAATTGACACTTCCCGTTTGTCCCGTATACCCTATGCTCAACTCCGCTCCTTGTGCTCTTATTTCTCCGTAATTGGAAGAAGGTAGTGGTCTGCTAAATGTAGGAGGTACTGTCTGAATACGGGCTCCGAGGATGTCATAGGTTTTTGTAAAGAAATATTCCAGCGAGGCATTGAAATGTTTTAAAAAGTTAACATCAATTCCTGCATTATAATTCAAGGTTTTTTCCCAGGTTAAATCAGGATTTACCAGTGAGCCGTACTTGATGCCTACACCAGTTGCACCTCCTGTTCCGAAAAATGCGCTTTCGCCCTGCTTGTATGCTTCCTGCCATTGCCATCCTCCTACGCCATCGTTACCCACTAAGCCGKCAGATAACCTTAGCTTGAGCATATCAATTTTGTTTGACCTGAAAAAGTTTTCCTTTGAAACAATCCAACCCAATGAGCCGGATGGAAAGAGGCCCCAACGTTTATCGGGCGCAAACTGCATGGACCCATCATAACGAAAAGCAAAGGAAGCCAGGTATTTGCTGTCATAATCGTAAAAAAACTGCCCGATATACGATTTTCTTCCGGAGGGTTGTTCGGTGTTGCCTTCCACATAAGAATCCACTCTGTCGCCACTTGTAAAGCCCCATTGATCACTGACATATACAGGGAACCGCTCCCTTGTACCTTTCATCCAGGAACCATCGTTGCCAGTGCGTTCATAGATCAGCCATGCTTTTACATGGTGCACGTCCTTAAAGGTATTTTCATAATTTACCTGTAAGTTCAACTGATAGTCAGTACTCCACTCATATCGTTCAGACAACTTGTTGGTATGAAAAGATTTTTTGAACCCTACAAAATCTTTAGGATCTGTACTGATGATATATTGGTCAGTTGTTTTCATCATCCACATATCATATTGCTTAACAAATGCCTTCTCCCGTTGGTTGGAAAACGATTTACTAAACTGGCTCGCTACGCTAAGCCCTTTGACACCTGGAATCTGGTAGTTAAGCTTTAAGTTGGCCACCGGCTTAACGGAAGAAGAAGTCTTATACCCGTTATCACCCCTTGCCTGTGCACCCATATTCTGAATCCAACCATAGTCAATGGGATGACCGTCAGTTGTCCAAACAGGTTGATATGGCTGCCATACCCTTAGCTTAGCATACACATCACCATCGTAATCATTATCAGAAGGGAAATTTTTAATATTATTATTGAGTGATAAGAGCGCTTCCGCCGTCAACCCCTGCGCAATCTGGGCCTTAATATTGGCTCTTACGTTGTAATTTTGCCATTTCAGATTTTTTATGAACAGCTGCTGATTACTCATTGAACCGCCAATGAAGTATTGTATTTTATCTGTTCCTCCGGTGATACTTAAATTATGCGTAGTAGTAGACGGGTCATGCCATACAGCAGCTAATTGATCGTATCCCCAACCATCATTAATTGTTTTAAACTTATCAATAACAGTTTGGCTATATGAATTGGGTGTTATCCGGTTCTGAAATTCAAAATACTGCACTGCACTCATCAAATCACTATTCCTGGTTCTTTTGTCAACGCCCGTCTGAAAAGAATATTCAATGGTTGCTTTACCGGATTTCCCTCTGCGTGTTGTCACCACAATAACCCCCGCAGCCGCTCTTGAACCATATACTGCAGTAGAAGCTGCATCTTTCAGCACGGTGATGTTATCCACCTCATTGGGCGATAAGCGGTTAAAATCATCACTACCTGCAATTCTTCCATCAATTACATACAGAATATCCTGTTTATTCTTATCCCAGGTGGTCCTTTGACGGATAGAAATGCCCGGATCGTTTCCTGGTATTCCCTTCGGGCTGGCAACGTTCACACCTGCGATCTGACCTGCTAAAAGATTACCCAGTTGTTGAGTCGGTATATTACGCTTTACTGCATCAAATTTTACGGTTCCTATCGAAGCAGTTAACAATTCTTTTTTCTGTGTACCATATCCCACCACCACTACGTCATTGAGTGTTTCGGATGATGTGTTCATCGGGATAGTGAGATTGTTCCGGGCACTTACAGTAACAGGTTCATAGCCTACTATTGTAACCCGCAGACGGCTACCTTCAGGCACTGTTATTTCAAACAGTCCTTCCTTGTCAGCTATTGCATTTTTTTTGCTGTCAACAAGGGTAATAGTGGCTCCTCCCAGCGCCGCCCTGTCTTTTGAGTCAATAACTTTTCCTGTAATTCTGATCTGGTTTTGTGCAAATGAAACCTGCGTAGTCAGCAGTAGGCATAAGATACCTAAGAGCCACCGGAGTGGTTCTACTTTTCTTTTCATAACTGAATAGGTTGACAAATCGTGACAATAATATCCTCGATAATTCTGAGGCAAATCTCGTTGACGAAGATCACGCGATATATTTTTTTAAACAACAACTGCTTTGATTTTTAATAATGTTATTTTGCCCCGAATATTTTTTTATGCAAACGCAATGTTTGAAATAAAATAAAATCATCAGATCGTATTTATATTATCCTGTATTACAAAATGGTCAGCCACCACTCTTCATTTTCTTACTGAGTTAAAGGGAAAAAATTGATTTATCAATAGGATAATTTTTACAGGAACAGCAAAATCGCGCAGACTAAATCACAAACAATGTAGTCTACAAAATGTATATGATGTACACCGCTCCATTCATACTTTCACTTTGAAGTAAAATTCATTTTTCGGAATACACCAGACTGATTGCTTCTCCGCTTTTCTTAATATCCGGGTTTCATATAAGTGATCATTAAGCGTGCTACTTTACACAAAAAAGAATCGCTATTATCAAAATAACATCTGAATAAGTCAAATTAACTGTAGTCTGGAAAATATTATCTATTGACCTTCGTATGCTTTTGAACAGCATAAATAATTCAAGCGCCACGCTATCACCAAAAACATGCTTACTATTACGTTGGATATGATCGATGCTATCTTTATTTTCCAGTTTACTGCCAACGCGCTCCCTATAATATATTTTATACTATTTTATACATGAAGTATAGTGTTTCTTATGCCAGGTAAATCAGTGTTATTAAAAAATATCTGTAGCTTCGCTACCTTCCAGCATGATTGCATCCCCAATGAGATGTAAAATCGCACTGCTTATGAAAGGCAGCGCCACACTCAAAAAATAACGTTACGCGAAAAACAAATACAGTGATCAATGAAAGGGACTTTATTATTATCTACACTTCTACTGTGGTTCACTACCGCCTTCTCACAAACTAATAAAAGCTGGACACCAGATTTGGGTAACGGCCATTTTAAGAATCCGCTCATGTGGGGCGACTGGCCCGATCCGGACATTATCCGGGTAGATGATAAATTCTATTTTATTTCTACCAGCATGCATTATGTACCAGGCTGCCCCATTGCTGTTTCCCGGGATCTGGTAAACTGGGAAATGGCCGGATATGCCGTATCCAGGTATGATGAAGACGCCCGTTATGATATGAAAGGGGGAGATATGTACCTCAGTGGTTCCTGGGCAGCCACCATCCGCCATCATGACAGCACCTTCTATGTAGGCTTCTGCACCCCGAAGATGGAAGGAAAAGAAGGGCATTTTTCTATTTGTACAGCTAAAAGTATAAGCGGACCATGGACAAGAACCATCTTCCCTGAGTACCTGTATGATCCGGGACTCTTTTTTGATGATAATGGGAAAGTGTATGTGGCACATGGGCAACAAACACTTTATATCACTGAATTAAATAGCGATGCGAAGTCCGTAAAAGTTCCGCAGCGAAAAATTTACGACAATCCCGGCTTCCCTTATCTTGAAGGATCACATCTTTATAAAATCAATAATAAATATTATATACTTGGCTCTACCGGCGGCACAAGGGGTCGCGAAGTGTGTTTACGCTCAGACAGCATCTACGGTCCCTATGAATCGATAGTAGTAATACATGATGATCATACCTATCCTGGCAATGGATTGCATCAGGGTGGTATGGTACAATTAAAAGATGGCTCCTGGTGGTTTATTATTATGCAGGATCGTGGCCCCATAGGGCGGGTGCCGAATCTTGAACCGGTTACCTGGGAAGATGGCTGGCCCATGCTGGGTAAAAACGGGATGGGAGTAGATACATTCCCTAAACCTGTAATTGGTATAACCAGCCCAATCAGGGTGCCTGCCAGTTCTGATGAATTCAATTCCCCCGTATTGGCCCTGCAATGGCAATGGAATCATAACCCGGATAACAGTAAATGGTCGCTGACAGAACACCCCGGCTATCTTCGTTTAAAAGCTGGCAAAGCGTCCAAATGGCAGCAGGCTATCAACACCTTAACGCAACGCGTAGAAGGCCCATATTCAGAAGGAACGGTGGAAATGGACGTACAGGGAATGAAAGATGGAGATATCGCCGGTTTAGGCATATTCCAGCTTCCCTATGCCTATGTAGCTGTTCAGCAAACCAACGGCAGGAAAAGAATAATCATGGCAAACAATGACAGCATTATAGCTGTAGCTCATTTAAAAAGCAACAGGGTCTGGTTTAAGTCTTATGCCAGAGAGAAGGGATTTGTGGCCACTTTTGCCTATAGTACCAATGGCAAAGACTTTATCCCGATTGGAAACGAATTAAAAATGGGATTGGGACTGGACTGGACGGCCAACAGGTTTGCATTGTTTAATTTCAATACCCGTGCAGCCGGCGGTCATGCAGATTTCAACTGGTTCAGGCGATAAATAACTGATCTGCCTCCATTAAAAACGCCTGCGCTGGTCGCAGGCGTTGGAACTTTATTGAGCGCTCCATGAAGCAATTTGTTTTTTTGTACCTTGCAACTGCATCTTTACCAATAACAACAGGTCATTCAAGCATTTTATTTTTAGATTTGCCGGATTGGATGATCTTAAAAAAGAGAGCAGGATTTAACGGAATGAATAATGATTCAATAGATGAAATTGCACTTTTCCACCAAATAGCTCAGGGGGACGAAACTGCATTTGAAATATTGTTTCATTTGTATGTACCAAAGATTACACCTGTGATTGCACGTGTAATACAGGTAGAGGGACCAGAGAAAGATATTATACAGGAAATATTCCTGGGCATATGGCTTGGCCGGGAAAAGCTGACAGATGTACTGATTCCACATAGCTGGATTTTCAAGATGGTGTACCACCGCTGTTACAGTTGGTTACAAAAACAGGAAGTCCGGAATAAGGCCAGCCAGAGCATTATAAGGGAAAGCAGCGACCAATCCAATCTCACAGAAGAAAATATTGCTTTTTCCGAAACATCCCAACTGGTAAAACAAGCCATTCGCCAGTTACCACCACAGGCACAAAAGATCTACCTGCTCAGCAGGGAGAAGGGACTAAAAATTGCCACCATCGCGGATCAGCTCCAACTGTCACCGCAAACCGTCAAAAACTCACTGGTCCGTTCCCTGAAATCCATCCGGGAATACCTCATCAGTAAAGGTGTTATGCTCCCGCTCATCCTGCTTGGATGGGACATTTTATTTTTTTATTAATTTTTTTTTAATCGGATAGGTACTATTTGTTTAGTTGCCGTACGTATATAGCAGGGGGCTTCTCAATAAGGAGATCTCCCATGATATCAACTAAATTCAAAAGACTCTAAATTTCACTTGTTGTCCACGCCAGAAAGACTTAAATATCTATTAGAACAGGTACAGCAACTGCGAGCCACGCAGGCAGAGTACAAAGAACTGTTACAGTTCATCCATGATGATGAGTCTGGCGAAGTGGTGCGGCAGCTTGACGCATTTCACGCCACCGGGCCATCAGCGGCCGCCACGGATGCGGAATATGACCGTCCCTACTGGCAATCAATCGTAAAAGAAATACTGGATTCAGATAAATTCGTGCTGCAGGAGCCGGCTAAAAAGCGGGTGCATTTCCTGCAACGCTACTGGTGGGCTGCCGCCTGTGGCCTGTTTATCATATCCGGTACTTATTATTATCGTTTATCAACTGCCACACATCCGACAGCAATAGTAAGCGCTCCACCTGTAAGGGACGTTGCACCTGGCGGTAACCGGGCTATGCTCACCCTGTCTGACGGTTCCCAGATACCACTCGACAGCGCCGGCAACGGCGTGTTGGCCCAACAGGGGAATACCCGTATCACCAAACTGAGTAACGGTCAACTGGCTTATAATGAATCAGGAGTTGCTGCGGATAAGGTATTATATAATACCATGAGCACCCCACTGGGCGGGCAATACAAACTTATTTTACCGGATGGCACGTCCGTATGGCTAAATGCAGGTTCTTCCATCTACTACCCTACTGCATTTACCGGACACGAAAGAAGGGTAACCATTACCGGGGAAGCCTACTTTGAAGTAGCCAAAAATGAAACAATGCCCTTCGTGGTGAAGGCTAACAATACAACGATAGAAGTGCTGGGCACACATTTTAATATTAATGCGTATAAAGACGAAGCCAGTACCAATACCACCTTACAGGAAGGAGCTGTAAAGATCATCGCGCAGCAGCAACAACAAACGCTTAAACCAGGACAGCAGGCGAGGGTAAACGCTAGTGGCCAGGCCATACAGATAGTGGATCATGTAGATCTGTCGCAGGTGCTGGCGTGGAAAGAAGGCTTCTTCAATTTCAATGATGCAGACCTTCCTACTGTTATGCGCCAGCTTTCGCGCTGGTACAATGTGGAAGTAAAATATGAAGGAGATATCCCTCAACGGGTATTCAGCGGAGAAATAGGCAGAAACCTCACCCTGTCGCAGGTATTAAAAGGATTATCTAAAACAAGGATCAGATATAGAATTGAAAATGGCAACCGGATTGTTATCCAGCCATAGTTATGAACAATGAAACATTTAGAACAATGAACCACCTGAAACTGTCAGAAGTGGCTTTCCACGCATATTGAATAAAAAACCGGGGATTAAGATTGGCGTCCTACCCCGGTTATAGTTCAATTTCATCAACAAACAAGTCGGTAAACTTTATTTATTAATTCAACCAAACATTGCAAAAGTATGCAACTTAAGGCTATTTGTAATTCCGGTACCCGCAAATATTGGAAGTTTGCGGAGCTCTCAACCAAAATTTTGTTAGTGATGAGACTAACTTCTATCATGCTACTCGTGGCCACCTTACAGGTAAGTGCCAGCAGCAGCGCACAAACGGTCACCTACTCCGCCAAAGCGGTGAGTCTTCAGAAAGTACTCAATGCTATAAAAGAGCAAACAGGGTATGTTTTCTTCTATGATAAAGAGGACCTGAAAAACAGTAAGCCTGTTTCGGTTGACCTCAAAAATGCGTCGCCGCAGGCGGCCATGGAAATGGTGCTGGTACAGCAACCGCTGAGTTTTGAAATCCAGGGCAACACCATCTTCATTACCAAAAATGAAAAACCGGCAGCTCCCCAGCCAGTGGCGCCGCCACCTGCCATCATTACAGGGAAAATTACGGACGATACCGGAGCCCCCATTCCCGGCGCTTCTGTGGTGGTTAAAGGCACCCAGAAAGGAGCCGTTTCCAGCCCGGACGGTACTTTCCAACTGAAAGACGTACCTGAAAATGCCGTATTGGTGATCAGCAGCCTGGGATATGTTACCCAGGAAATTCCTATTGCCGGCAAAAAACAATTCAATATTTCGCTTGTTCCGGATGTAAGCGCATTAAAACAATTTATAGTAGTAGGTTATGGCATCCAGAAGAAAGCCAATCTGACTGGTGCTGTTACCTCCATCACCTCCGAGCAACTCACCAACAGGCCGGTAACCAATCTGAGTAATGCCCTGCAGGGGACCATGCCAGGTGTAACTGTTACGGCTGCCAACAGCGGACAACCAGGCAGTGATGCCGCAAGGATCCGCATCAGAGGTATCGGTACCATGAATAACTCCGATCCGATTATTGTAATCGATGGAGTCATCACCAACCTGAACAACCTGAATAATATCAATCCTGATGATATTGCTACGATGTCAGTGCTGAAAGATGCTGCGTCCTCCTCTATCTATGGCTCCCGTGCCGCCAATGGTGTGGTGCTCATCACTACCAAACAAGGTTCAAAAGGAAAACCGCAGGTGAGTTATAATGCATATGTAGGCAAACAAAAAGCTACCGGCTTACCAGATTTCTTACCTTCCTGGCAGGCAGCTACCCTGTATAACAAAGCCCTCGTGAATGAAGGAAAACCTGTACGCTGGACAGATCAGGAAATTCAGAAATTCAAAGATGGTTCTGATCCTTACAAATATCCGAATACCGACTGGCTCGGCCTGTTCTATAAAGGCAGTGGCTTGCAGCAAAACCACTACCTGGGCGTATCCGGCGGCAGCGAGAAAACACAGTACGCTTTCTCCCTCGGTTTGTTTGACGAGAATGGTATCGTGAAAGAAACAAATGCCAAACGTTATACCAGCAGACTGAATATCACCTCTGAAGTTACTGACAGGGTAAAGGTAAATGCCAATATTGCTTTTACCAACAGCAACCAAATAGAACCGAGTAATCCTTATACCGGTGATTTTACACAGATTGTAAGACAGATCAACCGCATTTCTCCCACCATCCCATACAAATACGCCAATGGCTATTTTGGATACATTGCAGATGGTAGTCCTATGGCATGGCTGGAAGGAAACAGTCAAAACAAATACAATAACTACGACCTGATTGGGAATGTAGGCGCAGATTGGGAAATCATCAACGGTCTTCATTTCAAGCCATCACTTTCCTACGTGATGAAAATAAAACACAATAAGAAATTTATTGCCGACCAACAGTACTACGATGCTAACGGGAAACCTACCTTTTACCAGGGTCCCAACTCTGTAACAGATGAAAACTCCTTTGGTAACACTGTTACTCAGCAGGCATTACTTGATTATACCAAATCCATTCAGAAACACAATTTCAAGATACTGGGTGGCTTCTCACAGGAACTGACCAAATACTCTTTTGATGATGGTTACCGCAAAGGCTTCCTCAACAACCTGCTCACCGATGTAAACCTGGCCTCTACGGATGGACAGAAGGCCAGCGGATATTCTTATGAATTAGCACTCCGCTCTTATTTCGGTAGGTTAAATTATGATTACGACGGTAAATACTTATTTGAAGCCAATCTCCGTTACGATGGTTCTTCCCGTTTCGCCGCTAACCACAGATGGGGAGCATATCCTTCCTTTTCCGCCGGTTGGAATATAGACCGGGAAAATTTCTTTGAGTCTTTAAAGAAGTATGTGTCTTACCTCAAACTAAGAGGTTCCTGGGGTCAACTGGGTAACCAAATCGTGGTGGGGCTGGATGATGCCAACAACCCCGGCTTTCCCTATTATCCTTATTTGTTGCAGGTGAATGGTGGCCAGAACTATACATTTGGCGGTACCGGTGCTACTATCGCCCCAGGTATAGCGCCTATTAATGGTGCTAACGCGGATCTCTTATGGGAATCCACCACTGAAACCAGTGTGGGTCTGGACGCGGGTTTCTTAGACGGAAAATTAAATTTTACAGCCGATTATTTCCGTAAGGTTACCAATGCTATCCTTCTGCCAGTAGAGGTGGGCGCACCATATGGACTGAAGCCTTCTGTACAGAATGCAGGCGCTATGCTAAACAAGGGTTGGGAATTCTCCCTCAGCTATAATGATACTAAAGGGGACTTTAAATACAACGCAGCTATTAACGCCGCTTTCATCAACAATGAAATAACAGACCGCCATAACGCCGGCGCCAAAATTGATGGCTATACGTACCAACAGGTAGGCCATCCTCTGTATTCGTTATATGGATATGAAGCGGATGGTATTTTCCAATCAGCAGATGAGGTGAAAAAATCTCCTTACCAGACCAACAAAACATCCGCGRGTGATATCCGGTACAAGGATAAGGATGGTAATGATACCATTAACACGGCCGATAAAGTATATCTCGGTAATTATTTCCCAAAAGTAACTTTTGGTATTAACCTGGGCGGCGCCTGGAAAAACTTTGACATCGCCATTTTCCTGCAGGGAGCTACTGGCGTAAAAAACTATATCGATGCGGGTAAACTGGGCAGTGTAAGTTCTTCTGCGGGTAAACCTACTTCTGCACTGCTGGATACCTGGGCGCCAGATAATACCAGTGCAGCTCTCCCGCGCATCTGGTATAACAATAAAGAAAATGACCCCAGTGGTACGCCTTCCTCTTTCTGGGTAAAAGACGGCTCTTATCTGCGCCTCAAAAATCTGCAGATAGGATACACCTTGCCGGGTCGCATTGTGAAGAAAGCCGGACTTAGTAAAGTACGTTTTTACTACAGTGGACAAAATATCCTCACGTTTGATCACCTGTACAAATGGGTAGATCCGGAAGCGTCCATTTCAAGCAGTATTTATTACTACCCACAGGTAAAAGTGCACACGTTTGGTGTAAATGTTAGTTTTTAACGAAAAGTACTTAACATCATGAAAAGAAACATTCTATATATAATACTCGCTACAGGCTTACTGCAGTCCGCCTGTCAAAAAGATTTTCTGGATAGAAAACCACCGTTTGCTTACGGCAACTCCTCTTTATGGACGTCCCAGTCAGATGCACTGGCTGCCCTGAATGGTTGCTATAAAGATTGGGAAGGCGATTATGCCTTACTCTATATGGATGCAGCAAGTGATAATATGTACAGCCAATACCCCTGGGAAGGCTATACAGATTATGGCAGTGGTGCTATTACACCCGCCAATACCAATGCTTCCAGCCGCTGGAGTTATACTACCATCCAGAAATGCAACTGGTTCCTGGAAAATATAGATAACACACCCATGGACGGTACATTAAAGGAAAGGTATAAAAGTGAAGCCCGTTTCCTGAGAGCTTACCAATATTTTACCATGACCCAACTTTATGGGGACATACCTTTCGTTAAAAATACCGTTACTACGGACGTAGCCAATACCCTTTCGAGAACACCCGCTACCGAGATACGCAAGTTTGTAAAAGACGAGCTGGCTGCTATCGCTGCCGTATTACCGGTAAGCTACACGGGCAGCGAAGTAGGCCGTATTACACAAGGCGCCGCCCTCTCCCTGAAAGCCAGAATAGAATTGTACGATAAAAATTATGCAGACTGTATTGCAGATTGCAAAAAAGTAATGGGCTTAGGTTACGAACTGTTTGGCAACTACCAGGACCTTTTCCGTATTCAAAATGAAAATAACAAAGAGGTTATCCTGGATGTGCAATACAAGGAAAATGATTACGCCAATTCAGATATCGGTGTCATGCCATCGTCTTCCTTTGGTGGCTGGGGCTCACTCGATCCTACCCAGGCACTGGTAGATGCCTACGAAACCAAAACAGGTAAAACCATCGACGATCCTACCTCCGGCTACAATGAAAATGATCCATACAACAACAGGGATCCACGCTTAACGGCCACCATCGTTTGTCCCGGTCAATTGTATGAAGGTGCTTACTATAACTCCATAGAAAGCAGCTCCGGCGATTACTATAACGGCGATAACAATTCCAAAACAGGTTACATTCCCAAAAAATTCACATCTCACCTGTCCGACTTCACCGATATGTGGAATACCGGGCTGAATATGATTGTGATACGTTATGCGGAAGTACTGCTCACCTATGCGGAAGCACAAATTGAGTCTGGTGTAATCGACAATTCCGTATATGATGCACTGGATGCCATCAGAACCCGCGCCGGCATGCCGGTGGTAAACAGGACCCTGTACAATACCCAGGACAAAATGCGTACGCTGGTAAGACGTGAACGCAGAGTGGAACTGGCATTGGAAGGACTGCGCTGGTACGATGTACAACGCTGGAAAATAGGCAGCGCCGTTAGATCAGGCACCGTATATGGCACAAAATTAGGTACCGTAGATCCTGCCAATGGCAAACTTACACTTAGCGGAGAACACGTTAAAGTCGAGCAACGCACCTTCCTGGATAACAGGGATTACCTGTGGCCTGTACCACAAAAGGAAAGAGATATCAACAAGAACCTGACACAAAATGCCGGTTACTAATTAATACTACTTTAACTCTTGAAAAATCCCGCGAATTGAAAAATGAGCGGGATTTTTTATCTTAAAAAAGTGTCCACATGCCATTATTAAAATGCCGCTCCTATCTTTTCCTCCAGTTGATATATTGGCTACTCCCCTTCAGTTTATATGCCCAACAAACAAGAACGGTTTTAAACTTCAATACCAACTGGGCCTTCCAAAGAGGCGATGTAAACGGTGGAGAAAGAATAATATTCAACGACAAGAGCTGGGCCGGCATCAGTATTCCGCACGTAATGCGCATCGAAAAAAAACATAACGGCGGTAATACCGTTTACCAGGGTATTGGCTGGTACAGAAGATATTTCAGGCTCCCTTCCTCCTACCGTGATAAACGAATCACCATTTGTTTTGATGGCGTGCAAACAACAGCAGCAGTATATCTCAACGGTAAAAAAATAGCTACGCATACCGGCGGGTACATGGGCTTTGTCATTGACATCAGCGGGCTGGTGTCTTTTGATAAAGACAATCTACTGGCGGTAAAGGTCACCAATACCGACAACCCACAGATACCACCGGGAAAACCACAGTCGAAATTAGATTTCAATTATTTTGGTGGCATCTATAGAAATGTTTCCCTGATCGTTACTGAAAAAATATTTATCTCTCATCCACTGGAAGCCAACAAAATAGCCGGTGGTGGCGTATTTATCACCTACCCCACCGCTAACAAAAACACTGCTTCCGTTAATATAAAAACCAATATTGTTAATGCGACCCCCAACCCGGTAAATACAGTGCTTAGCACCACCCTGGTGGACAGTAGTGGAATGGCCGTAGCAACCGCCCGCAGCAGTCAGCATATTTCCGGGCAGACGGATACGGATATACAACAATCCCTGACAGTAGATCATCCTCAATTATGGCATCCGGATCATCCTTATTTGTATCACCTGGTATCTGTTGTTTATAAAGACAATGTACCTGTTGACAGCCTGGTCACCTATACGGGTATACGAAACATTTCTTTTGGTACTGACGGATGCTATATCAATGGGGAAAAATTATATCTGCGTGGCGCCAACAGGCATCAGGCGTATGAATACATAGGTGATGCAGCCGCAGATAACATGCAGTATCTTGATGCCCTGCAACTGAAAAAAGGAGGATTCAATGCGGTGCGCGCCGCCCACTATCCGCAGTCACCTGCCTTCCTGGATGCCTGCGACAAAACAGGTTTGCTGGTCATTGAATGCCAGCCCGGGTGGCAATTCTTCTCTAAAGATTCTTTATTCACCGCCAACACCTTCCGGGATATCAGGGAGATGATCCGCCGAGACCGCAACCATCCTTCCGTTTTTCTCTGGGAAACTTCCCTCAACGAATCGCCTACCCCTGAAACATGGATGCAACAAGCGGTAAAGACGGCACAGGAAGAAATGCCCGGCAACCAGCTCTTTGTAGCAGATGATTACAATTCGCGCAGCAAAAGTCATTACAATGTTTCCTATAAAGTGGTAAATGAAGATGGTACCGACCCTATG
Source organism: Chitinophaga sp. 10T418 (assembly GCF_056394125.1). NCBI lineage: Bacteria > Pseudomonadati > Bacteroidota > Chitinophagia > Chitinophagales > Chitinophagaceae > Chitinophaga > Chitinophaga sp. 10T418. Next base: position 293,022 of record NZ_JBFTHG010000002.1, read on the forward strand.
CCCTCCCGCCCCTTCCTTACCCGCGAATGGGGCGATAGCTGGATGGCAGACGCCGAAAAAGAAAACAGCCTGCGTGCCAGCAGAATGTACACGGAGAAAGGATTGATCAATCAATGTATTTTAAGACAAAACGCATTGAATGGAGAAACATCAGAAGCGCTTGGCGGCTATTGGGACCATGGCGGACTGGATGCCAATCCGAGAATAGGCGGATACTTTGTATGGAGTTATAACGACTACACCCGCGGGGCTGATCCGGTTACAGCATTTAGCGGCGTAACGGATCTTGACCGATATGAAAAGTTCAGTTATTACCAGCTCAAAGCTATGCAGGATGCCCGCAATCCCACTTACGGACCTATGGTATACATTGGCAGCTATAATAACCAACCCGCCTTGGATAGCGCCATTATGGTGTTCTCCAATTGCGATGCTGTACAACTTTATAGAAATAACCAGCTATGCGGCGAAATAACAAGGGCCCAAAACGCCACCACCGCTCCTTTTGTAGCGGCAAAAGGTGGCAGCCCGTACTTTGTTTTCCATACCGGCAAATATGAAACGGGAACGTTAAAAGCCGTGGGCATCATCAACGGAAAAGCTGTTTGCACACATGTGGTAAAAACGCCTGGTGTTCCTCACCACCTGGAAATTGAGATCCCGGAGCACCATACTTCATTCCTTGCCGATGGCTCCTCTATGACACCTTTTTACGTGAAAGTATGCGACCGGAACGGCACCCTCGTTTCCAACAAAATACCCGGGCAATCTTTTCTCATCCGGATGAATGTATCGGGCGAAGCCACACTGACAGGCGGCAACATCCCTGCAGCAGGTATTGCGCTGCAACAAACGGAAGGAGGTATTGCCTACGGTATTATCCGCCATTCAACAACGCCAGGCAATATCAGGATCAGTGTAAACAGCCCGGGATTAACCCCGGCTAACCGGCTCATTAAAACAATAGCTTCTTCCGGTATATATGTAATTGACGGCACCCATCCCCAATGGATAAACGAAAACAAAACAACTCCGGCGGCCTACTATACAGACAGCGCCGCATCCGGCCAAAAACTGCCGGAAATTAAACTGGTGGATAAATCCATTGCTGTTCAACCCGGCCACAACCAGGAAAACATCCAAACCATGATAGATGGTAATACCGCCACAGGCTGGGCGGCCAGCGCGGGAAATCTCCCCGTCAACATTACCATCGACCTCAAAAAAACAGCTACCCTCAGCGGTAGCCGTATTGTATGGGGAAAGGATAGCGACTGGTATACCTATAGTATCGCGGTATCTGTTGATGGCAACGACTGGGTGGAGGTGAAAAAACCAGAGCGGGTATCCGGACAGGATTATAAGGTGGCATTGTTTCAGGCGCCGGCAGCAAGATATGTACGCTACGTGATTACCGGTATCCAACCGGAAACCAGTAAAGTAGCTGTGAAGGAAATCCAGCTATACGGCGGAATGTAAAGGCTGCAGCACTACCTACTGGCTAATGCTCCCTAAGATAAGAAGCCGGACATAATAAACAAAGAAGGCCACGACTCTCCCGTGGCCTTCCTTGTTTATTAACAGTACCATGAAGCGCTGAAAAATGAATCCTCTTAACATCAGCAAATAAAGCATCAGCTATAGTCAGTTTTCTGGTTGAATACTATGCACACGTAGAAGATATTTACATCCGGATAAATATACATGAAGAAATACCCGGGTATACTCTAATAGATGCCAGGAATTTTACTTCTCCATCACGGGAACGCACCTTATAATTACTTATTAGAATATGAAACAATTAGTTCTTCCTGTTTTACTGATCTCCATCATCGGTAACTTGCATGTAAATGCGCAAACTAAATCATCCGGTGCAAAAACAGCGCCTGTAAAGAAAGCGCCCATCACAAAATCAAAGCAGCAGACAGCCCCGGTTATCAGGCAACAGGATATTGACGAGGGCAAACAATTGCTGAGCAAATCTGATTGTCTTGCCTGTCACAAAACAGATACAAAGCTTGTGGGACCTGCCTATTCAGATGTAGCGAAAAAATATCCATATACAGATGCCAACCTCGAACTGTTGTCTTCTAAAATTATCAAGGGTGGTTCAGGCAACTGGGGAGGTGTTCCGATGACTCCTCATCCGGCACTCCAGCATGAAGATGTAAAAAAAATGGTGACCTATATACTCTCTTTAAAAGCCAAATAAAGTTCAGCTACCATGAAAAAGAAAATATGGGTGATAGCTGCGCTATCTGGTTTCAGTCTTTTTATTTATCAATGCAAGGTGGCTGAAAAAAGTACCCGTATTAAACGGGATGCAGCCGGGAATATCCTGGTGAACCCATCTCCCTCTCCTGCTTATAAATCACCTAAAGAAAGCCTGCAATCCATACAGGTTCCCACCGGTTATCACCTACAATTGGTAGCCAGTGAGCCTATGATCAAGGAGCCGGTAGCTATTGTATGGGACGGTAACGGTCGTATGTATGTAGCGGAAATGCGGACCTACATGCAGGACATCAATGGCACCGGCCAGCAGCAGCCTATCTGTCGTATTTCCATGCTGGAAGATACCAACGGAGACGGGACGATGGATAAAAGCAGTATTTTCATCGACAGTCTTGTGTTACCCCGTATGATGCTTTGCATTGGCCACAAGCTGTTGGTAAATGAAACTTTTACCTACAACATCTGGAGTTATACGGATACAAACGGAGATGGTATAGCAGACAGCAAAGAACTGGTTTACAAAAATAACAGACCGGATACCCGTAACCTGGAACACCAGAAAAGCGGATTGGTATGGAACCTGGATAACTGGATATATGTGAGCTGTGACCCGGTAAGATACCGTTATACTAAAGGCAAGCTGGTTCCGGATACCCTGACAAATTCACCGGGCGGGCAATGGGGACTTGGTAACGATGACTATGGACGTCTGTTCTTTTCAGCTGCAGGCGCGGAGATCCCGGCGCTGGGATTTCAGATTAATCCGGCATATGGCTCCCTGAATTTCCAGGATCAATACAATGAAGACTTTCTCGCAGTATGGCCTATCATTGCCACCCCGGATGTGCAGGGTGGATTAAAACGTCTGCGTGCAGATACCACCCTTAATCACTTCACCGCTGCCTGTGGACAATCCGTTTACAGAGGAGACGCATTACCGGCCGACCTGAAGGGAGATCTTTTAATCTGCGAACCAGTTGGCCGCTTAATCAGGCGTGCAAAAATAACAGATGAAGGTGGTAAAACGATCCTGAAAAATGCCTATGAAGGTCACCAGGAATTTATCACTTCCTATGACATGAACTTCCGGCCTGTAAATACAGCTACCGGTCCTGATGGTTGCCTCTATATCGTAGACATGTACCATGGAATTATCCAGGAAGCTACCTGGACAGCGGAAGGCAGTTTCCTACGCCCCCGCATTCTGCAAAAAGGACTGGAGAAAAATATCGGACGCGGTCGCATCTACCGGCTGGTACATGATAATTACAAGGTCGATGAAAAGCCACAGTTACTTGACGCGCCGGCTAATAAACTGATTGCCTGTCTCGACCATCCCAACGGCTGGTGGAGGGAAAATGCACAAAAAGAAATCATCGCCAATGGTGATCTCTCCGTTGTCCCTGAACTTAAAACCATTGCCATCGGAAAGCACGCTAGCGTTGGAAAAAACACCGGTGCCCTGGCGCGTATTCATGCACTGTGGACCCTTGAAGGGCTAAATGCTATAGATAAAGAAACTTTGTTCTCGGCGATGAAAGATAGCGCCGCGGAGGTAAGAAAAGCGGCTGTATGGATCAGCGAATCTTTTTTAAAGAAAGATGATGAAGAAGTACGCAATCATATAGCAGCCCTGCAAAATGATCCTTCCGCTGCCGTACAGGTGCAGCTGGTACTCTCACTGGCCAGCACTAAATCTCCCGGAGCCATGACCATACAAAAGGCCATGATAAATGCCTCTGCTTATCCGAACATGTTAATCAGTGCAGCCCACAGCGCAGAAGTAAATGCCAATACCAAACTATTTGGCAGTCGTCTTGCAAATATGCCGGCAGCACATCGTAACCTGATCCTCAATGGTGCCAATATCTATAAACAACTCTGCTCTACCTGCCACGGGCCGGACGGTAAAGGCATCATCGTTGGTGGCGGCAGCGCAGCCGCACCACCATTTGTAGGTTCCAATCGTGTCAACGGCGACAAAGCGCTGATGACTAAAATATTGCTCAATGGCTTATCAGGTCCTATTGATGGCAAATCATTTACCGATGTAATGGCTCCATTCGGCGCTTCCAATACCGATGAATGGGTAGCTTCCATTTTAAGTTATGTACGCTACAACTTCGGAAAATACGACAAGGGTAAATCGCCGATAGTAGAAGTAGATGATGTCCGGAAAATCCGGTCAGAAGTAACCGGCAGAGATCAGCTATGGACACTTGATGAGCTGGAAAAGGTAACCAGGTAGTCATGCCTGATCAACCATTTTTTTCATTATCCCTACCTGCAATAATTTGCAGTCAGGTTATTCAAATAAGGCCCGCCAGGCTGGCACCGGTATTATTTCCCCGGCAGGCTATGGCGGGCCATTTCTTTGTCAGGCACAGCCACCTGCAGGGATATTTCAACAACCTGATTGTTTTTTTGGAGTGGAGGTGAATTTCTCGCTGACTTTTATGTTCTTTGTATATTTAAGTGAACAGTGATTTACACCACCCAACAAAAATTCCCAACGAAGCATCATCAGTATCAAAAGAACATATGAAAAAATACTTCCTCATTGCCGCCTGTATTTGCAGGACGTTTATACTCAGTGCTCAGTCAGGAGCAGCCAACCCGGTGCCCTTTGTGATTCCCAACCTGCAGGAATGGAAAGGCGGTTATGGACAGTTCACGCTTCAATCATCAACGGCTATTGTAATTGAAGAAACCTCCGCCAGTCAGTTGCTTGCTACTGCAAAAATTCTTCAAAAAGATCTGCAACTGCTCACCAGCAATGCTCCATTCCCGATAAAGACAGGTGTTCCTGCCACAGGAGATATTTTCCTCAGTCTGCATGCTACCGATACAGCACTTGGCCAGGAAGGATATTTGCTGACAGCAAACCCCACATCTCTCCATATTTCTGCCTTGCATACGCGCGGGTTGTTCTGGGGTACCCGGACACTTTTACAGGTGTTGGAACAGGACAAACAGCACCTTCATTTCCCCTCCGGCACCACCAAAGATTATCCCCGCTATTCAATCCGCGGATTTGTGCTGGATGATGGCCGGAAGTTTTTCAGCCTTGATTTCCTGCGCCAATATGTGAAGCTGATGGCTTACTATAAAATGAATGATTTTCATATACACCTTAATGACAACGGCTTTTATAAACACTTCGGGAAGAACTGGGATAGCACCTATGCAGCCTTCCGCCTGCAAAGTGATRCTTATCCCAACCTGACCGCAAAGGACGGATCCTATACCAAACAGGAGTTCAGAGAGCTGCAGGCACTGGCTACCTCCTATGGCGTGAACATAGTACCTGAAATTGATGTGCCGGCACATTCGCTCGCGTTCACTCATTTTCGTCCGGAAATAGGCAGCAAAAAATTTGGCATGGACCATCTGGACCTCGATAACCCGGTTACTTACCAGGTCATTGACAGTGTTTTCATGGAATACCTGGAAGGACCCGATCCTGTTTTCTCTGGTCCGGAAGTCCACATAGGCACCGATGAATATGATAAATCTTCCGCAGAACAGTTTCGTGTTTTTACGGATCACTACATACGACTGGTAGAACACTACGGCAAAAAAGCAAGACTATGGGGCGCCCTTACTCATGCCAAAGGCAACACGCCGGTAAAAGTGAAAGATGTTACCATGAACGTTTGGTACAATGGCTATGCTGATCCTGTGGAAATGAAAAAAGCAGGATATGATATCATCTCTACTCCGGATGGCTGGCTCTATATTGTTCCTGCTGCAGGCTATTATTATGACTATCTCAACCTGCCCATGCTTTACAAGAAATGGGAACCTGTCCAGGTGGGCGATGTACGCTTCAAGGATCAGGACCCACAGATCAAAGGAGGCTCTTTTGCCGTTTGGAATGATGTGGTAGGTAATGGCATTACGGAAAAAGATGTGCATGACAGGGTATTCCCCGCGATGCAGGTATTATCTCAGAAAATGTGGCGTGGCACGGATACTACACAGCAGTATGATGTTTTTGCCCAAAAAGCTTCCGCTATCGGAGAAGGTCCGGGCGCCAACATGCGAGGGAAAGTAGCTGGTGAAACTGACCTTGTATTATACTACGACTTACGCAAGGGTAACAACAAAGATCGTTCAGGCAATAAAAGGCATATCGTTAAAACCGTTCATTCCGGTAACAGAAAAGATGGCCTGCAACTGAATGGCGGCAAGAGCTTCGCTCAAACACCTGTGCAGGAAATCGGATATAATTATACAGTTGCATTTACCATTAAACCAGATATGAATAACGATCCGAACGCCACCCTGTTTAGCTCCCCGGGATCCACTGTTAAACTGAAGCAGCAACAAACCGGGAAACTGGGCTTTTCGAGAGAAGGATATGACTATGTATTTGATTACGTAGTGCCTGCAGGCAAATGGACAACGTTAGCCATCAGCGGCGACCATAAAGGTACACGTCTGTACGTAGATGGTAAACTGCTGCAAAGTCTGAATGCACAGCGGATCAGTTTTGCCGGCACAAAAGACTCCATGACAAAGGTACAAACCTTGTTTTTTCCCTTACAAAATATAGGAGATACTGTTCATGCTTTCAAAGGAAGCATCCGGGATCTGAAAGTGTGGAATGTTGCTGATAAGTTAAAATAAGCCTGATATTTATTTCAAACGATAGATCTCTTATAATAAAGGTGCCGGCAATAGTTTGCCGGCACCTTTATTATTTTCCCCATCTGTATACTATCCAAATATAGGATGGCCTTCCAGAAATATTCTGTGCAAAACACCAGAAAAAACGATCGATGAAAATAATATCGTTCCTGCTGTCAATATTAAATCGCTCATCAAATATTTTGAAAAAGATGTCCCTCCTTTACTACTTATTTCTCCATTTCTTACACCTTTTACGAGAAAAAAAGCCTTTAAAAAAAACAAGGCCGCGATTAATAAAAATACGGTTCCAACAGTAAGGTTAATCACCAGCACATTACTGCTTAAAACAATACTCCCAATAGTAAACAAGCCTATCAAAGACCATAGGAGTACATTCAACCAGGATGCTATTATGTATATTCTTATCATACTTAAAATTTTACCGGCAATTCATGGTTTTATCCTCTTTCGCTTACTATCAGTTTCCGCTCTCCATTTACACGAATCCATACTTTTTTTCCTTCTGTTGAGCTGATCTTATACTTCGTCACTTTTCCGTTTTCCCAGGTGCAATCTACCGTATATCCTCCACGAGCTTTCAGACCTTTAAAAGATCCATTACCAGCCCAGCCGGAAGGTATCCCTGGCAGCAAATGAATTTCACCGGCATGACTTTGCATTAACATTTCTGCCACGGCACCGCTGATGCCAAAGTTTCCATCCAGCTGAAAAGGCGGATGATTCGTAAAGAGATTAGGTAAGGTATTATAAGTAAGTAACCCACGCAGCATCGTACCTGCCTTTTCACCTTCACCCAGGCGTGCCCAGAGGGCACAGCGCCAGGGCCAGGTCCAGGAGCGGCKGCTGTCGCCAACAGTTGATTCCACCGTAAAAGTTGTGTTTACATTTTTCCCATAATTTCCACTACGGCTGCGTAAAGAAATAATAGCAGCTTTTGCCAGGTCAGGGTTACGTGTCATACTGATCTGACGACCGGGATACACTGCAAACAGGTGTGAAGTATGCCGGTGCTGATCATCCGGGTCGTCCCTGTCTTCCTGCCATTCCTGTAGCTGTCCCCATTTCCCGATTTTATTGGGTGCAAGATGTGCCTGCATATCTGCTACTTTGGCCTGATATGATGAATCGATACCCAGTGCTTTTGCAGCTTCCAGGTAATTTTGAAAAAGATCCCATACCAGCTGCTGATCATGCATTACCCCATCTTCCCTGGGGCCATGCTCCGGCGACCAACCATTAGGCACCATCAGCGTACCATTTGGCATTTTCTTAAGCTGATCTTCCCAAAAACCGCAAATCTCTTTTAAAACAGGATACGCCGTTGTACGTAAATATTCCTTGTCCATTGTAAAAGCCCAATGCTCAAACACATGCTGACCATACCAGGCACTGGCCGGAATATTCCATTCCCAGCCATTACCACCAAAAATACTTTGGCTGGTACGGGCGGTCCAGCCGCGTACATTCTTCCCGAAAGCTTTTTGAGTGGCGATACGGCATGGCTCCCGGAAAGCTTTAATGAAGTCAATCAATGGCAATTGACAATCAGATAAATTGGTGGATTCAGCTCCCCAGTAATTCATCTGGATATTGATGTTGTTATGATAATCACTTGCCCAGGCTGGCGTATTACTGTTGTTCCACAAACCCTGCAAATTGGCAGGCAATCCACCTGCGCGGGAACAGCTGGCCAACAGATAACGACCATACTGAAACATGGTTTCTTCCAGGTCGGGATCGGCACCACCAGCTGCATATTTTCCCAACCGGATATCTGTGGGCAATACAAGCAAATCATTGGTTGTTTTCCCTATATCAATAACGGCGGCGGCTGTAAGATGTGTGAGATCCTTCGTATGGCGGCTGATTAATTTTTGATAGCCGGATTTTTGAGCAGCAGCTATTTCCTGCTCAACCAGCGGCATCGGATCTGTTCCACGCCAACCGGAATAGTAGTCAGGTTTATAATTGGTACGTGCATCCAGGTAAACAATAATCGTATTGCATTTTTGAAATACCCATGTATTACCTTCCAGTGAAACACTACCACCTTCATTAGCGACATGAAGCCTGGCCCCATATTTCAGGTGGTTAGGCATTTCGCCCAGAAAACTCAATCCATTTGCATCCGCAGTGCTCACTGCCCCCTGTGCTGATTGCAGGGAAATTTTACCGGACAAAGCCCCCTTTTTACTGGCTGTGTACCTGAAAACAATTACCTGGTCTGGATGACTCGCAAAAGCTTCGCGCCGGAAACGGGTACCATCTATTTCAAATGATGTGGTATGAACTCCGGTCTGAATATTCAAAGAACGTTGATATGCAGTGGCAACATCCCCATGATTAAAATCTATTGCGAACTCCCCAAAATTACGATACGAACCAAAACCGTGATCCCCTGTCTGATAATCTCCGTCCCAATTGTTATCGCCACTCCAAAGACTCTGCTCATTAAACTGAATCCTATCGGTTTTAACGCCGCCATAAAGCATGGCGCCCATTCTCCCATTACCAATGGGTAAGGCTTCTGCTTCCCATTTCCCGGCAGGTTTGACATACCATAATTCATCATTATGTACGCCTTCTGCCCTGGCACTCACTACAACAATCATCATTAACAGTCCTGCTAAATACTTACAAACACGCACCTCCATACTACCAAATTGAGAATTCATTAATTTATGGTTTTTGCTTTTATTAACAACGCTGAATGTGGGGGTAAGTCTTTGACCTGGTATGTTCCATCATGAACACCAAGGTCGGTGCCCAACCAATAATTCTCCAATGACGATTTAGATTTTAATTTTATCTTCAGCGAAACCGGCTTACTGTCATCCCAGTTCAGAAAATAATAATATTGTTCCGCACCCATATCCATACAGCCTGTTTCAAATTTGTCATTTGTAAAACGGGCACTTTTACCTGCGGGAGGTAACTGTTTCCGGATAATATCAAATTGTTTTTCCGAGAGGCTGGCGTATTTATCACCCAGCAGCATCAAACCTCCAACAGCATGAACCACCGTTGCATGAAACAAAAATTCATTTGCCGTAAGCTCCGTCCCGGATTTACCATTTGGTCCCAATACTAAACAATCCGGATCGTTATACCATAATTTCCCGTTTTGCCAGGAACGCATCAGGTTTTCCCTGGCGGTTGATTGAAAAGAATTCCAGTCTCTTGATACATCATTACTCGTACGACAGGCGGTTATTAAACCCAACGAAGGCCATATAGGGTTATTACACCCGAGGATAACGGTATTGCTATCACAGGCTTCCAGGATGGCTTTCATACCGGCGCGATAAGCTTCGATCCGGGTTGCGTTGACATCATAATGAACCCCTTTGTGGATAGCACCCCAATAGTTGGCATCCAGCTTAAAATATTGTACGCCCCATTTTTCACGCATCGTTCTAACCACATACTTTAAATATTCCTGCGCATGTGGATTGGTCCCGTCCAACACGTACCAGGGGCCATTACGCCAGCCGCCAAATCCCACGGTAGCCGAATTAAGCGGCTGCCCTGTGCTGTCTTTTACAAACCAATCAGGATGTTCAGTGAATAACTTCGATTTTTTTTCCGCAATAAAAGGAGCCAACCATATAGCGGGCGTAAAACCGGCATTTCTAATTTCTGCCAGCGTACTTTCCAGTGAACCGTATCTCGGATTTTCATCCAGCCAGTCTCCCATATATGGCTGAAAGCCATCATCAATCTGAATATATTTCACAGCCGGTAATTTAGCCGCAAAACCCAGCATGTTTTCACGAATATCTTTTTGAGAAACGGAAGGGCCATAACAATACCAGGAACACCAGCCTGTAGGCACTTGTTTTCCGAAAATCGGTGGATGTTTTAAAGCAATCTGTTTGGTTAATTCATCATACAGCAAATTCTTATCGGTTCCGGCCAGTGCCATAAAATCTTCCAGTTCAACCCGCTGTCCGGGTGCTAATTTTAGGTGCTCTACATCTACGGAAACGATTATCTTATTTGCTGAAAAACTGATACGCCCCATGAAGCGCTGGCAGGACGAAAAAGCTAACATTAAACATTCACCACCAGGTAAGGTTAAATTAAACATACCATATGCAGTAGGCATATGATGAGGCCCTATTACTTTATAGTGTCCTTCATCTGTATAACCGCCTATGTTTTGAGGATGCCCTAAGCTCCCCCCGGTTTGTGACAACATCTGGAACCCTTCACCATAAATCTGACTACTGCTGTCCAGTACAGCCCCATCTATTTCAAATAACACGATATTGTTGACATAGATGGTTTGTGTACCATTGTTAACTACCGCCGAACGAACCATTTGGTGATCCCAACTCCTGGTTATCACCAAAGAGCTGTTATCAATACGGTTTTCAGCCGCGTCTTCGCAATATGCCCGCGACTTTCTCAAAAGAGCAACTATCTTTTTTGCGTCTCTGATTTTTTCAGCAGCAACAGATAAGGAAAGGGACATTATTGCACAGCAAAAAATAAGAACTAATCGTTTTTTCATTTTACATTTTTAGCAGTTGTCTGAAACATTGACAGACGGCTAAATTTACTACATTAGCTCCCTTTGTATGTGTACAATCTTATCCAACATCAATGCTTTATTTGCGTAAGATAAGCCTGTTATCTTACGCAGCATTCTCTATTGTCGCCCGAGACTAGCGTGCATTCGTTGTTTGAATAGCGTTACTGTTTTTTCGCAATGATGATAAAGCCTCCTTTACCGGCAGGAACATGGAGGTCATTGAGATTGGTATACACTTGTTTTTCCTGGAGACTGTTTACTGCCGGTGCATAAATAGAAACCGCTGTGGGTGTCATCTTCAGGGCATTCCAATCCGGCGATAATTGGATATGACGATCTTCCTTTGCCCAGCTGGCATAAACAATTAATAGTTTATCTTCTTTTTGGTAGATAGTAAGTTTAACATCATCCTGGTTGCATTTGACAGGAATATGAGGGTCCCAGTATCCGATCATCCTGGACTGCCGGATGCCAAATTCATCCCAGAGTTTCCACAGGGCTGAAGGGTCGCAACCAACCCAGCCAAGACGGGAAGTCATCCCATAAAGCATGCCCCTGTACGCATTTCCGCAACCATTAAGCATCTCACCATATAGTCCAAAGGGCAGACCAGCCATTTCTGTTAACCAATAATCCGGGCCCTCATCATAATTATATCCTTCCCCCAGCCAAAGACTGTTGATGCAGGGAAAAAGCTCCATGTATTGATTGGCGGGACTATTCATCCCATAGGAAGCACTAAAATTGTTGCCAGAGTGAAAGTCGATCAAACAGCTATCGGCAGACCTGTCGAGCACTTTCCGAACCCGCTTCATGATTTCCCGGTCGTAGCCCACGCCATCCAGGTAGATACCCCTCATCCCGGTATTTTTGGCCAACCAGCCCAGGCCTTCCAGGTAATAGTTATGAAGACGCGAAAGCCCTTGTGTGCGGATAGACATGTCGTATTCGCCTCCCTCCAAAGGTGTATGCCAGGCAGCATCGTAACTCGTTCTGAGATGTTCTGCCAGCCAGGGTCCTCCTTTAGCGTATAAGTTGCCACCAAGGCCATCGTCGGCGAACTGGTCGGCCAGCTGAGCGCCAAGACCGGGAGTAAAAATTTCATCACCAAGGCTCCGGAACGCCCAGAGCTCTGCAGCGTAATTACTCAGTTCTCTGACGGTATAATATATCTTGGTCCTTATTCCGAACTTTCTGTTTGTATTGATGTACCTCTTTAATGTATCCGTAGCGATGAATGGATAATTGATGTAGGGGTTCAGCAGGTTTCCCTGGTGGATATTCATTACTGTTGCACCTTTATTCATCGCCTCTTTTCTCCAGTTATCTATCGGTGGGTCGGCCTGAAAATAGCGTTCATCCCAGTGATTGTTGTCCAGCGGTTTAACGGGCGTAATGAGTAAGCCGAAATTGAGATGTATTGTCTGGCCTTTACGAAGCATTTTCTTTCCTGTGAAGGCTTTAAATAATACCCTGCCTTTGTCCTGCACTTCATCATGTAAGGTACATCCGCCAAGCCCCTCATTACTCCAATCTTTATAGGTCCCTGTCTGACTGAAATTGTATAAGGACCAGTCCGGGTTTTCATGCTTTAGCTTACATTGAAGTCCCGCGTTCACATCGCCAAGCCAAAGCTGATTGTTGGCCAGTTGTTTATCCCATTTCCAATCCCAATGTTCAGGGCGTTTTCCTCCCTTACGGCCCAGCCCCATCATATACGTGGCAGCCTGAGATGCGTAGGGGATTTGTAATTGAATATCATCCAGCGCAAGGTCCTCTCCTGCTGTTAGCGCTACCTGGTAGTCGATATGCCCATCGCATTCCATTTTTGCGGCGATTTCAAGAAGGGTTTGTCCATTATGCAGGTTGGTCTTCCAACTCACCGCTCCTTCCGTTTTCAACATAATGACAGGTTTTCCTCCCGTCCAGATCAGCTCTTTGTCATTATGGGAAGCCACCAACCGCATTGGGCCGCTGAGAATATCCCTGGCGGGTCCTCCTGTTCTGTCATTGGCGCCGGAGAAATTGCTGGTGATTTTGTCTGGTAAACCATAGCGGTCAAATCGAAGCTCCCGTCCCAAAATCCGAATGGTATTGCCTTGTAGCTGAACGGGGGTATACGGTTTATATAAGCTGTCGTCCAGCCCGATCTTCGAATCCAGCCAATTTAATCTCGCCATCCTGAACAATTCATTGTAGCCCCGGTCCATAAGCAGGGAATCCTGTACATCGAACCTGATCTTCAGCGTTCTCCTGTCAACGCCTTCTGCCAGCACTTCTATCTCTCCTTCATAAACTCCCGGCCTGGTAGCTGATGAAACATCTACGCCGATCCACATTGGTTGAATCTTACCCTTTTGTATATCTATCTGCTTGGTAAATGGCTTACCCAGCCAGTCTACCCCGGCCAGGTTGAAACAACGGATGGCCGATCGAGAAATCTTTTCTCCTCCATTACTCCGCAGATCAGTAAATACCAGGCGCACATTTCGCAATTCGCTGAATGGCGTATATATCCCCAACTGAAAGGCAAAGAATTCGTTTCGCAGTACGGTAGCGCTAAATGGTTCGCCTTCTTTCTGCTGTATCCAGCGTAATGGAATATCAGCATCCATCCGGATAGGATGCTTCCTGTCTTCCGGGAAAAGCAGGTAATCTTTCTTCCTGTTAACGAGCAGCAATTCTTCTACTTCTCTCGCAGTGGCGGCAGTTTCCATAGGATCGAAACTATCAAACTCAGTTACAGACTCAAAACGAAGTACCTGTGCCTGGGTCAATGCTTTGCCTTTAAACTTTGCGATCCATTGGGAATCTGCCGTTTCCTTTGCAGGCGGATAGACCGTATTTGGGAAGTACCAACTGCCTGTATTCCTGTAGGGTAAATAGTACAGATAATATTTTCCTTTTCCGGTAGATGGCTCGAAAATAAAGTCTGAAAATTCTTTATTGATGGCCAGGAAACTAAAATTGTGTATCAATTTCCCGCTGGAAGCATCTACCAGGATAACAGATTTATTCCGGGGATCATCCAGTCGTCGCCAGGGTATATGAACCTGTACAGCAGGAGCATCATCATTCACAGCTATGACAACCCGGTGATTACCAAATTCACGGCGATCCCATTGGCCGGTAGCATACACAATTGTTTGAGCAGCGATTTTTTCAATGCTTAACCCCAAAAGCATCCAGGTACCCAACACAACCGAAAATATCTGACTGTTAAGCTTCCATTTTATTAAACCTTTCATATAACTATTTACTAAAATCGAAATTTATCTAATCAATTCTGTAATCCGGTTCAAGGGTCAAAATTGTAGCTACATTCATCAAAATAGTGGAGCTTTCCAGGTTGCTGTAACGAAAGATGGTCTTAGTTTTTTTAAACTGTATATTGGGGGCTTCAGCCTCAATGTTTTGTTGCGGTTGTAACCCGCATACTCCACTGAAAATATATCTTCTCACTAATAACGTGATTGCGAATCTTATCAAGTACTTTTTCCTTGATTATGTCCACCATATTGTCAGGAATACCTTTCAGTGCATTCATTACATCAGCACTTACAGTAGTTACATATAACCAGTAGTCGTCCATGGAACTGAATTCCACCACTCCTGTTATCTCCTCCTCCGTGATATCTTCAAAGTTCGCCGTTTCAAACCAATCGGTCATCGTTCCTGGTTGCATGCAATAAAACATACCTGGCTTGTGCCTGTTGTAAGACTTATGATGTGTCAATTCTGTGATCGCGTCCAGCACATTGCTGATCCAGAGATTTTTCTCCAAAGCTCCCCAGGTAGATACCGAAACCCAACCGTTTACTTTCAACACGCGATGCATTTCCTTCAGGCCAGCAGATACATGGGGAAAAAACATGACACCGTTACGACAGACAATCGCATCAAAAAAATCATCCGGAAATGGCATAAATGACGCCTCAAACCTGATGGCCCTATAATTATACAACCCTTTCTCCTTTGCGTTTTCATTTGCAATCTCTATCATCTTTTCAGAAATATCGGTACCTGTTACCAGCAAATCCGGCTGCATTGCTGCAATAGTCAGCCCTGGCTCGCCAGTTCCTGTTGCAACATCCAACACGTTCATAGAAGAAGATAAATGAAGATTTTCAATTAATTTTTTACTCACAGGATTAAGGAAGAAATTAATGACTGACTCCCATTTCTTTCTGCCATGTGAGTTTTTATCCCAGTATTCCTGGGCAGACAAGCCGGTACTCATGGTGGGTTAATTTTAGTTTTAAGTAATGCAAATTGAATTACAGGAATATTACATACGCTGGCAACAATGAATACAAGCTCATTTCATAGTTTCCGATAAACATTTTTTAAACGTAATAGTTAAATAATAAACGATCGTGGAATGACTATTTCATGGTTCACTCTTTATAAGAATAAATAAGACTAAAAATATTACTTAGCAGTGCTAACCATGTTAAAATTAATACTCAATAGTGAATAATGGTATCAGTATACAATCAAAATAAACAGACTGCAGTGATCATTCGTGGTAGAAATAATACATTTACTCCATAAGCCACCAACATATGAAAACTCCCACACGTATTACGACCATTATACTCCTGGGCATTATAACCATATGCCTCTCCTGTAAAAAAGCAGTGGATCCATCCTTAAAACAAAAAACACTTTTCTTTATAGACTATCGACATCTTGGAGCAGGAAAAGATGGTGTTCTGACGATGGAACTGGATCCTGAGTCTCCGTATTTTGGGAATATACTTTCTAAAACAGAAATCGGTGTTGGCGTGCTCCCTCACCATCTCTACTTTAACAGAGATGAAAAACGCCTCTTCACCACCGCTTTAGGAGGAGACTATCTCTACGAATTAAAAATGGAATGGGACAAGGATGGTTATCCCATTATTCATACCGTAACACCAGTCAATACACATGGAAATAGAGTAGGTGAAGATATCTTCTTCACAAAAAGCGGCGAATACTGGGTTACGTTCATGGGCGGACACGGAGGTTTACGCGATGGAACCGTAGGTGTGTTTAACGCCCAAACAAATGAATTGGTAAAAACAATCAGTGGGTCTATTGATGCACATCCTGATAAATTTATTATGTACCCTCATGGCATCTCTGTTTATGAAGATAAAAAACTCGCCATGGTAACCAGCACCATTCATCCTGATCTCACTTCCGGTGTTGGCAATACCTGTACCCTGATAGACATGAACACTTATCAGATCATTAAAACATATCAGGTCGCTGATAGCGCCAAAGACCTTTCCAGCCCCGTAGAAGTGCTACTATTGAGAAATGGCTTTCCACCCTATGCGCTGGCTAATACCATGCTTGGAGGAGATATATGGATATCATCCTACGATGCCAGCCGCAATACCTATAGCAGTTTTAACCGTGTATTGAAAGGATCTGCTATGGGCCTCGGCTGGGCACTGGAATTTTACATAGCAGATGATAAACGTTTATACGTATCATTTGCTCAACCAGGCAAAGTACTTGTATTCGATATCAGTCAGCTACCACAAATGAAACTCCTGAAAACGTTGCCCGCCAATAGAGGTGCCCACCACATGGCCTTCTTTAAAACGAAATCAGGAAAGTCGGTTGTTGCCATTCAGAATAACCTGCTAAACCTTCCGGACTTAAACTCCGGAACAATCGATGTGGTAGATGTAGATACCGGTGAAATGCTGGGCCGGGTGGATATGCGTAATAAATATGGGTTGTTGCCCGAGTCTATTGAAGGTACATTTGGTAGCGCTAATTATATGCATCACTAATCCTTGCCAATCTGCCTAAAAAGAATTTCATAATTTGTAAATGATAGTATATGAACATATATTTGTTCAATACAACCATTTACATACGGTGCATATGCGTACAACTAAACTATCAAGTATCCTATTATTGGCAGTGATTGCAGCGCTTTTTTTCATTCCTTTCCTGGGCCGGGTGCATTTATTTGATTGGGATGAAATAAATTTTGCGGAATGTTCCAGGGAAATGTTGAAGCTGGACGATTATACCAGGATCTATGTCAATTTCAAGCCCTTCTGGGAAAAACCACCGATGTTCTTCTGGATGCAAAGTCTGTCCATGAAAATATTTGGGATCAATGAATTTGCAGCACGTTTCCCCAATGCACTCTGCGGGATCGTTACCCTTATTGTTCTTTTTCTTTGTGGTACAAGATTGTATGATAAAAAGTTTGGTGTCCTCTGGGCGCTTGCTTTCGGAGGATCGCTTTTCCCTAATATGTACTTCAAATCCGGTATTATTGATCCATGGTTTAACCTGTTTACTTTCCTCTCACTGTACTATTTTATTTTGTATAACTGGAAGCAGAATGGATTTGATAAGGAGGGTATAGACAAAAAACCGGTATACTATGCTGTTTGGGCAGGTGTTTATATGGGACTTGCCATTCTCACCAAAGGACAGGTAGCTTTGATGGTTTTCCTGATGGTGTTAGGGTGTTATTTTATTTATAACCGGTTCCGGTTCTTTTTTAACTGGTGGCATGCTCTTTTGTTTTTGGTGGTCGCTTCTTTGGTTACCTTATCCTGGTACGGATATGAAACGGCCAAGAACGGGCCCTGGTTCATTACAGAGTTTTTAAAGTACCAGTATCGCCTCTTTACTACCCATGATGCAGGGCAGGCGGGCTTTTTCGGGTATCACTATGTAGTGCTGCTCATCGGATGTTTCCCGGCCTCTCTTTTTGCCATCCCAGCTTTCTTTAAAGCGCGCTACAGCAGTAGGTTTGACAAAGATTTTAAGATTTGGATGTTGCTGTTGTTCTGGGTAGTAACGCTTTTATTCACGATTGTACAATCGCGCATTATTCATTATTCCTCTCTGGCCTGGTTCCCGATTACTTTCCTGGCAGCCTATTCATTTTATAAATGGGACAGAAAGGAAATGGATTATAAAAAATATGTGGGCGTATTAACAACGATACTGGGCGGAATCATCGCATTGGTATTGCTGGCTGTTGCGCTGATCGCATTAAATATCAAGCAACTGATCCCTTATGTTCACGATACATTTGCCCAGGCAAATATGGCGGCTGATGTAACCTGGAGCGGTTGGGAAGGTATAGTGGGGCTCCTGATGGTGGTAACTATTATAGTGGGAATAAGACAGTTGAAAAAGCATGCATTCATCAATGCAGCCACCACTTATTTTGTTGGAACGGGCCTTGTTATTTTCCTGGCGGCAGCAATCATTGTTCCCAAAGTAGAAAAGTATTCACAAGCTGCTGCTATTGAGTTTTTTGAGCAAAGGCAAGGGGAAGATTGTTATGTAACTACATTAGGTTATTGGAGCTATGCACCTTTCTTTTATACTCATAAAGAGAAACCGGTGAATCAGAATTCTTATGATGAAGCCTGGTTGTTGACAGGAGATATTGATAAACCTGCTTATTTTGTAACAAAAATTGATAGGGTAGATCAATATAAAGCGCATGCTTCTTTGAAAGAGCTATATCGTAAAAATGGATTTGTGTTTTTGAAGAGGGAGGTGCCATCCAAGTAACCGGACTATTCGAAAGTAAATAATAGTAAAGGCGTTGGAATATATCCAACGCCTTTACTATTATTATTTTCAACCGGTATTCTTTTACTTTTTACGGGAAAAGAACCGCAGCACTTTACTTATAATTTTATCGTTTGATCCCAGCATGCCCTTGATCTCTGTATAAACAGCCACCATCGCATTATCCAGTTTCACCATAAATTTTTTCTTTTCTTCTCCGGGGCGTACCATGTAATGAGTCGCTCTGCGAAAAGGTTGGGCTTCCTCCGTATAATAATACAAAGCGATAGATCTTCTGTACCGGTCCTCAGGGCAGGTAGTTGGTTCCGGGTGTCCATGGAAGGAATCAGCATCTGTATTAAAAATAACACAGCGATTAAAAACAGGCAGCACTTTCTTTTCGCAAGCTTCCATTTTTGTATCCCAAAGTTCCAGTTTGCCTCCCCATTCTTCCTCCCAGTCTTTGTTCAGGTATACGAGCACATTTACCCGCCGCTGCCAGCGACGATGGTGCGGGTGTACTGTGAAATCGGCATGGATATTAAGATAGCCACCCCTTTTGGACTGATGTATGCCGCCCCCTTCGAGGAGGTCATCTTTCATAAGACCTTTTATTCCGGTCAGGGTACTGAGGAATTCAAGGAATTCCGGAGAATTGAGTTCATTAATGGTCCGTTTAATGGACGCCGGCAAGAGATCAAGCTTATTCAGCCCTGCCTTGTTTTCATTATAATGAACATAATTAATCCAGCCATCCGCCTCATTCAATTTATCAAACTCCTGGACACACTTGTCCAATACATCGGGGTTCAGGAAGTTTTCTAATACAATATGCGGATAAGGGCTGGCTCCCTGGTATTCGCTGCTTAGCACTGGGAGCTGACTATTCCAATAGTCACGATCAAATAACAGGGTGTTGTGGGTTGTTTCCTTGATGGTTTGCACTTCTTGAGTTTTTATGCATGACTTTCAAAAGAGGTATAAATATAATGCAAATACTAATTGCTTTCGCATACCTGTAAATTGCACGCATATTATTACCTAATTGTTACATTTTGAAATTACCCGGTGCAAATCGGATCTTACCGTAACCACCCCAGCTTTGGTACTGCTGAGGCCCTGATGTAGCTCATTTTAACGACTCCAGCATTTGGGCAAGTTCAACCGGCATGGTCATCATGGCATCGTGCCCTGTTTTCAGCTCGAGGTACTTCCAGCCCTTGCTGGTCTTTGTTTCGTCTGCAAATGGCCGGATGGCACGGAGTTCCGGATTTGTACAGGCAATGTAAGTAAGAGGCAGGTGATTACCGTACGGATGTTTTAGTACCAGTGGCTGCCTAAAAGTTCTAAAAGGCTGATTTGTTAAACGTTCATTCACCCATTTAACATCATGAGCATTGGTGATGCCAAAGAACTCAGCTGATAAAAACGGAAGACTTAACCCTTTGTCAAATTGGTTAGCGGATTTAATAAAGCGCTTGCGGATATCCTCCGGGCTCACGTCGAGTGCGCTTTGCCCATTTTTCATCAGCATGGCATCAAGAAACACCAGTTTTGACAATCTTTCCGGAATACGGTCTGCAACACCTGCAATAACGCCACCCGCGTAACTATGACCCACCAGGACGACATTATACAGGTCTTCCGACACAATCAAATTAACAATATCAGCAATATGAGTATTCAGATCAACATGGCTATTCAACATGTTTTTATGTTCTCCCAGACCGCTCAACGTTGGCGTATAAACGATATCCCCTTTTGCGCGCAGTTGTGTACTCACTTTTTGCCAGCACCAGCCTCCGTGAAATGCACCGTGTACCAACACAAAAACCGGCGGCTTTATCACCGGCTGGGCATTTACCTGGAAAACAAAAAGTGATAAAATTAGCAGGAAGTAAAATGACAATGCGTTACTTAATTTTAGTTTCATAATGTTTTATTTTTGTGAATGCAAATGTCGCCTTGCACATTTGGTCATTCAATAACTCACCCTAAAGTGAGTATCAATTCTTATTCATTATGTCGAGTAAACTAAAAGCGGGAACATCCAATGCCAACAACCTGGTGGTATTAAGCTGTAAATGTGAAGTGAATGAGGTGCTGCGAAACATCAGTACAAGATGGAAAATGCCGATCTTGCATAGCATCGCCAGAGGCACACGTCAGTTTAGTCTTCTCAAAAATGCTTTTCCTTCCCTATCAGATCAAATATTGGGTAAGCGCCTTTCAGAGCTGGTCACAGACCAGTTGATACACAAAACCATATTAGAAGAAAAAGCACCCATGAAGATTGTATATACCCCAACCATAAAGGGTATGGAGTTATTGCAGATAATTGATGATTTGCATAAGTGGGGGCTAAAGTGGTAACGGCTATCTGTGTCTGTTTAACTTCTTCTTTAGCAAATGTCTCTTCCACATCCAAAGACCACTTAATACCACTACCGGCAAAAACACCCAACGTACTGCGTTGGCAGCAGGTGGGTTGTCCGCTACCGGCCCATAGATATATCCCAGGATGGGAATGCTGAGTATAATGTGTAACCAGCGGATGATCTTACGTTCTGTAGCTGCTTTCATAAAAAATGTTTGTTACACAAAACTAGCTCCCTACCGGATAGCGATTTATGAAAAGTAGACATGCTGGAAAGATGTGCCGATAACACGGGAATCTATCTGGACATTGAGCTATTCAGCAGCTCATTACCCCGCCCGGAAAAGCAGGGCAATGAGTGCACTTAAATATTATTCTTACCGTACTCTGTCCGGGTAAAAAAACAACCGTGAATATCCCAGTCTCCATCCACCGGGGACAATAAAATAGGGTTGTACGAAGCCCTTGTCACCAGGCAAAGGGAAAAACAAGCCTTGTGCATCTATTTTGCTCTGCGTTTCGTCATCCAGGAAAGCCCATTGATCGATGGTACCTGCTTTGGTAAAATAAAGGCTCGATTTACTCAGATCATTCTTATTGTCAAAGTCCTTCGCTGGCAAATAATCAATGTAGGTCCAGGCTCCCGGGTGTACATTCTTTGCCAGATAGTAGCGGTATTCCATACCGGTGTTGGCATCCAGCCTGTACAAAAAAATATCAAAAGGCGCTTCACTTTCTGTGTGCTGTACGTAAAATCCCAGCTTGTTGGTGGTCTCATTTGCTTCGGGTGGATGCAGCGCTTGTATCTTTCCATCCACGTAAATGAAATTAAAAAAGGCTTTCGTACCTGAAACAGGTAAGGGATCGCTATACCAAACGCTGTCATTCACCGGATTTTTAATGCGTAATACGGGCGGAACAGCTCCCGGCCTGTATGTATACACCGCCCTAAATTCGAATAATGACACGGGCTTCAGGATATAATTTCCATTGAATCTGGTGGCATCATATCTTGTGGTATCTATACTAATCTCCAGTTGCTCACTACTTCCATTGTATCCGGCAATGATGATATGTGTGGCTTTTTCAGCGACCAGCGCCTCTTTATTACATGCGGTAAATGCTAACAACACGCCTATCAGCAGGACTGGTAATTTTCGATAATTTATTATTGACATCATGATCTGTTGCTTTTACAATTCCAGGTTTTTAGTGAATCCCATAATATTATCTGAAGCTTCCTCACTAAAGATATACACCCTGGCAGATGTGGTCGATGGCGATGGCAGCGGAACAGCTGACGAGATGGTATTCCAGCTATAATCTGTTCCATCTGTATAAAACTCATTAGTACCGGCTTTGTAGATATAAGCTCTGAAAAGCACCGGTGTTTTCTGCCCGTTATATAGCTGTCCGGAAGTGGAAAAAGTGGAAATAGATATAGGCTCACTGAGCTCATTAGGCTTTACATTTTTAATTCTCCCTATTTCCTCAGACACTTTTGGCGTGAAATAATACTTCACCAATGCAATGTCCACCGGCTCACTGTAGTTGGTCTGGATTGGGCGGAAAATATACCTTATCTTAATCTTTCCTTCTTCTATAGCAGGTACCTGTGGCAGATCCGCTGTTTTTTCGTCCAGGTATAAAAAGCCTATTTTGACAAGGCCATCATTTCTTTTCAATATTTTTTCCAACACCAGTTTTCCTGTACCCTGTTCAGTGATACGCAGCTTCACACTTTCCTGGTTGCCCATAAATGAATAGGGCAAGGTTTCATTGACGGATGAATTTGGATAATACACAAACTTGAATGTATCCAGTTTTACATCCAGGTATTCATCGCTGCCATTATAGCCCTTTAGTTTAACAGTGACCACATTTTCTTTATAATAGAAATCATCATTTTTACTACAGGAAGACAGTACCAGCATGCCTGCCACCAGGGCGTAGATTGTATATAAAATCTTCATTTGTATCATTTTTTTTGTAAGATTTAGAAAGAATAGGATGCTGACAGGCTGAAAGAAGTACCTGTTTTACGGATAAAAGTGTCTTTATCCCCTACCCTTCTTTTCGTCTTTCCGTCTTCCGATGTTTCATAATACCCGTTTTCATACTTCTGGGAAAAACCATATTTCCATTCGTAGATTTCACTCCATTCGGTTGCCGGGATCGCTGAAATATCCATCCCTTTCCATTTATCCAATAGTTTATATGTATCGCTGCTATTGATATAAAACCTGTAAGGATTATTGAGCAGGTTGGAAATATTCATTTTCACCGCTAAATTTTTCTTCTTTAAAAATTGGTAGCTCAGTTGAGCATCCATTTGGCTGCGCGGACGTTCGTACTCTACGATATCCGGCGCCATACCGGTGGAGAAGGTTTTGTACCCCATATGGTTGAACGCAATATTCACCCCTAAACGATTGCCGCTATATTGCAGCCCCGCATTATAGAGTACTGGCACCTGACCGTATAATGGTCTTTTTTCTTTCTGCAATGTCTTCGTGCGATATTCATAGGTATTGCCGTATTTATCTTCACTCATACCCTTTCCAACGAACGAACTGGCCTGTACCTCCGAACGCTGTAGGGTCAGGTTGCTACTCACGAATATATTGTTCAGCAATTTCCAGTCGGGTTTTATAAATCCGAGGCTTTTGCGCATATCAAATTCCAATCCGCTCACCTTCGCCCATTCAGAATTCTGGGTGGTCACGTATATGCGCTGGCTGGCATCTATTTGAGAACGATACAATTCCACCGGTTTATCGAAATATTTGTGGAAAGCACTAACGGAAATCACTTCACCCGGTTTGGGATACCACTCTACCCTCAAATCATAGTGATCAATGGTGGTGGATAATACGCCCTCATTACGGCGGTAAGCGCCGATGGCAGGATCATAACGGATCATACGCGAGTTTTCAATTAATGCAGGTCTTACTACCGATTGGGAATAAGCCGCCCGGATATTAAAATCACTGAAGGGTGTTACCGTTAAGTTGGCGGAGGGGAGATAACGCCAGGTTTTTTCTTCTGTTGCCGGATCTGCAAAAGGCGTTACTATTTTTCCTGTTGCCGGATCTACAAACTTCTTCTTCTCTTCCTGCTCTATCAGTTTACTGATCAGATAGTCGTTTGCCGAGTTTTCCAATCTTTCATATTTATAATATTCCGCGCGTATTCCCCATACTAAACGCAGCCAGCTGTTGAAGCGATTATCCATCATAACATAGGTTCCCTGGTTGATATTTCTTCCCTCATATGAATTTTGAGAGAAGGCGGCAGGAAAGTATAACAGGTCTTTCAAAGGGTCATTGAACGCCATAAATTGCTGCCATTCCTGCACCGGCACATAACCGTATATATTGCCGGCGGTCTGTACAGTACCAATTGGCAATATCGTCCAGTCGTAAATGCCATGGCGTTCCATGTATTGATAACCTGCTTTTATCGTCTGCTTTTGTTTCAATGCTTTGAAGTGATAACTTAATGCTCCTTCCGCTATGCTGTTTGTTTCTTCATACTTGTATTGTCCCCGGTTGAAAGTACCGCTTCCTGGGTTTGTAATCGCGTTGGGCATTACATTGTAAACCTTGCCATTAAGGGTATTTACGGGAGCCAGCCATGCCTCAATGGCATCTTTCTCCAGGTTAGTCAGCTTATTGCGGGATACGTTCCAGTCTAAACGAAAAGCACCAAAAGTATGCTCGCCATTGATGCGATTTTGCAGCAAGTCAATAAATTTAGGGCGATCGTATTCCCGGATACCTGGCAAACCTTCGTAACCGATGTCATTAGCAAAACCTACTATGCGCGAAAATTGGTTATTGAACATCCGGGAATAAAAATTCCTTACTGTAATTTTATGATTTTTCCTGGTCCATCCTAAGTTGAACAAGGCCCCCCAGCTTGTATTAAAATTGTACTGGTTAGCGAAAGTCGGCTCCACTGGTTGTCCGGTGGCTACATCGTAACCAGGCCTTCCTGGCTTCTCCCAGTTACCACGCCCGAAGAAGGGGATATCATCAATGGATTGTTCATTACGGTAGCTCAATGAACCTACAAAACCGATACGACTATTTTTCAGGTCATAACTCCGGCCAAGGCTGAACTGGTAGTTTTGGCCGGGCATCGTTTTGTAAGTCCGCGTCCCCATGCGCTCCAGTCCCCCTATTTTTTTATTTTGTTCGGCGATCATGGCCGGTGTGATGGGCTTTATACCTGCCGCAGGTGTAGCATAGGGATCTGTGGGTTGGTAGTTGTCATTCGTAAAAATCATCAGTTTTTTGGGAAAATGCTCCCTGCTGCCATCATCAAAACCCAAATAGTCGTTCTTACCGCGGCCATATCCGAGGAAATCCCTGCCGGTGCTGCCTTCGATATATTTGCTACCGAAACTTAACGTAGTGAAATTGTTATCCGGAATAGCGAGGGTGTTGATCTGTACCAATCCTCCACCGAAACCAAAGCTCATATCAGGAGTGGCGGTTTTGGAAACAACTACGTTGTCGATMAGGTTACTGGGTACAATATCAAATTCAAAGTCACGTACCTGTACATCTGTACTGGGGAGTATGGCGCCATCCATCATGGCCAGGTTATAACGTTCAGCAATGCCCCGCACTACCACTGTTTTGTTGTCATTTGTAGAGATCCCTGAAATTCTCTTCAGTGTTTCCCCGATGTTTTTATCCGGGAGAGCATCAATTTGTTCGCGGCTCATACCGTTGGTGATACCTGCTTCATTCTTCTGGCGAACATATAACGCTGCGGTACTTTCCGTTTTGTATTTTGAGGTAATCACCACCTGGCTCAGGGTGCTGGTAGATGGAGTCAATACCACATCGAGCCTGGTAGCACGATCTCCGGTAATGGCTATCTCTGTAATACGCTTTGTCCGGAAGGAAATATAACTTACTTCAACAGTGTAAGTACCTGGCGGCAGGGTAAACTGGTAAGCGCCATCCGCACCACCCGGCATTACCTGGCCTGTTTGTAATACCCTGATAGTGGCTCCTGGCAGCGGTTCATTCTTTTCATCAACTATTCTTCCCTGTAGCCGGCCAGGCTTGGGCTGCTGACTAACCGATACCAGGTTACCCACTGGTTTAAAAACCAGGCGATGATGGGATGCCAGCGTTTGAAGTGTAGCTGCAAGCGTTTCATTATTTACGCTGATGCTGACCGGGCCTAATTTTCCGATCTCCCTTGGATAGGCGAAAGTAAAGCCGGACTGCTGTTCCAGGGCATCCAGGATCTGATCCAGGGCCGCACCTTTAAAAGTGACGGACACCCTGACATCATTTATGTCCTGAGATTTTACCACTTCAGCGAAACCTGTACCTGCCATCGTTAAAATAATAACGAGTACATTAAAGGCAAACCTGGTCATTGCACATAGGTGTTTAATTACATTCTTTTTTTTCGTAGAATTGTACATGCTTTTAGGTATTTGTTACACGAATTGACAATAGATCTGAAAAGCTACATGGAAGTGGAGGCCTCGAACCCTCCGCTTCTTTTTCTTTTCGATCTTCTCTTCCTTTGTTGATGGCAATTACTTACCTGGTCATCATACTGGTTGTTTTAGGTTTCGGACTTATTTAATTATGACTTGTTTTTCTTTGAACTGATATTCAAATCCATCGCCGGCTGTGCTGAGGGCGTCCATTACATTTTTGAGATTTTCGTTCTTCAACTTCAGCTTAAAACGCTTTTGCAGCAATGTGTGGTTGGTACATACAAACTTTACATCGTACCACCTGGAAAGGCGTTTGGTAATATTTGCCAGGGTTTCGTAGTTGAATATAAAGGTGCCTCTTTCCCAGGCCTTACTATCAGCGGCATTTACGGTGGCTATTTTCAGGGCCGATGAATGCCGGGTATAGGTTAACTCATTGCCTGGCAATAAAATGCTGGCAGGGGCATTGGGGAGATCAGGAAGAGTCACTCCTACTTTTCCCGTAGCAACGGTTACGGCAATATCCTCATCATCGTGGTATGACCTGATGTTAAAAGAGGTACCCAGTACCTGTACCCGAAGCTTATCTGTGTTAACAAAAAAGGGATGCCGGCCGTCACGTTTTACTTCAAAAAAAGCCTCCCCCCGGAGAATCACTGTTCTATCATCTCCTGTAAATGTTTCAGGGTATTGCAGACTACTTGATGCATTTAAGTATACGATGGTGCTATCAGATAACTGGATCTTCAGCAATTTCCCTGCAGCAGTGCTGCTATTAAGCATCGCCATAACTGCAGGATGGTCACCTTTACCTTTG
The DNA here is from genome assembly GCF_056394125.1 of Chitinophaga sp. 10T418. Classification (NCBI taxonomy): domain Bacteria; kingdom Pseudomonadati; phylum Bacteroidota; class Chitinophagia; order Chitinophagales; family Chitinophagaceae; genus Chitinophaga; species Chitinophaga sp. 10T418. The sequence continues at coordinate 320,668 of NZ_JBFTHG010000002.1, forward strand.
CGCATAAGATGCCTGCCCAGACCAGCCACCATGATAAGAATAGCTAACATGGCAGCATACTTCAGATATGTAGAAAGTTTAAATCTTTTTTGAGACGGCGGATTGATTTGTGCCACCTTCCGGCGAAACTTATCTTCCCAATCCTTCATCTGCGTTTCATCCACCGGTACATCGCTGCTACCGTCCTCCCATTGCTCGTTCAGGATCTCCTCAAAGATCCGGTCAGCCCCTGGCTGCTCCAGGAATTTGCTGATACGGGCTATCTCTTCCGGCGTACAGTTATTAAGAATGAATTTTTTGATCAGTATTTTATCTACCGGCTTTTCCATTTTTGTGCTTATACTCTATAAAACACAAAAAAGTAGCGGTACCCCTAATGCATCTTAAAAAAAATTTGTGAGCCTGACGGCATTGCTTACAGACATTAATAGAGCAGGATAATAATAATGATCGCCGAATCTGAAAGAGGTTTCAGCTTTTTCCGTAGGAAAACCAGCGAGGCACTCATGTGGTGTTCAACCGTTCTGACAGAGAGATTCAACCGGCTGGCAATTTCCGGATAAGTAAGGTTTTCATGACGACTCAACTCGAATACTTTTTTACGCTGGGGGCTGAGCGCCTCCAGATGCTGGCTATACAAGTTATCAAGTTCACTGGTTAAGATAGTATGATCCGCCGATCGGGAGTCGGCAACATCCACCTCTTCGGAGATATTCAGTGAGGTAGTCTGAATGATCTTTTTCCGCCAGTAGTTGATGAGCGTATTTTTCATCGCACGGAAAAGATAAGGGTTCAGGCTGTCCTCTACCGTAATATTCCCTTTTTTAAGCCATAGGTTAAGCATCACATCCATCACCAGTTCCTCTGCCACCAGGCTATCCTTTGTAAAGGGGAGTGTATATTGATACAGTTTATTAAAATAGCGGCGAAACAACTCGTTAAAGGCAATATCATCGCCTTTCTCACATTGTTTTAGCAGGTGTTTATCTGATAATTCTTTTATTCCTGGGAGCATTACTGTACCGAATTCGACAGCAACAAAATTAAATGATCAAAATTATGCGCATATTAAATAATCATTAATAACAGAGAAGGATTAATAGCTGCCAAAAAAGCCTGCACGAAGCAGGCTCCCTTTTTTATGGAAATAGCTTGGGCTATTTTCCTTCATTCTTTACCGAAACATCAGCTGGTATGCTTACGTCACTTATGCTAACCGGGGAATAGTTAATAGCAGTGGCAATGATACTGACCTTTTTACTGTCTACGCCCAGCACAAGCCCCTTGTCTGCTGAAATCCCCATCGGACCTGCGCTGACGGGGAGTGAATCTGTTATCCACAATGTCATCGGCTCATCATCCTTACTTTTTATCATCAGTTCCCTGCAAGTAAACCCGAGTATTTCTTTTGTCCTTGTACCCGGTTTATTTCCCTTCTTCTCTCCTTTTCCTTTGTCAGATAATACCAGTGTCTTCTTGCCGTCTTCTTCCATCAGCGACCAGGACTGACCCGTAGTTCCATCAGTGTAAACAGCTACCTGTCCTTCATTAGTCACGATCTTTACTTTTGCGCCCTCATCAGAGGTTATGTCATCGGGATCTTTACGGGATAAACGTGTTTTGCTGCCGTTAAAATACAGGACTTCTTTATTCACTACCTTCTCCGGCACCATGTCCTTATACTGTAGCTGATCGGGTTTCATTGCTGCGTGAAGGTTCAGCGTTACTTCATAGTCAATTTTACCCTGACTTTTATCCTGCGCCATGCAGGTAGCACTGGTGATGCCGGCAACAGCCAGCAGTAACATCATCTTTTTCATATACTTTATTTATGTTGTGATTTTGGAAAATGTCTGAATTTGTATACCGCACTGAGCAGAAAATATCTTCCCAATGCATTATTCTTCCGGTCTTCTATATATCCGTTACCGTTAATGCGGTTGATGCTGGTATTACGGTTGAGCAAATCGCGGGCTTCTGCACGCAGGGAGAATGCTTTACCGATTCCTTTAACTACAGCCGCATTCAGCAATAGAATGGTATTGTTGTACCCGGAGGCCATCCCCAATGAACTGAAACCGTCTGTTCCGGCTTCCAGTGAAGTATTCCACGGCAGCGTTACGATGGACTCCACACCATACATCAGCAGCCAGTTTTTTTCCGGCAACAGCGGTGTACCCGAGAACCGGCGCATATTCCAGGCAGCACTGCCGCGCGCTGATATGTTGATATGATCCCCCAGGTAATAGTTAAAGTTCATATCCGGCGTAATAGATAATGTCCGGTTAATGTTGGGCAGATCATTTGTAAACGTAATGCGGCGGGCATACCCGGTAGTGATGCCTGCGGTAAAGGAAGAGCCATTGTGGCCAATACCGATGCTTTTACCCACGGAGAGCGATCCGTTAAAATTACCAGCAACATTCACTGGTATGATCCGCTGTCTGCCGCTGCCTGTTTCAATACTGCTGCTATCTGTTATGTCCCTGTTGTAGTAGGTGAAATCAGCGTTGGCGTAAAAGCTATGATCCCCTTTCAGTTTAAAAGAGTTATAGGAAAGACGCAGATGCTGGGTCTTTTTCTGTTGCAGCAATGGATTTCCCTGCCGTATATAGAGTGGATCGCTGTTGTCTTCCAATGGCTGAAGATCCTCCACTGACGGGGCGATTGCTTCCATATTGTACCGGAGGATGAACTTCGATGTTTTACTACGCTTCCATTCTGCATAAGCCTCCGGCAACAGTGCCCGGTAGTTGCCATTTACCTGGTAGCCTTTCATATCGGAGCTTCCGCGGATGTTATACTGCTGCCATCCTGCCCCAACAGTATATAACAGGCGTTTATGATTTCCTGCCAGCGATAGTTTACCCGTATACTGCCAGGTATGGGCATCATAAACATCACTGAGCAGCGCATCAGGTCCGGTATAGTGGCCTATTGTATCACGGTTGCGCACCAGCCTGTTATAATTCCCCTGGCTGTAATAGAGCATTTGTCCGGCCTGTAAGCTAAGGGTACGCGATAACGGTTCCGTATATACGATGTTGCTGTTCACACTGTATACATCTGCTTTATCTGTTCGTTGCTGATCTGTGACATCTTGTTTTTGCCCTCCGGGCAGATTATAAAAACTGCCGGTAGCCTTGTTGTATGTTTCACCATTATTATGATAATACTCCGGCTTTATATTCAGCACTAGTGTACGACCCGGCTTATTCAGGCGATGACGCAGGAATATATCGGTGGTGGCCAATTGTTGCTTATTATTACTGTTGGTTTGCTGCGTGCCTTCATTCAGCAGCTTTACACCATCAGCGGTGAAAGAGTGGTAATTACGGTCTTCCCGGTTACTGCTGCTGTTGAGGCTTATATGAGGAGATATTTTCAGCGAGGTGCGTGCATTGAATTTAATATCCCCGCTCATATCTATACGCTGATTGGTATTATCACCGGCAGTATTACCTGCCTGGAGATAATTGTAGGAAGTATCCTGCAAACGATACTGCCTCGCGTAGTCATAGTTATTGTGGGTATTATTGTTATTGAAGAAATAGCTGCTGCGTAACTTGAAATTATCCCAATCGTTATTGAAGTTGAGGCCGCCGAACTTAGTGTCTGTAAGTCCGACCGGGCGCGCTATTTCAGCGATAGCGCCTTCATTGCCCTCAATCTTTACTCCTTTCATACGCGCCAGTTCTGATAAGGCGGCTGGTGGAAGATTCTTCAGCATGTCATTATCTTTCATCACCAGTTTCAGCAGCTCTGATGCGCTAAAGCCCGACTTATTGACGTTATTGCCTTTGAGCAATCCGGAGAACTGCATATCGCCTGCAAAGCTGTTGGCATTGATACCTCCTTCATATCGACCATCGGTGCCAGCGCCGGCGCTGGCATTGCCGAAGAAGCCACGCTTCCTGTTCTTTTTGGTCACCAGGTTGATTGTTTTCGTCTGCTGTCCGTCTGCCACGCCGGTGAATTCGGCCATATCACTCTGTTTGTCCAGCACCTGTACCTTATCGATCATATCTGCAGGAAGATTGCGCGTAGCAATGGTGGGATCGCTTCCAAAAAACTCTTTACCATCAACGAGGATACGCTGTACTTCCTCTCCCTGTGCTTTGATGGAGCCATCACGCTCCACTTTCACACCGGGTAACTTACGCAGCAGGTCTTCTACCACCGCATTCTCTTTGGTTTTGAATTTCGCCGCATTATATTCTACCGTATCACCTTTCATACGCACCGGTGGGATATCTTCTGTAATCGTTACTTCTTTAAGTGTCAACCCCGGTGTGAGCGAAATACTATCGGGCCATATACCGGGTACGCTTATACGGCGTTTCTGATCCTGGTAACCTAAACTGTGTATGAGCAGATCATATTTACCTGGCCGGATATGGACGAAAGAAACTTTGCCATGCTGATCAGTGGTGCCGGAACGGATCACGGTGGTATCTCCCGCAGTACGGAGAGTCAGGATTGCTCCCGGCAGCGGCTTCCCATTGACAGCATCATGAACGGATGTTTGAAATGATTCCTGTGCCGCGACAACGCMCGGTAGCAGGAAACATAAAAATAAAATGATGGGTAGCATCCTTATCATAGTCATTTGCATTAATCTGTTGCAAAGCTATAGTGATGCTTTTTCTGAATGGGTTAACGGGTATGTATATAGTCTTAATGAGTGTTAAAACTTTTCGCTTATGTGATGAGCTTAAATCCACGCGCACGCACATTGATGATCTGGATATTATTATCCAGGCGCAGGTACTTCCGTAGCCGGGTAATATATACGTCCATGTTGCGGGCATTAAAGAAACTGTCATCTCCCCATAACTCCAGCAGTATATCTTTCCGGGAGGTGATGTTACCGAGATTATCAGCCAGCATTTTCAACATATCGGCCTCCCGCTGAGATAAACGCTGAACATCGCTTCCATGGTGAAGCTCCTGCCGGTTATAATCAAACACATATTCACCGAGGCGGAGCTGACCAGTGGCGGGTGCTTGTTCCGGCATCGTCATCGTTCTTTTCAGCAGGGCATGTATGCGGAGTATCAGCTCCTCCATGCTGAATGGTTTTTTGATGTAGTCATCAGCCCCTGCACGGAAGCCTTTCAGCACGTCCTGTATTTCTCCTTTGGCAGTAAGGAATACAAGTGGCGTTTTATTGTCTGTTGTCCTGATTTCCTGTACCAGTGTAATCCCATCTTTCTTCGGCATCATTACATCTATTACGCATACATCCGGTCTGAAGCTACGATATAGCTCCAGCCCCTGTACGCCGTTAAAGGCTTTGACTACTTCAAATCCTTTCATTTCCAGCGTTTCTGCCAACACACCGGCCAGTACTTCTTCATCTTCTACCAATAACAAACGTATCGGCTGGCTCATAATTTTTTCATTTGTATGGTAAATACAGTTCCTTTTCCCGGCGTGCTCTCTGCGCTGATCGCGCCATTCAGACGTTCTATCAGGCGTTTCGCATGACTGAGCCCCAGCCCGTGTCCTTTTACCTCATGAATATCTCCGTGAGATACACGATAGAATTTATCGAAGATATAAGGCAGGTGTTGTTTTTCAATTCCTACTCCTTCATCTGCTATAAAGAAGAGATAATATTGTTCGTTCTCTCTCACCTGTATGAATATACGTTTTTCTGGTGTGACAGTATACTTGATAGCATTGTCGATCAGGTTGGAAAAAATTGTTTTCAGTGCGACCGGATAGGTGTGCAACAGGTCATTCCCGGTTTGAATATCCAGCTCAATATCCACGCCCGGTAAACCTAAAAACCGTGATACAACTGCTTTCAGCAGCGCTGTGAGGGATACCGTTTCCCCGGCGCCGGCCATATCGTCATCGTCATGTTCAAGTCTTGTCAATGCCATAATATTGTCGACAAGCCCCTGCAATTTGCGGATTTCATCTTGTCCGAGGCGGAGATAGCGTTCGGTTTTTTCCGGATCATTCATGCCACCGAAAGCAAGTAAGGCCTCGTTGGTGGCGCTCAAAATGGCAACCGGTGTTTTCAGCTCGTGGGTAATATTGCTGATAAAATCATTTTTCATCACCTCCAGCTTCTTCTGCCTGACAATAATGCGCCACAATAACCAGATACAGCCAATGATCAGCAATACCAGGAAAAAAGAAAGTATAATTGGCCAGAGAATTTTAAACAGTAACAGGCTGTTGATACCTTCAAATCGCACCAGGAGCATCTCCGACTTATTCTGCCTGACAACAGGTAATGTTACAATACCGGGAGTGTTCTCCCATTGGCTATTGGGTGGTGACAGGGAGATCCTGAATGGCAGCGTAATCTGTCTCTTCTTCAGTTCCTTTTTATAATTAACGGCCAGCAGTACTGTATCTATTTCCACCAGGTTAGACAATGAAAATACATTGGCAATCAGTTTCGTCACATCCAGGCCACTTCCTTCCGCCCTTATTTCTCTTTCAATAATGGTATCGCTGCTGTTATATTTACTCTCATTGGGAAGCTTCGAGACGATCTTAATACCTGGCTGGTTTTTGCTTCTATGCAACAGTGAATCAAAAAAGTTTCTATCTCCATCGCTGATCTTTACACTGCTCCTCACCTCAAATTTCCCGGTGCTGTCACTTTTACTTCCCGGGTCAAACCGTTTCACGGATTCCACCATTGTCACATCATGGGCTTTCTGCAGGGCATCTGTTGCTACCTGCCGAAAACTCTTATCCTGGCTGAAATAGGAAGTTCGCAACCAGTATAGCTGAAATGCCAGTACTGCCAGAGCAGTGGGTATTACAATCCACCAGATGCGCCTGATAATAGTGTCCATACCGCAAATGTAAGTGATGCCCGACACCAGCCAAAAGATTATTAACACTCATTAACAGTTTTGCAGGATACGTTAACAGTTGGAATAAGGGATTCTATCCTGCAAAATTGTGCTATCATTGTTTAATGCAAGACAGGTTTTTTGAGGTTAGAGCTGAGATATGGACACTATATGCGTTCCACAGGCTTAAACAGTAACATTGTAACCCTGGCATTAAAATTTAAGTAGTTATTCAAGACTGAATTCATATGAAAAAAAAGAAGATCCTCCTATGGATACTATTACTGATAGCTGTGTTGATACAGTTTTATCGCCCTGCAAGAAATATATCTGCTTCAGCACAGCCTTATGACATCACCACTGCTTACAACACTCCCGCTGAAGTAAAGGATATTTTAAAAAGAGCCTGTAATGACTGTCATAGCAATAACACCGTCTATCCCTGGTATGCAGAAATTCAGCCGGTAGCCTGGTGGATGAACAAACATGTGGCAGATGGAAAACGTCATCTTAATTTCGATGAATTTACGAACAACCGGATTTCCCGGCAGTATAAAAAACTGGGCGAAAGTACCGAGATGGTAAATGAGGGAGAAATGCCATTATCATCTTATACCATTATTCACTCCAATGCCAGGTTAACGGCGTCTGAAAAGAAACTTTTCAGCGACTGGTGCGAAGGAATACGCAGCATGATGAAGGAAAAGTATCCTGCTGATAGCTTTGTTATTAAAAAAAGAGTATAAGCGCAACAGCGCTATGTGCTTATTAATAAAGCATTTAGCACTATTGCCATTTGCATGAATTTTTGTTGCCCCAAACAACCATATACAAGTACCTTGCTCGCTTGTTTCAACAGGCAAAGCGCCCATCCCTCCTGCTATAAAGTGGCAATAATGACTACTATCAAAGATTTACATGACGGCTGTCATAGTAATACGACAACTAAAGCAAGAACTTTGGAACTGCTTACTACACTTTAATACCTTGTTATGCTGTTAATCATTAATGGTGGTTCGTCCAGCATCAAATTTGCCATTTTTAAACAAACTGATCAGCCGGAAAAAGTTCTTTCCGGGCAGATTGATAATATTGGCAAAACTGGCACCAGCCTTAAAACGCTGGAAGCGAACAATAAGGTAGCAGCGGCCATTCCGCTGGATGCTGTCACTAACTATTCTTCTTCCATTCATTACCTGGTAAAATGGCTGGAAAATCATATAKATTTTAATGAGATAACCGCCATTGCTCACAGAGTTGTTCATGGTATGCAACATACTGCACCTGCTGTTATCACGGAAGCTTTGCTCGCATCCTTAAAACAGATCATTCCTTACGACCCCGATCATCTTCCCGGTGAAATCAATCTGATGGAAGTTTTCCGGCAACATTACCCGAATAAAATTCACATTGCCTGTTTCGATACTGCCTTTCACCAGACAATGCCTCGTGTAGCCAGGTTGCTACCGATACCCAGAAGATTTGAAAACCAGGGAATCGTCAGGTATGGCTTCCATGGCTTATCCTATCAGTATCTTATGCTGGCATTGGAAAAAATAGCCGGAAAAGAGAGTGCCAATGGCCGCGTGGTACTGGCTCATCTCGGAAATGGCGCCAGTCTGGCTGCTGTGCACCAGGGACAAAGTATGGATACCAGTATGTCCTTTACACCGGCAGCCGGTATTCCCATGAGCAGCAGAAGTGGCGATATTGATCCCGGCGTGGCATGGTATATTATGAAATCTGAGCATCTCTCTGCCGACCAGTTTAATCATCTTATTAATCATGAATCCGGACTACTGGGAATGTCAGAAACGAGTGGTGATATGACAGACTTACTTATACAGGAAAGCTCCGATTTCAGGGCCTGTGAGGCCATCAGCGTATTCTGTTATGAAGTCAGGAAAAAGATTGGTGCTTATTCTGCTGCGCTGGGAGGAATTGATACACTGGTATTCTCCGGCGGTATCGGAGAGAACGCGCCAATTATCAGACAACGTGTATGTGAGCATTTAAAGTTCCTGGGCATCGAACTGGACAATGAGCATAATCAGATGAATAGCAGTCTTATTTCTGCTGATAACGGGAAAGTGGCTGTAAGAGTAATACCGACTGACGAAGAATGGATGTTGGCACAAATAGTGAATGGCATGATCAGCCTTTGAATAATATCATTATCAGAAAAAATTTATCATAATGAATAACCTAACAGAAACAGTCATCAGTAAAGAAGCGCCTTTATCCCCGGCTTTGCTGGATAAGATAGACGCCTATTGGCGTGCCGCTAATTATATATCAGTTGGTCAACTCTACCTCCGGGATAATCCACTGCTGCGCGAACCATTACAGCTGGCGCACATAAAAAAAATGCAATTAGGTCACTGGGGAACCACCCCGGGTCAAAATTTCATTTATACGCATCTCAACAGGGTCATCAGCAAATATGACCTTAATATGCTCTATGTATCCGGCCCCGGGCATGGAGGACCCGCTGTAGTAGCCGGGACTTACCTGGAAGGCACTTACAGCGAAGTATATCCGGCTGTTACACAGGACGAAGACGGACTAAGAAAACTATTTACACAGTTTTCCTATCCCGGTGGTATTTCCAGCCATGCTTCCCCGCAAACACCCGGCTCCATTCATGAAGGAGGTGAATTGGGTTACTCTCTCAGTCATTCATTTGGCGCTGTTTTAGATAACCCATCTCTTATTGTAACCTGTGTTGTGGGAGATGGAGAAGCCGAAACAGGTCCGTTGGCTACTGCCTGGCATTCCAATAAATTCCTGCATCCTGTTACAGACGGAGTTGTATTGCCGATTCTGCATCTGAACGGATATAAGATTTCCAACCCAACTGTATTAGCCAGAATTTCGCATGCCGAATTAGAACAGCTGTTTTCAGGTTATGGCTGGACACCTATTTTTGTAGAAGGTTCAGATCCTGCAGACATGCATCAGGCCATGGCGGCGGCATTGGATAGGGCCATCACCCAGATCAGCCATATAAAACAGGATGCAGCAGATCATATAAAAACAGATCGTCCGCGATGGCCTATGATCATCCTGAGATCTCCCAAAGGCTGGACCGGACCTAAAATAGTAGATGGATATAAGATAGAAGGTAATTTCCGTTCTCATCAGATACCGCTGGCTGTTTCTGCCAATAGCCCAGCAGACCATCTTCCCATGCTGGAAGCCTGGATGAAAAGCTATAAACCCGAAGAACTCTTTGACGAAAAAGGACAGCTGAAAAAAGAGATAGCAGCATTGGCTCCTAAAGGAGAAAAACGGATGGGAGCTAACCTTCATGCTAATGGTGGCTTGCTCACAAAAACACTCAGAATGCCTGATTTTTGTAATTATGCAGTTAACCCCACTGAACGGGGAAAATTAGGCGAAGGAGATGTTCATGTTAGCGGGCGCTTCTTACGGGATATCATTCATCTGAATAAAGACAACAACAACTTCAGGATCTTTGGTCCCGATGAAACGGTATCCAATCGCCTGGAGGCAGTGTTTGAAACCACCAGCCGGCAATGGAATGCCGACACTGAAAAAAATGATGAGTTCCTGGCTCCCACCGGAAAAGTGATGGAGATGCTGAGTGAACACCAATGTGAAGGCTGGCTGGAAGGCTATCTGCTGACAGGCAGACATGGAATATTCAACTGCTATGAAGCCTTTATTCATATCGTTGATTCCATGTTTAACCAACACGCGAAATGGTTAAAAATGACCCGCGAAATTCCGTGGCGCAGAAAAATCCCATCATTAAACATACTGCTTACTTCCACCGTTTGGCGACAGGATCACAATGGATTCACACATCAGGATCCTGGCTTTATTGATCATGTTATTAACAAGAAAGCTGAGATTGTAAGGGTATACCTTCCGCCCGATTCAAACTGCCTGTTATCTGTAATGGATCATTGCCTCCGCAGTATGCATTACGTGAATGTAATCATTGCAGGAAAACACCCCTCCCCTCAATGGCTCAATATGGAAGAGGCTATTCAGCACTGCAGCCGGGGATTAAGTATATGGGGCTGGGCGAGCAACGACCAGGAATGCGAACCGGATGTAGTGATGGCCTGTAGTGGCGATGTGCCAACATTGGAAACCCTTGCTGCCGTATCTCTCCTGAGGAAACATCTGCCGGAAGTTAAGATCAGGGTGATCAATGTAGTGGATCTCCTGAAGCTGGAAAGACAAACAGAACACCCACACGGATTAAGCGACAAGGATTTTAATGCGCTTTTTACTACTTCCAGCCCTGTCATCTTTGCCTTTCATGGTTATCCCTGGCTCATTCACCGGTTAACCTACAGCAGAATCAATAATAGTAATATCCATGTAAGAGGATACAAAGAAGAAGGCACTGTTACTACTGCCTTTGACATGACTGTACTGAATGAAATGGACCGCTTCCACCTGGTAATGGATGTGATAGATCGCTTACCTCAAACCGGTAGCAGAGGTGTTTATCTGAAGCAGTTGTTGCAGGACAAACTGGTGGAACATAAACAATATATAAAAGCGAATGGGGAAGATATGCCTGAAATAAGCAACTGGCAATGGGAATATTAACGTATAGAAAAGCGGATGTTTTACATCCGCTTTTTTCATCATTTTTTCGCCTCTTCCATTTTGGACCTGGGTATAATTGTGGATGATCTCCTCCCTTTATTATGCCTGGTCGTATCTGTAACGTCAACATTATCGCGTTCAACACTGACAGGTGTTCCGACCGGTGATATAATCGCTTTATGCGGATGCCCCACCAACTTCACATCTTCCCATTGCTGAAAAACAGCAGGTCTACAGGGGTAAAAATATATAGTGCTAAGGCTCCTGTCCATACAAAAACTGTATTGCGGCTCTGGTTATTCGCATATCTGTCGTTAACGTATCTGCGGTAGCCGGCATCTTCCAGCTATTATCTATCACTGCCTGTACCAGCGCAGGCTCATAATCTTTTGCATCCAGCCCCACACAGATAGCTTGCTAAAAATAGCGGGCCAGCAAATCCAGCTGATGTCGGCCTGCTGCAGTAAGCCAGACAGGTTGCCCGTCCATTTTCTGATAAAAAATATCTGTAGCGGAATCTGTTACCGGCCAGCTATGTGGGTTGTGCGGTAAGGCAGCACAAAATCCCGGCAATGATAGTAATATAAAAATGAAACTTTTCATTTAACAGATACCTCATTTAGTTTACCCAGCATATCAACGATTCCGAAAAGCAATTCTCTTTTCACATCATTATAATCTGTAGTTACAATACTTTCACCACGGCCTTTCGCCAGACTGGAGCCTATCCTCAGCAAAATCTTATCCGAAAGGGAAAGCTTATTGAACTCCAGCTTGCCTGGAAGGAAAAAGCAATTACACCTGGTTCTGATTTCAGCCGCAATATTAGCGGTAATGTATTCCTGTAACTTCTCCTTTTCTGAAACAGGTGTGCCTGCTACCAGGAAAAGAAACAGCTCCTTACTTACCAGCAACTTACGGTGCTTCTCTATCCATTTGCGTAACTGCAATTTCCCTATATAAACGCTGGTTCCCATAATTATATAATCAGCTGCTTTCAATTGTTCCTCCATCTCGCCCCCAGCCAATATTGCCGGTATATTGAGGATATTGCCTAACCAAATGGCATACTGACGGGTAGCCCCATATTTTCCTTTATAAATGATGATGCCTTTCATAAAAAAAATGCTTTAAGGGTGCGTGATAAAAACAGGAATATTAGTAGTACGCAATATATTTTCGGCATCACTATGATGGAAAAACCGGGATATATCACTCCGTCCAAAAGCACCATAGGTGATTATGCAATCGTTTCGTCTTATTAATAACGCAAGGAAGGCCGTTGCAGGCTCTCCATTCATAATAACAAATTCTACCCTGTCATAATGCGTTTTCAGATAGCTGCGCAGATGATATTCAAACGGCATCACCTTCTCGTTGTCTTCTGCTACATAGACTACTTTTACCGGCATATCTTTAAAACCCGGGAAAAGCAGTGTAAACTGCCGGATCGCATAAATGGAGGAATAGGTACCGTTATAAGAAAATATTATTTCTTTAATCGGCGAAAGTACATCCGGCAATACCATCACGGGGGATTCTGCCTCCACCAGGACGTCCTTTACAAACCGTGGCGACTGACTGTCTGAGAGGGCGGCAAAAGACGTGCTGTTACTGATCATTAACAGATCTGCAAAACGGCTGGCCGCCACCACTTCTTCCACGGGATAATTAACTGATTCTTTGATTTCAATACCAATATGATCGTTATCGCAGATCTGATGCAGCTGCCTGATATTTTTATTTCGCTGCCATTGAAGCGCAGCCCTGCCTTCGGCACTGATCTGATCATAGGTGACCGCATAGGATTCCGGCAACATACTGGCCACGGGAATAGTACCGGTGGTCAGATTATCCATACAAACAACTGTTAATGCACTGTCAGCCTCGCGTGCAAAATATTTAAAGCCCTCCATCTGATTATCAGAAAAATGTAAGGCATCAATGGCTGCTATAATCTTTTTCATAAAACATTGGTTAGTGATGTGAAATAAATATTGGTTGAGTAACTAATTTTACTACTGGATCTGCCGGATTTTGAAATACAACTTTTGATAACAAACTTCGTCCATAAGCCCCCATCACAATAAATACGTTCTCTTTAACAAGCAGGTATTCCATCAGTCGTCCGCTTATATTGGTATCTTCCAGCACAATCAGCTTTGCATCTTCATAGTGTACGCTTAACCACTCTTCCAGCCTTGCCCTATCCCCCTTCATCTGGCTGGCCGTTTCTGTAACACTCAATACGGTCACCTTACTATGCCTCAATGCAGGAAATAAATGGGTAAACTGCTTAATAGCAAACATAGACGAACTGCTGCCATTAAAGGTGAAGATTACTTCATCAATTCCATCGAAGTTTGATGGCGCGATAATAACCGGGCACTCCGACTTTTCTAATATTTCTTTTACAAAAGCAGTAGGGCTGCTTTCCGGTCGCCACGAAAAGCTGGTAGCGGCATCAACTACCAGCAGGTCTGCATACCTGCTTTCCTTCAGTACTTCTGCCACTGGCATTCCCAAATTCTTATGTATGTCACAGTTAACACCATTTGCTTCACAGATATTTTTAAACAAAGAGATATTCTCATCCCTGTAAAGCTGTTTCTGTACATCAAGTGACACACCTGGAACCGGCGCACAAACAGCTATCTCCTGGATAGCTTCACTGGACCTGAGTTCCAACTCCTGGTTTTCAAGAAATATACCTGTCACTTTTGAATGCGTCAGGTTACCCAGGTAACAGGAAAAATCAAGACACTCCCTGCTCATGGTAACTGCATCTGATATAAATAATACCTTTTCCATAAATAATATTTTTGAATTTATAAACGCCTTTCAACACTGCTGACCGGGCTTGATAAAACTGTCTGTCGGTCTTTTTGCTTAGTGAATAACTTTGATGCTAAGCTACCTTCTCTGGTATCTGAAAAAAATGATGGTTCTCACCCCACTTGCTGATTGAAATCATAAAACCCGTAATGTATCCAAAATCATATCCAGCTATGACTATGGTCATATTTAAACGATTTCAGCCTGGCTATCTTTAAACAAAAAAAGATGGAAAAGATATTACTGGTAGTGTGTGGTGCAGCACCCACGCAAACCACCCTCAATTTCGCCTGCTATCTGGCCAATATGACCCGCTCACGACTGACAGGCTTCTTCTTTGAGAAGGAACACTATACTTCTGAACCCGCATTAAAACAGGTATATGGCATGCCCTATGTAGAAAGTGTTACCGCCGGCGGCCTTCCAGAACACTACCTGAAGGCAGAAAGAATAGAAGACCATATGCGGTTATTTGAATATACTTGTGAAAGCAAAGGAGTACGAGCCTCTATAAGATACCTGGAGGATAATATCGTTGAAAGCCTCATCAATGAAAGCAGATTTTCGGACCTGATTATAGCAGATGCAGCGGTTTCCTATATTTCAAAAACACAGGAGGCGCCCTCAGCGCTACTACAACATCTTCTGGCCGCCGCACAATGCCCTGTAATAATAGCACCTTCTTCTTTTACGCCTGTTAACGAAGTGGTTTTCTGTTACGATGGCAGCCCATCTTCTATTTTTGCGATGAAGCAACTGACTTACCTGCTGCCTGAACTGGGAGAATCCAAAGCCACGGCAGTTCAGATCAGCGAAGAAGATATTCCGGCCAGCGAAAAAAAATGTATTACAACATGGATGAGCAGGCATTTTGAAAGTTCAGATTTTGTTACACTGAAAGGAAATACAGAACAGGCATTATTTGATTATCTGCTCAAAAAACAACATGCGCTGGTGGTAATGGGAGCATACGGCAGAAGCATAGTGTCCAGGCTGTTCAAACGTAGTCATGCTGATTTACTGATTAAAACGCTGGCTTATCCACTCTTCATAACACATTATTGATTACCTGTTTCATTTACATCAACTTACTGTTATGTTACATGCTTTATCTCACACACCCGGAAGATATGCCATCAGGGAATACGGTACCACTGTAATTTCCTGGGGAATCAGCATACTGTTACTGATTATTGGATTTCCCATTTCAATACAGCTTGTAAAGGAGCTACTACTGCTATTTTACGAGGTTCTTGTTCAGTGCAGGTATTAATACTTTTATATTCCTGATCTTCTTAAAATATCTTTATGTTAGGTAAATTGAATTATGATGAAATTGACCAGGTGTTAGCGCACAATGTTACCGGCCGTATCGGATGTACGGATGGAGAAAAAGTATACATTGTACCTGTTAATTATGCGTTCAACAATACATATGTCATCGCACATTCGCAGGAAGGGATGAAAATAGAAATGATGAGAAAACATCCACATGTCTGTTTCCAGGTAGATGAGATCATCAGTCTTACCAATTGGCGCAGTGTTATCGTTTGGGGAGATTATGAAGAAGTGACTGATTTAAAGGAAAAATACTATGCTATGAAATTTCTTGTTAACCGTTTGTCCCAATTGCGCGCAAGTGAAACGGCTGGTGTTGCTCAAATGCACCAGGAGATGGCCATGCAACATACTTCAACCAACATCATAAGGCCGGTACTTTACAGAATTCGTATCCATGAAAAAACCGGCAGATTTGAAAAGGAGTAATCAGTCTGCCGGTAGCTACTTCAATCATCATTCGAATTTTGTGGAAACTGCAACCTGGCGCGTTTTACGGGTCTTCCCGCATTATTCAGCTCTTCCAGTGTCCAATTATCTGTTATGGTAGTTTCCAGCCACAAATTTCCTGCTTTGCGGAGTATCTTCGCACTCAATCCGAAAATATAGCTAAAATCATGCTCCACTGCACCTGCTGTCCTGTAATAGCTGATATCCAGCCATCCGAAGCTATGTATCATTCTTATTTTTTCAATTGCTGTATCAGGTGATATTTTCTCTGCTTCAGGAGAGCATGCTCCTATTGTATGTGGTTTCCTGAAAAACTCCAGTTTCAGGTAGGGATACATGGTTTGGAACTTCTCCTGTATATCCCGTACCACTGCTTCTTCGCTAATATATATCTGCATAAAAAAGTGTTTTAGTTAATACAAGTTTAGCATAGTTTACCTGATAGGAAAATGAGCATAATCAGCCTGTCATATGACAGCGGTCATACGCGCTGAGTGAGGATAGTTGGAAATTGAGTACTCAATACTTCACCATGTCAGTAGCAAATATAAACCGACAGAAGTCCAATACAGTAACGGAACTGCCGGGTCATGAAGAAAAATATTTTCTGGAAGGTCCCCGCTCCAGGGCGAAGGAATTTTTCTTTTCGCTAAAAGTACTGATTGAATTTATCCGTGGATTCAGGATCTTACATTTCGCAGGGCCTTGCATAGCGGTATTTGGCTCGGCCAGGGTACAACCAGGATCAGACTATTATGAGTTGGGGCGAAAAACAGGAGCCGGTATTGCCAGACTTGGTTTTGCTGTCATGACAGGGGGTGGGCCAGGTATTATGGAAGCGGCTAACCGGGGCGCAAAAGAGGCCGGTGGTAAATCTGTAGGATGTAACATCAGCTTACCAAGAGAACAAACCGCAAATAAGTACCTTGACCTGCAATTCAACTGCAAGTATTTCTTCGTGCGTAAAGTACTGATGTTCAAATACTCATATGGATTCGTGATCCTACCAGGTGGTATTGGTACCCTCGATGAATTCTCGGAGGCACTTACTTTGATACAGACCCATAAAATCCTTAACTTTCCATTGGTCCTGATGAACCGCGGTTATTGGGAACCACTCATGCCCATGTTTCACAAAATGATTCAAAGTTATATGATAGCCCCTACTGATCTACAATACATACTACTAACGGATTCCATTGATGAGGCCATGGAGCATCTTCAAAAATACGCTGTAGCACAATACCATGTAAAACGCAGGAAGGAATTTCGTCGCTTTGCGCTTTTAGGAGAATAAAAAAATTCATTATTATTATATAAAATTACTGACTGACATTATGAGCTTATCTATTGGCGATCTGGATATAAACTTTCAATTGAGCATTTTTGCGGCTATCCTGGAACGTATTCCCGGTCTCGTAGCTGTTAGAGAACTGGAAAGCGGCAAGTTGATTTATATTAATGATACTGGTATTAAAATGCTGGGGACAGACGATTATCCATCGCTGGAGCGCATCATGGAGCAAAATAAAATAGGCGTCATTGATACAGCGGAGCAAAACACCCCGAGTGCTCTGATTGTGAAGGAACGGGCATACAAAAACGTAAAAGGAGAAACCTTTACGGGCGTATATGAAGAACTTTTTCTTAAGCATAATCATAAAGATTATTGCTTTTGCCGGATCACAGATATTTTATCCGACCGACACCACAAACAACAACTCAATAAGGAATTGGAGCGTTTTGGGGCATTATTCGACTATGCAAGTATTGGAATTCTTGTTGCGAACAAACAGGGAGAAATGGTACTTATCAATGATTTTGCCTTGCAACAGTTTGGTTATAAGCGGGAAATGCTGTTAGGGAAAAAGGTCGAAATTTTAATTCCTCAGCGCGTTCACCAGCGCCACATTGGACACAGGGAAAGGTATAATGCGGATCCACAGAGCAGACCAATGGGTATAGGTCTTGACCTTTACGCTGTTCGCGAAGATGGAACGGAATTTCCAGTAGAAATCAGTCTTAGTCATTATTCCAATGAAGAAGGTAATTTTGTCATTGCCTATATCAGCAATATTACAGAAAGAAAAAAAGCAGAAGAACGGGTAGAAAAGCTTTACAATGAACTCGAAGAAATGGTGGAAGACCGTACGGTACAGTTGCGCAAAGCATTAGAAGAACTGGAGGCATCTAAAGAAGAACTTACCATCGCATTAGGTAAAGAAAAAGAACTTGGCGACCTGAAATCCCGCTTTGTTTCCATGGCTTCCCATGAATTCCGCACCCCACTGAGCACTATTCTTTCCTCCGCATTTCTTGTAAAACACTACGATACAGATCAGGATCAGCCCATCCGTAATAAACACTTACAACGAATTGTTAATAATGTCAGCCTGTTAACAGATACCTTGAATGATTTCCTTTCAGTTGGAAAAATTGAAGAAGGAAAGATACAGGTACGAAGCGCTGAATTTGAAATTGAAGATCATTTCAATACGATCATCCAGGAAATGCAGGGCATTGTAAAAGACAATCAGATCATTAAATACAAACATACCGGTGGAAAAAATCTGGTATTGGACCCTTCGCTGATAAAGCATATTGTCATGAATCTGCTGGGTAACGCTATCAAATTTTCGAAATCCGGCAGCCTTATAGAAATTGAAACGCACAAAAATGAGGACGAATTCACACTCCTCGTGAGAGATAATGGAATTGGTATGTCGGAGGAAGATCAGGAACACCTGTTTGAACGATTCTACCGGGGCGCCAATGTCAGTAACATTCAGGGAACCGGCTTAGGCCTGCATATTGTTCACAGATATAGTGAGATGATGAATGGCAATATTTTATGCACCAGTGAATTAAACAAAGGCACTACCTTTACTATTATTTTCCCTATTGATAAAGAAAACGTCCTATAGTAATATGAAAAGAATATTGTTGAT
Source organism: Chitinophaga sp. 10T418 (assembly GCF_056394125.1). Classification (NCBI taxonomy): domain Bacteria; kingdom Pseudomonadati; phylum Bacteroidota; class Chitinophagia; order Chitinophagales; family Chitinophagaceae; genus Chitinophaga; species Chitinophaga sp. 10T418. The sequence goes on from NZ_JBFTHG010000002.1 coordinate 339,653, forward strand.
TGAAGACAATGAACAACTGCGCGAAAACACAGTGGATATTTTATCCATTGCCGGCTACAACGTTCTTACTGCTGATAATGGAAAAACCGGTGTGGAAATGATATTACAGCATCAACCCGACCTGGTGATCTGCGATATTATGATGCCGGTACTTGATGGCTTCGGCGTTTTACAGCTCATGCAACAGCATGAAGCCGTAAAAGACACACCATTCATTTTTCTGACTGCAAAAACAGAAAGGGCGGATTTCAGAAAAGGAATGGGCATGGGAGCAGATGATTACATAACAAAGCCCTTCACCGGAACCGAACTATGGGACGCCATAGCCAGCAGGCTAAGAAAAGCAGCCATTAAAAACCTGCAGTTCCCACCCAACCTGCAAGGCTTAAATAAACTCATGTATGAAGCCACCGGGAAAGATTCTCTTAAGGCACTGGCGGAAGGAAGGAATATTGATAAATACAAAAAAAAGCAAGCCATTTATACAGAGGGCAATCATCCTTCCAGGTTATTTTTTGTTCAGAAAGGAAAAGTAAAAACCTGTAAAAGCAATGACCTGGGAAAAGAACTGGTAACAGAGCTTTATAGCGATGGGGACTTTTTAGGATATACAGCCTTACTGGAAGGATCTGTTTATAAAGACTCCGCCGTTGCAATGGAAGATACTGAAATTGCAGTGATCCCATTAAAAGACTTTGAGGAATTGCTTCATAACAATTATGAAGTTGCGCTCCAGTTTATCCGGATGCTGGCTAAAAATGTGGCTTCCAGAGAACAACAGTTGCTGGGGCTTGCGTACAATTCCCTCAGGAAAAAAGTAGCGGAAGCATTATTAAATCTCCATAAAAAATACAACCCTAAGAACGAACCACCATTCATCGTAAAAATCAGCAGGGAAAACCTCGCCAATATTGCCGGAACCGCCACAGAATCCCTTATTCGTACCTTAAGTGACTTTCGTGATGAGAAACTCATAGATATAAAAGAAGGTGTAGTAGTTATTCTTGATGAAAAGAAACTGGCTAATATGATATACTAGACGGCGGGAAAATATGTATGCAGATATCTTTTAAAGTCCATCGCCAGGGTCTCAAAACTATCCTGTAAAGTATCAATTTTGGCTGCCAGCATCTCCTGCAGTGCCGTAACACGCGCCGGATAGATCGCCGTCCTGCTATCATGTTGCATTGCCTCCAGCAGCTCTCTTACTTCATGCCTCAACAATCCTATCTGTTCATCTATCTTCAGAAATCTGTGCTGAAAAACTTCCAGGTGCCCCAGATGTCTTCTATCAAAATCATTAGACAGAATATCGGCCAATTGCGTCTTAAAAATAATGGTTTCATCCTCCATCACCCTTAGTATATACTTCCAGGATTCGTGTGGTAGTAAACGCCCATCTAAATTATCTTGTATCATCTTATTGTTTAATATTAAATTGTCTAAGTTATTGTCAAACGAATCGGCAGAACATGACCACGATCAGTATTTTGACTATTTATGATCATAGTTATTATTTATTATGAGCAATAAACAGGGGAAATGGTAATGTTTGCATCAGTACGTCTGCCATACTTTCCCGGAACCAGCGGGAAACAGTACTGCGCCTGTAAGCCCCCAGCACTGCGATGGTTCCTTCCGCCTCCCCTAGCATATAGCTTACAATTTCCTCTTCCGGAACGCCTTCCATTACCTTATACCCGGCATCCGGGAAATGTCTTTTAATAAATTCTTTTATAAGATGTTTATTCTCCAGATGATTTCCCTCGGGATTGACGGATAACACAGTGGTTGGTAATGTTTGCAAAGAAGTCAGCAGGTAGTTATACATTTTTATAGCATATACGGAAGATGGCTCCCCGTCATACAACAACACTACATTATTGATATCACTGAAAACAGGAGGCACCATCACCTGGGTAGGCACAACTAGTACGGGGCATTGCACATCTGCCAGGAGATCTCTTATAAAACGGGTAGGCGGCTTCGTATCATCGTGCACAAATGTTTCACGGGCATCCACAATGAGCAAATCTGCATAAATGCTCTCTTCCAGCGCAGCCAGGAGCGAAATATTTCTATTGCGGTGAACACTGTAGGCTATCCCTGCTTTCTGGCAGGCGGCCTCAAATATACCAGCAGCCGCTTCGCGCTTCTCCTTATCCGCAGCTTCAAGTTGTCTGATGGTTACCTCGGCTGTTCCTGCTTTCAACAATTGGTGCAAACTGAAACTATTGTAGGTAAAATCCTGGCAGAAAACACCGGTCAGGTGTGCTTTCTGTTGCTTCGCAATCAATATGGAATAATGGAGGGTACTCTCAGAAAATCTGAGTCCATCAAATATGGCGGCTATCTTTTGCATCGTGTTTTTAATTTTATTCAAATCTACCACCGGAAAGAAAAATGAATTATGACCCTTATTAGGGCAAACTATGATTCTCGTCATCCCCGGAATGATGATGTGAATCAAGAATATATATGACCGGCATCATTTATCCAGGGCTGCTTTTCCTTTAATTTTATTATCAACAAGAGAATTGATTTCCATTGATCATATTTTAAAATTGATATCATGCATGCAAATATTTTCTCCCTCACCTACCTGATAGCCAATGCAGTCAGTCTGGCAATACTGATAACTGCTATTTTCTGGCCTCTTATCGCCCGGCTCCTGCTGGCACTGCTCTTTATTGGCGCCGCGCTCTTCAATGCCTTCATGGCTATCCGGTCACCGGAACTGTTTATGGCATATGGAGCAATGACTGTTTCAGCCGTTTACGAACAGTTCATTTATGGTGCATTTCGTGATAATACCACTGCTATTGTCGTGTCTATTTCTATATGTCAGCTGGCAACAGGCATTTTCATTGCTGCCAGGGATGCACTGCTGAAGCTGGGGTTAATTGCAGCTACAGTTTTTCTGGTAGCAATAACGCCACTTGGAGCAGGCGCCGCTTTTCCATCCACGCTTCTGCTGGCAGTTGCTGCCATCATATTACTCTTTAAGGAAAGGTATCTATCCGCACACCTGGTACATTTCCCTTTGCGTCATCGTTTTTTAAATCAAAAAATATGAAAAAAGAGTAGCGAAAAAATATACGGTCTCGTGGTTATAATGTCACCGTCTGTCACTTTTTTAATCGTAAATTCGAGGGCATGTATGCGGAATACAACGCTTTATTACGGCATAAGCTGAAAAGCCGGCAGATATTGTATCTGCCGGCTTTTCAGCTTATGCTGTATATCAGGTTACATTATCGAACTTCAATGGATATACTAAATATCCCGCTTTAGTTTGATTCCGTATATTTTTTGAAATTGTCGAGAATTGCCTGCCAACCACTCTTTTGCATTTCTATTGGATTTTCCTGTTCCGCGTCAAATGTTACAACAATTTCGGTTTTATCTCCTTCCTTATTAAAGTTAACGGTTACCTGTCTGCCATCCGGCATGGTATAGGTAAATTTTTCACCATCAACAATTTCATTATAAGTAGCCTCAAAGTCAAAGCCAAAACTTCCGTCTTTCGCTTCCATTCTTGCTGAATATTTACCACCTACGCGCATATCATTTGCAGCAGCAGGGCATTGCCAGGAAGGGTCTGCAAAATTCCATTTTGTAATGTGTCCGGGTTGGGTATAATAGTCCCAAACTTTATGAGTATCTGCATTTATGCTGGCGGTAACCGTAACCTTGTTGCTCATATTTTTACTTATTTATGGTTAATAATAATTGGTCTAATTTTTCCAGGGTTGCCAGCATCCCTTGTTCCATGCCCATCTGCACCACCTGTTCCAGATCTGACAAAGATTTATAGGTGACGATCGTTTCTACTAAAGCGTTTTCACCCTTGTCTATAAAAGTCACCAGCCACTCGGCGCTGGGCAGGTCTTTATTTATTTCACCTTCGGCATTAGAGAAAGCGTCTAAGGAAGTGTAGTAGTCAATTGGTTTTATTTTCAGATACGTTGTATATCCCCAATATTCTGTACCGTTGGGTTCTACCATGGCGTAATGCCAGTGACCTCCTTCACGGAAGTCCATTGATTTTGTTTTTGTGGTAAGTGGAGCGGGCGCAAACCACCTGTCAAGTAATTCACTTTTGGTATAACAATCCCAAATCAATTGCCGGTCGGCTAAAAACTCACGTCTGATGGTCAGCGTATTTTCTTTCTTATCTACGAGGAAGTCGAATTGCAAATTGTTTTTCATTTCTTTTGTTTTTTAATCGTTGCCAATAGTTGATCGAGTTGATCGAAACGGCTCTCCCAAATCTTTCTGAATTGTTCCAGCCATTTGTCGATCTCTTTCATTTTATCAATTTCAAGCTGATAAAAAATTTCCCTTCCCTGGTATGCCTGTTTTACCAGTTCGCATTCCGTCAATATTTTCAAATGTTTGGAAATTGCCTGTCTCGTCGTGTCAAAATGCTCGGCGATAGCATTAGGTGTCATTGCATGTACTGCAATTAAAGCGATGATGGCCCTCCGTGTGGGGTCGGCGATGGCCTGGAAAATATCTCTTCTCATTAAAGTATCGTTTATGTATGGGGCCCGATTGATGGCAATCAGGCCCCATACCACTAAATTACTTTTCTATCATGGGAAGGTACTTTCCCCTGTTATCAATTATTACCCAAAGAATGACTGCAATCAACACAAATGCAATAGGCAGAGCGGATGGAGCCATGCTGATGCAGGCAAGCAGAATGCCCGTTAAAACAGGTAAGATCACAATTGCGCCAAGCGCCCTCGTCCTCCCTGGGATCAATAACAAGCCGCCGAGCACTTCTATGGCGCCCACCAATGGCATGAGCCAACCTATTTCCATAAAGGCCATCCCTGCTTTCACCATTTTATCAGGCATGTCTTTAGGAACCGGCATATAGTGAAAGAATTTATCCAGGCCTGCATTAATAAACAGGAGGCCGGTCAATAGACATAAAATAAAGAGGATTTTACTTTTCATAGTTATTATTTTAATTACGCAACTAATCGGTTGCAAATATATGTGCAACTGATTGGTTTCTCAAATTTTTCTTTAATTTTCAGGAGATAAAAATTTGGGGGGCTGTATCGGTTATGAGAAATGCTTTTGCAAATATGGTCGCAAATAACCCGTAGACTGTCGTATTTAGCCTCTGTCAAAACCAAATTTTCCTTCCATCTTTACAATACTGAAATGAACAAATAAACTAAGTGGAGCAGCGACCACTAAAAAAACGGGCGGAACCGAAAAGCCAGAAGAGTAGGAAATGAAAATAAGATGTTATGTCAGACAATAATGTTTCGTTGCACCGGGTTCTCAAAGCGTCTCCGGAAAAGGTATACCGCGCATTCACTGAAGCGCTGGCCATTGCTTCCTGGCTGCCTCCATATGGCTTTCTTTGTACTGTTCACGAAATGGACGTAAAACAGGGAGGCACCTTTAAGATGTCATTTCAAAATTTCACCACCGGCAACGGTCATTCATTTGGTGGAGAATACCTGGAGCTCAAACCCAACGAGTTGCTGAAGTACACCGATAAATTTGATGACCCGAACCTGCCTGGTGAGATGGTCACTACTGTTTTGCTTCGGAAAACGTTGGTAGGTACAGAAATAAAAATCACACAAACAGGTATTCCTGTTGTCATACCTGCAGAAATGTGCTACCTGGGATGGCAGGAGTCGCTGGAGAAATTAGCGAAGCTGGTTGAGCCTGAAATACCAGATGCCTGATCCGGCTGAAAGCTCCGCCGGTCCTGTAATCATGAGGTGTTATGATAGAAATGAAACCTTGCTGGCTAAGCCAGCAAGGTTTCATGGCCCGGAACCGTTTTAAGTCATTATCAATAATAAATATCCACGATACCGTTAGGAGTACCTGGCGTAACAACAGTAGCATGTTGTCCACAGTCGGTGACCGCATTGGCCACGCTCCATGACAACGGCGCCTGTGCACTGCCTACCTTCAGCTCAATTGCACTAAGCCTTGTTTTAGCCGTATTTGGGTAGTTGGAGCAACTTGCAACGCCATATGCTTCCAATGATTCAGCAGCCCAGTAAAGCTTGGGAATGTTGTTAACGGTAAGCGTAATGGAGGGATAGCCTGCAAAAGCAGAAGTGTAGCTATAAGTACTTCCACTTCCTCCAATAAGACTCATGATACCCTGCAGGTTAGTACCAGGAGCTACCCGTATCAGGTTGCTGAATACGGAATTATTACCTACATACCAGTTGGCAATAGCCCAATAGTTACCACCACCGGCGGCAGACGGTCCCCACTGCAATACAGGTTGCAGGATGTTGTTGGCATTCTGTAAACCATTAAAGAGGAAGATCGTTTGACCGGAATTTACCGCCGGCGCAGGCGGAACTGTCCAGTTAGTATTAAAATAAGAAATAGGCGTAGCCGAACTGTTCGTCCAGTAAGTGTAGGTGATCCAGCCGGAACCGAGTGGGAATATATCCTTTCCGGATTTCTTTGTATTACCCGGATAAAAAGGCGTGTTCCCGCTTGTTTGTTCAATAGCGCCGTAATCGGCTACCACTTTACCCTGGCGGTCATACTTACGAAGCCTGCTGCCTTCTCCACTCAGGTATTCGCCGGTTTCAACATGATGCACCAGTGACTTATTCACCCAGCCTGCGGGTGTAAGTACCTCGTCCTGGTGATTGGTTGTTTGCACTTTATCAGCAGGTGCGACTGCGTTATCGGCTGAGGAGCCGGACTGCTCTTTCTTACATGCAGTGAATATGGTAGTACTCAACAATAGAAAGGAGAGAATGTATTTGCTCATAAAACAGGGTTGGGTTAAAAAAAATGATTAAGAGAGAAACGGTTGATTGGGTTATTACTAAAGTAAAATAACTCACTGCAAATATGCCGCAGTTATCATTTAAAAGCAGGGGCGTTATGCCCCATACTCTATAGTTTTAATTTCAATCCGCCATTCACTACAAATCCATCCAGCGGGGCGTAAATGTCTCTGAATACGGGATGTGTTACCGTACCCATATAAATGCTATCAAAGCGCGTTTGCCGGGTATCCAGCATATTTTCAAAATTCACGAATATTGAAAACCGCTCCCATAATTTTTCAGCCATAAATCCACATAACCAGTATTGTTTCCCCATGGTGCCATCACTCAGCGGCTGCTTGCTATAATAGTATGCCTCCAGCCCAACTTTCCATTTATCTTCTATTTCATACATCAGCACATTGTTCAGCCGGTGACGCGCCGTTAAAGGATTGTCACGTTTTACTCCCTGCTCCGTTATCCGTGCATCTGTAAAAGTATATCCGATAAATAGTTTGAAATCCCCGTATCCCAGCTTTACATTGGTTTCCCAGCCTTTGGTATCCATGTAGCCATTCACATTCACCAGGTTAGCCGCTGCGGCTTCCATTAATAACGGATTATTTATCCGCGTATAAAAAAACAGCTGATTAATACTTAAGCTTAATTTATCAGCAAAGAACGCTGTACGATAATTGATGTCGAAGTTTCCACCGTATGATTTTTCAAGGGTATTGTCGTCCGCATTGACCGGAAATACATTCCTGAACTGAATTCGTTCCGTTTCTTCCGTGAAAATAGTGGGCGTTTTATACCCCAAGCCGCCGCCAATACGGGAAGTAACTTTCGGTGAAATTTTGAAGAGCGCAGAGAGCCGCGGGAGCAATACAAAACCATAGTCTATTACGTAATCACCCCGGATACCTGTTTCCAGTTGCAGCCACTGGTTAGCCTTCCAGGTGTTTTGTATAAATGCTCCTACTGTTTGCTGATCATAATTCCTTTTGGGAAATGAATCTGCAGGATGCTCTTTAAAATTATCTGTATAATAATTTAGTCCTCCGATCCACTCCACGTTTTCATGCCGATTACTATAGGTTGCTTCTGAGTAGGACGAAAGTTGTTTACCATCAAAGATGTAGTCCGGAATGGTGATAGTGCGCTGGAAATTATTGAATGAATTTTTTACCGTCAGCGTACTATGCTCATTCAACTGGTGTTCAAATGCAAGTTGAGTAGAAAGTCTCGTACTTTTATTTCTTTCAAAATAACTATGTGTACTGTCGCCATGCCCTTTGATATATTTGATATCTCCGCCGGTCCTGTCTTCAAACACCCCATTTACACCTATATTCAATTTCGTTATAGGACTGAAATAAATAAATAGCTTTGGATTAATAACGTATCTGTCGAATTTCGGGATAGCGGTGAATGGCGTGTTCCCCGGGGCATATGGCTGATTGCTGTTGCGGGACGCAAAGACTGTTACGCCTACCTTCTCAAATTTCTGCCCGTAGTAACCACTCAAATCTAGTCCGCCGGCAGAAGTACCATTTAGAAAGAAACGTAGCTCCTTTTCTGCTGCCGGTACCTTTGATACCAGGTTTACAAGCCCGGCTATAGCACCGCCGCCATACAAAGTGGAGGCAGCGCCCTTTATTACTTCTACCTGTTTTAAATCCAGTGGCGGTGTTTGCAACAGTCCCAGTCCTCCGGAAAAACCTGCATACAAAGGAAATCCGTCTTTCAATATCTGTGTATATCGCCCATCCAATCCCTGAATACGTATGCTCGCGTTGGCAGAGGTGGCGGATACCTGTTGCGTTTGAATGCCGGTACTCTCATTCAGCATCATTCTGATGTCACCGGGTTTCATATTTCCTTTTTCTTCCAGCTCCTCCCCTCCTATAAACTCTACTCTTGTAGGAATATTCTGAATGGTTCTTGTACTGCGGGTAGAAGAAATTACTACTTCTTCTATGTCTTCTCCTGCATGCTCCAGTAATACCGTGAGCGTATCTGTTGAAAGTGGGAAATGAAGCGGCTGATCATATTCCCTGTAGCCTACAAAACGCACTATTAACTGATGCTGTTCACCTTTGATATCTGTGAATACTGCTATTCCTTTTGTATCCGTTTGTGTTCCGTTGCTGCCATTTATAAGTACCGTAGCACCAGCCAATGGCGCGCTGGAATTTGCATCTCTAACAGACACAATTATTTTATGTTGTGCCAGGCTCACGACAAATGAGCATAGCAAAACTGCTAAGAAAGATATATGTTTCATTCTTTGTTTGATAGTAAATAAAATGTACTTCACCATGCACTGGTGATCCCTTATAGTTATTGCGTCGTTCGCTGAAACTATGACAACCGGGGCGGCTGAAAGATGGGCAAGCGGGATTGAGAGATGGCGTTTTCTTTAAATGGGCGAAAGACGGATTGTTTCGTGGTGTATACCGGTTTTGTAATCCAGATGGTGGCCTCTGGCAATACTACTCCATGGCAGGTACTACAGGCGAAGAATGGAGAGCATGGGCAATCCTGCTTCTGGTGGTCCGTCTCATGTTGATGATGACCGCTCATCGCCTCTCTTGTTGTACACATGAAGTTATCTTCCTGGCAATCACAGGGGATGCCGGAAAGTATCACTACATACAATGAAAACAACAGGAGCAGCCATTTCATGGAGCGAAAATATAAAAAAACGAGGATTTTCTGTTCCCTATCCTGTAAACCCGTCCAATTGATTGTCCTGATATACTAAAAAAGACCAGGTGGTATTGCTACTTCCTGGTCTTGTCCTATTATCCGTCCAGGTCTTCGTTCTGTCTGGAACAAATGCTCTGGTTCCGCTACACTGTATCAAATAAAAAATTCTCTGGCAACGACTTCATGACTATTCCATCGTATAATTCACTACCAGCCATGCACCGGCAATAGTACCTTTTACCGTAGCAAAATTCTGTACCGCAAAACTATAGTCGATGTGATCACTAGCCAGTTTTATATTACCTGTAATCGCACTGATCGGATCTATCAACTGAATCTGAGTACCAAATTTACCGGCGTTCTTCGTCATGGCCTGGGCAGGGGCGCCGTTAACAGACACCATCAGGTTGCCGCTGTTACTGGTGAGTACAAACAATGCTACGCTCTGTACTGTTACTTTGATAGCACTATTTTGTGTGAAGTAAGGTAAGACTGCTTTTGTTAAGCTGCCACTGAAAGTGCCGCTGCCATTCATAAATGCATACCAGTTATCCGACATTTCATGCCGCAGATCAAACATGCGGAAGAGACCAGCTGCCGGTACGCTATCTACGATTTTCTTAAACAGTATCTTCAGGTAGTCGGTTGTTTCCTTTTTGAACAATCCTCCACCCTGCCGGGATGTATAGCTTATCTGTATAATCACATCCGTGATACTCTGGTAATCGAATTGTGCCAGGGAGGATGGATCATTCATTTCCAGGTGCCAGGAGCTGATGGCACCAGTACCTTCAAAAGGCAGGTATCGGTCGTCATGGAAACTTAGTTCAAACAACCCTGTATCATTCTGTGCGTGGCTGGTGCCAATAGATTGAATCGCACCAAGGTTATACGTAAACCGGTCGTCGCCTCCTGCTTTTTCCACGTACTTATCATACGCATCTGCTCCTGCAGGATTAAGCTTGGTATTCCTGCGGTATTTGTTGCTGACCTGCGACAATGTGCAGGATATTGATACCAGTGGCCCACTGATACAAGGTATACTCACTGAAATGGCTTTAATACGGCGCAGATAATGACCCGGATAGTCCATATCGAATACCATTTCCGGAATATTGATATCGCACTGACCTGTATTACGCAGCTGTAGCAGAGCTTCTGGTGACAATGCTGCTACTGAGATATTTTTGGTGAGTTCAAATTCACGTTGGTTATTATGAAGATAGTTGGATTCCAGCCGTTTCACATCGAGCAGGAGCCGGTCGCCCGACAGGAGTCCTTTTTTCATAGTATCCCAGTAGTTATACTGAATCACATTACTGTCTGCCGCCAGTTCAAACTGATAGCATTGTTCCGCTTGTTTGGCCATGGCAAATGCCAGCTGATATGACTGGAAGTAGAGCGTACTGATTTGCCCTGTCATCCATGCATACAAGTCTTTGTTGGTGTACTTACTCGTCATGAATGTATTTACTTCCTGTGCCTGTTGTATCCTTAGCTGTTGAGTGGTTGTTTCCTTCACGGCAATGTCCTTCCGGATATCCGCCACTACTATTTGCTGGTCCATCTGTTCCAGTTCCAGGGAAGCCATGTCTTTCTGCAGACCCCAGTCGTCCATTCTGCGCTGATACGCACCTATGTTACCAATAAGACTGGAAGTAGAATGCAGGATGCCGGCGATGCCACGGAACAGGGTACCGAATTGCCCGGTAGAACTACCCACATTATTACCACCAAAAGAGACTGTCACCACTGGCGATCCACCAAAACCGGCAGCACCACCGGTGATGATCGGTATCATATGTGTGCCGCCGGAAGTAGCATCCAGTACGGTGGCTACTATTTCAGATATAATAGCACCTGCCGAAATACCTGCCTGTGCTATTTCCCAACCATTCATAAAATCACGGCTGCTGTAGTAATCATATTTTTTCTGGGAAATCGCCTTGGTTTTCCGTAATGCTTCGATCGACTGTGATGCTTCTTCCACCTGCGTTTGTCGGATCAACAGCAACTGTTGTTGCAATTTTATTTCTTCTCCGGCTCTTAACAGCGCCAGTGCTTCATTGTCTTTCTTTTCCAAAGCAGCCAACAAGGCTGCGCCGGTGGCTTTCACCTGTTCGGCCAGTTCAGTGGCTTTCTGCAGTATTACACGGAAACGGTATAATGGCAATGGTGCATTGAGCATACTGGTAACAGTACTGATATCCAAACCAGCGGCAGCAGCACGCACCAGCATACCAGGATCTATCGGCGGTGCAAACAATGCAAGTACACGGTGTACCCCATTGATATCTTCACTGTTCCGTATCTTGTATAACCTGTCATCAATTGTATCCCAGTAAGACAATAATTGCTCGTTGGCAGGTATGCAGAAGTAAAGGGAAGACACTGTATTATGCGGAGTAGGTAATTCTGCGCCCTTATGCGGCAACACATTCAGGTCGGGTACCAGGTTTTCCAGGTCTACCATAGCGTTGCTGAAAGCATCCAACTTCACCTCCAGCTGATTGTAGGTTTCATCCGGAACGGGTACAGCAGGTGGAATGATCATTGGCTTTGGTCCGAGCAGCTTATCTGCCAGGATATATAACTGTGTCGCCTGTACGAGGGATTCCATGGTATTCTGCATAAACAGGTTATCACCCCAGGCGATCAGGTTATCGAGGTATTTCATGAGCAGCGCCTTTTGATAGGCCAGCGGTCGGGTGCGGGCTACTTCATGTGGCATAAACGGATTTTCCCGCCAGCTCTCTACTGCATTGACCAGATCCTTATAGACCGTACCGGTAGGGTCACTCGCAATGTTATTCATGATGGTATCGATACGCTGATCCACGTAGTCAAAGAATTCATGGAAAGGCTTGGTGATCCAATATTTCTGCGGAGCACTGCCACCTGCGCCTCCAATAGGATTAAAGATGTAGTGATACCATTTGCGCGCTTCTTCAAACCGTTGATTCTGGCTTAACTGGTTGCCTATGAAGAAAGGCAGATGATAGAATAATTCCCAGTTGTAGGATGAATAACTTCCGTCCGCATCAAAATCGATGTTCTCTACCGGGTAAGGTGTTGCTACCGGTGATTGCGGCTGATAGGTGGTATCGAATTTAAAGCTGTTCACCTTCGACTGCACGTCATACGTCATGATAGCCGGCAGTCCTCCCTTGTACACGGTACTCTTGATATAGCATACCAATGGGTGATAGAAGTTGCGGAACATCAGCTGCGGCTTATGTTTCTTATAAAAATCCCATTCTGCTGTGAGCCGGATATATTCCGTATCTGCGTGCAGCTGCTGCAACATTTTATTGAAATCATGCGCCGGATCTGCTATCAGGATTTTAACATACTTAACGACTAACGCAATCAGGTCAGTAACGAACTTGTAAATATCGCTGAAGGTGCGTGCATTGGTGCCATTTTCACCGAAGAAGCCTGGTATAATCACGTACTCCCTGGATCCATCGGCATAAAAGAACGGCATAAAACTGGCCATCGGCAGCACTAATCTCCTATGACCACCGAACTCGTTATTGGTAGGGTAGCTATTCTTAGCTGACATCAGCTCGAGTGCTACATAAATCCAATCGATCAATGAGAACTCATGTGGATACGTAATCCGGAAGATGCCCGGGGTAGCATTAAGAACAGGATCAAAGTTGTAAGGACTTAATATGCTTCTCATCGAGAGCGTATCGAGTGATCTGTTATCGTTTTCCCGGTACTGCATCTGCAGGAATTTGGTATCCATAAAATCCGGGATAAAATCGAGATAAGGAAGCGACTGATCTCCCCAGTAAGCCACTTCAGGGTAACCTTTACATCCGGTAAGATTGAACATTCCAATGGCATGACTATCGAAAGTGCAGAGAATACCATAGCCCACCGCCCCCATGTCGAAGTCCAGCATACGGAAGGTATCTTTCACCGGATTGAGATCAGCATAATAGTTTGTGTGCAATACATCCTGCGAAGTCCGTTTGGGTTGCCATACCCCATTGATACATTCACTGGTGGCCAGCTGTATTTTATACCGCTTCATTGGCGCCGGCGCCGCCTGGTTGATAGGTGTGCTGGGAATAGACACGCTCTGGCCTTGTTGTATTTCTTCGGTGGGCAGATGCCAGGCCAGGAACAGGCGGTTGTTAAGCATATATGCCAACAGGTGATCACCGGAAATATCCACATCAACTTTAGTCCATGGCTCCCACTTGCGTTCTTTCACTCCTGTGCGATAGTAGTAGGTACTGCCTCCGCGCACCCGTGCAATAACGTGCATGGTATAAGTACTTACATCGTAGTAGCAGGCCCTTACATCGAGGGTGGCTACATCGTCCAGTTTTTCCAGGTAATGTATGGCCGCCGTTTCCACGTTGTCATCTGTCACTTCATTTTGTTGCAGTTCAGAGATCAGGTCGGCAAAGAAATAAGATTGGTCGGCACGTAGTTCAGGCTGTATCCAGTTTTCCGGGTACAGGAAAATTTTCCGGTTGGCTACCCATACCTGGAAATTTTTCATCCAAATCCATTGGCTCCAGCCGTCATCATTCGTTACATCCGCGATGGCATCGGGTTCCAGTGCCATCAGACAGCGTTGTATGAATAGTTGAAGTATACCATGTGCCATGACGATGCGGGAACTTGGCTGCCCGGGCTGCATCAGTACGTCCATGAGGAAATAGTCATACAGATCATTCGAGCCGTTCAGGTCAGGGTTAGATGCCAGCAGGTAAGCAACGAGCGCATCTCTTTTCCGCGGACGCAATGTATCTTCCACCGGCTGAATGACGTTCAGCCATTGTTTGTCATCGTATTTATTACGCAGCGCCTGTGTGATCAGACCTGCTTCCACCTCCGTGAGTACAGGCTGGATAAACTGTGTAGCCGTGGCCGTTGGTACACCCAGCAACCGTAATACCGCCGTGGCAGCTTCCAGTCGGAGATACGTAGCGGGAAGTTTAAAATCCGCCGGGTACGTATAGCCGTACCAGATAGTAAGGTCGCTGATATCGGCAGGATCCCATCCTGTGAACAACGTGAGCGTCTGGAAAGTATCCGGCTGTGAAGCACCCGATGCCACCTGTCCCCATACATCCGTCCAGGACAATACCACATTGGCATCTACCGGACTTTGTACCGTTCCATAATTTTGCATCAGCAACAGCGCCTCCTGCCATTTTACCCATTTACTAAAATCAGCCGCCGGCACATCTCCCGTATACCGAAGCGTATCAGGTTCCAGCCAGCCCATTGTAGCATTATTTTGCAGGAACCATTGCAGGTCTTTTGCGGAAATGCTGATCTTACTGAGATAACTGACCATCACCTTCAGCAGGCGGGTGGCCCGGTATTGCGCATCAAATCCGGCTGGTGTTATCACCGGCGGAACAGGCGGTGTATTTAAAGTATCAATCAGCGAATCGTCCGACAGGATATCTCCAAGCAATGCGGCAGGGCCAGGGAATTTCAGTGACCCATATTGCAGCAGTACCTGGGTGATCACATCCGTTGTACCAAATGTGCCTTGCACCGCATTGTACAAAGCCGTTTGTTTACCGGCATGAAAAAGGTAAACGGAGATGGGAGTACTGAAAGACTGTATCAATGCGTTCTGGGCGGCAGGCAGACCAGGATCGCCCGGCAACAACGCCAGCAACGCGGTAATTTTAGCCTGGATATCAAGGGTACTGAAATAACCTCCCAGGTTGGCATCTACATACGCCTGTGGGGTAAGTGTATCCGCAAAAGCACCACTGATGATAGCCATGATCTTATCTACTACTGCAGCAGTCAGACCGGGTAACAGGCTCATTTGTTGTTTGAGTCCATTCTTGTTTTCATCAGGAGACAATGCAGCATTAAATCCCGACCGGGTTGTATTGAAGGCCTGTTGATAAGCCGTCTGTAAAGCAGTCAGCCAGGTGGTGATGGTAGCATCCTGCATCGCTAATAAGCCGCTGGGATCACTATTCTGCAGGAACCATTGCAATTCGCTCACCGTGAAACCTGCCGTCTGCATAAACCGTACACTGGCCACAAAAGCGCTGGTATCAGCAGGTGTGGTAAATAACGGTAAAGCAGACAACGTACTGAATGTAAACATATCCGGTAACTTCAATCCCAGCAGGTTGGCCAGCAACGCATGACGATACAGGAAGGCCAGGTTGTCGCGCGTCAGCGTGGTATCTGCCGGGTTTAACCGGCTAATGAGAAAAGTAATATCATCCGCCTTCGCTTTCAGGCTTAATCTCAGGGTAGTAAGATGTGCAGTTAACGTATCACGGGTACCCAATGGCAACAGCTCATTAGCCGCGATGTTTTTAATTGTAAATGCTTCATCTATCGGATTGGTCGCGATCCTGTTCAGGTACACGGAGGTATATAATGCAGCTGGTTGCTGTCCATAAAAAGACAAAGCCTGTTCCAGTGTAATACCAAGACTGTTTTGCAGTTTGAATAGATCTACTATCACCACCAACGTGGCATCATTGAGTTGTTGATTGCCCAACGCAGTATACATGATCATACTGTTCAGGTTATCCATGCTAACCCCTGCTTTCCGGTATAGCCGCAGGAAACGGTGCATACGATCCAATGCCGCTTCATCCAGGTTGGCAATTATTTTCTTCGCCGTATCACAGGTATTATCCAGGTGCTGGATAAAGAGGTTGTTACCGGGATTAACGAAAGACTGATTCAGTAGTTGTTGCAAGTCTACATAACTCAATCCGCTTTTCTTTAAAAACACATCTACCTCCTGCAGGGTAGGCAGCAATGGAAGAGCGCCTGTACTCCAGTAGACAGCCTGTCCGGCGGTGGTAGTATCAGGGGTAACGACCAGCGTTCTTTCTGCCGGCGATATTTTCAGGTACACAGCTGCTTTGGAAGGAGCATCCGGGCCTGCGGTATTACCCAGGGTGTCCATCAGATCAGCCCGTTCAATACCTACAATTTCCAGCAGACTATTGCCTCTTTCCTGGTAGATATCAAAAGGAAGCCCGAAGGAAATATGTGAGATTGCGAGCGTATCATACGCATCCCCATTTACATATTCCGGCGCAGCATTTAGTTCGGCTGCGCTCAGGTGTGTTTGCCGCAATTGCCTTACCCGCCAGCCGGTACCTTCTGCGGATATTTTAGTCGTACTTTTTGCATCCCGCAACATATAAGTATCTACCCCGGCAGCGGAATATTTCGGATACAGCAAGGCCTCATCAGTCACATTCTTTATACCATTGTCTGTAAGACCTGTCAGCAGGTGGGCATTGATTTTTCCTTTTACCATGTCGGCGGTAAAAGTGTTATCGAGTAATATGCCCAAATCGGGACTCACAGCATCTTCCAATACTTCGCATACGAGATCGATATAAGGAATGGGGGTATTGGCATTATCACAATTGAGATCGATATCACCGATGTCCGGACGTCTGGAAAACAATACGTCTTTAGCCGTTTTGGTGCCATTGGCCAGTAAGCGGTTCTTCAGGAACTGCAATACATCTGCCAGATAAGCAGCCGGGCCGTACACCGATCTGCAATCCATGCATTCGCAAAGATCTATTTCCTGGAACAGGCTTTTCAGATTAGGGAAATCTTTCGATATCTGTTCTATCTTCAACGACAATGCTTCCCCATTCAGTGCTTTCAGTTTACCTGCACCGGCATATTCCTTCAGTTCCGCACCGAGTGTTATGGCGGCGGTATGGATGTTCACCGCTTTCTGATAAACGGCGGTCGCTTCCTTTTCGGTAAAGGTCTGGTCTTTACTATATCTGGCAACGAATTGTTTCTGTCCCAGTCCTACAATATGATAAGCAGCTGTTAACTGATCATCCTGTAGCTTTTTTGCTTTACTGTAATCCGGTGTGAGTTTATATAGTCTTTGCAGGGAACGCAGTTGTGCTTTGGCATCGTCAGATACTTTCGTATCCTTCAACTGTGCATCTATGGAATTACCACCAAGATCTACATCCGGCAACTGTTTCAGTTGATCCATTGCTGCAGGTTGATCTCTTTTGAAATCAGCCATAAACGCCACATGCGGATATTTTTGGCGGAACCGGCTTTGCAGTATAGTGGCATGCGTGTGTAATGCATCTTTACTGGCGGTCATGCTGGCTCTTAGCTGATGATTGGGAAGACGGTTCAGCAAATCTTTCCATTCATCGGTAGATAGTGCGGCCAGTTGAGATATGTCTTTTTCTTCTTTTATATTGGCCGTCTCTTTTACGTGCTGTATCAGGGTTTCATCGGTACCCAGTAAACTGGCGATATTAATATCTACAGTCGCTCCTTTTGCTGCGGTGGCATTAAGAAAGGGATTGGCTGCTACCAGGTTGTTCAGCAGTTGCGGCAGATTGCCAAAAGCATTTTTACTGATCAGTTCTACCAGGTTTTGGTAAGATCCGTTTTTGATACTACCCACAATCAGGTTAGCCCATTGCTGTGGTCTTTCTTCCTGTATATATTTCTTTGCTTCTTCCCTTAAGTCAAGTAACTGACGCAGCAGGCGGGCCAACGCTTTACTGATGTCGGGGATGATATTGGCGGCGATAGCATCCGCAATGGCAGCCTTGATGATATCGGAATCTATCAATGCCGTTTCATACACCAATGCTTTCACGTCGGAGGAAATGCTGATGGCAACACGTGTGGTCAACCATTGTTGCAGGTCATTCTTCAGTAAGGTACCTTCCCTAAACAAGCCATAGAAGAAGGCCGGTTCAAACTGAAACTGTTGCTGGATTTTAAAGGACAGCGCCAGGTATTCGATGCGGTTATGGTCGATACCTGTTTCCCTGCTAAGGAAAGTTACATCCGGGTGCGCCGTTGTTTCTTCCAGGGTATCCAGTGTTATTTTGCCGGTTACGGGAGATAATATCTGCAGATAGTTTTCGTATTCACTGAGCGTACGTCCGGCTCTTTCTTTCAGGTGAATATCGATATTCACTCTACTGGGCGCATTGAATACAAGGTCGTTGATTCCTGTTTCAAACAGTAGTTGCTTTTTCTGATATACTCTCATCAGTATATCTGCGCTTTTATACTCATTTTTTTCCACCACCTTTTGATCGTAGGGAATGCTGTATTTTCCGTCGGAGTCGGTAGTCGCTTCTCCTAAAGCAGTTTCAGAGCGGAGGTCTTTATCAAATGCTTTCACCGTAAGGCCGGGGGCCGGTGTATTATCGGGTTGAAAAACGGTGCCTGTTACGATGGCGCTTTGTACGTTGGCGCGACTACCTTTTGCTTCCACTTCCAGTACTATTTCTTCCACTACTTCATGAACATTCCAGCTTTTGGTATCGTGGCTGCCAGAGAGTATAATTTCTTCATGCCAGATCCGGAAATAGATTTGCGGATTATGCCGGAGTAATTCCTGCACCAGGCCTTCGTTGAAAGTCAGCAGAAACCGGCCATTTTCGTCGGTCATTCCTTTGGCGAGCGGCACATTGATGAGTGCTTCTGTGCTCCAGGCCTCAATCCTCAATCCTTGGAGGGGGTGACCTGTTCGGGAACTTTTAATGTGCCCTTTGATGAGGTTTGCTTTCATTTTTTTGGAATTAGAACAATGAAGATGGATTTACAGAGTACCGTGGCAACCTGATGGCTACCACGGTACCGACTACACGTTTTTATTGCTGCGCCTGTACCCCTCCTACCGTGGCGGCTGCGGGAGCAACCACATTAGGTGTCAGGCTAAGATATGGGCTCAGATAAGCCGGATTGAATACTGTCGGAGTAGCAAGTCCTGTCATAACGGGTGGCAATACGGGGCCGGTGAGATGTGTGCCCGCAAAGCTCACAATATTGTTATAATCAGCAGCACCTACAAAGTTGGTGTAAGCAGTGATACTCCGTCCGGTTTCATTAGCCAGTGCCTGCACTGCTGCAGGGTCATGTGCTACGTTACAGGCAAGTACTACGGCTCTGCCACCTGCAGTACTTTGTATGGTAGGCGCCAGCTCTGCCAGCGGTACCATAGTGCCTCCTACATCCACCATTCCGGGTATGCCATGTGTACTTAACACCTGCACACCTCGTGGCACAGTGGGGGCAAAAGTGCTGGCCTGTCCTGCCAGAGCAGGGTCTGGAGACAGCATCCGGTAAGATCCTCCGGAGAACCTGGATATGCCAAACCTGGCGACGCCTGTTCCCAGCTCTGCAACATTGCCGATCAATGCACCTCTTTCCAGCCCTCTCTCTCCATCAACTGCCACACCTACTGTACCACCTACCAGTCCACCCGGAGAACTGAGAGAAGACACTGTACTCAGCGCATGAGACATTTCCTGGTCTTGCGCAGCAGTAGTACCACCACTGTAGGAAACGCCCAGTTGTACGGCGCTGGCTGTAGTTACTGCGATACCTCCGGCTGTAGCCATCGCACCAGCCGCCAGCACCAGCAAAGGTGTGGCTGCACCGGCAGTAAAGATGGTCAGCAAGCCAGCGCCCAGCAATAACAAACCAGTGAGTAATGTGGCACCACCGCGACTCCAGAAAGAACGTTCTCCTCCTCCGCCGCCACCGCTGCCGGTACCTCCGGGTGTGCCACTGGAGCTACCTCCCGGCGTTCCCTGCGGGCTACCGCCGGGACTTCCCGTTGGGCTGCCTCCAGGACTACCGCCTGGGCTACCACCAGGACTGCCACCAGGGCTACCGCCTGGAGATCCGCCCGGAGATCCACCAGCTGCACCACCCGGCGTACCGGTGGAACCACTTTGCGGGTTCGTATCCGGAGGAGGCGCTCCTGGCGCTCCTCCGGAAGAACCTCCTGTTGGCGGCGGCGTAGTACCACCACCAGAGCCGGAGCCGGCCCCACTTCCACCAGGGTGAGTGGCGCCTGAACTATGTGAACTGCTGCGATGTCCACGTGGCAACCGGTAAAGATTGTCATCACCGAAATTCCATCTTCCACCAGTACCACTGGCATTGGGTACCCAGGTAGGCATTCGCCGGAAACCGTAGCCCTGTCTTCTTAAAACCCTGGCAATATCTGCTTCCGTTTCATGACCCGTGGCATGACCGCGAATCGTTACCCCGTCCATGCCGGTAGGGTCATGTTTCATCACAGGATTATTGGAACAATAACAATACAAATTCAGACCATCCACAAATCCCGCCGGATCACTGCTGGTCCAGCGTCCCAGCCAGGCCGCATAATAGCGCGCACCTACATAATAAAAGCCGGTTTCCTCATCTCTTTCCTTACCACAGAACCGGTAACGTTTCATACTGAGGTCAGCCCCGGGTTTCGCAATGCGGTAAGCCGAAGTACCAAAAGGATGATATTCTTCATAGGAAATCACTTCCCCGACAGCATTGGTTTCCATCACGGCCGAACCAATAAGGTTGCCATACTGATAACGTATCACCGGCACATTTAGCGCAGAACCGGGATCGCTACCCAACGTATCAATGGTTTTGGTATCCACCTGGGCAATAGCACCGGTATTATCGGCCACCCGCAAAGTATAGCGCTCAAAATCAGGTGCTCCCATACCTGTGCTTTCACGGTAGATCTCCACAGCACCGAAGTAAATACGCTCCAGTTTTCTTCCTCCAATACGCTCAATAATTTTCCGCGCCCGTTGTCCTCCGGAACCATACACATAATATGCATGACCACCGCCTCCCAGATTCACTGCACTTAGCTGCGACTGGAAATTCCAGGTGATGCTGTTGGCACCAGGCAAATGTGGCATGGAAGTCATATTGCCTCCTGCATTATGCATATAAGTACCAGAGAATACCCCAGGTGCATCTCCCGGCATACTGGTTGCCTTCAACCGGTTGGTGACATTGGAAGGATCATCTTCATATTCATAACGATAACGTTGTTGCCAGGTAGCCCCGGTAGCGCTGTGTTTCAGCGACTGAATATTACCACAATCATCAAAAGCATATTGCTCTGTATATATCCGCACCGCCGTACTGTTATTCATTTCCGGCAATTGCGGAATGAAGGCTATATCTGTATTGTTACGCTGCGTATCCATCGACAAACCCGAGTGCTCTCTTCCGCTGGCTTTAGTCAACTGGTAAATAGCATCGTATTCAAACAGTGACTCCGGATATACCACGGTATTTTTAAAAAAGTGGGTTTGCTGCGCATCATCCCTGATCTGGGTGATATTGCCTACCGGATCGTATGTGAACGAAATGTTTTGCAGTGCTGCAGGAGTAGTATCCGTATCTTTCTGTAATGTTAAGAGGTCCGTTAAACGGAAGGTCAGCGGATCATAGAAATATTTTGTCACGGTACCATTACCATATTGTGCCATTTGCCGTTGTCCTCTCGCATCATAATCCTGGCTTTTCAGGAATGGAATAAACGCACCGGTACCACCAATCTTCACGTTCAGGGTGGCAATAAAATTAGCTTCATTATACGTTGGCTGTACTACAGAGTGATCTGGCAAAGTAGCCGTGACAGGACGATTCAGCGCATCAAATGTTCCGGCGGAAGAATAAGTGGCTGTTTCCAGCAGTGGCTCAGCGGCAGTGAGAATATCCGGTATAGCGATGAGCCCTTTTAAAGGAGTCCAGTCTATGAGTTGTTTATAATCTTTGGTTAACCTTTTCTCCGCCTCGGTGACATTACCTTTGAAATCAATCTGCTTAATAGTGCTTACACCGCTCTGATCATATACCTGGTATACCTTTCCCTTCATGTTCAGTAATCTGGCCTGCGCATCGGGAAACAGATCACCATACACCACACGCGAAAACAACCATTCAATAGCACCTACTTTCAGGTAACTGCTCACCGGCCGGTCCAATGCATCAAACTCAAAGCGGTAATACTGACCAGCGGCATTCCACATTTTATAAATGCGGCCCTGTACGTCCTGGAATACCCATTTATCTCCTTTCTCAGCAGTATTGGAATACATAGGTGCACCGGCCAGGTTGCTCACACCATGACTAACGAGGCGGTTCAGTTGATCAAACGACTTAGAATACCTGCCCAATGAATCTGTTTCTACCCATACGGCTGTTGTTTTGCCACCGCCGTAATCTGATATCGTCATCAAAGGCCGGCCAATGGAGTCTGCATGAAAAGTAGCTGGTGTATGGTTATGCCGGGCTGCCAGCCATGCAGCCCTTGTTTCCGGATCTGCCGGTTCCGGGTCTGCTGGTAAAGGGCTGCCACGATCACTGTACCATTGGCTGGCCACCACGTTATCATTTACATCGAAAGAGCTAAAATACCAGGGATTAAATTCAATATTGGAAAAAGTGCCATTGGGAAATACCGTTTTTATTAACCGGCCGGTAGGATCGTAATATCGTGTTGCCGTTGCGCCGGTTTCCACCAGTTCACTTTCAGATTCGTAATCAGAAGTAGTACTGAAATAAGGTTCATATTTTTTCACCACATTCCCCTTATTGTTATAGATCGTGCGGCCGTTGCCGATCCAGCGGGGATTGGCGTCTACTTCATCTACAGTGTGGGTAACAGGGTTCCATAGTTTGGCTTTACCAGGATTCACCTGATTTTTAGTCATGATCACACCGCCATTGCCATTGGAATAAACGTAACTTTCCTGCCACCGCGGATTGGAGGCGCCATGTTGTTCCCTGCTGAAGCAGTGTACATAATTGGGCTTTCCATTATTCACCCAGTTAAAAAGATCATACTCCATGCGGTTGGTAGGATCTGCCAGGGTATCCCCATCACTGCTACCCGCCTTCCCCATGACAGCTATTTTAACAACAAAGCCCAGTTCATCTGTTTCCACCGCAGAGCGGTTCCCGTTAATATCGGTCAGCAGCCACGGCTTCAATACCCGGTAATCATTATCTGCTGTCACTGTGTTACCGATAGCATCTGTGCTGCTTTCCACCAGTATATGCAGCGCATCATACTGCATATGATGTTCCCGTCCGAATACATCTTTTGTTCCCACCGGGATGTAAAAATCAGCTGCCGGTGTACCAGAAAAAAGATCTATACCGGAAGGCGCCCACCAATGTGCATCGGCTTCCGTATGTGTGTAGCCCGCGTCTGCCAGCATCACCGGTGTTACTTCAGCACCGTAATATTTGGTGACCAGGTTTTGTGTAAATGTGAGCTGGTATTTTTTATGTACAAAACCCAATGCACCAAGCGTTCCCAATGCCAATGGACCGGAGAGATCATCTTTCAGATAATAGATCCGCCCATGAGCGGATAATCTTTTCTGAACGCCACCGGTAAATTCTTCTTCATATTGAATAACGGCGGCTCCCGGAACGCCTGACAGATTTATTTTATGCAGATAAAAACCGGGAGGGAGAGAAATCCCTGCTATTTCATATGCTTTCGATTCACATAGCTCACGGAGGCGATAGGTATCATCTCCTATCACATCTTTCGTATACGCTGTTTCATTATAGGTAATATGCGGCTGTCGCTGTTCATCCCATACTTTATCGGGGATATCGTTGGGGGCTACGGGCCTGTTCAGTCGCGGATATAATACAGCAGCAGCTTTGGTGGTATACCCCAGATCGTCTGTTTCCAATACAAATGAATGGGCGATACGGGGATCGCCCGGGTTTCTCTCATAAGCATAGGTAATACTTTCCGATGGCAACACCAGGAAGGAAGCATATCGGTTGCTGCCTTTGGGTTGTATCAGTCGTATTTCATTGTTGGCCTGCATGGCGGTATAAGGACACGACTGTTGCAGGCTGCCATCAAACGCATATACCTCTGTGCGCAGATGTTGTCCTTTACAGGCTCTTAGTGCCTCATGAATTTCATACGGCTGCAAACCTGCCGGCAGTATGGATTCCGGCATATCATAAGCGGTAATAGTACCATTAAAATATTCTGCGGCGCACTGATGCAACAGGCGCTGATTGGCCAGGTAAGCACCTGTATGGAACCAGGAGATGCTGGTAACTGGCGGCTGGTGCAGATCTTCTTCTACTACATTCAGCGCCACATTCAATTTAAACTGACTGAATACTTCCGTATCATTTTGCTCTACCCGGGCAAATCCCCTGAATTCCTTTTCTGTAGCATCGTAGTAGCCGTGGCGATAGCTGTAGGTATTGGTAAAAATGGTTTCCCGGATCCTGTCGGTGGTCGTTACGCGGGCAATACAATGTACCGGGAATGGTAGTTTCGTGATCCAGGGAATGCCATTCGCCTTATCTTCCAGATAATAAAACGTAGAAGATTTGTATTCGATGGTAACTTCTTTACCACAGTTATTTTTATACGCGATCAACAAAGCAGGTTGCTTACTCCCCATCAGATCGATATACTGCAGCGGTTTGCTGGCTATCGGAGACGCATATACGATAGCTGCTGTACCTGCTCCCAGGAAATCCATAACGGAGATATGGGACATATTATCCACTGCAGGAAAAGCCGTGAGTACTTCCGGGGCAGCAGCCCATTCATTACCGTTTAAGTTCATCCATACACTGAAATTATTTTTACCCAGGTAAATAATATCGGTAGTGCCGGAGCCATCAACATCGGCCAGTCTCAAAAATGCAGGATTGAACTGATCGGGGTGATCGAATACCGGTGCATGATCCATGCTCACCTTCGCGCCAAAACGGCCATAACCAAGGTTTGGCCAGTAACAGATCTCTCCGTTACGTATGCGTACAATATCTGTCAGCGCATCTCCACTCATATCCGCCAGGAAAATACATTGCTCCTGGTCTGCAAAAACAATGGCAGGTCCTTTTTCTTCATCTGTTGCTTTCATCACTGTTTCCGGCACTTTAAATCCTTTCTCACCCGCACCTGCATACCAGCGAAACTGGTATTCATCGGTATAGAGCATGTCAGGCATATGATCTCCGGTGAGATCAATGAAACGCATGTTCTTTTCTTTCGGATATAGCACCGGCGTTTGCTCAAAATACCGCATCCCTTCCCAGCCGGTATCTTCTGTTAGTTTGAAAAAACCATTGTATTGTTTGTCTACCTGTACAAGGTATTTGATTCCATTCCCTTCCAGTTCCTGTATCATCACTCCTTTGTTGAGCCCTTTATAAGACGGCTTCGGAGCTACCGGCTGCGCAGGAGAAAACTGTCCATTACCGAGATTGGATTTATAATACCATCCGCCTCCCTGTTCCGTCAGTATGCCTGCAATCCCTTCACTATAGAGATCTACCCACAGGTAAGTTTTATCGTCTATGCCTACCGGCGCATGTACCAGGTTATCGGCACTTACAGATTGTACACTGGTATTCCATTCATGGGGTTGATACTGCAGTTCCAGTTCAGGGAAATGTTTTGTACGATAAGTGTTCGTGCCGGCATCCCAGAGATGTCCGTTTTGCCGGGCCCTTACCAGGAAAGAGAAGCCATTTACCTGATCACCGCTGCCGGTCAGCGGAAGAGCATCGTCATAAAACAGTTGCAGCGATTTTACCAGGCAAGGATTTACCGGCAGCAGTGCATCCGGGAAGCAGTGAAACATCATCACCCTGTTACACCTGCGATAGGTACGAATCTCAAAGCCTGAACGATAGGTAGAGAAAGGATCTTTGCGGCAGGTCCAGGTGTTTTTCTCCTGGTCAATATCTTTCGGGATATCGATGGCGGTATCATGTTCACCGTAGTCAAAAATCACTTTGAAGAGAAAATCATTTTCAGCCGGCAGGGGATCCCCCAGGTAATAGGCATGTTGATTACCGTATAGTACTTTTTTGATGTATAACTGGGTGCAGTGATGGAGCCGGTTGGTTTCATTTTTTTGAGCCGGAATACCGGCGAAATCTTCTTTTTTATATACCAGTTGCACCAGGTTTCCTTTGTCGTCATGTGTGCGGCAAAGCAGCCATTTAAACACCCGGTTTTCGTTGTCGGGATCAACTAGCCTACTGTCCGTAGTAAAGCCGTAATAAGAAGTATGATTGTCGCTCGAAATTATCCGCCAGTGTACCACCGCCGAACTGATGTCTGTCCATTTTTCAATACGGGTAAATGAACCTTCAATTCTCGGGCGGTAACGCATAACGGAATAGTTAATACCGTCTACCGTTCTGGGGACAGGTGTATTTTTCCATTCGCTGCCATTCCACTCCAGGAGAGGGATCAGGTCTTCCGCGCCTGACAGCACGAAGATATCTGATTCCGCAGCGTCCTGGTAACGAGGCAGGCCGTTTTCCGTTCTGCGGCTGATAGCAGGGATGGTAATTTCCCATCCCAATCCGAAACTGCCATTACCGCTACCGGAATGATAGGCCAGGTCAAAGCCGGGCAGGTATCCGTTACGACCCGGACTATATGGAATGGGGATGGAAAAAGCCGCAGTGCCGGAAACCGCATTGACATTAAATTTCTCGTCTACACCTTTAATGGCGCCGCCTCCTTTGGGCAATGCAACAACGGGCATCTGAATGTCGCCGGAAGAGGATGAGGCTGAATCGTTGCCTGATGAGAATACGCTCCGTCCGGGATAATCCGAAGGATTACCCGTTTTTTTGGGGTCATGAAGAGGCATAATCTACTTTTTATTTTAGGGTTTGGGGTTCCTGTAATAAAATTAAATCTTTTCTTGTAACGATGGACGTTTTTTTTCTGTTGTGCAAAAAATTAACGTTTGGGTTCCAAACAGACATGCGTACATGGTACACAAAGTTGTCGGCTGTACAAACAGCCACACCAGTTAAATACCTTTCATATTATAGAAGTCATGAAGATATGATTTTCTTCTTTCAAAAAACGTATATCCGTAAACGTTATCATCCATTTTTATCTCACCCCAGGTAGCCACTTTCTTTTCAACAGATCATGTAGTATAGTTACGAACACGGAAAATGAAAATATACAAATACACCTGCGGCAACACTGCTGGCTTTCGTATATTTGCATTTTCAATTGTACCTATGTCCATGAAACATTTATCTATACTTTTCTTGTCAATAATCTGTTGTCTGATTGGCTTCACCGCCCAAAGCCAGTCCGCATGGAAAACATTTAATCATAAAAATGGCTTTACCCTACAATTACCTGATTATTTTAAAGAAGGCTCCCTGGTAGCAGGTGGTACGCTACAGTGGTACCCCACAAAGTTAGACAACGACATATCCGTTACGGTTGAAATGTGGGGAAATGGCACACAGGAAGAGTTACAATCTTATTACAACAATGACCTGAAATCAGAGAAAGGCATTACCTATAAAATAATAAAACCCACCTGGTATGTGATCAGTGGTCATCTAACTGATGGCATCGAGTTTATCTTCTACCAAAAAAGTATTATCAGAAATGGCGCGTTGTATCATCTGCGGATCAGGTATCCTGAAAATCAAAAACAGCTGTTTGATGGTATACTGGGAAAAATAGCTGCTTCTTTTAAATAGTTCCACCTCGTTGCTGTATTGCTGTGATTAAAAAAGATCATCTAACTCACTGTTTCAATATACAACCGCTGCATATCGTTGGCATCAAGTCCTTCGGCTTTACAGGTATGCACCAGCTGTCCGCTTTTCATGATTCCTATATGCGTACCGATGTTAACAGCATTAAAGATATCATGGGTAGCCATTAAAATTGCCTTCCCCTGTGCAGTGAGGTCTTTTACAATAGCGCTGAACTCGGCTGTAGCCTTAGGGTCCAGGCCGGAGGTAGGCTCGTCCATAAAAATCACATCTGCATTTTTTGCGATGGCTATTGCAATACCTACTTTTTGCCGCATTCCTTTACTATGGTTGCCTACCGGCTTATGAAGTGCCGCCGGCTCCAGTCCTGCCCTGATCAGGAAAGATTTTAATGCTGTTTTCTGATATCTGAATCCCGCTATCCTGCTAAAAAATTCCAGGTTCTCCAGGCTGGTCAGATTCGGATATAGCATCACCACTTCCGGAATATAAGCAATATGTCTGCGGGTATCCTGGCTATCTACCTTTACTTTTTTCTGCTTAATAAATGCCTCCCCTTCTGTGGCTGCAATAAATCCCAGGAACAAATTGATGGTGGTTGTTTTTCCTGCACCATTTTGTCCAAGCAAACAAAATGCTTCACCGGCGCCTATATTCAAATCAAGGTGATCGAGCGCCAGATACCCATTGTAATTCTTTGTTAGTCCACGAGCAACAATCATAGTACATCATTTATAGTGCCACGGGATGCCCTCGTGGCACTATCTGGTTTATAATTTTATACCTATTGTAAATTTAAAATTGACAGGATCTCCTTCTATAAAGAAATAGTTCACCGCATTGGGAATCGGGTAGTCACTGCCAATGTCACCTGATGCCACATATCTTTTATTCAACAGGTTATCTACTACCAGGCTTGCATAATAATGTGACGCGGAGAAATTGATACCAGCATCAAATTTTGTGTAGTCAGGAAGATGAACATCCTTTGTATAAGTGCTCCGTTTTACCTGGGTGGTTTGTCCAAGACTTACCGCAACTATTTTATTTCCTTTCAGCGGCATACTGTATTGCACCCATGTATTAATGATTTGTTGGGGGGTGCCTGGCAACTTGTTACCTATCAGGGCAGATCCTGCGGTATCTTTAGTAATCCGGGCGTTTACAAAGGTGTAATTGGCGGAAACGGATATGCGGGAATTCACACGACCTAAAATATCCACTTCTGCTCCATCACTGGCATATTCACCAATCTGCCGCTTAAAGTTGAGTGCCGCATTTTGTACATCCGGCATCAGTACATTACGTTTAACAGTATGAAAGGCATTAATGGAAGAAAGTAACCTGCCTCCGTACCATTGTTTCTTTATACCCAGTTCAATATCATTGTTCCGTTGCGGATCTACCGGCACACCATTGGATTTACCCGTTGCTTCATTAATGCCACCTCCTGCTTTAAGACCGCTTTGTGGCACAAAAGACTGATCATATAAAAAGAAAGCAGAGAAGGTACTATCTATCAGGTAAGTGAGTGCAGCCCTTGGTGAGAAGGCACGTTGTGAAAATAAATTCTCTTTTGCCGGCCTTGATGGCGCTACTTTCTGGATAGTTTTATTATTGTACCATGTAAACCTGCCACCCAGCGATAATATCCAGTGGGAGGTAAATTTTATGTTGTCATATACATAGGCAGATTCATACGTCAGGTTATTCCTGAATACACTTCCTGCCCCAGGGTTCATGACGGCTACGGAGTCCCTGTTTACGGTATAGTCCAATTTATTTCTATAGAGCGGGAAAGTATATAGTCCAAATCCTGTTTGAAGGCTATCCCTGCTGGAAGTAATATCACCTCCGATAATAAGTTGGTGAGTGAATGCACCAGTGATGACCTTTCCGTTAAAATATAATTGAGAAGCAAATGTTTTTCCGCCGATCGCAGCATGACTGGATAACCTGGCGGTTTGCCCCTGCTCATCAAAGCTCACGCCTGTATATGTTTCAGAAGAAAGCATGCTCCAGGTATCGTAGGGCGACAGGTTGTATTGTGATTGTGAGGTCAGTTTCCAGTTGCTGTTAATAGCATGACTAAACAGTAATCGCATTGTTTGCGCCTGGTAATATGATTTAGGTAACCCAACCGCCGCACCATAGTTCAGGCCAATATCATCATGTAAGGCGTCTGCTGCCGTACGTATCCTGGTAATATCAGACCCGTTCCTGGTTTCTCCCCTGATAAGATCGTATTCTGCTAACAGGTAGGTATTGGGAGTAAAGTTATATTGCAGCACAGGCGCCAATACATACTTATCTGTTTTCAATTCGTCCAGGTAGCTGTTCCTGTGCTGGTATGCAGCATTAAAACGATAGGAAAAACCGCGGCTTTTCACGTTACTTCCTGCATCTACCGCAATCCTTCCCATACCAAAACTACCTGCGGTGGCGGTTACGTTCAACAGCCGGCTGCCAGGCGTTTTGGTGTTGATATTAATTGTGCCGCTCGCCTCTCCCACTGAGTTTACAAATCCTGCCGGTCCTTTAATCACATCCACACTTTCAAACAATGCCTCATCATCAAGTATGGCACCGTAATTGGCGTGCCGGGGCATGCCGTTGATAATAGAATAAGCACTGAATCCCCTTATCTGTATAGACGATGAATAATCAAAGGGCGTGCTGTTATACCCGAAGTATACGCCGCTGGCGTTGCGGGCCACATCTTTCAGCTCCAGCCCTCCCTGTTGCTTTATCAGCTCCGCTGAAATCCCTATAATATTCTGCGGCATCTCTATGTAAGATAGCTGCTGCTTCAGCGAAGCAGGCAAAGTATCTTTTACCAGGTCCCTGTTTTTCCTGGACAATACATCCACGGCACGTAAGTCACGGTGGTGAAGGGTACTGTCTTTGCGTTGTGCGTTTACCACTGCAGCATGCAGGAAGCAGGCCAGGCAAAAAAAATAATGCGTTGTTCTCATTTGTATAGATTATTACATGTTATGCTGTGGGCGTATAAAAATGCCGACCAGGAAAATAAGGGCGGTCAGGAAGAGTATAGGAAAGCTCTCTGTCAGCACTGTCGCGGCCATATGATCCTTGCGCTGAAGCGAAAATTCGGGCAGCTGATCAAGGTCTTTTTCGCGGAGCTTTTTATCATAAAAAAGATAGCTGTTCATGAATTGCAGCCATTGCCACCTGAATGCTTTTACCTGCTGTTCATATTGCTCATACTGTTTTAATCCCGATGCTGCGATATCATTAAATAAGGATTGTGATTGCATGACGGGGTTAAACCAACAGGCACTTCGTTCCATCTGTAAATGACGGGCCACTTCCTGCTGATAGTCCCGCGAAATCATATCCATCCGGCGCCCGAGCAAATCGTAGTAGGCTATAAATCTCCGGTTGCCATAAGTGGCGGTATCTGTCGTTTTTCTCGCTGAAAGCAACTCTGGATGATACCGATAAAAACTATCCAGCAGTACGGGGACAGGCAGATCCCAGGTTTCTTCTTTGCATTCACGCTGCCTGGAGGCAAGTTCAGATCTCAGTGGAACAGGTGCTATCAGTGCGGCTATACTATTAATAATACCAGGTAAAATAATCGTCACCGTTAACCAGAACGAAAGCAGTATAATTAAGTTTTGCCGCGATGATTTCCTGAGGTTTACGATAAGGTAACAACAGGCAAACCAGAACAACAATAATAAAGTGAGAATATATATCCACCATCCCAGATCTGTGAAGCTACCGGCTACATTACTGCCGGACAGCAGGTAACCGGCAATGCTCAATGCCACCACCAGCAACCATATAACTATCAACCGGATGGTAAATACGATCTGCACCATCCTTGCAATGCTACCACCCTGCAATACCAATAACTTCAGCGTATGTAACTCTACTTCTTTCGAATAGCAGTTATAAGTGACTGCAATGATCAGTAATGGCAGCAGGTAAATAATAAAATAAGAAAAGTCGAAATTCCCGGCGGCCAGCACTTCGGCATTCACAAACTCCGCGTTGGGTGGTGTGAGTACATCATACCTGGTATTCACGATATCAAAAAAGGGCAGCAAATCGCGCTGCCCTATTGACAGTACCGCCAGGCGATGCGGTGGATTAGTAGCAACAGGAGGCCTTCTGAATTCAATGACCTGCGGAACACCTGCCTGATCCGATAATTTTACGCCCGCCACCACCGTTGTATCGGCAGTGAAGCGTGCATGCAGCTCACCCAGCCGCTCTTGTTGCTGTTGCGCCAATATTTCCAGTGCCTTCAATTGTTTGTTGATCACCTCATAACCGCAACGTAAACTATACATCCCGGTGAGCAGTACCAACAAAAATAAAGCGATGGCCACCCTGCTCCGTTTAAGCTGACGGATTTCGAACTGGCAAACAGCGGTAAGTAATGACATATGTTAGTGTATAGAAAATTTAGCAGTACAAAAAAGGGCGCCGGTCACTATTACTATCCAAAACATCAATGCAGCCAATAATAGCCAGCTCCGTACGGCTGTTATCCCACCGGTATCATCCCGGTACATAAAAGGCCGCATATCCTTAAAAAAATTTGGGTCTTCCTTAAAGCCTTCCGGCATTTTTGATGCTACCATCCGGAGATTCAGCGTACGGATAAAATCATTTCGGTAGTAGCGGGCCTGCCGGTAAAATTGTTGATGATGATCATAACTGCTGCCAGCCAACAGCATAGACAGGCGCTTAACAGCCAGTAAAGGATTAATGAACGATACTTTGTCCAGCAGGGATTCCTGTTTTTCAAAGGCGGTGGCTACACCGGCATAATAGTGTTCAAATACACGCTGCTGATAATCTTCGTTGTGTTGCAGCATCAACCCCTCCAGGTAGGCGGGCAACTGACTGATCGTATCTACATGATACCTGTCCATCAGCTCCCGGGCAAACTGCTCTCCCCTGCTATAATAACTGCCGTCATTACCCATCCCTTTAAGATATCCCTGTTTCACACTGTCCTCAAATGCAGCCCTGCTCATTACCGGCACCGATCTGTTGACAGCATTCACCATTACCTTGGGCAACAGTATGCCCGTTAGTATCCAACCAGCCAGCACGACCAGCGTGGCAGTAGCCGATTGCCTGCTCAGTGAAGAAACTGTAATGGCGAGTAACACCACCAACAGGTAATACAACTGGTAAATACCTGCTATCAGTAATGGTTGTAAATAATTTCCCTGGAGCCATCCTCCCAGCATCATCAATAACCAGAAGGGCAACAGGATCAGGCTAAACAAACCGTAATAAGTAATGGCTTTGGAAAAGAGAATAGTTATCCTCCCGGCACCAGCCAGCAGCAACATTTTCAGGGTACCTCCCTCCTTTTCAGCAGTGATCGCCGCCGCCGTGGTAACACCGATAAATAAAGGAATGATCAGCTGCAGTAAAGTCGCGAGACTTAAACTCCCAAACCGCATCGCCGCGTCACTATCCTGTGCATTGCTGTAGTCCACTTCATGCTGCACATGTGCCTCAATGCGGAAAGTAGTACCACTGTAATCATTCAGGCCCGGATCAAAAACCGATGCCGGTGTAATCGGTTTAAACAGGTAAGTACCAAAATGCGCTGCATGGTGCGGATTCCGCTGCTGCTTATTCCATGCTTCCCTGAATGCCTCATTGGCCGCAGCTCTTGTTGATACGCCATGCTGATACTGATAATAGGATAACACGATAGCTGCCAATAGCAACAGCCAGGTGATACTGCTTACAAGCAACCATGTCCGTTCTCTGTAAATACTGCTTAACTCGCGGTTGACAATCGTTCTAACATGCATCAGAAAAGATTCAGGAAAAAAAAAATCAGTAACTATTTGCAACAAAGTTGCACTTTTATACTGATATTAGCAACATCGTTGCAAAAATCAATGAAAAAAAACAGAAGACCCGTTACAACAGATGATAAAACAATTTTTAAAGTGGCAAAAATTTCCGTTCTACCGCCAGGCAGACTCCATGGATTGTGGGCCCACCTGTCTGAAAATGATAGCTGCTTATCACAAAAGATATCTGCCTATCCAGTACTTCAGACATATTTGCCGCATTGGTAAACAAGGCACCACGCTAGCCGGTCTGCAGGAAGCCTGCACTGTAATGGGCATGAAAAGCCTGGCGGTGGAACTCCCACTATCAACGCTGATAGAAAAAGCGCCGCTACCCTGCATATTGCACTGGGAAAAAAGTCATTATGTAGTGCTACTAAAAATAAATACCAAAAAAGCACTCATCGCAGACCCTTCTCTGGACCAGCTGATTACTATTCCTGTAACAGGTTTTTTATCATCCTGGCAAAAAAATACCACCACCGATGTGGGTAGAGCCTTATTCGTAGCCCCAACACCACAATTTTGTCAGGCGGAAGACACCGTTGAAAACAATACTTCTCTTTGGAGTTTATTGCCCTATCTGAAAAAACATTCCCGTGCTGTTATTCCCCTGGCACTCAGCATACTGGCTGTTATTGGTTTTTCGCTGGCACTCCCTATCCTCACGCAACAAATAGTTGATAAAGGAATTAAAGAAAGCAATGTGCATATACTGGTGGTGATTTGCCTGGCACAGCTAATGCTTTTCACCGGCAAAACCGTAATGGACTTTATCAGGGCGCGTTGGCTATTCCGCATCGGCGCTATCACCAGCATTGCCTTATTGCATAAATATCTCGACAAACTATTAAAGCTTCCCTTCACTTTCTTTGATAACCGGCAGGCCGGCGACAACATGCAACGTGTTACTGATAATCAAAGAATAGAAGATTTTCTTACGAGTGCTGTTATCAGCTTCGTAATGGCGGTACTCACATTGCTGATCCTCGGAGGCGTATTGCTGTTCTACGATTTCAGGATATTCGGATTGTTCTTCTTAGGTGCGGCAGGCAGTTTTGTCTGGTCTATATCCCTGCAACAAAGAAGGAAGTTGCTGGACCAGAAAAAGTTTAAAGTGCTGGCCGCCAGCCAACAATTACAGCTGGAAATATTTTACGCTATGCAGGAAATAAAGCTGTCCGGCAATGGCGATGACAAAAAACAAAAATGGGAATCACTGCAACGACAGGCATTTGATTTAAAATCAGAAAGCTTACGATTAGATCAGTTTATGCAGGGAATAGGCGTTTCTATTAATGAAGTGAAGAACATATTCATCAGCTTCACTGCCGCCTGGCTGGTGATCAAAGGAGATATCAGTCTTGGTACCATGCTGGCCATTACCTATATCTGCGGACAATTGAACACACCGGTGCTGCAGCTGATCGAATTTATCAGATCGTCCCAGAATGCCTCCTTCAGCTTAAAGCGAATAGCAGAAATATATGAGGAACCGGAAGAAGACTTTCATCTCCGGGAAGAAAAAATTTCCGGCACTGCGGCAGACATTACACTGCAGCAGCTGCACTTCAGCTATGGCCAGCCAGGTAGCCCGTTGGTGCTGAAAAATATCAATGTGGTCATTCCGGCAGGAAAGGTAACGGCCATTGTAGGCATGAGTGGCAGCGGTAAAAGCACCCTTATTAAAATTCTCCTGAAATTCTATCAACCGGTATCCGGAAAAATCCTGATCGGTCAGCAGTCCCTGAGCAGCATTCACGCCAACCAATGGCGAAAAAAATGCGGCGTAGTAATGCAGGACGGATATATATTCAGTGACAGCGTGGCCGAAAATATTTATGCCGGAGCCCCGGTTAAAAATGAACAGGCACTGTATGAAGCGGCTACCATGGCCAACATGCACGACTTCTTTTTATCAATGCCTTTTGGATATGATACCGTGATTGGAAAAGATGGTTACGGCCTCAGTGAGGGGCAACAACAAAGACTGCTGATTGCCAGGATGATATACCGCAATCCTTCTTACCTCTTTATGGATGAAGCCACCAATGCACTGGATGCCAACAATGAAAAAGTAATTGTCAACAACCTGCAGGAATTCTTTGTGGGCAGAACAGTGCTGCTGGTAGCACATCGTCTTAGTACCGTAAAACATGCAGACCAGATCATCGTCATGCACAAAGGAGAAATTGCTGAAACAGGTACGCATGAAGAACTGATCCTGCAAAAAGGACCTTATTATCATCTTGTAAAAAATCAACTGGAATTAGCAAAATAAGTGATGACCATGAAAGTACACCTCTTTCCATATACATTAGTGCGATATGCCGGCATCCATACCTCCCTGCTGGAACAATGGCAGTTGCCGGATGCGCACCTTTATCATCCTCACACAGTATCACAGCAACAGCAGCGGGAAGCCCTCTGCGATAAACTGTATGAATTGGTTACGTTACAAACAGACGATCAGCTGCGCCGGAAAATCATTGCGCTGAAAAGGATGATATACAATGATAAGCTACCGGACAATGATTTGCTGGATCTGCTGCTGCCTTTATTCGGAAAAGAAGTAGCAGCTGATATCAATAGCTATATCTCCACAAAAAAAAATCATGCGCAACAGCTACTGGAGCAACATAACAGGTACGATTCCTTCCTGTTACAACAACGACGTCACCTTCCTGAACTGCTGGCACAGTCGGACATTGAAAAGGGCATCATATTATCCTCGCCGGTGTTATTCCGGCAACTGCTACCTTTCCGGGAGAAAGATCCCGTCCACTATAAAAATGCAGAAAATAAAATCGAATTCAGCCTGTTACGATATCTTACCAGGTCCTGTTACAAAACGTCTCCCTTCAGTACGTTTACCCATACCCGTTTGGGTACTTTCACTGACAGTCAAACAAATCCTCCCGGCCTGACAGCCGGACGGGTAAAGCTGAACAACAGTATTTTCAGGTACCTGACCGGTATACTGTGCCGGCATCCCGAACTGAATGAACTCCTAATTGTTTCAAAGAATATGACACTTCAGGAAGAAGATAAAAAGCTTCATTTCCTTGTCAACTACTTAAATGTAGAAGCCTTTCAGTCTATTCCTGCATCAGCCGTCAACACCCTGATTCTTGAGCAGCTGGAACACGGGCCACTCCCTTTTCACAGGTTGATCAATACGCTTACCGAAGCGGCGTCTCCAATTCCCCGCGCTGAAATTAAAGACTACCTATTAAAGATGATCGCCACCGGGGCGCTGGAAATGAGTACCGGCATTTCCGGTATGGAAGAAAACTGGGCCAGTCAGGTGATCGCTTTTTTTGATCCCCATAGCACGGCACATGATCCGGCTCTCCGTATCTGCCAGGCGTTGGCATCTCTCGAAAAATATAAACAAAACTTTGCTGTTGCCAATGCCTCCGAACGGGCCAATATATTAGCCAACGCTGAAAATATGATCAATCCTGTATTCAGTGGTTTACAACTGGAAGCAGGACTGCCGGTGGAGATAGCACCCGCGACCGTGGAAGACAGCACCAACAGCGGGCTAAGAACGATGCAGTTTGCGCCACACTTTTTTAAAGGAAATGAATTATTCTACGAAGATTGCTATAACCCGGAAACAGAAGTGATCTGCAAAGACACGGTGCAACAAATAACAGAAAACGTAGATACCCTGCTGGAATTAATACAACCGCTGGATCAACTGTATGAAGAAAGACAACGGATGCTCCAGCACTTTTACTCGCATTACGATGTTAACGGATCGGCGCCGGTAATCCGCTTCTATCAATCCTATTATCAGCAGCTTCGTCAGGAAGACGTTGTCAATAATCCAGATCCGGAAACTACCGCATGGAAAAACAATTTTGTGCAATCCCTCGATAGCCTGTTATACGGACAACCAGCTGTTATTAATCTCCGTGATGAACACTTTCCTACCGTAGCAACAGCCACCACGCCGCAATCCAGGGGAATGTTCCTGCAGTTTTATTCATCGGAAAATATTACCTGCGGAGTGGTGAATGCGATACTTCCCGGCATGGGGAAGGTAAATGGCAGGTTTCTGTCCTTATTTGACAATAAGGTAACAACTGCTTTCCTGGATTACAACCACACCCTGCATCCCGGCAAGAAGGTCATGGAACTAAACGATGCGTCCGGATTTAATGCCAATATCCATCCGCCACTGGCGGCATATGAGATAAAAATGCCCGGTGGCAATAACAGCTATCCACCGGAGCTGCAAATCTCCTTAAACGAATTATATATTACGGCAGAAGATAAGCAGCTATCGCTTTACCATTGCGGGCAACAGGTATATGCCTATGACCTGAGCCTGGAAAGCTTTCGTAACCGCTCCCGTCTCTATCAGCTACTTGCACATTTCAACCCGGATATCAGGCCTTCTATTACAGCGTTGGTAAAAATGATAGATGGTGAATATGAAAGAAAGCATCCCCGTCAGAATGCACCGGTATATGTTTGGCCGAGGATCACTTACCGCACACAAGTAGTATTGAGAAGAAAGACATGGGAAATAGACACCAGGGACTTCCCTGTGATCAGGAATAATGAAAAAGAGCTGGAATATTTCATCCGGCTGCTGCAGTGGCGGGAGCAACACCAGATCGATGCAGCCGTATTTCTTTTCCTGCGGCGCCGGGGTAACAGCAAAACAAAAGAAAAAGCCGGCGGTCTGGCCGATGACTATAAACCCCAGTTCATTTCCTTTCAACAGCCTATCCTGCTAACGATGCTAAAAAAATTACTATCCAGGGCAGGCAGCCATATCTGGCTGGAAGAAGCACTACCTGTGCCAACCGGACAGGTAAAGGAATATTTATTGCAATGGTATAAACGCTGAGCACATGGAAACCTGGATATCTGCCTACATTTATTATGATGAATCCCTGAACGATTTATTGCTTTATTGTATCCATCCTTTTCTTGAAAAGCATAGGGGGCTTTTTAACCGCGACACTCCTTATTTCTTTATCCGTTATCCGGAGGGGGGCGATCATATCCGCCTGCGGATACAAACCACACAGGAAGAAAAAGTACTCGCCCTGTTATCGGCACACATCGATGCGTTTAACCGTACCAGCCTGCCTGATGCCCGTATGATGGTGGTAGCATACGTCCCTGAAATAGCTCGTTACGGAG
The DNA here is from genome assembly GCF_056394125.1 of Chitinophaga sp. 10T418. Taxonomy (NCBI): domain Bacteria; kingdom Pseudomonadati; phylum Bacteroidota; class Chitinophagia; order Chitinophagales; family Chitinophagaceae; genus Chitinophaga; species Chitinophaga sp. 10T418. Next base: position 378,516 of record NZ_JBFTHG010000002.1, read on the forward strand.
ATATTCATAGTATCAAATGGGCAGAACAACTTTTCTACCATTCGTCTGCGGCGGTACTGGAATGGTTGGCGACCACGCCCAATCCATCGGCTATGGCCAGCATACAGGCGATACAATTTCACCTGCAATTGCTGCAGGCAGCAGATTTCCCTATTGCACAACAATTGGAAATATGTGATTACTTTATTGATGAATGGTTAAGAATTTTTCATCCCCTGCGTGCGGCACTAACAGATAAAACAGGCTGGCTCGCCACATTTGACAAAGCATTCAGTAGCAGGAAAGAAAAAATCACTACCGCCATACGTGAGAGGTACCTGTCGTATGAAAACGACTGCCCTTCTTTACTCCTGGGAAGCAGGCATGCCATGCAACAGTACCGCCACAGCGGGCTATCGGAGCCTCAGCTCATGGAAGCCATCACCGGCATTATGCATATGACACACAACCGCCTGGGCATTGCAAACAGCGAAGAAGCTTATATCATGTACTGCTCCAAAGCGTGCCTTCAATATATTCAACAAAATGATACACAATTTTCTGTATAAAATAAGGGATCAAATCATGGCCACCGCCGTGCAGGATGAAAAAGGACCTTTCTGGGAAACGCCTTATTACGACAAGGGTAGCGGGCAATTTCTCCGCCGGGAATATCACGAAATATTCAATGGAGGCGCAGGCATTGCGTTGTTCTTTCTCGCTTTGTTTGAACTGAATAAAGATAAGACAGACCTGGAATGGGCAGAAAAAATAACTGACAGGATACTGAAAAGTACTTATTGCCGGCGACCTAAATTTTATTGTTTCTATACCGGCATCTGTGGCATCATTTATTTATGCATAAAGCTTTATGAAATCACCGGTAAAGATAAATACCTGGAAACCGCCCTGTTGCTGGCAAAAGAACATCATTCCAACATTATTTATATTCAGGAGATGGACCTGCTGAGCGGTGCCGCTGGTAATACGCTCGTGATGACGTTACTATATCATCATACTGCGGATGCTACCATTTATTCCTATATACAACTGCTCCTCAACCGCATCATTGATGACGCGAGGGTAGCCCCACAGGGCATAAAATGGGATCATAAAAAAATGGCGTACGACAGTCTCACCGGTTTTTCACATGGTGCGGCGGGTATCGCTTATGTACTGCTGCAGGTAGGTCATTATTTTAACTATGATGGATTAATCCGCCTGGCGAAGCTGGGGTTTGACTATGAGATGCTGTATTACGATATGCCCACTCATAACTGGCTGGACCTGCGTATCGGGGCACACCGATACAATTTACCTGGTGCCCATACCTGGGATCTGTCCGTTTTCAGGCCAACAATGAAACAGGTAAACTCCTGGGCGCATGGCGCGGTGGGCATTGGCTTGTCGCATATGCTGTTTGAAAACATTACAGGAGAAGACAGTTACCACCACATCATTGAGGCCAGTGTTAAAAGCAGTCTGACGCACCTGGATGCAGCGCGGGAGGATTATACACTATGCAGTGGTTATGGAGGAATGGTGACGTTCCTGTTACGGGCAACATCTTTCTATGCAGATCAACAGGCGCTGCACCATGCGCTGCATAAAATAGCTACCGGCGCTTTTGAATTATATGAGCGTACCGGCACCTTCAACACTTTTGCGCCGACCAACAGCGATGATATGGGACTCCTGTCAGGTATGGCCGGCGTGGGATACATGCTCATCAATATTTTACAGAAGGGAAATTGCCATGACGTTTTAAATATTCAGCTGCCGGCCCGTAATATTCCGGTAGCGCCATCTTATACTTCCGCATCCATAGGTCAAAAGATCTTCGGTAAATATTTCCGGAGAACATTATACCTGTTAAATCAAAACGACATTCCGGTGGAGCATTTGTCGCTGCCCGACTATCAACAGGCGTTGGAAAAACTCATCACGGATCCATTCGTCCAACAGGTGTATGCATACGAACAACAGCTTTGTCATTTCTGGGAAACACATAAAGGCTTTCTTTGCTACTACAAGCGGAACGACCATACTGCCCGGCAACTGTCAAACCCGGCCTACGCCGCTATTTGTGGCATATCGGACCATGCAAGAATAGTGGAATGTGCTTTTCATCCGGATACACTTGAATGCAAGGGGCCTGTTTTTATATTACAGGAATTGACGCCGGAAGGCATCACCGAAAAAGTAACGAATCGTTTGACAGCCGCCATTTTGAGCCAACTCAGGCAGGATATGCCACCGGCGATTTTAGTAGCTAATATTGCGGATTTGTTTGATGCCAGCGCTTCCGCCCTGGCGAAAGAAACCGTTTGGCAGCAGTTGTTGCTCCTGGGTGAAGCGGGATTGATTACAGCAAAGCAATAAAAAAAAGTGGGATGCAACTTTAAAGTTGCATCCCACTTGTAAATACCACGGTGCTTAGCAAATTACAGTTGTGCATTTTGCGTGAGGTATATCATCTGTGTCAGTAGGCTGCGTATGTGTTGGGTGTTCCAGACTACCCAGGCCACCTGCAAGGCGTTGTGCCATTTCGCTGTCAATGCTGGTTACAAAACTTTCCAGTTGTAAATCTTCCAGGTTAAGCTTGATGCTGTTTGAATTGTTTCTCATGAAATAAGGTTTTAAAAGTTTAATGCCTACTGTTATCCAGGGTTTCGGCGCTCCCTCGTTGCAACGCTATAAAGATATATTATTTGCAACTACGTTGCAAATAAATAAGCAAATATTTTAGTTACTTTTTTTGGATGCCGCTTTCACATCATCATTACGGATCAGGTGTTGATTTTTCCTGATGGCCTGAGATAATTTTCCGAAGGTATAGGTAAAGCTGACGCCGTAGTTACGATAGTTCAGCTGCTGTATCGACAACTGATCAAATGCTCCGCCAGTCTGCGTTGTACGAATGTACCGGTATTTACTGTATGGATTGCTGACAGAAAAAGTCACCGTCGCCTTCTTTTTAAATAGTTCTTTATTAACCCTGATTGTATGTACTACGTTGCCATTGGTTTTTCCCTGTAAACTAACAGATGGAGTAATAGCATAGAGTGTGGTAGTCAGCCGCCAGGAGTCCGCTATTTTATACTGAAGATTGAAAAATCCGGATACGGTAAAACCGCTATTGCGGTAGTTATTTTCACCATCGCTGCCTTTGAGCCATACATAACCCGCATCAGCATTCACTATTATTTTGAGCTGAGTACCGAGTGGATAGCTAAACCCTGCATTCAAATGAAGGTCCCTGTTATTCCCTATATTTTTATAGGTAGTAATGGCGTTACTATCGGTGAAATTGGTCAGCTTCTCAATCGTGTTATTGGCAAAAAGAAAACTGCCGATCAGGTGGTAACTCAATTTTTTACCCGCCAGGAAGGAGAGTTCTGCGCTATTTTGCATTACCGGGCGAAGCGCCGGATTTCCTGTATTAAACTGGTTGGGATTACGCTTATCTATAAATGGATTCAGTTGTTCAATACCTGGCCGTTCTGATCGCCGGGTAAATCCGAACGAAAGGCTGCTGTTCGGAAAATCATGCTGCAGGGAAAGCACTGGTATCAGGTTATAATAAGTGGTGGCGATATTTTTCCCGGTACCATACCATACATCCATGGCGGTGTACTCCAGCCGTGCTCCCGCTTTAACCGCCAATACAGCTGTATTCAGCTGGTAGGAATGATAGAGACTATACACCTGCTGTTTGTATAGGAAACCGGGTGTGCCGGCCGTTTGTTCATCCAGCAGGTATTTGCTGTTCCCATCTCTCCAGATTCCTTTTATACCGCTTTCTATCTGGATGGAGGACAATGGCAACACATAGTCGGCCTGCAACGTATGCTCATCCAGGTGATTATTATTTTGCTGCCCGAAGTCCGTTAAACTTTCACCTGCTATCTGTTCGTAAAATACGCTATTGGCAAGTTGCTGCGGGCTGTGATGAAAGCGGTATCCCAGCGAAAATATTTCCTTGCCGTTGCGCCTGGCTGCTTTATCATATCCAACTGAAATATCCAGGCTATTATCGTATAAATGATGATCATTGGTATACTGATAGGAACTGGCAGATGTTACCGTATGTTGACTGGTTAGATAATAGTCCCTGCTTTTATAGATAGATACCGCGCTGGTAAGCAGTTGCAGGGAATCTATTTCGTAGCTGGCTTCGAGTGAGGCGCCTCCGAAAATACTGTGATAGGCAGTAGTGCCTTCCTGACGCAGCACTGCCGTGGTACTTTGCTGATACAGACTGGTGGTATTGGTTCTTTGAAGATCTTCATATAAATACCCGGTACTGCTGATCCCCCACTTTCCTTTTTTCGCCTGGAAGGTATAATTCTGGCCAACACCACTCACGCTGTTGAACCCCACTCCCACAGATGCATTATATCCATCGTTCCGTTGTTTTACGGTTACAATATTGATGATGCCGGTAAATCCTTCTCCATCATATTTAGCGGGCGGTGTGGTAATGACTTCTATGCTGGCAATATTTACCGCAGGCATGGCTTTCAATGCCTCTTTGGGGTTACTGGCTGTAATAGCAGACGGTTTGCCGTTAATAAATACTTTGAAGTTACCTTGTCCTTTCAGCTTAATATTATTCTCTCCGTCTACCGTGATCAGTGGCACCTTCGCCAATATATCCAATACCGACTGGCTGCGGTGATCAGGATCTGATTGTACATCATAAATGAGCCGGTCCAGCTCCTTTTTTACCAGTGGCGTACTGGCACGTATATCGATGGTACGAAGCTGCGAATACGGCCGTACCACTGTTTGCTGGCTATCCGGAACATTTCTTTTGATGGCACTGTCTTCCGGCGCTACCTGTGCATGCAACTGCATAGGTAGCGCCAGTAGCCATATGGCGGTCAGTAAGATGTACAATAACTTAACAGGGCAGTATAGATTTATCATGATGCTTTACTAAAGAAAGCAAATATATTAATTTGCAACTATGTTGCAAATTAATATATTGACTATAAAGCCGGCTCGCAAAGTGAGAGCCGGCTGTTATTAAATCTTCTTAAACATTCTTTGAAATCTCCGTTAATACCCTGGAAACTGTACCAGCTTTTTATTTCTGTCAATTTCACTCTGAGGCACCGGGTAAAAATAAAATTTATTATTCCATTCGGCCCTGGTGAAGGCCACAATCCTTTTATGAAATTCAGGATCAGACAGGGAACTTCCTTTTTCAATATTCATCCCGTGGAATTGTCCGCCCTGATGTTGCTCCGGTGTATTCGCCACTTTCCAACGGCGAACATCCCAGTAGCGATGTCCTTCAAACATCAGTTCTATCTGGCGTTCCAGGTGAATCTGTTTACGCATTTCTGCCTGACCAGCTCCTGCAACTATATCGGCAAGCCCTCCCCTGTTACGGATTTTGTTGAGGTATTTTAAAATATCAGGATTCCCGGGATCGTATTCGTTCAACGCTTCTGCGTAGTTCAGGTAAATTTCACCGAGACGAATCATCATCGCCGGGCGGGAAAAACTTCTTCCGCTTCTGAAATCAGTATTGGGGTGAATATTTTTACGGGCGGTATATCCTGTTGTAGGCCAATCTCTGGGAGCACCGTTCTTGCCGGAATTACCGGTAAAGAAAAACTCTACTCTTGTCTGGCCATTTTCCGGCACCACCGGAATAACAGACCCGTTAAAGGTCACATCTACATAAAACCTGGGTTCCCTTCCGTTATACATATTGGAAGTACCACTTACATAGTAAGGAGTGGCAGTAGCAGTAAATCCACTTTCCGTATAGCCGCTACTGTTATCTGTAATCGCCTTACCGCCGGCAGTACGGAATATATCCACCATTTCCTGGGTAACGGCGATACCGTTCCAGCCGGCACCATTAGCGCATCTGGGAGAACAATGCCGCTCCCAGTTGCCCACATGATCAGAGTTGGTACGGATCCAGATGGCTTCCTTCTGCCAGCCATCAAAGAATAAATTCCGGCAGGAAAGAAAAGCAGCGCGGAACGGGTCAGCATCAGCAACCGTATATAATTCCCATCTGTTGAGATCTATTACTGCCTTGGCAGCATCTGCAGCCTTCTTCCACTTTTCCTTGTCAAAAGAAGGATTAAACAAGGCAGCACCATCCATATTTTTAAAGTTGCTCATCTCGCTATTACCATTGAATAAAGGGCTGGCGCTATATAACAATATCTGCGATTTCACCGCCAGGATGATAGGCTTGGTGATACGGCCCGTTTGCGTTACATCCGGCTGTGTGGGATCAACAGGGTTCATATGTTGTACCGGCACATCCGGCATCGCCTTATCCATTTCTGATAATACATAGGCTACACATTCATCCCATGGACTTCTAGGTATCTGGAAATCATCTTCCGGCAGCTTTGGCTCTTCTCCCATCAATACCACCGGTCCGTATTGCCGCATCAGCAACCAATAGTAGTATGCCCTTAAAAAGCGGGCCTCTGCTTTATACTGTTTCAGTAATTGTTCCCCACCCGGTTGGGCCAGGATTTCCTTATTCTGATCTGCGTTTTTTAAGAAGATAGCCGCCTGCCGGATCGTTTGGTAATAACCATTCCAATAGGAAGGACTGGCATTATCTGCTGTGATAGCGCCGGAGTTAATACCTGGTTGTACCCAGGCATAGTCCACTTCATCACACTGACCTGTCCAGGGAACGCTGTAAGGCTGGTTCCACATATCCGGCATGGGATTGTAGATACGAGCCAGCCATTGTTCCGTCATGGCTCTGTTGGTAAATACATCTTTCAATGTGGTGATATTATCCGGTACTGTATTGAGAAATCCTTTCTTACAACCAGCCGCCAACAATGCAGGCAACAGTATCAAAAGGATATTTTTTTTGAAGAAATGACGCATCATAGTGATTCAGTTTTATTTGAAATTAGCGCGGATGCCAAAGTTGAATGAAGTCATGTTAGGATAAGCAGTGCCCCTGCCATCGCCCAGTTCCGGGTCCCAGATTTTCCACGGCGAAATGGTAAACAGGTTGGTTCCGTTCACATAAGTACGTACACTCTTCAATCCGTATCGCTGTAATTTGTCGCTGCTGAAAGTATAACCTAACTCAGCACTTTTCAAACGGACATAGCCTGCCTTTTTCATCCACCAGGTGCTTTCATAATAGTTGGTGGTAATATCCTGCCGGGTTGACATTCTTGGGTAGAAAGGCCGGCCGTTGGCGTTGTCTGGTGTCCAGCGGTCTGTTGCTATCGTATATAGGTTGCCGATAGTAGGTCCTTCATAAAAAGGATTAGTGGCATGGCCACCGCTATACATAAAATCTACCATCGCCACACCCTGGAAAAACAGGCTCAGATCAAATCCTTTCACACCTACGCTGAAATTGAGTCCGTATACAATACGGGGTACTGAACCATAACCTATCGCCTGCTGATCATAGCTGTTAATGATACCATCTCCATTCAGGTCTTTATATTTAATATCTCCCGGACGTACGTCTCCGGCCTGTTTGGGCGATTTCGTGATCTCAGCGGAATCAGCGAACAAGCCAAGGGCTACATAGCCAAAGCGTTGATCAATGGGATGTCCGGTACGGTTCAGCCAGGGATACTGCCATGGTGGTAACCCATCATACACGTCCTTGTTGATATTGAAGTTGAAATTTCCCCTGAAGCCCACCCAATAATTCTTGGAGAATGATTTATTATAATCAAGGGTTACATCAATCCCTTTATTCTCGGTGATACCTATATTTCTGTAGGGGATGTTATCACTGGTATAACCAGAGGCATAAGGAATATCATATTGTCTCAACAGGATGCCTGTTCTACGTTCCTTGAACAGTTCCACAATCAGCGACAAGTCATCATGCAATGCTTTTATTTCGATGCCCAGGTTTTGCCGTTTACCGGTTTCCCAGCTCACCTCAGAACCGATTTGATCTTCCTGTAAGCCGCCGTAGCCCGTAGTGTTGCCCGGTACACCGAAAGTATAGCCAAGACCACCATCGCTCTTTATCCTGGTGAGAAACAGAAACCTTGATCCGGTATTACTGTTGCCGGATAAACCATAAGTATACCGTAGTTTTAAATAACTGAGGACATGACTGATCGGTGCAAAGAAGCTTTCATTGGATACCACCCAGCCAACGCCATAAGAAGGAAACAAGCCGTATCGCTTGTTGGGCGTAAAGTTTTCGGAACCATTGTAACCGAAATTAACTTCTGCAAAATAACGGTTCTTATAACCATAAGTACCCCTTCCACTCAAACCTCTTATGCGGTAGGGAATAGAAGATATAAGGGTGCCGGCGTCTGCATCAATATAGTCCGACTGATTATACAATAGTAAACCGGATACATCATGATCACCGAATTTGTTGGCATAGTTCAACGCCGTTTCTGTATAAAAGCGGCGGTTTCCGCCTCTTGCCACATCGAATCCCAGCACATTGGATCCGGGGTCTACAATTTTTGTAAGAAGATTTCCGGCAGAGTCCCGTCCGGTAGCATAGTATGTTTGTACTTCTCTTTTCCTGTTAAGATTATTCCAGCCATAAGCATCAAAGGCAAACATGCTGGTAAATGACAAGCCCTTCAGGATGAAATCGAAATTTTGCCGGAGCCTGATATTGGACCGGATGGTATTACGGTATTCTGTAGCATAACCGGATTGCGTAAGATTGCGATAGGGACTGGGATAGCTACCACCGGGGATTTTAGGCCATTGTCCGTTGGAATACTGCGGCGGTATCAGGTGAGGCGGCACCTGGGTAGCCAGGTCAAAAAGTGCGCCGGTGCCAATGCCCGGATAATTACTGTTAATAATAAAACCGTTTACACCTAATTCAAGCTTGGTTGTTTTGGTAATATTGGCATCTACGTTTGTTGTAAAATTATATCGATCCAGCTTAATATCTGAATTATACGATTGTACATGATCCCTTTTCAGCAAACCCACTTCCGAATAATAACCAGCGGAAATATAATAGGTCGCAAATTCGGAGCCCCCACGTACATTCAGGTTGGCTCTTCTGCTCTGTCCCCATTTATTAAACAACACATTGAACCAGTCTACATTAGGGTAGAGATCAGGGTCTTCACCGGAAGCATGTTGCTGTATGCGCTCTTCTGTATAAAGAGGTGTTCTTCCTCTCATCTGCAAACCTTCATTATACAATCTCATGAAGGTGGGTGCATCCACGAACTTAGGCAGCTGCGTAAATTTTGTAATCGCCTGGTTCAGTTCCATATTGATTTGCGGCTTTCCCGGCTTACCTGTTTTGGTATTTACCAGGATTACGCCGTTGGCACCGCGGGTACCATATACAGCGGTGGCAGAAGCATCTTTCAGTACGGTAAAGCTGGCGATATCTTCAGGGTCCAGGTCATTGATGCTACGATCCGGCACACCGTCTACGATGATGAGTGGGCCGCGCGGACTGGATCCAAAGGTAGAGATACCACGTATCCAGATGTCGGAGCCATCGTAGCCTGGTTCACCGCTCCGTTGCACGGCTACGATACCCGCCAAGCGTCCTCCCAGTGCATTCGTCAGGCTTCTCACCGGCAGCTTCAGTTCCTCTGGTTTTATTGTTGACTGCGCCCCTACGAGGCTGATTTTCTTTTGTGCACCAAATCCTACTACCACCACTTCATTCAGGCCACCTTCTTTTGCGAGCATCTCCACATTGATGTCTACTTTATTTCTCACCGTTACCTGTTGAGATTGATAGCCGATGTAAGAAAACTCAAGTATATCTGTAGGTTCCACATCCAGTTCATAGTAGCCTTTTTCATTGGTAGTAGTACCGGTAGGTGTGCCGACGATCTTCACCGTTACGCCCAGCAATGGGGCGCCCAGCTTATCTTTTACGGTACCGGACACCTTCAGCTTTACTGCCGGTTTATGTACGGCAGGAGCAGCGCGGTTTTCTGCCGGTGTGATCACATACTGAGAAGGCCCCATTGGATTGAGGGTGAGATGATGCCCCTGCAATGATTTCTGCAAAAACGGCACTACTTTCTCCGGGTCCATTTTCAATACCTTGTCAGGCAGATAAATATCTTTTGCATACTTTTCGTTGAGTGCAATCCTGAGCTGGTATTTGGTATAAATTTTTTCCAGGGCATCCTTCAGCGGTATCATTTGCGTGCGGCCTGCTTCAGGAGGACTGTTTCTGCTGCGTTCCTGGTTGGTTTGTTCCTGGATGCCGGCCATTGCATCCTGCGCAAAGGACGAAGTCGTAGCACTCAGTACAATGCACAGGCCAGCCACTCCCTTCAGGCAATGCCGTAGAGATCCAAATTTCATAACGGAAAAATTTTGGTTAAAGACTACATATTTGGTTAAAGACTACTTTATTAAAATGGTACAGATATCACTACGTTACGCGTTATCATTCTTATAAATTGTCACTGTTATTATAATATGGTTTCTAAAGATGTATGTATTCAAATAGCGGATCAGTACTTTGTTGATAAGATAGATACGTAACGCGGGCTTAATCCGGTTTACATGATAACTATTTCAACCAACAAGGCACATAAAATCACTACACCTGCCACTCCAGGCTGTAATACGTAGGCTTTTCAAAACAGGAAAATTCAGATTAAATGATTAGCTGACAGGCATTTGACGATACATTGATTTAGTTATACTTATTTTGGTTGAACGATAATCCGGTTACCCTCTTTGCGCACACCGGCTTCCAGCATAGCACCCAGAGATCTGCATAAACTTACTTCATCCGTTATCAGTACTCGTCCACTGATACGGGTATCCCGGAATTTTTCTGGTTGTAATATTTCCATTTCATATCCGTAGTTCGCGCGCAAAAGATCTTTTATTTCATCTATAGATGTGTTCTCAAATTTATAATCTCCATCTTTCCAGGCAGCGTACAACTGCGGGTTTATATGATCCATCTGTATCTGACTATCTACGACCATTCCTCTTTCTCCCGGATGCACCAGCAACTCTTGGTTAAAGGCAGTTGCTTTAATCAACCCGGTATTTACTACTACAGCTGTATGACGGCTATTTTCATTTACGGTAAAAGAGGTACCCAATACCGTCACCGTCATATCCCGCATATGTACCATAAATGGCGTCTCGGCTTTTTTCACTACTTCAAAATAAGCACTACCTTCCAGCCATATTTCACGTCCGCCCCCTTCTTTTACATCCCGCATTTTTACTAACCCTCCCGGCTTAACCCATATCCGGGTACTGTCTGGCAGCAATACCGTTTGTACGGATCCTTTTTTCGATACCAGCACTATCAAAGGCGCCTGCCGGGAGCCAGCATGCATAAACAGGTAAGTACCTATTCCTCCTGCCAGTATCAGTATCAGGATGGCCGCTGCATACTTCAGCCAACCAAACTGTTTTACCGTGGACATACGATGATCAGCTGCCGATAATCGTGCCATTACCTGCTGCCAGCTTTGATCTGCATCTGCGGCGCTGATCTTTGTTGCCAGCTGCTGATCGAAGATGTCTTTTATCTGAAAATACAGCACCTGATTATCGGGGGAAGCCTTTAACCAGGCAGCCACCAGGGCTGTTTCTTCGGGACTTGCCTGTCCGTCTATGAACTTAATTAAAATCGTATAATCCAAGTCGTTCGTATTGTAGTGTGGTGACATGTCATTTATTTAGACGACAAGAAGATAATTTCTACGTACGGGATTCTTATATTTTTTTTCAGGAAGAAAAAGATGGGCAAAAACGGGACTACAGGCTACAATAAAATAAAAGAGAACAGGTAATTTACCCTACGGACCATTCCTCTCAGCTGCTTAATGGCCTTATATAATTGTGTTTCTACGGTACGGGAGGATATACCCATGGCAGCAGAGATTTCGCCGGTTTTAAGCCCCTGCAGATAACGAAGTTTCACCACTTCCCGGCATTTAGGAGGCAATTCCTCTATGGCCCTCCATACGTTGGCCTCCAGGTTGTCCTGCTCCAGCAGGCTTTGCCGGGAACCATCCGGATTAAAATAATCCAGTTCAGCGGCCGTAAGCGCTGGCAAGGCCGCATTCACATAACGCTGATGCACAGCCTGGTGTTTAATATAATCCAGACAACTGTTATGAATACTGCGAAACAGGTAACTTTTGATATTGGTGGTAATGTGCAGGGACGCACTTTTCCGGTGCACTTGTACAAAAACATCCTGTACGATGTCTTCAGCAGTTTCACGCAATACATACTTACAGGCATAAGCCAGGAGAACTGCGTAGCACTCTTTAAATACCAGCTCAAGATCGGCAACGGCTGGCTGTAATAACGTGGCGGCTTTAGCCCCTTCCTCTACAGGCTCCCCCATGGCTTTACAAAAGTGTTTTGAAACAATTCATCCAAGATAATGATAATAATATTAATATACAATACGTAGAACAGGCGCACCGGCAATGCGGGGAAAACGAGACCTGGCAATAAAAATGTTGCAATTATGCATCCGCAAATCCGTCAATCACATACCTGCTTTGGTGCTTCGTCTTTCCAGTAGCAGGGTATCACGCCAAAGGTTCCCCATTTTACCGATCTTTTCCCGTCTGCCTACTTCTCTAAAGCCATTGGCTTTGTGGATCTTTATACTGCCGGCATTTTCCGGAAAGATACCAGCCTGAAGTGTCCAAATACCATTTTCTTCGCTCACTTCCACCAGCTTTTGCAGTAAAGCTTTTCCCACGCCTTTCCCATTTGCGCTCAAAGCTACATACACGCTTACTTCTGCTACGCCTCCATACACACATCTGTCAGAAACAGGAGTAAGTGCTGCCCAACCAATCACCTCGTCATCTTCTATTACCACCATGCGACAAGTGGTCAGGTGAGATTTATCCCAATCTTCCCAGGAGGGAGCAGCGGTCTGAAATGTTGCATTTCCGGTAGAGATACCTTCTTCATAAATATGAAGGACACTTGCTGCATGATCAGCTGTCATTGGGTAAATGGTCATAGCTTGTAAGTTGATCTTTACATAACAGTTTTAAAAACTGCCTGATCTGAATAATTTAAGAGAATAATATCTTTTATTGCCTTGCTCTTAATAGGTGCATAGGAGGCATCTCACTAAATTAAAAAATCAGCTATCCGGTTGATTTTTTAATTCCCTGATACTACACGTGAGGGTGCCGGTTTCGTTGGTGACGATATTGATAAATACGATCAGGTACCCGGCTATCTGCCGGGTACCTGATCCTTGAAACGGAGGCAGGGCTCGAACCTGCGTCTATCCGGATAAGTGCCGGAAGCTCTACCACTGAACTACTCCGTTAGTTATGTTCAGGAAACAACGGTTTTGTGTCTTTCCCCGAAAAGTATTTATGCTGTTTTAATATTTTTGCAAGATAGGGATTTGAAACGGTGACGCCATGCACCAGTTCTGGTGTAGGTCGGAAAGGCACTACTCCATGGGCTCTTGGCGCTATCCAGCCGGATTTTTCCGGATCGAGTCCCGCTGCTCTGCAGGCTTCCAGCACCATAGTAAGATTGCAATTCGCCTTTCCCGAAAACACTTCCCAGGGAAGCGGCAACGTATTCCACACAGGAAGATTCGGATCTCCGGTACTACCTGTTGATTGATGCCAGGCAGCCACATCTCCTGCTATCAGTCGCATCACTTTTCCGAAACACATCTCCTCCAGCACAAATTCCATTCCCAGCGCATAGATCAGGTTCATCCAGTTGTCTCTTGCCTTATTCCAGGCATTGGCAGTATTATTCCAGGTAGTAGAATCATTCCCCAGCCGAACCGTCATCGTGGCACGGTTAAAGTCATTCTGCCTCCACAGTTCTCCTAAAAAAACGGCTACCTGCTCCAGCAGGGAAGTCCACTTGCCAAGTAAAGCACCCTGCTGCTCACCGGATAACTTATCCAATACCTCCGGTCTCGCATATACCTGCGCTATTGCCCACCAGTTGGCAATCTTCCTGCTCTGCAGGCAACGCTGAAAAAGCATATCAGCAATTTCATCGTAAGGCCGTTGTTGTCCACTCACCGTAAATTCGCTACGGAGATTGCAACGGGCAGTATAATAGGCGATGAAACAAGCGCTGTTTACATCCGCCATAAAATCTTCTTTTGAAATATCTTCCGCAAAAGCATGCTTACCTGCCCGCTGGAAAAAACTTTTTTTCCGTTCTCTGATCAGGATATTCAACTTCTTTTCCAGGAATCGCAGGCAACGAAACAGTTTATTGTACTGACGTTTGGAAATATCAAGGCCGGCAGCCACTCTTTCCTCACGATTCAGCCGATCCGTTTTATAATCATTAAATCCGGGGTTCTTATGTATCAATGGACTAACGGTGGCTATAAACGCCGCGACTACTTCCGGATCATCATAGGCGTCTGCCCCGGGCGTAATGTCCAGTTTAAACAATTCGATAGCTTTACGTACCTGTTTCTCCGCACCTATTACTTTTGCAAACTGTTCCAGCATAGCCGTGTACTTCCACACCGTATTGCGTAAGGCCGTTGCCACAGCTTTTTGCAATATCTCCGCCTCAGCTGCGTTCAATCGGGAACCCAGCACATCCTGTATCAGGGCGGCTACGTCTTCCGGTCTTTTTCGCAGATGAATTGTTTCGTATAGTGCTTCCAGTGTCAAGGCAAATAGTTGTTTAATTGTAAGTTAAAAAAAAATGTGTGTACCTCTTTGTTTTTTACCAGCAAATAATAAATGCTGCGATACAAAGATGCATACCACACTGCGCAACTGACCTGCGCAGTAAATTTTATTTTAAAAAAAGAGGGAATTTTTATTTTAACCCAGCATGACCGGCTTGTGAAATGGGCGCATCTGAAAAATCAGGAACACCAAAAATGATGGGATTAAAAAGGAACCGGGAAAGATAGTCATTACATACTATCTTTCCCCGTTCCTTTTTATACTATCGTTGTGCGTGTTCCTGTATTAAATTACTGATTATCTATCCTGGTTTCCAAGCTGTCCTGTAACGTAGTGCGCAGGCTGGATAAGAGGTTGTACCCGGTAGCACTTTCTATGCTGCGCACCGTAGTTTTATACTGTGTCCAGTCAGTATTGATATCATTTTTGTTGGGCGTATTCACCGCAATCACGCGGGTACTGCCTGAAACCCTGCTCAGGTCACCATTACCATCAGGCAGGACTACTATCACTTTCCAGATATTGGAAGGTACCGTAACATTTCCGTTATTGATCGTGTTGGTGGTGCCACCAAGTGAGCCAGATCCGCCTTGTCCATACGAACCGGTGATGACATATACCTCATTGCCATCGTTCACAAGGCTGCGGGTATAATTTTCCAGGTTAGCCCATGTTTTTTGGTTGTTATTAGGTGCCTGAGGCATCATATTGGTCATCAGGAAAGTAGCGGAGTTGGCGTCAGCGGTAGCGGTTCTGTCGCCGGAAGGACAATTATGCCCACGATCAAATCCTGATCCGCTGTAGCTGCTATTCTGTACCTGGTACCAGCCGGAGGGCAATGTATTATCTGCCCTGAAATCATTACTACGGGAGATGCTGCCCAGATCTGACGATTGAATATGCCAGCTCACCCAGTTGGGGGTGCCACGACTGCGGCTATACGATAATGCGTAATAGGTTTTAACCATCAGGTAGTTATTTTCCGAAGATATACTAGCCAAAGCATTGCTGGGATTACCCATCAGCATATTGTCATCATCTCCTGCTGTTGGTGGTGTGGTGCCACCGCCGCCGTCCAGTGTAATAGCAATGTCGTCTATATTGATTCTGTTGCTGCCACCGGAAATTTTGCGGATAGAAACGCGCAGACTGGTGGTTGCTGCAACCGTAAAAGTTACTGTTTGCAGGCTATTGGAAGTAGAAACTGTATTCCCCTGTTGTGTCCAGGTGCTCCCGCTGTTGGAAGAGGTCCACAGTTGCCAGTCGCTGCTGCCGTCCGAGCCGAATGTACCATGCTTAATGGTGATGGTGATAGTACCTGTACCTCCGGTGATATTGAAATTGGAAGTAACGGTACCCGTATTCCTGATCCGTACGGATTTAGTGCCATTTTTCAGATCGGTGGCGAGGTTACCTATTAACGCATCGTCTAAAGTCCAGGAGCCACTGGAAAGGGTAACCGACCCGGAAGTGTAGGCTGATTTGCTGCCTGATTCAAAGTTTTCCGTTAGCAAGGTGGTCAACTCAGTAGTTGCCCGGTTGATTTTTTGTTCCGGGACGGGTGTTACATCGAGTTCTTTTTTACAGGAAGCAAACAATATACCTGCAAAGCTTATTACGCAGAGGTGCCTGATGAATTGTTTCATAATTCATTTTTAGAGGGTGAAGGAAGCTATATTTGGGTTGTTCAGGATTCTATCGATGTGGTTAACAGGGCCACACAGGTACCATCAGGCCTGTAACCGGTAATGTATAAAGGAACATTGGTTCCTCCTTCCACGCGCGTTACCTGGATGTTGGTAAGGTTTTCTTTCAGGAATTGATGAAGTGCTTTAAATTTTAGTGCATTTTCAACTATCGGCGTGTCGCTGGGATCTGCGGTCCTTTCTATCTCATTAAAAAAGTCTTCTTCCTTTACCGCCTTCAAAGTGGTTGGTTCCACCTTGTTTAAGGTGGCTATTTTCTTAGCCAATTCTGTAGCTGGTAGTGTGCCCCATTGCTCAAGGGTAAGCGGGTACTCTGATTCGCTGAAATATAAAATGCCAGCTATTTTGTCTGCAAGTTTTTCAAAAACAATGGCGTTTTCCATGTCATAAATGTATAAGTTTTCATTGCTCCATTTTATCATGCAGGCAATGATAACAATACCTTAATAATAATGGAACCGGCTCTTTGCTGACACCGGCAGCCAGGCAGAAAGCCGTTGAGTGTAACAGGTATCCAACAAATTCTGTTACATTTGACTGTCAGATATTATCCGGCATTGATAAGCGTCACCCATTATTTATGAAATTTAATTTTTTCAAAAAACGTCAACGGTCCACTCCTGCTTTTGAAGCCCTGAAAAATTCGCCGTTGAAGGATTTGTACTTCTATCGCGCCGCACCCTGGTATTGGCTTACTGAAAACATGATAACGATCAATGATAACTATGCTCCCCGGGTAATCACCCTCGACCCCTGGCCTCAGATGATCTTTCTGGATGCAACAGGAAAACTGACGATCAGCGAGTATGTTGATTTTGTAGGCAGCAAATACAAGAACGAGATTCCGACCGATCTGGATACTATTATTCTGTCTATGATCGAGCTGCTGCTTAAAGACAAGGTAATACGCCTGTCGGATGTACTAAAAGAGCCAGCCCCTGCGCATAATCGCCCTTTTAAGTAAATGCAATTCATCCAAACATTACTTCATAAAAGAAAAACAATGAAAGTTCCTGTCATCATTGATCATTTCAATACGCATCGTAGCATTCCCACAGATGATATTACATGGATTCTCAGTAATAAACGGGAGCTATATAATTACTTCCATTCCTACCGGAACCGGGATTTTGCCATCGGGCTACTTACCGCATTGATAATCTTACGCAAACCATATGAAAGTAACATTTATATAGAAGATCTCATGTTTGCCTGTTTTATCGTGACCCTTCATAAGAATATTGAGGATTGCCTGTTGATCTGGGAAGCAAAAAATGCAGATTTTGATACTTATTGCGGGCTGGATATACAACTGGTACCTTTTATGGGACTACCAGCTACAATAGCCTATCTGCAGGCAAGTAATGATCCCGAAGCCAAAAAGGCGCTAGACTATATTAATAAATGCTACGATGGTGGTGACTTTGAAGAACTTGAAAATTATTATTCAAATCCGGATTTAACGGAGTGGCTGGTTTCCTGAGAAAAAGTTATACTTTTAAAACCGGCCACTTCCTTTGCTGATCGATGTATCTTTATGGAATCATTACCGGCATCATATAAATATGTCGCCAGTACCCTGCAACAAGGAAGCATTCCTGATTGTTAGTTAATATTTCACTCACACCCTAAAAATCAGAGGAAAACCATTTATGGAAATCATACGCAGCGGCTCACAACCATCCGGCAAAGGTTCCGCAGAATATTTTACCGGCACCGTAAGAATCGATCCGTTGATGAATCCCCCGGAACCCGCCCGTGTGGCGATGGCACTCGTCACTTTTGAACCGGGCGCCCGTACTGCATGGCATACCCATCCGCTTGGTCAGACACTGATCATCACTGCAGGCGCCGGCTGGGTACAACGGGAAGGAGAAGCAAGACAGGAAATTCATCCCGGAGATATCGTTTTCTTTCCACCGGGCGAAAAGCACTGGCACGGAGCTACCGCCACCACGGCCATGAGCCACATCGCTATCCAGGAGAAGCTGAATGGTTCCCCTGTTGACTGGATGGAACAAGTGACAGATGAGCAGTATCATCACTCCTGAGAAAGGGTCTCCCATTACGTATATGCATGCACGTTAACAAGCCTGTTTTCGTGCAGCTAAAATCAGGCACCTCACGCCGGCAGGCATCTGATCATCCTGCCATTGCTGCTCCTCCTCCACCAACCTGCCCGCTGCCTTCAGCACATACGCTACAGCCCTGAGACAATGATCCGCCCTCCTGGAGCGGCAAAATATGGCTTGCACAATCGTGCGCTCATTGAATGAGCAACAGACGCGCTTCTTTTTCCAGGCGGACCGCCACGATGTGCGGCCACAAATATTTTATCACGCATGTATGCTAATCGGATTATCTTTTCTTTTAAAATCAAACCACATCTTCTTCTCTCCCACCAGTGATTTCAGGTAAAAGATATTCTTATAAAACGAGCTGGCGCCCGCGTAGACGCCCATACCCATATCTTCATCTTTCTTCAACTTCCTGTATACTGCAGCAAAAAAAGATTGAATAGCTTTATCAGGTTGCTTGCTGATGATTCGCAGCTTTATCAGCTCAATATCATCTTCCGTTTCACGCCCACCGCTTCCTTCCACACAGTAATCGAAAACACCATCCGCATAAAAACTCGTTTCTTCATCCAGTGGTATCTCCCTGGAGCTAAAGAAAAATTGGCTATATCCATCTTCCAGTTCGCTACCGGACTGCTGCAAATGTACATGACTTCGTTTCATCGCCGCATCCCTTTTCTCGAGGTACACAACAATGCCGTACTTTTCTATCAGTTCTTTGAGATACACTATTAACCCGCTAAGCGGCATCATTACGTTTATGTAACTGCCCATTATGAGAATGATTTAACTACTGTTGCTAATGAAATAAAGATAATTACAAAAATATTCATCTCCATGTAACTGCTTAAAAGGCAGATAATTACCTGTATATAAACGCTTATATTTGCTCAGAACAAACAATTACAGTCGGCAATGAAAAAAAACATACTCCTGCTGCTATCAATGATAGCTGGCTTCTCAGCGTGCAAAGTTACCACGCGAAGTGGCAAAGATGGATACCTTTACACCCAAAAATCAGGACGGGAAAATAAGCATTGGAAACTCGTCTGGCAGGACGACTTCAACGGTGCTACGCTGGATACCACCAGGTGGACCCGTATCCCTCCAGGTACCGCCGCCTGGGACAAGCATATGAGCAGTGATGATCAATGTTACAAACTTGATAGCGGCAAGATATACCTCCGTGGTATCAGGAACCCGGATACCTCGAAAGATCCGAGACCATTTCTGACAGGCGGCATCTATACAAAAGGGAAGTTTGCATTTCAATACGGGAAAATTGAAATCCGCGCAAAACTGGAATGTGCGCGTGGCGCATGGCCTGCCATGTGGTTGCTGGCCGAAACAGACAAATATGGTAAATATCCGAGGAACGGGGAAATTGATATCATGGAGCATCTTAACTATGACACCCTCATTTACCAGACCACTCACTCCTATTATACCCTGGATCTTAAACAAACGGAGCATCCGCCTCATTTCGGAACGGCAAAGTTGGATCCGCAGGTTTTCAACACCTTTGGCATCAGCTGGTATCCTGATAAAATCGTGTTCCTGCTGAATGGAAAAGAAACGTTCACCTATCCCCGGGTAAAAAACGTGGATCCATCCCAATGGCCCTATGATCAACCTTTTTATATGCTGATAGATCAGCAACTGGGTGGCGACTGGGTGGGAAAAGTAGATCCCGCAACCTTGCCGGTGCAGATGATTGTGGATTGGGTGAAGGTATATCAATAGGGTATTTTTCCGTATCGCGGAAATATGTTAATTTTCACCCTTTGCCAGTCTGACATATGGCTGGCGTTAAACTTCATCTGATTTAAACCGAAAGATATATGGAGATTGAAAAAGCCATTCTTGCCGGAGGGTGTTTTTGGGGAGTAGAAGAGCTCATCCGCCACCTTCCAGGTGTTATTTCAACCGTAGTTGGATACACCGGTGGCAATGTGCCGAATGCCACCTATCGCAATCATGGTACGCATGCGGAAGGTATTGAAATTACATTTGATCCTGCAAAGATTTCCTACAGGAAGCTGCTGGAATATTTCTTCCAGATCCACGACCCTACCACCAGGAACAGGCAGGGCAATGATGTGGGCACCTCTTATCGTTCCGCTATTTTCTTCCTGAATGAAACTCAGCAGGAAACAGCAAAAGCATTAATCGCAGAAATGACTGCGTCCGGCAAGTGGCCAGGGCAGATTGTAACAGAAGTGGTACCAGCCACTGACTTCTGGAATGCAGAAGAGGAACACCAGGACTATTTGCAGAAGCATCCGCATGGATATACCTGCCATTTTGAGCGGCCTGACTGGAAATTAAAGTAACTGCATCACCTTTGAAATACCGTAGCTTTCAAACAGCTACGGTATTTCAAAGGTGATTTGTTCCGTTTTATACAATTTCAGACGTTTCGTATGACTGATCTTTGCTCCCAGCATTAATTTTGTCTGCCATGAAATATAATGAAATCAAGCCTTGTAACCCGCTGCTGCCCTACATAAAATGTTATTACATTTATGAATCCGACATCAATACTCCCTTTGATGACACCGTATTTCCAAGCGGCTGCATAGAAATTATATTTAACCTGGGAACCGGTAAATGGCAAACGGCTGTGGGCGACACTTTTGTGACCACACCTTCTATAGAATTGTGGGGGCAAATCATCCGGCCTTTGCCCATTAAATCTATCGGCAAAAACATCATGCTGGGCATTCGTTTTTACCCCCACGCCGCCGCACTGTTTCTACGTGAGAAGGTGGACCTGTTCAACAACCAGGTAGTAGATTTCAGCGACCTGTCAGATAATACGGTGAACATCTTATATGCAAGACTGCAGGAAACAGGTTCCTGGCATACACGGATTGCATTGGTTGAAAATTTCCTGTTAAACAGACTGGCCATTGCGGAACCCAAATTTAATAAGATAGGTGTAGTCAGTGATGTGATGAAAGAAATCCGGCGATATGATTTCTTTGATAATATAGAAAACGTTGCGTCCCGATACGGTATCACTTCCCGTTATCTTCAAAAAATATTTTTACAATATACCGGTCTTACCCCCAAACTATATAGCAAAATAAACCGCTTCCAGAACAGCCTGCAGCTCGTACTCAAAAGAGAATCTTCGTTAACCGCTATTGCCTACGACTGCGGATACTTTGACCAGTCGCACTTTATAAGAGAATTCAAATCTTTCACAGGATATACCCCTTCCGGCTACACGCTGGAGAACTCCCCCGTTACATTGGCTACTGCCAATAATTAAGTAGTTCCGTTTTATACAATTACAGGTGATGCGATGTGAATAATTTTGTTCCTGATAACAATAACATCAGCAAATAAATTTATTCATCTGAAATAGCTACATCATGACTTCCTCATTCGAAAAATTCAGCCACCTGCATCATTCAGAGCAACTTTTTATTTTACCCAATGCCTGGGATGCTAAAAGCGCTTTACTTTTCCAGGAGCAGGCATTTCCCGCCGTTGCCACCTCCAGCGCTGCCGTTGCCGGTAGTCTCGGTTACCAGGACGGCGAAGACATGCCTTTCAACGACTACCTCTTTGTCATTAACAGGATCCTGTCTTCTATACAAATTCCGCTTTCCGTAGATATAGAAATGGGGTACGGCACATCTGATGAAGCCATCTTTGCCAACGTCAGAAAGCTGGCTGAACTGGGCGTTGCAGGGATTAATATCGAAGACTCCATTATTCATCGCACAGGACGAGTGTTGAAAGATGCCAGCACATTTGCCCACACCATCGAATATATTAAAACCAAACTGCTGCAGGAAAACCTGTCATTGTTCGTGAATATTCGTTGTGATACATTTCTACTGAATGTAGATCATACGCAACCCGAAACCATCCGCAGATTAAAAATGTATGATCACACCGGAGCAGACGGCATTTTTCTTCCCTGCATCAGCGCAGCAGAAGATATTGCGATAGCAGTAAGCAATACATCCCTGCCTTTAAATGTGATGTGCATCCCCGGTCTGCCTGACTTTGACACACTGAATAAACTCGGCGTAAAACGAGCCAGTATGGGTCCATTTTTATTTAACAAAGTGTATGATAGCATCGGCCGGCTTAACCAGGAAATCAGCATCACCAACAATTTCTCACCTATAATATAAAAACAAGTACCATGAATCTACCTAAAAGGGCAGCAGATGCACATGCAACGCTCGCTGCAGCATTCAACACCGGCGATGTAGCGACTGTATTGAGTATGTATGATTTTAACGGCATTATTGTACCTGAGCCAGGAAAGCCGGTTTCAGGTAAGGAAGCCTTTGAATCAGCCATCAGGTCCATTTTATCTGTTAAAGGGAAAATGGAAATTAAAACAGTGTACTGTCTTCAAACAGGTAACCTGGCAGTAGGACGTTCTGAATGGAACATTACCGATGGCGACGAAGTGAAAGTAAGCGCCAAAGGAATTGAAGTCATGCAGCAACAGGCAGATGGCACCTGGAAAATTTTGATTGACCATGCCTTTGGCGCATTGGAAAACCTGGTAGCCTAGTAAAAAGTGGTGGCCGGGAACCTGGCCACCACCTCCTCTGGTGGTTTAAAATTCCTTCCGGATATTAAACAATTTTCGATAACTTAAAGAAAAACCAGATAATTACTATGACCACAAAAGAAACGTTTACCCTCCACGGCGAAAACCTGGTAAAAAAAGTAAAAGAACTGATAGCAGAAGGAAATATCCGGAAAATTACGATCGCAGATAAAGAGGGCAAAGAGCTAATGTCTTTCCCACTCACGATAGGCATTGTAGGTGCTATATTTGCCCCCATCCTGGCGGCAATAGGCGCCGTAGCCGCCCTGATCGGGGAATGCAGTATTATTGTAGAAAGAGAACCTGACGAGGAAAAGCCTACCTCTTAAATAACATGCACCCGTTTATCTGCGAACACTACTTCCTGTAGTCGGTGACTCCAGGGGCATTTGCAAACAAAAAGCTCCGATTAACATCGGAGCCCGCTCTATAAACCTACAACTGTTACACTGTTAAGTTGTAACACTATTTTTATGGGGATGCTGTTTGCTGATAATGCTTCGCAAAGGTCGGGAAGGAATGCTATATAAAAATTGTACAATTGACGGTAATTCATGTACAAATCAATCCTTTTATGGTGCGGTATGCTTTGGTGTGACTCCTGCCCAATTATAGTGTCCGGGACAGAATCGGCTATGATTTCCCTATATTTGTAACTATGGCAAAAGAAAAGAACAAACCAGTTGCGGTAAGATTTGATTTGAAGATAATGGAATTGTTGAAGGAAGAAGAGAAAATAGATACCCCTCAACAAGCGCTGAACTTCCTGTCAAACTTCTGGGAAAACAACCGGCCTGCCACCACTGATTTTCCTGGCGAAGTGAAGAAGCCTGCCAAGAAGGCTGCCCCTGTTGCAAAAGAACCGAAGAACGAAACTGCGGCGCATCCTTCCGGATTATCCGGCATAGATTTGCTGATATGGAAGGCGGAGCAAAAGGAAAAAAATAACGAGTAGGGCTACTTGTTTAATCACACACTCCTATATGCTTAAATCCCTGACCTACCTGGCGACAATATTGCTATTGCTATCCTGCCATTCCCAACCCAAACTATCATTGACGGAGCAATTATTACAAATGGCCGGAAGACTTGATAGTAAACAGTTTGAAGTAATAGACTCGCTTAATTCAGGTAATATCAGTGTTATTAACTTATGGGTAGATGATAGCATCGCATACGCTTTCGTACGGGATAGTCACTGGCAGTTAATAGATAGTTTAGATGGCCCATTCTACCTCAAAGTGGAAGATATGAATGGGGATGGCGTGAAAGATGTGATGGCAGCAGGCCCTCCTGATATGCATGGCATGAGAAGCAGTTATATATATCTGCATCGACAGGATAGTTTTGTAAAGGCCGTCCTACCAGGCAGGGTGTGTGAGGCGAAATACGATAGTGCCACGAACGTTGTCCGCAGTTATTATGAATCAGGTGCTTATGGCCTTCATAATAAGCAAGAATATCGGTGGCAAAAAGATAGGCTTGTTCTCCTAAGAGGAATTTCCATGGACTTATCCAACCAGGATTATATTATTACCACCTGGTATCATGGCGTTGGAGACGGTATTGTAACAGATAAAGTGTCAAAAGATTCTACCGAAACACCATTTGATACTGAGTTCTGGGAGGTATACTGATAAGTGTCGAAGCTCTTGTATATGACGCTTATACCCATTCCCGGGCCCATGCTGTTTCTTTATTTCTTCTCTGCCGTCTTCTTCTCCGTTTTTTCTGCCCTGAAAGTTCCATTGGGCTGTATAAAAGTTAAAGCAAGCACTTTCTGACTGGCATCCCTGATAAATTTCACTTTATAGTCTTTCAGTCCTTTTAAGCGGAAAACATTACTGTCAATTCCTTCCAGTATGAACTTAGGCTGACCGGGAAATTCCATCTGTAACACATTACCGTCACCCACACTTATTGTAACAGGCGTTCCGGATAGGTTGTAAGTGCCTGTAAACCGTTCCAATGCCGCGGCAGACGTAGCCGGGCCCGGCGGTTGCTTATCAAATATCACCGGATCTCCGTACGGATCATACGAAAAGCTCACACGGTCAATATCTCCCGAATTACTCATCAGGAACTGCAGCCGCATATTGGATTTGTAGGCCGGATCAATAACGGAATCCGTGGCATCGTAAGGGGAGTAAATGTTATAGTCTTCATGATTCAGGAACCAGGTGATATCAGGGAGCCCTACAAACAAAGAATCTGCTCTGTTGTAAATATTCAGATTACCGTAGGCATCATTTTTAAAAACGCCCACAAAAGCGGTGATTGGATGGGTAGGCGCATGCGCTTTAAAATCAGGATCAATGTATGGTTTGGTAGTATCCTTACCGCCGGACATGTCCTTCTTTTTAGGCAGGGCCGCCACACCGAACAACTGATTGGAAACGACATCGATTACCAAAGCCGGAATTTTGGAATTCATCTGGTTGCTGAGGACAACGATGCCAATACTATCCAAAGGATAAAAGGTAGTCAGCGCAGTAAATCCATCTACGTTGCCACCGTGCTCCACCCGATAATGACCGCGATAGGTATACAGCATCCAACCAAATCCGTAGTTACCAAATTGCACATGAGGTGTTTTAGGATCCGGGGCACCTGCATCCATGATCATCTGCGAAGAAGTGGCTTCTTTCACATAATCTGCCGGGATAACTTCTTTGTTATTATACATCCCGCCATGCATCCAGGTGATCAGCCATTTGGACATATCCATTACAGTACTGTTGATTGCGCCGGCAGGACCCATTGCGATGATGGGATGATACTTTATTTCTTTGATACCTTCGTCTTTGTCGAGCGTATATCCCCGTGATGGCTCGGGTGCCGCCGCCAGGGCAATGGTGCCTATAGAAGATTCACTCATTCCCAACGGCTGAAAAATCTGGCTGTTGATATTCTGTTCCCAGGATTGACCGGTTAACTTTTCTGCCACCATTCCCTGCACCATGAACATAAAGTTATTATACTGCCAGCGGGCGCGTAATGGAGCGGTAGGTTTCATATAATGTATACGCTGTAACAACGTATCCCGTGAGCTGGTATTAAAAAGATACCATGCCAGGTCGTAACGGGAATAGCCGGTTCTATGGCACATCATATCCCGTAATGTGACCTGGTAGTTCAATGCAGGATCAGAAAAATCCAGGGCGGGTAAATAAGTAGTGGCGGGTTTATCAAAATCTACTTTTCCCTGTTTGCGTAAATCACCCAGCAGAGTGCTGGTAAATGATTTGGTACAGGAGCCTATCGCAAACTGCGTATGCGGTGTTACTGGCAGTTTACGGGCCATGTCACGGTAACCGAACCCTTTGGAAAATATGACCTTATCTTTTTCTACCACGGCTATTGCAAACCCGGCGCCATGTGCCTCCTGTAGTATGGTCGATAAAACGGCGTCTATTTTCTCCAGTTTGTTGGCCTTGTCAGCAGGCTTTTGGGCAGTGGCTACTGCCATTGCGCCCAGACAACACAGACTGCCGAGGCAACTGCGTATGATTGATCGTCTCATCGGGTTAAATTGTTACCTGACCTAATTTTACAGCAAATAAATGAATTAAGCAAACGTATTCTGCAGAATGGCAGCAGTAAAAGGATCAGTGGAACGTTCAGTATGATGAGCATTTCTACACTATAGTAAGTCTGTTAATTGCCCGGGGTCCGGCATATCCTTTACTCGCGGGTCTTTTCTGATGGCTAACCCGGAAATAGCCTCCAGCCGGGTGTCCTCATCTTTGTCGTTGATCCGGTTCCACAAGGCATCTATGATCTCTTCCGAGGTTTTTTCAATCTGGCTTCCAATACCAAAAGTTGCCCAGTTTCTTATGTCCGCCACCTTGTCGGCGCTTAACTCAATCAGTATGTTGATAGCTTCTTCCTTATCTACCCCCAGCAGCGCATATACAACGCCAGAACGGATACTTTTATCCGGATGACACTTAAACAAAGCGATGCTACTGATTTGCCGGGCATCCAGATGTTGATTATTATGGCCAATCGCATACAAAATGGCGCTTAATACCTCGGGATGTTTTTCTGTTTGCAGCAAGTCAAAGCAAAGCGTAATAGTTTGGTTGTAAAATGGTCTGGGAGCAGATCCAAGCTGCGCCAGCACGTCCATGGCGATTTCTCTTTCAATATCATCTCCTGTAGTCGCCATATGAGAACACCTGGTAAAAATATCCTCACTCCCCCGCTTTCGCAGTTCGATGATATTATCCCAATATGTTTTATCCGATTTATTATTTAAAAGCCGGGTAAAGAGTTGATCGTTTGTCCAATGTTTTCTCCTATTCATATGATATGGCGGGATGTACAACTGCCTAAAGTACTATTTTCTTCAGAAAGAACATCCGTAAAACACAACACGCTTTCCAAATCCGATTTGCAAATACTACTTTAATACCAGACCTTCGCGCTCCCAACTTTAGTAGAAACTCAGATATGGCGATACCAGTAATAAAGAAGTTCACGTTCTCTGCCCAGGTAGATGAAGCAGAAGTAAAATTTGATATGCACCCGGTGAATATCAGGGAAAAGCAACTATACCAGGTGTATACGCATTACAACAATACCCCGGTGCGCTTTCATATGCAAGCTACTGATGGCCTGAATTTCAAGATTACTGACAGAAACACCTGTCCTCCCGCCTATATACAGCTGGAGCAACAGTTGTCAGACGCTATTGGCATTAATTAATAAGGACAACTATTATAAAAAGCGGTTCAACTTCGAAAGAAACTGAACCGCTTTTTATTGTATTCCGTGATTATGATTTTATAGCTATTTCCCGCGCAATACGCGCCATCATGGTTTCCGGAGTAGCATACCCCTGTTCAATCAATACCATCCCTGTATTTGTTTCCAGCAAAAGCGTGGGATAAGATGTAGCATAACCCGCGGCCCGTGCAAAAGCGAGGCGGGTGGCCGCCGTCATCTCCGCTGAGTGAAAGTGCGCGATGAAAAGATCTGGCTGGATATCGAGCGATGCACAAATATCTTCATAAGTACGATCGATATTCAGGTCTTTTCCATAGAAATAACGGGCTTTTTGTACGGCGACCATGAAAGCAACGCTTTTTTCCGGCCATAACTGTTGCAGGGTAACAATAGCCCTGGAAGGAATTTCACTGTCCAGTAAGATGTGTTCATCTTCTATCAGTTTAAAATACGCATCGCTAAAGGTAGAACCGGTACGGTCGGCAATTTGCAGGTCGTGTTTTTTGAAATAGGCGGCCATCTGTTTGCTTTGTCTTCGCACGTTTTCACCGGCCCACATACCGCCGGGAATGATTTCAACAGGAATCCTGTCTTTGTATGCTTCAAATACCTGCACGGTGCTGTTGACGTTACCATAACACCAGCCACAAAGCGGGTCCATGATATATACTAATTTTGTTGTTTCCATAATACTCCATTATTATGAATGCAAAATTAGAACACCCGGCGGCGGAAAAAGTTGAACTAGTTCAAAAAGCGGGTTGGCTGTTTTGTGAAAAGCCCCGCCTTTTTCCGGCAGGGCTTCCACATCAATACAAACCCTTTACAAACTGATATTCCTCTTCGGCGGCGCTCTTTTCCTTCATAAGCGCCGTTTGTTTCGATAACAACTGTATCGCGGTGCTGATCAGTATCAGGAGTCGCAGGATGCAAAAAAGCAACAGGATGATGGCGATAAAAAATGTAGTGGCCCACATATAAAAAGCTATTTAATAGAAAGAATATATTTAGATAATTCGTTAAGATCTGCTGCCGACAGCTGAGGAAATCCCGGCATCTGCGGGTATCCGGCTCTTTTCTTGCCCGGGGCCCTGACCCAGTTTTTAAGTCCATCGGTATTATGTTGGTAGATGCTTACCATTTCTGTCATGGGCGGACCTACTAATTTTTCGTAAGGCCGGTGGCATGCGCTGCAGTTGGCCTGAAAAATAGCGGCTCCTTTTGCGGTTTCACCCTGTGCGGCTTCAGACGCAGGCAGCGCTTCTTCTTCCGGATGTTGCCGTGCTTCGGCCGATAGCTTTTCAAATGCCGCTGTTTTCGCCGCCATCATCTTTTTATGGGGAGCCAGGGCATTGGCGCGGTATACATGCCTCCCGCTACCCATCAGTAACACCGTGATGGTCATGGTCACTGCCACTTTCCCAAAATGCTGACTGATCTGCTCAGGAGGCCCGGTGATACCTTTCCACATCCAGTACATAGCTGGCAAAGCCATCGCAGCGCCGGCAAAGATGACCAGCAACAGATGCCAGTTCACCCCTTTGGCAGGAAGTGTGATGAGTACAATGGGACCTATCATAAACTGAAACAGGGAAAATGTGAATGTCAGGGAATAGGCTTTCCTCTTGATATCGTAACGGGTAAGCCTGTTGAAAGCACGTTCAAAAGGATATTTTCTTCTCCCGAAATACCAAAATAAAAACAATCCTGTAACGGCCATAGAGGCACAGAGAAAGTGCAGGTAACGGGGGAAAACATTGGGCAATGTTAATGCACTGACAAATCCACGGATGGTACCCCATTTTTCCGGAAACAGCATCAGGTTGATGTTGGTCAGAAAGATGAGCGGGATAAATAAAAACAGCAACACTGCCGCTGCGATAATAGCAATATGCAATGGCTTGTTATGCTCCAGTTTATGCCAGGTATATTTATGCAGATAGGTCAGCAGAAATGCAAAAGTAACCAGTGGAATAATGGAGATCCACATCATCCCCGTCAGTGCATTGGCAGAATAAAAATAAATAGTATAAAGCGTGTTGATACTAAGTAATGGCGCTACACCCAGTACTACCGCCAGACTTTTATTCACGGTAATAGTCCTGGCTATTTCATACGCCAGGGTATCGTATTCTTTGTCTTTCAGTCCTTTGATTTGTGCCCACAGCGTAAGCACAGATCCTCCCAGCATCAGGTTTACGAATACAATATGCGCGAGAAAAGAAAGCACCAACAGCACCACCAATAACCATTCAGGCAAAGGTAAATCCAGCGGAATATCCCTGGGAACGGGCGTATTGGCCAATAAGCAATAGGTCATGTCATCAATTTTTAGTCGTTACTTCTTTTTTTCTTCTTCTTTTATCAACTCTTCTGCAGCGGATACATCGTTTAGTGGGTTTACTATCACGCCTTCCGTTTGTGCCCCTTCCAATGATTCTCCGCTTAGCTGCAGATGCCGTATGTAGACAGCCAATGCATGTAATTCCTTTTTATTTCCCGGAAAGGGCGGCATGTATGTTCTGCCATTATGCATATTGGGAATATAGGCTTCCATGTCATTTTCAGACAGCGGCCTACCTGCACCGTATACCCGTTCAAATACAGTTACAATGGAGTTAATCCCGTTGGTGGTATGGCAGCGGCTACAGGACAACATAAATACATCTTTGCCCGCAGTCAATTGATTGTTGGCCGTTATTACTGCAGTGGTGGCATAGGTAGCATACTTCAATATTCCATCTCTTTTATACAGGGAATAGTCTTCTTCCCGCAATAAATTGGAATACATATAGCCGCCGATCACATATGGCTTCCTGATAAATTCTCTTACGCGTTCAAATATGCCCAGGAAGCCGAAAGCTGCCAGGCATGGCAACAATACAAATGCAAAACGAATAGCGCGTGGTCGCAACAATGCCCAGATACTAATCAATACCAACAGAGATAGCGCGGCTGGTATAATATAGCGCAGCAGTTCATAGTATTGTGCAAACTCCATAGTACCCACGGCAGTACTCATATTTAAACGCATCGCTTCCGGCATCACGTTGTAGTAAATACAGGAAGCAGTGAGCGCTACAGGCGCCCAGACCAATATCCAGCGGGCAGCATATTTCAGGGCTACACTTCTTTCCATGGTTCCTTTCTTTGCGAAAATGGTAGTCAGCAACATGCCGAAGATCCCTCCCAATATCATGGCAGCGGGTGTTCTGAAGAAAAGCTGCGGCAGGTATATAGGATTCGTAAACCCATTCAGCAAACTATGGTGCTGATGCCAGTTGCCCGGGTCCATCATGAAGCCAAGTATAGATACTATTATGACCATCGTAATCCAGGAGAACAACGACAGGAACCATCCAAACCTGATGTGACGCAGTTTTGCACGAAGATTGGTATTCGCATGCTTCCAGGTGAGGAAATAGATCATGATCAATACTACCTCTGTTACAAACGTAAGCCACTCCACAAACCAGGCAAAATAAAATACCCGGATCAGGCTTCCGATAGAAGCAGGACTGATCAGCGCGGCCGCAAACCAAATCCCCACACCGGTCATGGCTCCAATAGTCGTGGTGATAATAAATGCTACCATCATTTTTTTGTACACCATCGCATCCCATTCCGGGTGCGTGATTTGTGAAGGCCCCGCCATATTAACGCCCTTCTGTTCCAGCCAGGTGATGTAAGGAATAAATCCCACTGCTAGTCCGTGATTGATGAAAACATGTACAATGGCAATCATAGCGATGAGGAACCGGTCATTGAGCCAGTCGAGGTGAAACATTGGAAAATCCATGTTATAATATTTTTGACACTTTTAGTAAAACAGCGCTGTGATTTACAACAGCTTTAAAAGCAGTAGTATCAGGCAGCATAATAAAATGCCTACCGATACTCTGTTTAAGAGAATGATCGTATTCATACCGTTATTTTTAGGCAATAGTAATCCAGGGAAGATGACAGATCTTCCATAATAAATGTGTAATGCAGGAATAATTACACGGCAGGAGCTGGTGGTCTGAATACTTGTGTGAGTAGCTGTCGGGGGAAATGCGGTGAGCGATAATCACCAAATATAATAAGGCTTTCGGAGGATAACTGTTTTGCCGGTATCCGTTCATGTGGCTGGCAAAACAAAGTAATTTCCTTATACCGGATGCTGTCGGTATTTCCCTGCTGCTGCTGGCTGTTTTCCTTCATTTTTTGTTCCAGGAAGCAGGCCCCTTTACATACGGGAATGAGATTGAAACGGTTAATACAAAGCGTGGATGCAATGTAATTCCTGTTCAGGTAAAACGCTGCTACAATAAAGCAGTTGCCTGTGCTTTGTAAAAGCATGATGCACAAGAGCCATATGGTCAGTGCTCTTTTCAATTTTCTTTTAGTAAGATGTGAATATCGTTTATCAGCCGGTTTCCTTCCTTTGGATCTGTGCCATTATATACCCCGCGTATATGCCGGTTTTTATCTACCAGTACCAGGCCACCACTATGCACATAGCCACCGGGAGCGGTACTATCTTTATAAGCAGTGGAGAAATATCCTTTCTCCGCCAGGTGGTAAATGCTATCCAGGTGGCCGGTAACAAAGCGCCATTTAGGGCTGCTTACTTCCAGGCTGCCGGCATATGCTTTTAACCGGGGAATAGAATCATCTTCCGGATCAATGGTATGTGACAGGAAAAGTACATGATCCTCCGTTTTGAAAGCATCGTATACGTGCTTCATTTCCGCTGTGATCTTAGGACATATATTAGGGCAGGAAAGAAAAATGAAGTCGGCCACATAGATCTTACCGGAAAATGCCGTTTCGTTAACGGTCAGACTATCCTGATCTGTAAACGAAAAAGGAGGAATGACCGGGTAAATGGTGTCGTATACCGTAGTTCCATGCTGTTGATGCGACGTCACAGCTGGTTCGCCCAATATCGGGAGCTGCTTCACCGCTTGCGTACATCCCGATGCCAGTATCAAGGCGATAACAATGCACTGTTTCATTTCATGACGAGTGTGTAGCTGTCTGGTTTCAGCAGGAAGCTGTCTTTACAGGAAGAGGAACAAAAACCAAGAACAGCTCCTTTATAATGTGCGGTATCGTATATGCCTGCCCGTATGGGCATTCTGCATACCGGATCTCGTTTATTGGCCACCAATGCGGTATCATATTCCACTTCCTCCGGCGTCATCGCTGTCATGGAATCTTTTGCAGGCGCCTGTTTAACGGGGCTGCTATTTCCGGCACATGCTGCCAGTACCGTCAGGACAAATAATCCAGGATAAATTTTCATGCTGCTTTTTCTTTGAAGTCAGCTGCAAAATTAGGTATTAAATAAGGAGGAGGAATTAACGGAACGGGACAATTGTTTAGAAAAAGGGTACTTTAAAAACTACTGAAAATATGGAGTCTGTATATATTACTTTGCTCCGGAGCGGCAATATGCAGCCAGCTTTGTGCAGCCACCTGGGTAGTGCAGGGGCCATAGGTAATGATTTTTATTTTCCGTTGTAACGACTCCCGTCTCAGCATGTCCAGTACGGTGTCCAGGATTTCTCCTTTGAAGGGGGTAAACATAAAAAACACGGTGCCTTCGGAATAATCTGCCTGTCGTGCATCTACATTGATAAATGTTACGTCTGATAAGTTAAGTGCCGCCGCACAATCCTGTGCATAATCGCAAAAGGCAGGCTCAAATTCCAGCCCTTTGGTGGTGATGCCCGCCAGCAAATTTACCAGGATGGTTACCTGACCAAGGCCCGCTCCTATATCAAAGAAAACATCGTCTTTCCGGAAATCAGATTTCTCTACCAGCTCGAAAATAATCCGGGCCGGTGTTTTCTGATAATAGACCATCTCCGGCTCTAAGTCTTTCGTCTGCTCCGGCATCGTTTCAAAAAGCGACAACCCATTGATAAATACATCCAGGTTATCATAACCAATTTCTTCCTGATCCACTGCTGCATTAAAATCAACGTACTGCTTAATCAGCTTTTTGAATAGGGTTCCAGTACATCCTTTTAGCCGGATAGCTGACTGAATGCTTTGAAACAGTTTCCGGTCTGTTGCTTCCAGTGCCAAGACTATTTCTTCTGCCCGCCGCCGGAGCTGCAGCAGTTTATCCGGTGAAGATGATTCCTGCAGGAATTCATCTATCTGATCTATTAATTGAAATCCGAGGAAATCAATGGCTTCACTACGTTTTTCAAAATTTCTTTCTTCATAGAGGGAGGCATCTTTCTCAATTGCTTCGATATATGATTGCATTTTAAAGACGATCATCTTTGTGTAGCTTATTTTTTAACGGTCAGCAAATGGCACCCAAAAATCTACCTGCTGTCCTTCGCTCATTCCGGAAATTTACACATTATTACATTCTCTCACCCCTTCCCTTTCTAATAATTTCAATCGTAGTGGTATAGCGATTGAGGGTGGAAAATAGCAAATTAAATAAATTACTGCTATGCTGATACGATGTAACCGGCTTAAAAACAAAACAGCCCCGGAGAGATGATCTTCTCCAGGGCTGCTACTCTCGACATCATTCACTATGCTATTTCATCCACCAGACTTTTACGGTAGTAGAGTTACCACCCATCCGATCAGACTGGGCTTTATAATTTACAGTGTTGTCAATCGATTCCTGCTGTGGATATTGCAACCTGTTAAAGTTTGCATAGGTAGCCGGGTTGCCATCACGAGGCGTGCGACCGGTCCTTCTCCATAAATTGTAGGCTAGCCATGGCTGGCGGAAAAAAGACAACCATTCCTGTGCATAGATTTTATCCAGCTTCTGATCATCAGTGCCGGTGAAGGCCACTTTGGGATTGGCCAGAAATGTGGCCATCTGTGCCGCAGTAGGACTGGCAGGAGCTACAGCCGACCAGTTATCATTTGTAACATTGGTATTGTGCGCAATGAAATACCAGAAGTTCACGGCAGAGGTAATACCAGCGGTATACTCTGTTCCGGCAGTCACCATATTTTTAGCTACTCCCAGGCCACGAGCCAATGCCTCGGCTTTAAGGAAATGTACTTCAGCAGCCGTCATAAATAATTCAGGCTGATAATAAATATCTCTTACTATCAGGTAATTGAAGGGAGAGAATACGCAATTATCTTTATTGCTGAAAGTAGCATCTCTTTTATCCTGGTAAGGATTGGTATTATCACTGGCAGTGCTTCCCGGCTGTAATGGCGCCCATTTGCCTGCCTGATTGGTTTCAAAGAACAGCGCTACCCTTGGATCAAAGATCTGTGAAGCAGCAGTGCCATCGGACATCATATTCCAGCAGGTAGTGCTTAAGCGGACAAATTTATGAGAGGTGAAAGACCAGAAGCGGCTATCGTTCAACACATAATTCAATTTTGTCGGCCACATACCTGCGTCATCACCTTCCCCGATCAGCGGAACACCACTCAAAGCATACTGCAGGTAAGGAGTAGCAGTGGCGACGTCTTTTTCCACTATCTGCATAGCGTAACGTAGCAGTAAAGAATTGCCAAACTTCTGCCACATGGCGATATTGCTGTTAAACAATGTTTCGGAAGAACCGAGTGTCACATAGGGTTTACCTCCCGGCGTACTGGCAGCAGTGGTAAGATGTTGGGAAGCCCATTTAAGCTGTGTTAACACACTTTTATAGATGCTTTCCTGGGAATCATATGCCGGCCGGAAATTAGCGACGTCATTGGCATAAGCGCGGCCTGCCTTGGAATAAGGTATATCCCCGAACTGATCAGTAATACGCAGTGTTTTATACGCCCGTAAAATGTAAGTGATTCCCTGCACATTATCCATTTCTGCTTTGTCTCCTGTATAAGCATCTATTTTATCTTGGATCTGATTCAGGTTTTGTAGCGCGGCATAATAGTCTGTCCATATATCCAATGCGCCATTCTGCACCAGGTAACCGGAATTACCACTGATCGTTGCCAACTGGGTAACCGGATAATAATATTCATTATGAATGGCCGCTTGTTCCTGGCCTTTCAGGAACAAGGTACTGATCACTCCATTTACCAGTGGCGGGATAGTGGTGGTAGTAGGCAATCCCGGGGTGGTATTGATATCCTGAAAATCCTTGGTACAGGCGCCGAACGTGATGGAAATACCGGCTATATAGAAAAATATTTTATTTGCTTTGTTCATGTTTGCACGTTTTAATCGGTGAGTAGATCTGTTTCCTTTAGAAAGAAACTCTTACCTGGAAACCTAATGAGCGGAAACTAGGCATAGACATAAACTCCAGCCCCTGCGCATTTCCTGCACCATTTACGCCTTCCGGGTTGATGTGATCCGGCAAAGAAGTATAGAGGTAAAAAAGATCCCTTCCAACGAGCGACAATGATGCTGCCTGGAAGACTTTTGTCCTCCGGATAAAACTTTGCGGCACCTGGTAGCTAACTGATATTTCTCTCATCTTTACCCACGTGTTTTCGAGAACGGAATTTCTGTTGATCCAGTCACTTCCCTTCACGCCAGATCCAAGGTCTGTACTGCTCCATACGCCGTAAGGCATATATTTATAATAGTAATGCACTACATTATCATTTACCTTTCCATCAGGAAATACGCCTGGCAATACCACGCCCCAGTTGGTTTTGGTACCATCAGGTGTAGTATAGGCCAAACCGCCGCCATCTCTTTCTTTCAGCGTTTCCCTTGCCTGTCCCTGCTGCATAATAGTAGCATAAGTACCCGACCAGATGTCACCACCTATTTTTGCATCAATCAATGTGCTCACAGAAATTCCTTTAAAGCTGAAGGTATTGGTGATGCCACCGGTTAATTTAGGGGTAGCATTTCCCAAAGGCACTAAACCATCTGTAGCCTGGTACATGGTTCCATTCATTTCCGGTTTGCCATATGGATTCTGGACCATCAAAGGCAGGTGTGTTTTCGGATCAAATACATAATCATATCCGTATATCGTACCGTACTGATCTCCTACCCTTGCTGAAATAACAGGACCATGTGCGCCACCATCACCCCAGGCACTGCCCATATCCACGCGCTCTGTTCCATCAGATAAAGACAGCAGTTTGTTGTTGCTATGCGCCAGGTTGAGGGATACATCCCAGCCAAAATTTTTCTGGTCAATTACTTTCG
This sequence comes from Chitinophaga sp. 10T418, assembly GCF_056394125.1. Lineage (NCBI taxonomy): Bacteria > Pseudomonadati > Bacteroidota > Chitinophagia > Chitinophagales > Chitinophagaceae > Chitinophaga > Chitinophaga sp. 10T418. The sequence continues at coordinate 415,340 of NZ_JBFTHG010000002.1, forward strand.
CACGCAGTATTAATTCTATACCTGAATTTTCCAGTACACCGGTATTTACCACAATGCGGCTCACACCTGAGCTGAGGGGCAGCGGAGAGCCGAGTATCTGGTTCCTCGATTTTCCTTTATAATACCTGAAGTCTGCGTTCAGGCGGTTATTGAGAAAACCTAACACTACTCCAAAATCTGTAGTGGTGTTGATAGCAGGTTTAAAATTAAGTGCCGGCAATGTGTTCGGCAACATGGTAGCTGCCTGACCGGCGAATGTCACGGTGGAATAGTTATAGTTGATCTGGAAAGGCAACGGATCGGTGGCTGCCTGTGCCCAGGCAACTCTTATCTTACCAAAGCTGAGGATGGAAGGATCTATTTTGAAGGCATCAGAAAACACAAAACTACCCGCAATAGAAGGGAAGAAATAAGACCACTGATTTTTAGGTAAGGCAGATGACCAGTCATTGCGACCGGTTACATCCAGGTAAAGGAAATCCTTGTATGACAGGTTAATAAAACTGTATACAGAATTCATGCGTTTGCGTAACTGGCTTTCTGTTACCGGATGCGGATTGCCAAGATAAGTGCCGCTATTCAGGGAATATACATTAGGCAGCGCCCAGGTGTCATTGTAGCCAAACATGCCATACATTTCACGCTGGTATACGGTTCCTCCCACGGAAAACTTGGCATTGATGGCGCCGCCCAGCATTTTATCTTTATGCAGCGTACCGATGAAATCCATATTGGACGCATTATCCCGCTCTGTACCATGTCCATAATATCCTTTAATACCTAGCACATCGGTGGGTGTATTCTTCGTAGTCATTTCGTTGGTGTTGTTATCAATTCCACCACGGAAAATGAAATTCAGAAAATCAGTGGCTTCATAATTCAACTGAACACCTGCCAGTAATTTTCGTCTATTCTGGTTCGTGTTATTTTCATAGATATTCCATACAGTGGCGCCGCCATTTCCCACCCAGGGAAAATTCGTCAACGTATTCTGGGAACCATCTTCATTTTTATAGATACCAATATCCTCGCCACCGTAGTTTCTACCAGCATTGTATACCAGTCGCTTCATCCAGGAGTTACCATCATCATTACCCAATTGCGGAGGGTTATGATACTGATTAACAATGTAAGAAGTTGTTAACTGTACATTCACCCTTTTGGTCAGCTTCATGTTAGCCCCCAGGTTAAAAGTATTACGGTAGTAGCCACTGTTGGGCAGTACCGCGGTATTATCCAGGCGGGAAAAGGAGGCCCTGATAGATCCCCAGTCGTTTCCACCTGCCAGTGATACATTATGGGATGACTGTATACCGTTACGGAACAGTAACTTGATATTATCAGGTTGCGGTAAATCGGCTTTTTGTGTGCCATCCCACCAGGTAATCATTTTACCATCCATTTTAGGTCCCCAGGAAACGCCGGAGCCTGGCCATCCTACCTGGTTGTAAGTATTTACGCCGTATGGACCGGATCCTGTTTTAGGATCCACGTACATACCGTTCCAGTTTTCTGTTAACTTAGGCTTACCATTGGCATCTGTTAAGTATTGTGGTGCATTCAGGGAAACCATACCGCCTGCTCCGTACTCATTCTGCAATTCGAGGTAACGGTATGGATCAATACTTTTAAATCCATAGGTATAATCCACGCCTAATCCGCTGCGCTGAGCGCCCTTCTTGGTCGTGATCAGAATCACCCCATTAGCACCTTTGCCACCATACAAAGCCGCAGCGGTGGGTCCTTTCAGCACGCTGATCGTTTCAATGTCTTCCGGGTTAATCATATTTATAGGGCTACCAAAGTCTTTCGGAGAACTGGTGTTGCTGGCATCTGCATTATTCCCCGCGTACATGGCACTACCTGTGGGCGACTTACGTACGTCGTAAGGCTGCGCCAGGTCATTAGCCATAGGCATACCATCCACGATGATTAAAGGCTGGTTATCGCCCTGTATGGTGTTATTACCGCCAATGACAATACGTGTGGTACCACCGTCTACGCCATTTGGATTGGTTACATTCACACCGGCCATTTTACCGGCCAATGCATTCACCACATTAGGCGCGTTGGATCTGGCCACTTCTCCTCCTTTTACTTCTTCCTGTGAATAGCCCAGCGTTCGTACATTTCTCTTGATACCCAATGCTGTGACAGCTACCGCATCCAGTGAGGTAGCAGAGGTAGCCAGTACCACATTCAACACAGCATCGGCGCCAACGGTGACGCGTTGCTGTGCAAAGCCGATGGAAGAAAAAATGAGCACATCTCCTTGTTTCGCTTCCAGCTCAAAATGACCGTTTATATTTGTTACAGTACCCCGGTTAGTACCTGCCACCATTACATTCACACCAGGCAATGCCTCTCCGGTATTGGACTTTACGATCCCGCTGATCTTCTGAAAAAGTACGTTCAGCCCTTCTATATTCATAGCGGACTCATTACTTTTGGCTTTCTTCAAAACAATCTGTTCATTGATCACTTCAAAAGTGATGTGGAAGGGGCTGAATAAACGCTGCAATACATCACCCAGTTGCTCCTCGCGGGCAGTTACTGCAATTCGTTGCTTCGCCGGTAAAGTGCTGCTGCTGTAGGTAAAGTTTACAGCTGTCTTTTCTGTGATGGTCTTAAGAATACTACGCAGGTCACTGGGCGGCATGTTTAATGACACCTTTTTGCTCAACACCTCTTGTCCGTGTGCATTTTTAGCAAACGAGCAGGTGATCAGGCAAAACAAAAGACCTGTTTGTAGGAGTGCAACCCTCATAAAAAATATGACAGTCCGGTTGGAGTTTGCAAATTTGTGCATAACTTCAAGTGTTTTGTTGTGATTAATAAAATGATTAGTACGACAATTCGTTTCCTGTACCAGTTGTCCAGACCTTACAGGAAAAAATTACAGGTGACGATGTTAGCGCATCGTCACTTTTTTTTGGCTGATAATATCAAGTAAACATAGGGAACGTTTTAGTGGAATTACAAGTGAACAATACCTTTAACTGCAGGGCTTACCGGTAATATATACCTGATCCCCCCTGATCGTATAGCCGGCATTAATCGCCGCGCAGATTATCTTAAGCTTATTCTCAAATGATTCATTGGTGATAGTGGTAGTAATCATGCATTTCCCAAACACCTCTTCGCTGGCATTAATCTTAATACCGTAAGCTGCTTCCAGTGCATTAAAGATGGTAGTTACCGGTGTATTGTCAAATACAAAAGACGATACTTCAGTGGCAGGCTGTATGGCTGCGAGCTGTCTGTTATCCAGCGAATCAGCCACAAACGCGGCCGTCCGGGTATTGAAATGGATCTGATGATTAGGCGTTACAATATAAGTATGCTGCTGCTTATCTGCCAGGTTATACACCGCTATTTTACCTGTTTTCACCGTGATGGTAAGACTCCCATTCTTTTCAGATACGTTAAAACTGGTTCCCAGCACACGGATCCCTAATGCAGGTGTATAAACAAAAAATGGCCTGGCGGCATCTTTGGCAATATCAAAAAAAGCATCTCCTTTCAGGTATACTTCCCTTTGGGAATGCCATAAAAAAAGGTCATGTTTGATGGAGGCACCCGCTTTTAGCACTACAGATGAACCATCCGTTAAATAAGCCACCTGGTTGACGTTCGTCGTATTTTCGCGTATCAGTTGCTCATCCTCTATATGGCTTTTCAGCTTTTCCGCCACCAGCATTTTGTTATCTTTTTTCAGGTAGAGGAATACCAGTATGATTCCCCCCAATACTGCGGCCGCTGCCCCCCACCATTTATAATACAACATACGGCGTATAGGTGCAGGCTTCTCCTCCCGACGTTCTTCCTGCAGATGATGATCCAGGACGGCATACACCTCCTCCAGCAGCATTTCATTTACAGCGGCTGGCTTCGAGCTTTTACCCAATGCCAACACCATGCTCCTGGCCTTTTCCAGAACAGGTACACGCTCCGGATGGGCTGCCATCCATTGTTCCCACCACGTAGTATTAGCTGCGTCCGGAAACAATACCCATTGAACAAAGCGGTCATCCTGGATAAATTCCCAGGTATCCTCTCCAAAATGCTTCATGCAATAATTTATTTAGGAGGCAATCAACTGCCCTTTAATAACAAATGACAAAAGCTTTCATTTTATACTCAAAAAAAATAAAGTTTTTTTAACCTTCAGGTATAGCGCCCTGCCATAAAGGGAAAGACAGGTATCCCGCAGCAGAAATGCTGCATTTATATACTATTGGAGGATAGTAAGATGATCAACTGGTTAGAGAAACAGGTAGAATGTTTCCAGTAAACGCCGGGCAAACGGCGTTGCTTCGAGCGTTTCTTTAATGCGTCCCAGCGCGCTGTAAAGCAGGTTGCTGACAGACTGGTACTTCATGTGCATCATTTCTGCAATCTGGGCATTGGTAAAACCCATATAAAAACGGAGAGTAATAATTTCCTGTTGGCGCCTGGAAAGTTTTTTAATGGCATCATCCAGCAATATGCTACGGGAGTCGCTGATTTCCGAGTCAATGATCCGTTCCTCTACTGTGGCTTCTGACTGCGTAATGTCGTGAAGGTATTTGTTTTGCTTACCTGTAGCTGCGCGGTACTGGTAATCAGACCGGATCAATTTATACCTGAGACTACGGCATAAATAAAACCGTATGGCTACTTGCTCACTGATGTTGGCCCTGGTATTCCACATCTCGATAAAGAGATCCTGGATGATGTCCTTTAACTTCTCCGGGTCTGTACAAAACCTGGAACCATATTGAAACAGGGACACCGTATATTCCCGGTAAATCAGTGTAAAAGCAGCTTTGTCACCAGCTCTAAATCGCTTCCATAAAGCAGCTTCATCAAAACTTACGTCTATCGTTGCAGGCATGCGTGGATCTTTTACAGCAAAACTGATTTTGGTATTAAATATTGGCTGGTTAAAACTTTAATATGTTCAGGTAATGTAAATATTTTCCGGCAATTGGTCAAATTTGATTCAAATACCATAATGGAAGAACATAAAAATATCAGGATTCCAACACGGCAGGAAATGAATGAAGTTGACGGATTATTAAACGTACAATAGACAACTAATCAGTTTTTTACCTGTAACCGGGAACTATCCTGATTGAGTGGCTCAAATTTATCGGCAAAAAGGAAAATAAGTTATCTTTCATGTTATGGATTTAAGAGATGCCATTGCCCTGATAGCGCATATAGATATTACCGCTTCGCCTAAGAGTATCTGGGCCGACCTTGGATGTGGTTCGGGCCTGTTCACCTATGCCCTGGCAAACCTGTTGGAAAAAGGCAGTACCATTTATGCCTGGGATAAAGGAAACCCCCACTTATCGGCCCTCGCCAACCCACATCATATTGATATAAAACCCGGACAGCTGGACTTCCTGGAAGAGGATATCCCGGTATTCGGACTGGATGGAATACTGATGGCCAATTCGCTGCATTATGTCCGGGAGAAACCTCTTTTTATTGATAAAATAAGTGCACATCTCCATGAAAATGGTTCCTTTCTGATCGTAGAGTATGAAACAACCAAAGCTAATCCCTGGGTCCCCTACCCCATGCCATTCCAGGCTTTAAAAGCCCTGTTTCATAAAGCTGGTTTTACAGCTGCCGTTAAACTAAATGAAAGACCATCGCTGTATGGATCCGGACATATGTATGCCGCATTATTCAACAGATAATTCAACCATAAACAATTTGCCATCATGAGAATAATTACTTTCTTTTTATTGGTTTTTTCTACGTTAGCCGTAAGCGCCCAAACTCCTTTTGATACTTCTTCCCTTGTCCGCGATAACCGGGGAATTTATTCGCTGGTGGTATCTGTAAAAGACAGTGTCATTTACAACAGGTCTTTTAATGGCAAAAAAAAGGAAGAGCTATTCAACAATCAATCACTGACGAAAAATATCTGCGCCGTACTCATAGGCATCGCTATTGATAAGGGATTTATCCCTTCATTGGATGTACCAGTGGCCGACATCCTGCCCGCCCTGAAAGATGACCCGGACAAACGCAGGCTGCTTATTACGCTGAGAGATATAATGAACCAGGCATCCGGCTTATGGCACGAAAACCTGGAGCGGCTGGATATCTATCTGAATATCAGCGATCCATCCGGATATGTCCTGAAACAGCCATTGTTGTCGGCCCCTGGCAGCGAGTTGCACTACAACAACGCTGCTTCTCACCTGATGTCCCTCATCCTCACAAAGGCCACCGGGCAAACCACGTTCGACTTTGCCCGCAAGTACTTATTTGCGCCCCTGGACATCCAGCAGGTAGAATGGCCCAAAATGAAAGATGGCTATCATGATGCCAGTGGATTATTAAGCGTACATATGAGTACCACTGATGTAAATAAAATAGGAAGATTGTTGCTGAATAACGGCCGTTACAAAGGCAATCAGATCGTTTCTCAAAAATGGGCACAGCTGCTACTTACCCCCACCAGGACTTATCCGGCCCCCTGGGGCCTCACCAATACCACCTACGGGCTTACTTTTTATCATAAAACCTTCAATGGAGAAGCCTTGACATATGGCATGGGCTGGGGTGGCCAATTCCTTATTTTAATTCCTGGTCTGGATGCCGTGGTATCTGTAAACCAGGATGTCAATGACAGGACAGCCATCCGGCAGTCGAACGTTTTTATGGAAGGTATCTTCCCGATGGTGTTTGATTGGGTAAAGACTGGGCACACAAAATAATGCCCGGGCTTCTCGGCCGCAAAATGACGGGGAGTTGGTATTCGTAGCCAACATCTCCTCAACTCACTGCTACTTTATTATACTTTTCTTTATACTCAAGTGGCGACATCCCGGTTATTTTTCTAAAAACCTCCCGAAAAGCTTTATCGTCCGAGTACCCTACTTCGTCCATTACTTCATTTATATTCTTTCTTCCTTTTTCCAGGATACTTTTGGCAACTTCTACTTTTACCCGTTGCAGATACTCCACAGGGGTATTACCGGTAGCTTTGATAAAACGCCGGTCAAAATTTCGCCTGCCTGTTGCTAACTTTAAAGCCAGTTCTTCAAAAGAAATTTTCTCTCTCAGATTTTCTTCAATGTAAGTTTGCGCCTGGCAAATCATTTCGTCACCATGTTCTTTTTGCGTTTGAAAAACAAAAAAAGGTGACTGCGATGTTCTATCCATATCAATCTGGAAAATTTTTGAACAGTAAATAGCGGTTGCCCTGTCAAAATATTTTTCCACTAAAAAAAGTATCAGGTTTAAGAACGAGTAGGCACCACCATTAGTATATATCCCTTTGTCAGCAGTAATTAATTTATCGGCCTGAAGATCAATGTTCGGGAACAATTGCCTGAATTTATCAGCCAAATCCCAATGTGTGGAGCAGGTCTTCCTATCCAGCAATCCTGTAGCAGCCAGCAAAAATGCACCTGAGCACATTGTTGCTATTTCAGCACCGTTTTTATATTGCTCCTTTATCCAGGTAATAAGTGCTGCGTTCTCCCTAATCAAATTATCCTCATAGGAAATGGAAGGAATGATCAACAAGTCAGTTTTCTTTATCCTGGTAATATCTACCGGATGAATCGAAAAAAAACCGGCATCTGTTTTTAATTCGGGCACAAACCCTGCCATGCATATTTCCAGCATAGGCTTTTTCCCAGTCCGTTTCCAATATGCATTGGCGCCACTCAGAATTTCATAGGAACCAGCTACGCTACTAAGGTTTATTTTTCCCTGAGGGACAATAATAGTTACCTGCTTCATTGTTGGAATTTAAACAAAGGTATGGCATTAATATGTCCAAATCAACCCCGTAAAATGTCCATTTCACACCATTACACTACCTGAATAAGACTGTACCTTTGGTAAACACGAAAGTGAAAGAACCTCTGATATCAAACTAATTCAATAATAATTTTCTAATACAAAAAGAAAGATGAAAGGAAAAGATAATATTCTGACAGCAATACTCATTGGCTGCTTTGTGACCATTTTATTTCCACCGGTTGGTTACACACAAACGGCACCAGATAGCGCAACTATTAAATCACATTCATTTAATAAAAGTAAAACAGCAATTATGGAAGAAAAAGATTTTACGACAAGCATTTTGGTAGATCAATCTCCCGAAGAAGTATTCAATGCCGTGAACAATGTTCGTGGCTGGTGGCAGGGAGAAATTAAAGGTAATACCAGCAAACTCAATGATGAGTTTACCTATCAGATGGGGGATATGCATTTTTCAAAACAAAAAATAGTGGAAATTACTCCCGCCAAAAGAGTGGTATGGCTGATAACTGAAAGCAAAATAAATTTTGTAGCGCACAAAGAAGAATGGATGAATACAAAAGTCGTCTTTGATATCTCCAAAGAAGGTGAAAAAACCAAACTCACTTTTACACATCAGGGGCTTAAGCCTACGATCGAATGTTACAATGGCTGCTCTGGTGCCTGGGGGCAACTTGTAGAAAAAAGTTTATTCAGCCTGATTACAACCGGTAAAGGAGTTGATGTATTTTAAAATAGATAATCCAAACGATCGTTATGGACAATTACGAAACATTTTACCAGTTACACCATAAAGAAACACCGTTAATTCTTGCAAATGCCTGGAATGCAAAGAGTGCCCAAATAATAGAACAAAATGGTTATAATGCCATTGGCACATCAAGCGGCGCCATTTCAAACTCTTTGGGGTATGAAGACGGTGAAAAGATGCCATTCAGCGAACTGCTTTATATTGTACAAAGGATAAAAGCAAGTACAACTATTCCCTTATCAGTTGATTTGGAAAGAGGATATACCAATAACCTGACAGAGCTGACAGAAAACATCCAAAGACTTGTTGATATAGGAGTAGCGGGGATCAATCTGGAAGATGCCCAGGGAGAAGATATCTATCTGAAAAAACTCAATAGCATTAAAAATCATCTGGAAAAAAACAATCAAAAACTTTTTATAAACGCAAGAACAGATGGCTTTCTTTTGAAAATTGACTCCCCGCTGGAAACGACCATAAAAAGAGCAAAATCATATCAGGATGCGGGGGCTGATGGCCTGTTTGTTACCGCGGTTTCAGATACGGTAACTATTAAAGAAATCGCTTCATCTACCACACTACCTTTAAATATAGTTGGTTCCCCTAAACTTTCGTCCATACAGGCGCTATCTGAATGTGGGGTTCGGAGGATTAGTATGGCGGTGTTTCTATACAAGGCATCTTACAATCAATTAGGTAAATTGATCAAAGAGGTGAACAATCAACAATCATTCGAACCGCTGTTTTAATTCAATTCCAAGGGTGCTTGTTTTCTTTCCTTTTTCAGATGCTGCGGGATGATTTAACCAGCCGTTCCAGGATCAATTACGGTACTCACCTCGCTGATAGAATTAGCTGGAAATCCGCCCTGTTTTGCATGTTCACGGATCATTTCTTCGTTAGGCGCGATATAAATACAATAAATTTTATCGGCCGTCACATAGCTTTGTATCCATTGAATTTGCGGCCCCATATTATTCAGGACATTACAGGAAGCTTGTGAAAGTGCTTTCAATTCGTCTCCTGACAATTTACCTGCACCGGGAAGCTCCCGTTCGATAACATACTTAGGCATAACTTTAGTTTTAGATTTTCAGATCACAATGACAGTTGATTCATGTTCATTTCTAAGTCTTTTACTGGTTCTGGTATTTTGCGGGTGCTCAATGGGGTAGTTACCCAAATGTAAGCAATTTCCAGGTTAGTTATGAGGTCGTGGCTGTGCAATGGGTGGCATTCGTTCATATGAAACACATGGTATCCTATTTGTGGTCGCAATGACCTGGGATTCATTACATCTGGGGGCTAATTACTGATTGCTTTTATACTTTTTTATATAAAAATTTGTGGGATAAAAAAAGATTTCTAATTTAGGGCATCTCCTCGGGATGTAGCGCAGCCCGGTAGCGCGCTTCGTTCGGGACGAAGAGGCCGCAAGTTCGAATCTTGTCATCCCGACCATTTTCCAAACCCGCTCTGATAGCGGGTTTTAGTTTCAATACTCTTAGATATTTTTTCTAATCCCCTTCATTCTCAATTAAATATGGGTTCGAATCCTGTGATCTTTTAATACTAATTCGTTTCGCTCTTCCTATTATAAATCGAAAATGATATTTATCCTTATAATGCGTAGCTCCATTATTGTAGCGGTTCGCTCCGCGAAACCACCTTAAGTTAGCCAGGAACTTATCGCCATTATTCAATTGTACTTCTAGATTTTTTTTATTAATGTCCATATTGGAAATATTGCTATCCTTCATTATTGTCCGATTATTTGATGTCGCCAAACCGCAATCACCTGTGTATCTGCATGCTCTTCATCCGGATTATTTTCAAAAAGTCTTTTCTTTATATCAAATGCCTTTTTGTAATCCTCAATAAGGCCAACGCTGTTTAGATCAGTTGGCAAAAATGTCTCATCGAAACCTCCACAATTCGTCAAAGCACTGGTACAGTAATATTGATCAAGAAKATCATATCCAAGGAAACAGAAGTTTTCCAAATTAATCAATGCACAATCATGTTCAGGCTCAATGGCTACCGCCAGTAAATTAAATCTTGCCTTCTCATTTGTTCTTTTCAATACATAATCCAGGCTTGAAAAGAAGCCTGTTTCATAACAATCATCAAAAACAATATGCTTCCAGTCATCGTCATTCTCACGATCAGGTTCAACTAACACTTCATTCAGACCTGTGTCTAGTGAAATCAATTCCGTCAAATGTATCAATCGGCTCCATTTAATATATTTATCCCACCCCATTTTATCTTCATTACTCAATTTGTCATATTTTGCCCGGGCTGTATACAAAAATATTATTTGCCGCTTAATCATATTGTAGGGTCGTTTTGGTCCTTTCGCTAAAAATACGAATAATCCAAAACATTCATTTCAAATCGCCAGATTGGCCAAGGACCTTAAATCAATTAAGAATAAGTTCGAAATTTGTACAAGCAGGGCGACTAAAAAATATAAAACCCTATAAATTACTCATTTATAGGGTTTTGTATCTTCCACCAATGTAGTCGCAGAAAGACTAATTTTATACGACGCTTAAAATCAGTAAATTGGGAGTTCGAATACAACTAAGTTATTCTCAATAATAAGAAATGATTTTCGAAATATACAAACCAACAGGAATATTAAGAAACCACGTTGAAAATTATTTGGTTGTAAAAACAAAACAAGCAATTTCAGACGCTATAATTCCCGAAACCTCACCCATTCTATCTTTTAGAAGCAAAGGACAACACAGTTATTGGGTAAATGACATTCAAAAAGACTTGCCGCCTTCTGCCATTACAGGATTAAGAAAATCGGTGAAACCTATTTTTTTATCAAAGAACACAGAAACAATTTTAGTAAAATTTAAACCATGTGAATCCGCTTTATTTTTTAAAGAACCCTTGCAAAATTTTTCAGGAGTTAGTATATCATTATACGATTTCCTTCCCAGGCAAGTTGTTTTAAGTGTTGAAGAACAATTGGCCAAAGACAGTAATAATCTTCAAAAAATCCATACTATTGAAAACTTTCTGCTTTCTTTGTTTAGCGGCAATCGTTCTAATAATTTAATAAAAACTGCCGTTCAAAAAATAGTTCTGTCGAATGGCACTATAAAAATAAAAGAGCTTGCATCAATTTTAAATGTAAGCTTAGATGCTTTTGAAAAGCAGTTCAGAAAAACTGCAGGCACATCTCCTAAGCAATTTTCTTCCATAGTACGGCTTACAAGCTTAATCAATAGAAAATACAACAATCAATCTTTATCTGACATTGCCTATGACTATGGATATTTTGATCAATCGCATTTTATAAAAGATTTTAAAATATTTACTGGCAAAACGCCCATGGATTATTTTAAGAACACATCCGGTTCAATAAATCAATGATTTTTTACTATTTATTCTTTTTCGTGTTTCCGATTTTTGTTCCTTAAAAAAATCTAAATAAAAGAGAATGGAACAAAACAATAAAAACACCGCCCTGCTTGTAATGGATGTGCAAGCAGGAATAGTTGGAATTCTTCCCAACGCTGCAGGTTCGCTACCTAAGGTTGCGCAAGCCATAGCAAGTGCGCGGGAAAATAAAATCCCAGTAATTTATGTAACTGTTGGTTTTAGACAAGGAGCGCCTGAAGTAAGCATGAATAATAAGGGCGTTGCCGCCGTCAAAGAGCGCCTTGCCACGGTAAATATGAATGAGTTTACCAAAGTCCACCCGGATTTAGCTCCGCAAGACGGAGAGCTTACCGTTATGAAACGCCGGTTAAGTGCGTTTTCAGGCAGCGACCTGGAACTGGTTTTACGGGCTTTTGGTATTCAACACCTGGTACTTACCGGTTTTTCTACCAGTGGTGTAGTGTTGTCAACTTTGCGCGAAGCAACTGATAAAGACTATCGTTTAACAGTACTGGCCGATTGCTGCACTGATGGCGACGAGGAAGTGCACCGTGTGCTCACCACTAAAATTTTCCCCCGCCATGCGGATGTATTGCTGGTAGACGATTGGATTGCTTACAACCTTAAATATTAGACAGTTAGACGAGCAAGTAGCTTTAAGTCGTGAATAAAATAGTTCGAAAATTGTACAGGCAGGGCGACATTACATTTTGTATTAAATGATATCAAATGCCTGTAAATTAAATGTTACAGGCATTTTTATTTGTTCCAATCTGTGACAATTTGAATCAATTAATTTCCTCTTTTTCCGACTTAAAAGGGTACTTAGACAGTGACTAAAATCAAAGTCACAAATCCCAACAAATATCTGGTAAACAATTATTTATATCACATATACTTTGGGCGTCCATTCCAATTTATATAATCTTGTATAATTTACATGAGGTAGGCTTATTTTGCCTAAGTACAACGACTCGGAATAAGGATATGGCTGACTAAAATATTTCCTGCTATGATTAAAGTTGCTACTTATGTTCATGGGCATGCAACAAGAGACGTTACGGTGTTGAATAAAAGACGGGAATGTCTCTTGTTTCATTGCTGCCAATATTGATAAAGCACTATATAGTAAAAGCCCAACCACGAAATTTAGTATCTGGCTGTTATTGCCAAAGGCAATTGCGTGTTTAATACCCGCAGTCTCTATTTCAAACAACCTTAACTCTTACCGCCTTAAACTATATTTTAACACATATTGAGAAAAGGCTTCCTTATAATTCCGGCTAATAGGAATTTCTATATTTTTTATCCATATTGTATTGTTATCAATACTGTCAATTTTAGAAAAGCTAACCAGAAATGACTGGTGTACTTTAATAAATTCATTTGCAGGAAGCTGTTCTTCTATACTTTTAAGTGTAAGGTAGGCCATTAATTTTTTTTCCGTTGTATGGATTAAAACATAGTTACCTGCAGTTTCAATGAAAAGAATATCCGCATAATTTATTTTCTCTATTTTTTTCTCGCTGCGTACAAACAAAAAAGGTAGCGGGATGATGTGCTTCTGACTCATCTCTGCATATTCTTTAGCCTTTTGTGTGGCTTTCAAAAAACGCTTAAAAGAAATAGGCTTCAGCAAATAATCCAAAACGTCCAGGTCATATCCATCCAGTGCATATTCGGGATAGGCAGTAGTAAATAGTACCATCGGTTTGATACTGTTCTCTCTCAAAAATTGAATGCCCGTTTTCTGAGGCATTTGAATATCCAGGAATAAAATATCTGCATTATTCTGTTGCAGCCAGGATTCCAGCTTTCTGGTGTTCTCAAACTCCGCCACTAATAGCAGAAAATGAATGTCAGCTATAAATTCTCTTAATACTTTTCTTGCAATTGGTTCATCATCGGCTATAATACACCTGAGTTTGTTCATGCTGTCAGATTTAGGTTTACAGACCAGAGCTCGTTTCTATCTGTTATTTGAAGTGTATGTGCATCCGGATATAGAAGTTCCAGTCTTCTTTTAACATTTTCCAGACCAATTCCTCCATTTACCTGATCGTTTTTTTCGTAAGAATTTTCACATTCAAATAAGACTTGATTGAACTTTTGTATCAATGATATTTTGATGTAGCTTTCCTTTTCATTATCATAGCTAACGAATTTAAAAGCATTTTCTACAAAAGGTAAGAATAGCAATGGAATAACTTTTTGGCTGTTATTTTGAATCTCAATGCAGAGCTCAATTTTCAACCCATTACCTGCTCTGGCCTTTTGCATATTTACATAATTCTCCAGGTAAAATGCTTCTCTCTCTATGTCAATTCTCTTTACATTGGCTTCATACAAATTGTAACGTAATAAATCAGAAAACTGCACCAGCATATTCCTGGCAGGCAAATTGTCTTTTTCAATTAGTCCATAAATTGTATTTAATCCATTGAATAAAAAATGAGGGTTGATCTGCGCCATTAAGTATTTAAGCTCTGAACCCAATTGAGCTATTTGAATATTTTTTAATCGCTGGTCTTTTTCATATTGCGTTTGTGCAATGTACAACATGCCTGAAACCATTACGAACCAGATCGCATCCAGAAAGGCACTCCAGATAAAATGCCCGTAATTGCTGTTTGCTACGTCTGAAAGTTTCAACGCAAACTGATGATAATCATACCAGCCTTTTGTAAACGTATAAAGTGCAATTAAAACAATGACCATCACCAGATAAGTAAAAGTATTCTTTGTTTTTTGGAACCATGGCAGTAACAATAGCCCATTGGAACAGGTTACGATGACCATTAAACTGAAATGTACAAGGAAGGTGGGCAAAAATGAAACCCAGTTATCGTCTTCAGAATATAGCTTCTTATTGAGTGTAATAAACCCCACATGAATAACTAAAAACAGGAAATAATAAATGTATTTCTGATTTATCAGGTTGTACAGATACTTCATTTTTAATGTCAATTATTTTAGTAACATTTGCCCCCAAATTCCCTGGAACTATCATCCATTTCCCGTCTTAAAGTACCATATTTTTATGTTGTTTACCGTAAAATAAGGTATCAGTCCCTTGAAGGAACAAATGTAAACCGTTTCTTCAGTTGCAGAAATGGCTTCTCAAAGAACCGGTAAGAAAGCACGGCAGTAATGACGGTAAGTATAAAAGCAACTACAAACCCCACCGTATTTCTCCACTCGTATAAATGCAGGAATTTACTAAATGCGATCAATTCCTTACTAAACGTTTTATAAACAAGCCAGAAAAAAGAAATATGGAAAACATAAAGAGCATAAGATATACGGCCTAAATAAACAACAGGCTTAGGCAAAAACTTCTCCCGGACTCCCAGTAAGCTTAAAAACAATAAAATCACCCCGGTAAGTATCAATAGCCAACCGGTTACGGACTCAAATACATTGGATAGGTGCGGGGCATCGGCGTGAATACCACACGCCATAGACGCCGCCAACCAACAGCATAGTCCAGCAAAGGCCATTAAAAAGCGTATAACCAACGACCATTGCGGTAGTTTACCTTTTAAGTAAAGGGAAAGCAATATGCCAGCTGAAAAGAATTGAAATTGTACAAAACTGTTAGTCCATGCGCTGTTAAAACCATTTGTTGGGTTCAAGCCATAGTGAATGATGAACACATAGGAGATACCCAGGAATAGAAAAGCCGCTACTTTCAACCCCAGACGCCCCCCGTAAGCTGCAAGTAACGGAACAAGTATGTAAAATTGCTCTTCAACAGATATACTCCAAAGTGGATTAAGTGGATAAGCTGGAAGCCACTCATTTATCGAGATATACCAATTTCCGGCAAACAGCGTGAAAGCCACCCACGCAGCAGGTGGCAAAGCAAACTCCGGAAAAAGAGGTGTTAATAGCACCCATCCAAAAAAAACCAGAAAATAAAGTGGCCAGATACGCAGGATACGCCTGATATAAAATGATTTTGGGTGAACTTTTCCAGTCTGCTCCCGTTCACGGGTCAATAATTCGGTTATTAGAAAAGCGCTTAGCAGGAAAAAAACAGGCACACCGAAATTGCCGAGCAGACTTATGTTATGATACCAGTAATATTTCGTTTGGTCAACAGGTGCAAGATCTAGCCGATGTACAAAAAACACACATAGAAAGGCAATAAAACGTAAAGCGTCCAATTCTGGCCGATAGTATCGTTGAGTTGTCATATAAATTATGTTATTCTTTTTTTGACTCCAAAATATGATTTTAAGAAAAAAGAATAACATAATTTACATATTCCAACAGTTTTACGTGATGAATTGCTTTTTTGCACATGTAATAGAGAATCAAAGGCGATTAGGCTCGAATCCTGTTATCTCCGGTATAACAGGTAATATCAGCAATTGAATGCAAACCAACAGATATGATTCCTTAGCTTTTGATCATCCATCACAAGTTCGCGAATATCATCCGGCAATTGACTACGCTGCCATTGACATTCTTTTTGCCCCATATCTTCTTTTTCATTTTCTTTGACAGATTCCTTAACCGCTTTAATTGCATAGGCGGCCGCTCCCAGTTCATGGGCTGCGACGTGCGCCGTCACAGCTGCCTGCCCCGCAGCATAAGCCGCGTTTCGAGCAGCACCCTTTAAATCTCTTGCTGCAGCCATGGCATGGCCACCTGCTGCACGACAACGCATCATTTTAATCTCGCCGCGTACCCATGCCCGAACCTGCTCGATAGCTAAACGTGGACGAGGGTCAGAAGGTTGTACTGCTTCGAAAAAGTGCAATACATGTTCTGCACAATCAGCAGCCCATAGGGCAAGTAAACGATGATTTGAATCTGTTAAAGTACCACCGCGTCTTACAGTTATAAACCTTGGATCTCTATCTTTTGGCAAGATCATCGTATAATAGTTTTAGTCGTAATTGTGTTAAACCAAAGCATAAAAAGCAAATTTAGTTGATTTGGTTGGCTTCCGCCTAAAGTATCAAATCAGCTACCAATTGCAAATCATGCAGGAAAAGGTTCAAAAGTTGTACAGCTACTTCATGCCTTTTAAGTTTCCGCGATACCATCTACTTATTTAATTATTGGTTTGTTTTGAAGCAAGTAAACCAATATCATTGGGGTTGCGATGTTCATTTGGAATAATAAAAAAAAATACTAACTTCGATTTTATACCTCAAAATAGATGTCATGTCATACCTCAAATAATCATTTCATTCTTCACTTCTAAAAATTAATACTCTATGGAACCTCAAGTAACATCAGCAGCAATTACCTATTCTGAAGCCATTTCTACATGCGGATTCGTCGCCATAGCGGTCGGCATTAACAAAAAGGCGAAGAAGGGAGATTTCAATCCTTCCCTGGCTGCATACACGGATATAGTTTCAGATCCTGCCTATTCGCTGTTGCTAGACACCTCATTTCTCATCAAATACAGCGTACGATACAATATACAGGTGCAAGAGAACGACAACGGCTCTAATATCTGGTCCTATTTTGGTTTTATCGCACAGCATAAGACGTCTGGCAATTATGTGATAGTCTTTCGAGGTACACAAAATGATTTTGAATACTCAGCAGACAAGAAAATTGCGCTGGTTCAATTCAATGAGATTTATAATAAAACCGGATTAGTAGCACAAGGCTTTTATAGTATTTTTCAATCAGGCCGGATTGTCCTACCAGGAGACAACACCTTTAAACCCGTTTCATTAAGCCAACTCGCAGCCGATCCGCAAAAATATATGCCTGCAACGGGCGACCAAAAAAGGATAACGGTAACAGGGCATAGTCTGGGCGCCACAGTGGCAACCTATTTTGCTGCAGCTGCCGCTTTCAAACTAGGGAAATATCTTTACCTCGATACTTTTGCATCGCCCATGACAGGAAACAAGACATTCACATCTTCCGTTAGCACCAGCATCGGTGAAAGCACTCGTATTTATAATGAAGAAGATGCAGTTCCTAAACTTCCAGTGTTGCTTGATTTAAAAGGCAATAATATCTATACCCATGTCACTGGTGGTTTCAAGATTGATTCAACAAATAATCCAAATGTAAACCACAATCCTCAAACAGGACGAGCATGTGCACATCAACTTCCCGTTTACAGGTATCTACTGGAGCAACTTAACGGTAATGATAACCCCGACATCATCAGTGCCGGCGATGACGCAAGATGTAGAGTCCAATAATAGTAAAATAAGACGGGGACTAAATTTAGCCCCCGTCCTATTTGTAAGTCTATCTTTCCCGCGATAAAAGACCCACAATGCTACGGTGAATATTGGACCTTCATCCAATAGCTATAGAGCCTTTATTTCATTGCCGGTAATTTTTGTGCTGATTTCTCATGAAAGCTATCAATTCTGATTTTTTTTGCCATAAATAAGTTCGAACGTTGTCCAGTTGCCCCGACCTGACAGGACAAATGAGATTCATGCTCGCTTGTCCTGTTTTTATTTAGGCTAAAATCCTTATCCAACGGTGTCGTATTGTAAGTCGTATATGGAAAATTTATTTTCATGAATCCTATTTTGTACTTTATATCTGTCAACCAATTTAGCATTAAATGCAAAAAATTAAGTTCTCCCAAAAACTCATTGTCTGTACACTCGCAGGATTGGTAATTGGAACCACTACGTTACGTACAGGTTTTACATTCTTCAGAACAATATTGCCTGTCCAGCTTATAGTTAACGTTCCAACGCTTATGCTGGTTGCTGCCATTATTTACGCTGTAATATGGCAAATTCGAAAAACAAATAATCCTGCTACCCTTGCCTTCTGGCAAGGTATCATTCGCTATGGTGTAGCATATGACCTGGCAACATTTGGATGGGAAAAGATTTTTCATTCACAATTTGTAGTTCCGGCAAGCAAGCTGGATCTTCCTTACAGTAATTTTTCATCACAAGACCTGTTCTGGTATTTTTTCAGTTACTCTTATCCTTTGGGCTGTATTATTGCAGCATCTCAAATAATGGGAGCTGCGCTACTATTATTTCATAGAACAAGACTGGCAGCTGTTTTTATCCTGTTACCTATACTGGTAAACATCTTACTGATGGATATTTTTTATCAAATCGGTACGAGCGTGGTCGTGCACGCAGCTATTATGTTGTCAGGCTGTTTGTATTTCCTGTTCATAGAATTTGACCGTTTAAAAGAAATCTTCTTTGTCGCAAAAGATCAGCTACCCAGGCTTCATCTTCCTAAATATTTTAAAACAGCACTACGTCTTTCTATTATTTATATCCCCGTGCTGTTAATTACCCTGCGTGGCAAACCAGATAAAGATCCACAACTCACGGGTAAATACAAAGTGACACAGATAACGGTTAATCGGCAGGTTGTTAGTCCTAAAGGCTGTGCAGATAGTGTACTTACAGTAGTATACTTTGATATTAAAAACGGATGTGTCTTTGAATTCAACGGGGTAGCAAGGAGATGGTACGGAAATTATAAAAAAAAGAATACTGATCTGGAAATAAATTGGAATGCTCCGAAAGAAATGCCTCTCTTCAAGGGTATCATCTCTCCGGTTAATGCAACAGGAAATTTAGCACTGACGGGAATGCTGGGAAATGATTCCATGAAAATAACATTGCAAAAAATAGGGATAACCCGGTAAAAAGAGGAAGACTACAAGCATCCCGAAAATATTGAACAAGGCAGCATTGCTGCTGCCTTGTTTGTTTTATCTCTTTTTGAAATGCAGTCTATTAGCAGGCTAAATTATTTAATGGCGGGTGAGGAATCATGTCAATGTTTCCGATCATGACAACTTTCCAATAATCGTCCTATACAGGAAGGCCCTTCGGAGCGTTTATTGATCCTCCTCTTTATTATACATATTCTGCTCCAGGTAGCCGGTATCTCCTTTAATAAAAGCCTGCAGGCAGGAAAATGCAAAAGTGGTATCCATGGCATCCATTTGGGTAGCAAATGCGGGATTGAGCACATCTTTCTTTTTAAAAAATCCTACACGTTCCATCTTTGGTCGCAAATATTCTATGCTAACAAGGTCCCTCCTATATCCGGAAATACAAAGTGTCTCTTTTTCACCGAGGTGATTTTGCCGGTTTATTTCAAAAAAGTAAAACGGACTTTCAGGGCTACTTCCGGTGTCTTCGATCTGTTGATAAAGGCCTCCCCAATCGATCTCCTGGTACAGGTCAATCGCTTTTTGGCTATTGCAGTCAGGATAAACATCAGGGCGGCGGGTAAATGGAGATTGTATTTCTATATGATACATATACAGTTTTTTCAGGCAATACAGGTTATCAATATGAGGCATTCTCACCTGGGATTGCATCGTACAATATTAAGTAATATTCCTAAGTGCTGCAAACAGCAGGATCACCCACCTGACAATGTTCCTGTGCGGAAATGCTTACAAGCTAATGCCTCCCAATTTAAACCGTTACACCTGTTAAACTTTTGAACTAAATTGCAATTGTACGTTGCGAAGCCCATGTGGGCACCAGACACTAAACCCTTATTATTCTGTATGACGACAAAAATATTCTTATCGACAATTTTAGTATTTATACTTGCTTCCTGTCACAACAACCGCATACAGGACAAGCCCCAACAAGAGACGCCAAAAGCATTGGAGGACAATAGTTCTTTCGATGTTGTTTCAAAAGGGCGACATGCCGACGATTTACTTGAAAGCCTTTACAGTGAGCTTGTCAGTAAGGACGTTGAGTTAAAAAGACTGGAAGTAAAAATTAATGATCTCAATAGCAGTAAGAACGACTCAATTGAATTATTTGACAAGTTTAACGGGAAAATACAATCATACTTCAGATCAATAGACAGAAATGTTTCAGAAATTGAAGATTCGTTATTGAGAGACAAAATGAAACTTTTAATTGCCAGCAGCCTGACAAAATATAATTCACGAATTGCCAAACACAACGAATTACTGAAAGCCCTTGCAATAAACGAAATTAGAATTTCAGACCTTCATACAGCTTTGAAAATTGTAAGGACCTTGCCTCTGGTTGAAAAATACCAACTGGATAACCTACCAACCACAAGACAACTTGAAGGGTTTATTAAACAACAATACCAGGCTATCAATCTGGCAGACACACTTATAAAAAAATAACTTCGTTGTCGCCCGGAAAGCGTTGTTTAGGGTTCGATCTACGGTAAGGACAATTGTTAAATGATACCGTATTAGCAGTTCACGATAAAGTCTCACAATGCCAAACTGACATGCAAAAGATCCGTTGGGGGCGAAGAGATACTTCTTAAGCGCTGATTTCAAGTTTATATCCTTTGCCGCGTATAACAACAATTTTGGTATTCGGATCCAATTCCAGTTTTTTCCTGAGTTTTGATATGAACATGTCCAGACTGCGCCCMACAATAACACCTTCATCTTCCCATATCTCTTTTTGCAGCCGGCTTCTCTCTATAGTTTCATTGGGAGACATCGCGAACATGAGCAGTACACGTGTTTCGGTTCCGGTCAGCTCTATTGTCTTTTCATTTATTATCAACTGCCGCTTCTCCGCATCAAATAAAACCGAGCCCAAAGTGAATATCCTGGTACCCTGAACCTTAGGTAAGGCTTTCCGTGGCTTAACAGATCTCAGAAAAATGAAACCAACAAATGCGAAAAATGGCAGGCTGCCCAGCAAATATCCATTCATTGCAGTATTTATACCTATCGGTTTGAATTTAACATTGATCATGTAACATGCTCTGGGTTGCACTCTGCCTTTGCAGGTTACAATGTCATCTTTTGTATTTTGGGATATAGCGTATCCATAGGCTACACTGGAGTTGCTACAATTCAGAACATTCACCACATAATCACGTGCGAGGGGGTCTTTGGCCAACAACCGCCGGGTAGTATTCACCAGGACGTCCGGCTGAAAAGTAAAGTCATTCTCAAACCTGATTTGGTACTCATTTTCAGCGATCTTTTTTACCGGGAGCACCCTTGAAGTACTGTCGCCCGACTGTAAGAGTACTTCATGTCCTATCCTGCGGAGCAAAACTTCCCTCCTGGCAATATCAAAATCGTCATTGCCGGTCATACTGAAAGCTACGCAGATTACGGAGATAAGCATAAGCAGCATCAGCCCGTACAGGTACTCCCCTTTCCTCAGTTTTCGGCTTTCAAACATAATGTTGCAATTTATTTACAAAGGTTACATTTTAATTTACAATCCTGATTACCAGGGCTGAAAGATATCAAAGTAATTTCGATGAATCAACTTTGATATGATATGAAAAACAAAAAAAACGTGTTGTACAGCCTGATTATTCTGCCGGTGGCAGGAATAATTTATTCCCCCGCACAGGTTCAGCAAAACCATGACGCCAGGGCTGTCATTAATAAACAGGCCCCCGGCACTTCATTAGCCAGATACCCCCGGAACACTCCCCCGCTATCTTCAGGGTTTTCGATCAAAGGACTGAGGGAAGCTATTCAATTTACAACTACAATGAGACAGAACGGCAGTATGTGCATTGCTCGCTATTTGAACCATGCAGCTGTTACCAATATCAAAACAAATTAAAACAATGATGAGTATATCCAACAGAACAATTATTCAGACTGTTTTCCTTACGGTCTTTATTATAGCAGGCATTTTTAATGCCTCTTATGGACAAACCAAAGCCGACAAACTTGATAAGTTAATTAGTATATATGCAGAATACGGGCAATTTAATGGAGCTGTTCTCGTCGCTGAAAAAGGTAACGTTATTTACAAAAAGGGAGTTGGATTGGCGGATATAGAATGGAATGTTCCCAACCAGCCAGACACTAAATTCAGATTAGGTTCCATCACAAAGCAATTTACTTCCATGTTGATCATGCAATTGGTTGAACAAGGTAAATTGAAATTAGATGTACCCATTTCCACCTACCTTCCTGATTATCCTAAAAAAAACGGAAAGATCATTACTATTCACCACCTGCTCACACACAGTGCTGGTATTCCAGATATAACTTCCTTTCCCGGATTCTTTAAGAACATCAGCCGTAATGCTTACAGCCCCCTGCAGCTTGTGAATCTGTTTGCTGACTCAACGCTGCAATTCAAACCCGGAGAAAAAAATGCGTACAGCAATTCAGGGTATATGCTGTTGGGTTACATCATTGAGAAAGTAACAGGTAAATCTTACGAGCAGGTATTACAGGAGAACATCTTTATGCCGCTCAATATGAAGAATACCGGATATGATCATTCCAAACCTTTGCTGAAGAACAGGGCTCGTGGCTATGAAAAAAATGGGCGGCTTTATATCAATGCAAATTTTATTGACATGTCAGTCCCATACGCTGCGGGAGCATTGTATTCAACAGTTGAAGATCTGTACCTCTGGAACCAGGCATTGTATGGCAATCAACTGCTGCGGAAAGAAAATATGGAGCTGTTATTTATCAAACATATTCCAACAAACGGAGGGTATTATGGCTATGGTTGGGACATGTATGCGATGCCCTTAGGTAATACGGCCGAACGAATAGAAACAATCGGCCATGGTGGCGGGATAGACGGTTTTAACACACAGCTCACCCGAATACCTTCAGATAAATCCTTCATGGTGTTATTGAATAACACAGGACGAGCTCCTCTCGATGAAATGACGAACGCCATTGCTGCCATTCTTTATGATAAATCCTACGACCTTCCTAAAAAATCAGTTGCTTATTCATTGGGAGACCGAATCGAAAAAGAGGGAGTTTCCGCTGCACTTGAATATTATAAAGACATTAAAGACTCCACGGGATACTACCTCAATGAGGGTGAAATGAACAGGACAGGTTACCAATTCCTTCAGCAGGGGAAAGTGAAAGAAACAGCGGTAATCTTCAAACTCAATATGCAGGCATTTCCCAAATCATCAAATGCTTACGATAGCTATGGAGAAGCACTCATGGCACTTGGAAACAAAACAACTGCCCTCGAAAATTACAGGAAATCTGTACAATTAAATCCGGGTAACGAACGCGGCATAAAAATATTAAAAGACAATGGTATAAAGACAGATGACCTGATCAAAAAAGTTCCAATTAAATACCTGAACCTTTTGGAAGGTGAATACCTGAGTACGGATAATAAAGAATGGAAGATCAGATTTGAACTGGCGGAAGGCATATTGTATGGCAATGACAGGGGCTACAGATACAAAGCACTTCCGGTTGGAGGGGAAGGTGAGTTTATCAATCCGGATGGAGCTTCATTCGTTTTCGATACCAAAGACAAGCATGAAATAACTATGGTACTTATCGGAAGGGGCAGGTTCAGGAAGATCAAATAAGAGAAAAGGAAATTTTCCCTTCTTGCCTTTAAGAGAATTCATGACAATAAATAAACTAATTTATGAAATACATACACATATATGCTTTGTTCCTGATGCTTGTTCTTTGCACTTCCTGTAGAGAACACAACAAAACAAACCTCTCAAAAGAAAATATCAGGCCTGAAAACAAAGAGGTAATTGCCTCCCACGGACCGAACAGCATTACCCGTAATATCATACAAGATAGAAAGGGTAACATTTGGATGGCTGCATTTGATGGTATTTTTCGATTCGATGGAAAATCTTTTACCAATATTACCAGTAAAGTGACCTCGGCCCGCTTCTTTTCTGTTTTAGAAGATAGCAAAGGTAACTTGTGGTTCGGCTCTATTGGTTCAGGTGTTTATTATTACGATGGGAAATCCTTTCAAAATTTCACAACCAGGGATGGACTTCTTAATAATGATGTTGGTAGTATTTATGAAGATAAAAAAGGCAACATCTGGTTCGGCGTTTTTGGAGGAGCAAGCCGTTACGATGGGAAATCTTTTCGGAACTATATCATCAATGGAGATGCGATGAATGAAGATCGGACAGGAAAAACGTTTCCGGATAGACCTCCTTATGAAGTTAATTCTATTATTGAAGACAAAACAGGTAAGTTTTGGTTTGCTACAAGAGGCAATACCTTCGTGTATGATGGAAAAACATTCGCTGTTTTCACCCATGAGGACAAACCTTTTAAGAATGTTCGTTCTATAATCGAAGATAAAAAAGGTAATATCTGGCTGGGAGGTAATGATGGTCTTTGGCGCTATGACGGCAGTGCATTTTCCTATTTTACCCAGAAGTTTGTTGGTTATATAATCGAGGACAAAAAAGGTAATATCTGGACTAGTTCAGAAAGGGATAATAGCCTGGCTTCGGTACTTACCCGGTATGACGGACAGTCCTTGTCTAATCAGGCCTGGGCACTTTCACGGTATGACGGAAATTCCTTACCCAAAAAGGCAACGGTAACCGAAATAACAAATAAACCAATGTTTTTTGGGATTTTAGAAGCTAATGATGGAAATATTTGGTTTGGCGCTTTAGATGGGGTGTATCGTTATGATGGAAAAACCATTACCAGCTTTAATGGTAAAAAGGGTCAGAAATAATGGCGATGTATTTTTTTCATGCTGTAATAAATTGATATACTGAAGGGTATGCCGGTAGTGGCAGAACCGGCATTAAAATAACTAAAATGAATATCCATAGCAACCTATACTGTCCTATCTTTAAGGTAGTTATCCCAACTTATAAACCCTTAATGATTGAAGCCAATGAAACCCATTTCTATCCAACCGCTGCGGTTATCCGCATATGCTTTTTTATTGCTGAGCCTCTTCCTGTTCTCCTGCCGTAAGGATGTAGTGCAATCGCCATCGCCGCAGGCAGCAGCCCGGGATGTGCATACAGAGCAGATCGTCAGTACCTTTCGCGTGGCCGATTCGGTGGCCCCCCGCATCACTATTTATGTAAGCGCCTTGCCGACTGCCTGGCAAACGCCCATTAACCAGGCGATCCAGGCGTGGAATGCTGCGGGCTGCCGGATTAAGATCACGCGTGTGTCCACTCCTGCAAATGCCCGTTTGGTGATCAGCTCCTTTATTGACACAAGCTCTCAGGCCGTCTCTACTTCCAGTTTTCCGACTTCAGCCGGCAACTGCGGGCCTAGCATAAGGGTCAACCTGGCAGCTGTACTGAACGACCGTCAAAAGACACTTGTCATAGCCCACGAACTAGGGCATTGTTTCGGTTTCCGGGACACTAACTATTCCGGTTCGGGCGGGGTTGTCGTTATCCCCGGAACGCCCGGCGTCGATTCCGCTTCTGTGATGAATGCCCTGCGTTTACCCATACCGGAATGGAATGGGTTCAGCTTCTTTGATATTGTGGCCTTCAGGCAGGTCTATCCTTCTGGACCGGGCCTGCGCTCCTTTTTCCGCTACCGGATCTTTACTCCTTCTTCCGGCGCTGAATATTACTACTATACCACTAACCCTATGGAATATGGCCCCGGAAAAGATACCATCAGCTTTGAGGGCACTGCCGGCTATGTTATTTCCGGCGTATTTTCAGGCACTGTGCCATTGTATAGCTACCGTTCACTGAATACCATTGACCGGTATTATACAACCAGCAATTTAACGCAGCAGGTAGGTTATGTATACGAAAAGTCAGTAGGGCTGGTGTATAGTCCTACATCCGGTATCCGCCCCGCAGGCACACGTGCCTTGTATGAATATTTTAACAAAACGAGAGGCGCACATTATTACACCGTTGATACTACTGCTATGGGCGCTGATTTTAAAGGATTTGTCAACCAGGGTGTGGCTTGCTATATATATTATTAGTAGTATTTGCTACAGTATATAATCCCGGTTTAAAACCGTTAAATGATCGCACTCATGAAACGTACCACCACCAAACCCGCGTAGTTCTTCGCACATGGCCTTCTATTGCCGGCCGTTTTCCTACGCACCTTGGAACGCAGGATCTTTGGAGATCCGTTCCATTGTTACACCACTTCTTTTTCTAACGGAGTATCCATTTTCGTTTTGTAAAATGGAAAAAGGATACTTCGTTAAACTGGAACAAGTCATCTTGTTTACTCATAGCTTATCATTTTTCCGATTAAAGAGAGGCAATTTCTAGCGCCATGCCTTTTAAGCGTTTCCATCTGATCGTATAGGCTATACTTCGAAGTACAATCCGAAATTATTCATAGGCGAAAATGTGAGAAAATGTAACTTCCGATTTTGTCGCCTTTTGCAGGATTATGCGGAAAAACGTACCTCAAAGAATAATGATATACACCAAAGACATTCAAAACATGAATATTCGGGATTAAGCGGGGAAGAAGTCAGGGAATACCTGGAGAACTCTTAGTGCGGTGAAAGAGCAGTGAAAGAGTAGTGAAAGAGTAGTGAAAGTGTAATGGAACAGTAGTAAGAGTGTAATGGAACAGTAATAGAAGTATAACGGGAATGTAATGGATAGACGAGTCCTAAGTACCGGAGAAGTATACGAGAAGTAATAACAATACCATCGGGGGTGTAAATCAAACGGTGTCAAAATTTTATTTTTTTTTGCAAATTTAGTTTTAGGCTATGTGCCCATAGTAGCACTGCAACAGAGATTAAAAGCGTATTTAGAGACAACGAAAATAAACAAACCCAAGGATCAGGCTGGATATAATGAAGAATATATTGATACCGGGTTGAAAATTATTTTGTTGGAAAAAGAAAAAAATTAATTAATTTGGATTMCATACTAAAAACAGAAGAGTATTTTAGTACCTCAATAATAAATTCAATCTTCACCCTCAAAACCATTTTTCCATGGAAACCCAATCTCAATCTCAAGATCAAGCTGTATCCATTTCGCTGCAAGAGGCAGTCAAGTATGCCCAAATGGTCGACCTGGCAGACATTATTTACAAAACGGCAGTAGCGGCAAGTGATGTTAAATCACAACAAAATCCTTCTATAGCAGCGTATAAAGCCATCATAGAAAGTAAGGACTTCATCCTACAAGTAGACCCGGACTTTCTGAAGAAATACAATTTATTGTATAATATACAGATGATAGAGAATGGCTCCCCTGTCTATTACGGCTTTATAGCACAGAATAAGGGCACTAAAGACTATGTGATCACCTACCGCGGTACGGAAACGTTATCAGAACTTCTCTCTGACGAATTTATCGTTCCAACTTCCTTTAATGAGTTTAACAACAACTCACTGGTTCCAGCGGGCTTTTACAATCTTTATCAATCAGGCGTGGTCGTATCACTGCCCACTAATGCTCAATTATCTGCCTCCCTCACGTCTGTTGCAGCCGATCCGGCGAGTATTATGCCAGATGCCATGAATGTACAAACAGTGGTTGCAGGCCATAGCCTGGGAGCCACGCTGGCAACCTATTACGCTGCCGCTGTCTCCGTTGGCCAGGATAAAACCATGGATCTTAGCATCTATACTTACGCGTCGCCAATGACAGGTGATAAAACCTTTAGCGATACGTTCAACAGCAAAATAAGCGTAAGCCTGCGGGTATATAATGCGCCGGATAATATTCCAAACCTTCCACAGTGGTTCGATAAAAACAAAAAAAACATCTATACCCAGGTAGAAAGGAGCTTCAAGATTGATACGTCAAACGACAAGAATGTAGTCAGCGGCCCCGGATGTGCACACCAGCTGCCAGTTTATCAGTATCAACTTGAGAGATTCAATGGAATTACTAATCCGGATATCCTGACAGACAAATTTTGTAGTTGCAAGGCCAAAAAATAATAAAGGGACCTGTAGCAGCATAATAGCAGATTCAGACACCGGTCCGGAAATAGGTCATAATTGTAATCGGAAGTTGACAAGAAGCGCCTTACAGCAATGAGTTGTATGCGCTTGTTTGTCAAACAACGCGTCAAATATTTAAGCTACCAGCGTCGCTAACCTTCCCAAAACCCATTAAAAATAAGCTCGGAAATTGTATAGGAAGGACGACTAAACAAACAAGGCAGCATTTACATAAATGCAGCCTTGTTTGTTTTCATCATCTCCGGAAATGCTGTTCAGATGTGGCCCCCATACCTTTAGTGAGTTGTGGTATGAAGAGAACATACCTCCGTTGGATAAAATTACCGGAATAAAAAAGCGCCAGACAAGGCACTGTTCTATTTGCAATTACTGTTGCTGGAAATCGTAGTACGAAACGCTGCCGCCGTTTACATAAACCTGCACATAGGTGCTTGCATTATCTGCAGCATTACAATAAACCGGGTTAGACGGTGTGAGAAATCCATATCCGTTCGCAGAATATACCACGTAACTACCGGCAGAAACATACAAATAATTGCCGGACCAGCTTAGACCAGGTATTGGACCATTGCCAAAGGCATAAATGAAATTCCAGGTTAGGGCTGCCGCATGCGCAACAGGTGTGGGAGCTGATTGTCTGAATGCGGAAGTTGCCTTCATGCTAAAACCGCAGCTAAGAATGATGGCAGCAGTCAAAAGGAAAGTCCATTTTTTCATAAGATAATTTTTAGAAGGTTAATGTGATTAAACTTTCCAAAAGTTAATGAGACTTCCTTTAATCGCTTCTTCAATTTGTATCATATTATTGCTAATTTGTATCATTCTCGATATCACTGCCCCTGTTTGTACTTTAACAGCGAATGTTTTCTTTCTAAAAAATACCGTAAGCGTACCGCTTCATTGATGCGGGTAGTTCGAAGCAAAATACATAAGTACTTACCTGAAATTTCAAACCTACATGTTGCAGAATAGCAGTGATGCCAATTATTTTTATGGTAAGCGTTTGGGGAGATACCAACGTTACCACAGCCATAGCAATGTTCCTGCTTTCTGAGGATTAAAGACAAAAATAGCGTCCATGCAAGACTTAGGATAATATGGCAGAGACGATCCTTTCTTCACATTAGTTGACCCTCAATCGCAAAAACCATGAAAATCCGTCTACCTCTTACTAATTTTAAAAAAGAAAACCATGCTGCGAAAATTAAACATGCCACCTCTTAAATACCCCTGGGCCCATATTCCTCCGGCCCATCCCGGCTATTTTACTGAAGAAGAACGACAGTGGCTGGATGAAGATTACACGTTTATGACGAAGGAGGCTGTAGAAAAAATCAAAGCACATAACCTGGCCAATGGCGCGTCCTGGATGTCCCCTACTACTACTAACATTGATCATCTAAGGCCCATTGCCCGTTTTTTCCTATGGCTTACATTATATGATGACTATTATGAACGCTGGCCGATAGATAAAATTGCCATAGAAAGAGATCGGATAATAGGAGTGATACTGGGAGATACGCCGAAGCCCACCGACACCGGGCTATACCGACAGATTGCCAAATGCAGGGATGAGTGGCTTACTTATATGCCTTACGAATGGATCGAGCGCCTGGCCAGACACATGTATCGCTATACCACCTATGGCATTATGGAAGAAGCGCTCTATCGTCGTGAGAGCCGCTATCCCAGTCTGCTGCGATTGTCGTTTCTCAGAGAGTACACCATTGCCATGTATCCATACGGAGATATGACGGAAGCCGGCATGAACTACATGGTACCAAAGCATATCATCGAGCATCCCATTATCATGCGTCTGAGAACATTGTTGTGCAGGATCATGGCCATCCAAAACGATTGGTACACGCTGGAGAAGGAGATCGCTGACGACAAATTTGAAGTATGCAATCATATCCTTGTGTTAAAGCACCAGCATAAGATATCCCTGGAAGAGGCCATGCAGGAAGCAGAGCGCATCCACAACACCTATGTAGACGAAATGGATGCCATCCAATCCGATTTACCGGATTTTGGTGTTCACCAGGAAAACATAAAGAATTATGTATACCACCTGACGCTTAGCATAACAGGATTGGATGATTGGTACAATGGTGACACCGTTCGGTATATACCTTCTGAATTTCCGAAGCACATTTACCAACCAACCAGGAGCGGTGAAGGTCAATAGTTTATCGTCCAACTATTAAGAATTTGTATTCAACAGATCATCAACAACCTATTCTGTCCGGGTTGTTCCTTTGGTGCGCGATGAAGGCAAGGAGGAACCTGGCTTTCAGGATGATCAACCGCCAACCTCCATAGGTTACCAAGACCTAAGCTTATTGGACGTGCATCAGGTTCAGCCTGATAATGCAGATCAAAGAAATTTTCACTCAAGAATGATTCAAAATCTTCATCTGCTCCGTGATATAGTTTTTTGAGTTCATCACGTATTTCTGGAATAAGTATTTTCTTTTTGCCTTGTGAATTGGGCAATATTTCACTCGACTCGCCATAGTAGGTGCATAAAAAGGTATCGGTTGGTATAGGCGAGCGATCTACATGAAAAGAATAAACATCGGTTGAAAAAAACGGGTAGGTATCATCCCGATCATAGTATTTGATCACATTAAGAACTGGCGATGCGCCGTGAGCTGTCAATATCTTCAAATCATTTAAAAGAATTTCACGGGCAAGTTGCCCTTGTTCGCTCAACTGAAGCTCACGAAGTTCCTCTTGTTCAATTGCCGTTATATTTCCGCTTAACGCTACCTTTCTAACAATCTCAGAAAAATCACCTGTTAGTTGACGGGTCCAGCAAATTGCATTCATCTCTCCATTAAATGGCGTAGAAACAAGATCTTGAAAATTCGTGACATAGTGAATGTGTTTCTCAGCATGAGATAAATCCGTCATAATAGTTAATATAAAATCATTGGACAACGAAGTACGGGAATAATTGACATAAACATGCAAAAAATGCTCGCTTTGGTGGCTGGCTTGTTAGCGAGCGGGTGAACGAAGCAAGCAATTTGCTATGATTGCTTTAAGGAGAAAGAAGGCATAACCTTATTATACTGCATAGCCCATACCCGGCGCAAGCGCTATGAGGTGTTGCCAAATGATCAGACCATGCTCTATGCCATCTGATGACACGCTTGAATTGCACTGCCAGATTCGAAATTGTTAATCGAGTTTATTTATGCTCACATCTGTAAAATAACCAAGCGTTTCCGGACCAATCCAAAGCCCTACCCCTCCACGCAGATCTTTGCCCTGCTTCAGGTCATTGACAATCAAAGTAGGTTGTTCAGCACCGTTGATATAGAACTTGGCAGTTTCATCTTTTACTTCAATTTTCACCCTGATCCATTCTGCCGGCATCATATCAGCATAAGCCTCGTATTTTTCCGGTGTTTCTTCCCGCGATCTATACCAGGGATAGCCCGGCAACGAAACATACTGAGTCGAATGATTCCTCCGTACCTGGTCATTTGCCCGGCCATTGGTTGGACGAATGTAAAACAACTCCATTTTGGAGGTATCCTTACTCACCCGAAAGGCAATGCCAATAAACCCACGTGCGCCTTCTCCGGCATTCATCTGTGGTTGTCCTGAAATTGTTGCTTCAATGATTCCATTATGAAAATCGGTATTTTTAAGCAATGCAAGTGTCTTTTCGTCACTGGTGGTCTTCGGCATTTGTAAAGCCAGCGCGCTTTTTCCTTTATAATCCAACTGCGTAACAGTTACCTGGTAAGGAATGACACTATTTGGAGCCAGAGGAATACGCTGTGCCTGAGACGATGCAAAAACAAACGCACTCATTCCCAAAGTAATCAATAAAGCTTTTCTCATTAGAACTGATTTTAGTAGATATTTCAATGGTATTATTCTTCTTTGAACAGTAAAGTTCAGCAAGCTATTCAGGCAAAAACCCATCTTTCTTCATTGGCTTTCAGACCATCTTTTTGCTGATAACTTTGGGTGGTGATAATATGGCGGATGCCGCGTGGCCATCCGGACATTGGATCTCAAACGCTAATACATTCATATTCAATAAGAAGATGATGTCCTTGCCAGATTTCCATAAATTTCAACTGAAAAATATAAATATTATAAAGAAATTGGCTTCAGACAGCCTTGTGTGATAAAAGGAATGCTAAACGCGCCGAGTTATCGCTATAGCGTATGTAGATGAAATTTTACATCCTTAGCTGTCATTCTAACTTATTGATTATTATTTAACCACTTATTATTTTCAGATGAAAAAGAAACTAAACAGCTTAAAGCCGAAATTATCATTGGATAAAAATGTTATTGCGCAATTAAGCCCGCAAAAACAAAGCGCAATTTATGGAGGCAACAACGAATCCGGGGGTTCCGGCACTGTTATCACGCACTGGCCCCCTGCTGCAGGTTTTTCTGTTTGTACACATTGGCCTACTACTGCGTAAGATTTGACCGTAAGGTATGATAAAACAGGTATCCTCTGATATGCTACCGATAAAATACATCTTGTGCGCTATTATAAAGGGCATGAGGTGACCTTTATAAAAACAGCTGTATTTTACCGGTAGCATACCTTTGATAAATTAACAGAATGGACTAAAATAACAAAGCCCGCACTACACTGGCGCAGACTTTGTAAATTTTCAGTGAGCCTTAAGGTACAAAACCCGAATCTTTTTATTGCCGATCTGCTTTTGCAGGTATTAAGAAGTAATATAGTATGAATGAAAATAAGGATACTTATGTCCGAAAAGAAGCACACAGACGCAACTGCACCCGCCAGACAGATAATCAATGACAATTGATTTTCATTGAATAATAACATGGCTATTAATAAGCAATAATAACTTGCTAAATAATACTTGTAATACTTGCTTATACATGATAAGTGTGTCCTATCACTCCTCCCGGGAAAGCCTTTACATCTACCAACTTCAGGCTAAGCGGCTTTACAAGATTGGTGAAGATTGGTAACCCTGAGCCCAATGCGACTGGATGGATAGCCAGGTGGTATTCATCGATGAGCCCCGTTGCGATGAGGCTACGCATAAATTCCGAGCCTCCATGTGCTAAAATCGGGTTGCCCGGCTCGGCTTTGAGTTGCCTGATCCCTTCGGCGAGATCGCCATCGAAGATTCGCGCCTCAGCCCAGGAAGCCGCGGCGGGCGACTGCGCTGCATTAGTTGTTTGCCCCGCATCGATGCCTTTAAATCCGTTTCGGGTAAAGACCGCCTTGGGAATCTCGTTCATCGGCGTGGCAAAAACATCAGTCGAAGTTGGCCAGTAAGGTGCCATAGTCTGAAAGGACTTCCTGCCCATGATATGCAGGCCTGCCGTCCGGCATATCCCAACGGCCCAGGTTTTCGATGCCTCATCCCCGGTCTTGAATACCCAATCCATCTCCCCATTAACGCCGGCGATAAAACCGTCAACAGTTATCGACATCTTCATCATTAACTTTCTCATAATTAAAATTTTTGTTACCCAAATGTACCCCGCCCTTTCCGAACTCATGATGGGCTAAAGCGACAATTCAAGGGGGGAATTGCGTCTTTCTGATTTGCCAACCATTGGTGGTTCCAGTTCCCTAACCTGTCTGGCTCAGATGGGGAGCGCCCAAAGAATCGTGGATAAATACCAGGGTATATCCGGGTACCTGACCGGCGGCAAGCACTTATTTCTGATGCTTCCAAAACCTGCCTTTACCTTCCGCGATCCATTCCAGGGCTTCGCTTATTCTTTTTTGCCGTGTTTCATCCGTTTTCGCATCCGTTATCCATACAATGTATTCCTTGCGGAAAGAATTGGACTTGCTTTCAAAAAACGCTTTTGCTTTGGGGTTGGCATCTAATGCAGCCTGCAAATAATCGGGGGTTTCAAATACCTTAGGTTTATCTGTTTCCGGCTTTTCTCTTTTAATTTTAATGCCCTTCTCATTCAGTAGCATGGCCTCCTTTAGCATCGCCACAAATTCCTTGTCAGGTGGCAGGTCTGCTAATTTGGTAACCTTGCCTAAAAACCGCTGGATCGGCTTTAAATCCTTACTTGCCTTCAGACGGCTATCACTCATCAATTCGGCTTTTAAAAATGTAAAGGAGCAATGATTCTTATAAGCTGCCAACACGCATAAGTTATCCCCTTTATATTCAAAATGGGGGAAACTCCATTTAACCGCTTCCGTTACGTCCGGACAGTTTTTGTGAATGAGCTGCCGCCAATGTGCCAGGATCGGCCTGGCAAAATCTGCTGCATTGGCTATGTAAGCGTCTACCTCTGAATGATGATTCATGATGTTTAATATTTGTTTGATTGTTTAACAGGGTAATTGCGTTTCATCTATATAGGTAAACTCCCATTGATGACCATCCAGATCAGCAAAACTGTGCTGATACATCCATCCATGGTCAACGGGCTTGCGGTAAACCATTGCGCCTAACGACTTCGCTTTGTTCACCAGGGTCGAAATCTCTTCTTTTGAAGCAGCATCCAGCGTGATCAACACCTCTGTGGCTTTCCGCGCATCGCTTATTTTTTTATCAGTAAAACTTTGAAAGTAGGGTTCCGTCAGCAACATCACATAGATACCGTTACTGATTATCATACAGGTAACGTTTGCATCCGTAAACTGCGGATTAAAGTGAAAACCGATATCCTCAAAAAAGAGTTTTGACCTGTTAAGGTCTTTTACAGGAAGATTAATAAATACTTTTGTTGCCATGTTCCTGATTTCCCGTTCCGGGTACATTTAATTTGATGGAACAAAGAAAAGCAGTACATCGCAAAAGAGATGGTCGAAAACTTGGATAAACAGGTAGATTTAATCACTTATGCCGTTTTCGGAACTCGGAAGGTGACAAGCCAGCCTGTTTTTTAAAGAATTTGCCAAAGTTGGCCGGATCTGAAAAGTTGAGCTGATAGGCGATTTCGGCGATCTCAAAATCAGTGTACCGTATAAGCGACTTTGCCTCGCTGGCCAGTCGATCGGCTATAAAAGTAAGTGCATTTTTACCTGAAACCTGCTTAACAGATTGTGAAAGGTAATTAGCAGTAACAGAAAGCATATCTGCATACTCCTGCACCGTGCGTTTATCGATATAATGATTGTCGATCAACTGGGTAAATTTACGCAGGAGTATTTGCTGTGTTGTAGCCAGGCGGATTTCCTTTTTCTTTTCAAGACTAAATTCCTCCAAATGGTACAGCAGCCCTAAGAGTTTTAACCTTGCTTCCATATGCTGTGATTTGGCCGACCCTTCATATGCACTAAACACCGCTTCAAAATGCGGGGCCAATTGCTCAAATGTGGCGTGGTCAAACATAAAAAGGTTGGTGTGCAACGGATCAAATAAAGGGAACTGCTGGTGAAAATCTGGCTTGAAGAAGGAAAAGCATTCCTGCTTAAAGTAAATAATATACCCTTCTAACCCGTTGTTATGCGCAAAACTATACACCAGGTTAGGCGAATGGAGAACGAGATAAGAGTCCGGGTCCTGAACAGTTTGATCGCCATAGTTCACCTGTATCCTACCTGAATTGAACAGCAATGCCAGGAAATAGAATGACCGCTTAAAAGGCGGCCGGTAAACCTGCACATCTTTTTCAAGCTTTTTTAAACGCAAACAATAAAAGTCCGGATTGTCCGTCCGCCCCGGCCAGGGGATAGATGCCAGGAAATCGTTTATCTCGGTATAATAAGGAAGGGCTGCTTTTATTTTCATGAATCCGTCATATCAATTCCTTTAACAGAAAATAATCTGGCGATAAAAATAAGAAGTATATTCTGCAATATTTCAGGCAATGAATGAATTTTTCAAACATCAGGCTTTTTTATGCATATTTTGAGATTTTTCAAGGTGGTCATTGAAAATGGAACGCGTGGAAAAACGAAAGTGACAACAAAAGAATAAGCAAAAACATTTTTTGAAAAGAAAGAATGGGAAATGCTTAAAAGAGGCTTTACGCTCAGAAATGAAAATTCTTCAGCAGGAGCACCAGGCCTGCACTATTTTGTCGGGACCGGTTATACGGGAAGCCTGTCTTTTGAAAATACCCCCAATGGCATTTATATCTATAAACATGGTTGGTTTAAAACAGTGAGTGACCAAAAAGATTTTCTGGTGCTGATTGATACCAAAGGAAATCTGAAAAAAACCATTGAGGACCCAGGCCAGTGAATGGCTGGAATGGAGAGAGCTTCCCTTTCACGAAGGCAACAGCAAATTCCAGGTACGCTATTATAGTATCCCCAAAAAGCCGTCTCATAACTTCATGGAGGCGGTTTCCTACTTTACGCCTGGAAAAATGAAAAATCTGCCTCATTTAGCACGGTTCTTGAAACCCGGGTTAAATAACGCTATGGTTTAGCGATTGACTTTTTTTCATTAATATCGCCAGTTATTATGCGTAAAAAAGAGGCGAGTAAATAAGGAAATCTATGGCGCAACGTGTGAAAGTGATTTTTTCTGTATTATTTATGTTCAGTAGCTTCCTGGTGGCCGCCCGCCCCCAGGGGGATACAGCTAAAACAGCACAAAAAACGGTGTATCTTTTCAGTGGTATCGGGGCAGATTCAACCATATTTAAGAATCTGAAGCTCCCTGGTTATCATAAAATTTACATCTCCTGGATCCCGGCGTTACCCAATGAGTCATTAACGCAGTATGCAGGCAGGATAAAAAACCAGATCACCGTTGAAAACCCGTATATAATCGGGCTTTCTTTTGGAGGGATCATCGCAGTGGAAGTATCCAAACAGATAAGGGTAGAAAAAATGGTATTGATCTCTTCGGTCAGAACAAAGAGTGAATTGAACAAAATTCAGTTTTTTTTCATGAAATTAGGTTTGTATCGAATCATTCCCGGTTCACTGATAAAGCATGCCAACTTTCTCACCTATCGTTATTTTGGTGCCTGGTCACCGAA
Source organism: Chitinophaga sp. 10T418 (assembly GCF_056394125.1). Classification (NCBI taxonomy): domain Bacteria; kingdom Pseudomonadati; phylum Bacteroidota; class Chitinophagia; order Chitinophagales; family Chitinophagaceae; genus Chitinophaga; species Chitinophaga sp. 10T418. Next base: position 452,840 of record NZ_JBFTHG010000002.1, read on the forward strand.
TGATAAGAAGACATTAACGAAATTATTGCAGGATACAGACGTTTCTTTTTTTCGTTGGGCATTGAAAGGGATTGCTTATTGGGATAATAAAGAAGCACCTGAGAGAACTATTCAAATACATGGGACTACTGACAGGGTAATAGCCACCAGGTTTGTGCATCCTGATTATCGCATTAAGGGCGGCGGACATCTCATGGTTCTTAATAAAGCAGATATCATTAGTAAAATCGTCATGAATTACTTTCGTGAATAATTTGCAACGCAGCGCAGGCTTCACAACAATATGGCTATATCCCTATAAAGGTCAATATTTTTAATTCGTTTTCATTTGAAAAAATATCAGTCTATTTTTTGTACTATTGTATTTACAGGGAAGTGACCTATCGCCCGTTTTATAATTCATGCCACTTCCTGCCCTGGGAAAGTGAAGTTAACCAAATCATTGTATACCCTTTTAATTTGTTATCCGCAATGCCATCTGTCTTTATACTCAATTCAATCACCTTTCAAATAACCTTCATTTATGAAAACTTTTATCAGTGGGCTCGCTATATGCGGGATTGCCCTCACTTTATTTTTTTCCTGTACCAAACATGATCAGTCATCTACCGCAAAAGAAGACATTCCTTCGGACGTAATAAAAAAGTTACAGGCACAGGGATTTAATACACAACATGTAATAAGATCAAAAAACGGATATATTGTTGAAGGCGATATCTTTCTGACAGCTGAAAAAATTGATCAGGCGGCGACACTACAAAAGCTACATGTGGCTAATACAGAACAATACAGAACCACTAACCTGATTACCGGCCTCCCCAGAGTTATTACCATTTCTGTAACCAACCTGCCACCAGCTTATACTACCGCTGCCGATGCAGCAATAGCGCGTTACAATGCACTTAATCTCCGGCTCACCTTTCAGCGTGTAGCCGCCAATGGTAATATTGATATTGCCGGAGGTATTTTCAATGATCCCAATGTACTGGGACAATCTGCCGGTTTTCCGGATGCAAACGGCACCCCTCCCAGCCCCATCCTGCTCAATGCCAACAGCATTGGCAACAATCCCGACCAGGGCTATATAACTACCATCATTGCACATGAAATAGGGCATTGTATAGGCTTCCGGCATACTGATTATTTCAACCGTACCTACAGCTGCGGCTGGGGTGGCAATGAAGGAGATGCCGGTGTAGGAGCTATCAATATCCCGGGAACACCTACAGCTGAAGATCCCAACAGCTGGATGCTGGCATGTACCAGCGGTGGCGACCGGCCATTCAACGCCAATGACATCATCGCGATCAATTACCTTTATGGTCCTCCTCCCCCTTGTGTTGGTGAAGGTAAAAAGTTAATTAATGGTATATGCCGGACAGGAACAAAAATTATTACCGATGTACAGAATTCATCAGTTGGCGGACATCCGCGCTGCAAGAGAACTTACCATTATGAATGGAGTGATGGTTCCGTAAGCGGTAACTACTTTGAATATTTCAATGGCGTTTGCGCAGTATTACCATAACGGCCATCACCTCCCATTATGAAAGAGCATATAAAGGCAGGTTAATTTTACCCAAACAGCCTGGCACTTTCGTGTGCCAGGCTGTTTTTATTTGATATATACCAGATCTTGCCGAGGAAAGCTCAAAAAGCTTTTAGTTTAAAAAACATAAAACTGACATCTTCATGTACCGCATCGCTTCCCGGTACTGGCGGCATCAACGGAGGAACCTTCATTACAAAATAGTCCCGCAACTTCCCTATTATTCTATTCCGCGAATGGAAAGCAGTATCTTTTCTACTGTTAAATGTTGTCAACTGAAGTACCTTCCCTGTTTTCTTTGAAAAGAATACATTTCTGGGGCTGATTCTTGACTGGAAACTATACCTGAACGACACCCACTCGTCTGTAATAAACAAGGAGTTATTATCATAAATAATATCAGCAGCTTCCATTTTTTTCCAATAAGCAAAATGATCCCTGACAGTTTTGATAGCTTTCATTTCGTCCGTTATCATATTTTCTTTTGGCGCATCAATCTGGTATATAGGTGTTGCCGCATCCAGCGTTATGTTGTAAATTTTATCATCTAACAGCGGAAAGTAGAAAACCGAATCCCTATAGTTCTCAAACTGATGAGGGAAAGCTATATCAAGTTCCCGGATGAGCGGAAAATAGGAGAGTTCCTGGGAATGATAGGTCACCATCTGGCCTTTCTCCCGGTAGATCCTAAGCCTTGTCATCTCTTTATTGTTATTGACAATCTCGCTTACATACATTTCTTTACCTTTTGCAAAGGTCAGCCCAAAGTACCTGGAACCTATAATTTCAACCACATCATTTAGTTTCCCACTGATGTCATACCTGAATATTTTATTCACGCTCAAATCTAATATTTCAACCTGGTGTTGATGCTCATCATAAATAACATCTGTCATGCTTGCATACTGATCAGGCGTATTTGCCGACTGATAAATTTTTGTTTTGGGAACACCGTGTTGATCAAATATCATGACAGCGCTTTGCGAACCATCAGCTATAATGATCAGGCTGTCGGTCACAAAAAATTTGGAGATATAATTAATGAAAAAGTCTTTGGTAGTTTTCAAACGAATAGAATAGACACTGTCAGCGATATCTTCTATAAACACAGACTGGCTATCCAGGGGAGTTATTTTAATTTTTGTAGTGGGGAGGTCGTACCTGCCGTTACTCCCTTTTTGAATGCAGGAGGCTAATAGCAGTATCAAAAGGATCAATAGGTGTTGCTTCATTGATAGATGATTGAGTCAGCTCAGGAATACGGGTAAATCTGCCACCCGGATCGGATGGCAGATTTAAAATAAAAGTCATTAAGGTACCTGCGTAGGTGGAATATTAGTTACATCATGGTAATTATTATGCGGCCTGAACGGGTTGGATTCGGCGCCACACTGATTTCCTGAGTTATTAGGATAAAATACATAATAACCGGTGTCGTAACCAATCCAGTGTTCAACTACAGCATAGTAATTGTCATCTACCCAAACCCAGGATCCGGTCCGGAAAGTCCTGTCACCGGTAAATCCACAATACCTGTTACCATTACCATTTGTATCCACCCATGCCGCAGATGCTTTGTTTGAAGAATTTGTAATATCAAAGCTAATAAGCGCATACTGCAGGTTGAAAACCAATATTATTACTACGGCAATACCGCCAGCGATTTTAAGTATTTTTTTCATGGTTATAATTTTAAATTAAAATATCCTTGATTAATCCTTGCTGTTTGTGTGTAAAGTATAATTAGACCCCCTTGGGGTCACCAACACTGTAGTAAAAATAATTCCACTGTTATCCCTGGCAGGTCAGATCCGTGCTCACTTATATTATTCATGGAGTGTGTCATTTTGGTGGATTATCTGGTGAAGCATTTTCTTTCTCAAGTAAGTCTTTTAACTCCTGTTTAAGTGTATCGCTGTTTCGCCAGACTTTACTACGCTCATGTGCGTAAATTCCAATAGAGAGGACGTATAAAAAAGCCAGGATCAGCGTCAGTTTGCTATACTTTGTATGGTCAAGTGCTTTATCTGCAAAAAATGCTACTAAAAAAAATATTCCGATGGATGCGATGTAGGCATATCTGTCTGCAACAATTGCAAATCTGGACATGGGAATGATATGGAGCACCATCCCAATGTGAATCATGAAAAATGCAATACCCAAAAAGACCCATCGCTTTTTCCAGAAATCCCAGAACGAAAACAATATGATCAGCAACAGCAGAGGGTATATCCAAAATCTTTTAGGTACCTCCTCCCCGATAGCATTGGGAAAAACATATAGATAGCTTAATTTAACGGGGATCAGGCATTTCACCAGGTATTCAGTAGTTGAATAGCTTGCAAATATAACGTTCTGGTAAAATGGATAATGGCGCGCATTGGAAAGTAACCCAACCTTATCTGCGCTTTGTGAAAGCAAAGTAATATACCCCATTACGAATGCCAGCATAAACAGTGGTACTTTCTCCATCCACACCCATTTATTCTTCAGGCTCCTGTTTACGGCGTAATCAACTAACAGCAGGCATACCGGAAATGTTAGCGCCTGTTCTTTTCCACCAAAGGAAAAGATGAAAAAAAGTATTGTAAGTAAGTAATACATCATTTTATTTGATGACACATACTTTAGATAAAAAAGGAGGCCAACCAGGTAAAAGAAACTATAAACAAGAATTTTTGACGCCGATATCCATGCCACCGACTCCACCAGCAGCGGATGAAGGGCCATGATAGCTGCGGTGAAAAATGAAATCCTTGTGATGGAAATCTGTTTAAAACGCCCTGATTGAATTAAAATGCTGCGGATGAGAAAATAGGTGAGCAACACATTACACAGGTGCAGCATCACACCAGCCAAATGAAACCAAAACGGGTTATAGCCAAATGCGGAATATAATATTGTATATGATAGTTGGTTAAGAGGTGCATATTGTCCTTTGTAAAATTCGGTCAGAATGGCCCATAGGTTTTGTACATTCAACCCATTTTCCGTATACGGATTAATCACCACCCATTGATCATCCCAATGCGTTTGAAATTGATGAGAAAATACGGGAGAGTAAACCAGCAGCGTTAAAAACACTAATGCAGACACAGATGCCATTACATTATTAACAACAACGAATTCTTTTAGCCGTGGAAATATACGCTGCGTGGAAACAGCACTAACGTTGTGATTCATAAAACGAAAGTTGTCAAAAAATAAAATCTAAAGATGGTTAGTATAGCGGTGGTGCTATGCTGATGAATGAACACAACTTCCCTGTTCAAACCGGGAATCACTCCGTCCCTCCGTTTTACTCAGGTGAAACTCATCTAAGATCGCTACGCTATCAGAATAGTACTCAGGCATCATTGGATAAACATATTATCAGAAGTGGATGATTATCTGGTATGATATTATTGGGCTAAATAATAAAATACCAATAGATAAAGATGTTTTGAAACTTTGATGGAGACCAGCCATCTATGCGGCAAATAAAAAATTGGCACCACATAACAGCACAATCGCATCTCTACATCATTTTACAATCTTAATTTCTTCAAATACAAGCTGGAACTAATGTTCGTGGAATCATTCCTGGCATGTCTATAGCTGACAGGCCGGGGGCTTAAAGATATTTTATTTCTTTACTAACGTTTTCAATCCGGATAAGATTCATCTAAATATAGCACTTAAATATAGGATAATTTATTCCATATTACAATATCCCAAAATTAGTTTCGCCCAAATAACCGGAAATAAGATCAATATATGATACCCATCGTTTATTTTCAGTTTTACAAACCAGCTTATTAATTTATTTTAAAAAAGCCAGTGCCTTTCCAGGCACTGGCTTTTCGGTAACGGAATCTGTATTTGTCTTTATTGTTTAATAATCTTCGTTGTACTCACTTCTTTTATTCCATCTGTAATCCTTACCATATAAACACCTGCAGGCAATCCGGAAATATCAAGCTGCGTGCTGGCTGTGCTCACTACACGATGCAATACCACATTTCCGTTCGCATCCAATATACTAACGTCTGATTTTCCTTTGAAATCCGGAAGCTTAATATTCACTATATTATTGGCAGGGTTAGGATATACAATCACTTTTTTCACATCGGTGGTAATAAGATCAGCTGCACGACTGGCAGTACCTAATTGTACCCGCAATGTATAACAAGTAGTACTACTGTTGGCTCCACTATAGCCGTACACCTGTGCATAATAGGTACCCGCAGCAACGGTTCTGCTGATGGTTTCATTGCTGGTACCACCTGCCTGTGAAATAGCAATCTGTGTACCTGCGCTGTTCAACAGTTTCAGGTCATAATCGCCAGGCAATGTGCGCAATGTAATCGTAATAGTACCGCCTGTAGTGATTACAAACTTATAATTATCAATATCACCACTCGGGCTGATGAGACCAGTGACATCCGTATTAAATGGAATGGTGGCTGCGCCGCCAATGGTGCCATTGGTTGAATTATCCAATACATTGGAACAACCTCCTGTCGTTAAGGTAGTAAACTGTGCAGCAGTGTATGTACTGTTGCCACTTGAACAATTTGTTCTTACTCTCCAGTCGTACAATGTGGCGGATGTTAATCCGCTTAAATTAACAGAAGTAGAAGTAGTTCCGGTTACGGCATTGGTCCATGTACCGGATGAATTAATCTTATAATCTACATCATAACTCAGGGCGCCGCTTACAGCAGTCCAGCTAACAGTAGCTCCGGTAGCTGTTACAGCGGAACTGGTTAAACCAGCAGGCGCGTTACAGGTGCCTGTTGAGGTGGTCGTAAACTGCGCAGCTGAATAAGAACTGCTACCGCTGCTGCAATTGGTTCTTACCCTGTAATCATAAGTAGTTCCTGTTGTAAGACCTGTTAAGCCCAAAGAAACGGCTGTTGTTCCCGTTGCTGCATTGATCCATGTACCAGATGAGGTAGCCTTATAGTCCACATCATAGGATACTGCGCCGCTTACTGCTGTCCATCCTATTGTTGCCGATGTAGTAGTAATAGCAGAAGCATTTAACCCTGCCGGAGAAGCACAGGATGAACCGGAGGTAATAGTGAAGTTGGTATTGGAAATATCAAAGAAAATATTTCCTACGGCTTCTACTTTTATTCTTGCGGTGGTAGTGGGTGTATTAGGAATAGTTACCACCTCACTGCCGTCATTGGGCGTACTGGCCACCAATGTGCTGAATGTTGTGCCTCCGTCTGTAGAGATGGATATTTTCACGTTGGCGCAACTAACAGGTGACGCCGTGGTATTCGCTACACTCCATGTTATGGTTTGTGATGAATTGCCGGCCCATGATACATTCGTATTAGGAACCGTCACTGCAAAAGGCCCGGATGAATTGCTCACGGTTACGGTCATATCCGCGAAATTGGTCTGCCCGATAGTTACCGGAGCTGTAGAGCTATAAGGAGCATTATCCCTTACCGTTAACCGGAACTTCAAAGTTCTTGAAACGGAACTCAATGCTTCCGTATTAGCTCCTGCATCACCACCAGGCAATGGGCCGGACACTAAACCGCCGGCAAGAATGGTGGCCATTTTGGGGAAATATCTTATTGGAGATGTACCAGGTGCAAACGATATCCAGTTGGGACCAGATGCTTTGGTAGGACTGGCCACACTACTGGATCCTGTTTGTGAAGATGAAGCATTATCGTTTTGCTCCCAGCAATAAGTCAGCACATCACCGGCATTAGCATCAGTAGCTGAACCGGTAAGCACAAACGGGGTGCTGATAGGAATAGTAAAATTACCTCCGGCATTGGCAACGGGTGTTGCGTTATTGCCGGCTATACTGGTAGTTATTGGGCAAGTCTTGCTGGAAAGATTAGACTGGATTTGTGCAATGGAAGCAGCATGATAAATATCAATTGAATGTGGAGCAATGTCCTGGCTGGTAATACCGGCATACCCCATAATAGTAATACCTGAACCAGGTTCCACATTAACGCCTGTGCCTTCATTGCTCATGGAAAAAGTATGGTTAGCTCCCAACTGGTGTCCTACTTCATGTACTACATAATCGATATCAAAATTATCTCCCTGTGGAATAGCATCCGCGGGAGAAGTAAAGCCACTTCCTTTTGAATTGTCCACACAAATACAGCCGATACAACCGGCATTACCGCCACCGCCGGATGCACCGAACAGGTGGCCGATATCATAATTCGCAGCACCAATCACAGAAGTAAGGGTGCTTTGTAGCTCACCGTTCCACGCTCCACCGGCACCTGAGCTGGCGTCAGAATATGGATCTGTTGAAGGATTATAATAAAACACATTGGTGGCTGCCGCGATCAGGTTAAGATGGATAGCCAGGTCCTTTTCATAAACACCGTTGCAACGGGTAAGCGTAGCATTAACAGCCGCCAGTACCAATGAAACCTGTGAAGCACTGGTGGCTCCAAAATAATTGGAGTATTCGGCGGTAACTGATTGAGCCAGCCGCATTGTTTTCATATCACCGGTGTTTCTTGCAGTCACATCAGGTAAGCGATTACCTATATTAGTGGCCATTTTTTGCTCCGGAGTAGAACACTTCCAGGGTAAAGTCTTCGGCTGTTTTTTGAATACTGTGTAAACAGTATGGTCTGCAGAATAAGGTTCAATAAATTCATTTTCCTTTCCCGTACGGAAGATCATCGCTTGTATCCCCTGCGGAGAAATGCTCAACTTTAATGTGGCATACTTATCGGTAATACCTTTTCCGGAAAATGCCCTTATTTCCGGGAATTTAGCCTGCAATGCAGGTTCGAAATTGGAAGCCTCTATAATTTCGAACTGTTCAACTTGCCCGTCTGCATTAGGCAGAGAGATAATTGTTGCATGTATTGACTTATTACCGACAGCCTTGAATACCTCATTCCGCAAAGGAGCGAAATTCAGGTCAAACAATTTAAAATTCGTCGGAAATGCAAGCCGGGCTACGGCTTTGTCGGTGGTAATTCTGGCGGCATCTGTATGTGCCCTCCAGTAGTCCTGTGCAAACGCTACGGTACTGCACAGCAACGCTGCTGCGAAGAGTAAAACTTTTCTCATGGATAGTTTAGATTTTAATGCTCAACAAACGGTTAACATTATAAATGTAGTTTGACTCCCTGCGATCGCAATTCTATTGACATGCGATATTATATGTTAAGGGCGATAAAATATTTAACGCCAACGAAGTTCGTATGAACCGAAATATCCCCTTAAAAATTTAGATGATATATACAAAGAAGCAAGAGAAAAATGGTTATTGAAAAGTGATAATGCAGACACCCACCTTGAATCAAAAAATAATGAGATGATATCCGGTTGTGGATTTGTTAAAAAAAGTTGCCGGGACGATTGCTTCCAGCGAGTTAGTATAAGCTTTATCGGAAAGACCTGATCTACCAGGCAGCAACCGGTTAAAACACGAATTACCACAAATGATGCTATCACCATTAATAATTGGCCATTGATTATCCCTGTTTAACATCATTGCTTGCATACATAAGCGATCTTCTACCATACATATATCACAAAAAAATAATTCATTTTTACCTGGCAAGGTAGTGAGCCCCAGGTTTAATTTACTCTTTTTTAATGCAGGTAAAACAAGATACATCCAGGTATTTCGGGCTTCTACGGGAGGGCCCATGACAGATGCGTTCAACCGAAATAGTCTAGATGCCTACACACTTATCTGGACTCATAATATTCAATCGTCAATTCTGTTAACCTATTGGTAGGCAAATCAATAAATTGCTTACCTTCGCCCCCTTAAATAATAATTTCTTATAGGTCCTGTATTGCCTAATACTATATTTTTATTTGTCACTAGCTTATGAAATTCAGACTTGATATAAACACATTAAGATCTATTGCGGTATTGTCAGTTGTTTTCTTTCACTATAGAATCCTTCATTTTCAAGGTGGGTTTAGTGGAGTGGATGTCTTCTTTGTTATTTCAGGATACCTGATGACACGAATAATATCAGAGGCATTAGATCAGGGTAATTTTTCGCTTAAAGACTTTTATGCAAAAAGGCTAAAGAGGATTTCCCCGGCATTACTTTTACTTGTGGGAACTGTTCTGCTAATTGGTTTTTTTATTACATTCCCTATTGATTACAGGGAAACAGTTAAAAACTCCATTGCCAGCATTTTCTTTGTTTCGAATATGCTGTATTGGAAAAATGCCAACTACTTTGCCGGACCTTCTGAGAATAATGTTCTACTTCATACCTGGTCTTTATCAGTTGAATGGCAATTCTATTTACTATACCCTGTTTTTTTAGTTTATCTGCGTAAGATAACGAAAAGCCATCGGACATTTATATGGATATTTTCAGGGATAACCCTGCTATTAACCCTCATTTCCTTCGCTGTTACAAGGTATGATTTAAGTGCTTCTTTTTATTTCTTCCCTACAAGATCCTGGGAAATGCTTGTTGGAGGAATAGCGTTCTTTACCGAAGGCGTATTGAAAGACAACAGGAAAAAAGTATTAGTCGCCATATCTGGATATATATTCATTCTATATAGTGCGGTACTCATGAATAAGAGCCTGGCCTGGCCAGGATTTTACACGTTAATACCCGTTATCGGCACCTTCCTCGTGATTTTTGCCAATATGAACAAACTCACCATTCTTGGGCTTGACCTAATGAAATCGGCAGTTGTTCAATTTATAGGAAAAATTTCCTATTCACTTTATTTATGGCATTGGCCTGTTTTTGTAATTGCCTTGTATATTGGTATTCCCAGGAATTGGACCAATCTTTCAGCAGAGATACTTTTGTCTTTCGTATTGGCTTTTCTATCATATAGATATGTCGAAACAATAAAATACTCCGGAAGCAAAAAGATCCTGCTCTCTATGGGGGCATTATCTGCAGTAGCTACAATGGTAATGTTCACTAATGCCAATAGTATTATGTTCAAATCAAGAAGTATCCAACTTTCCCAATATGAGCATGATCACAGACAACAATTGGATAAAGAGTTAAGGGTTGGAGAATGTTTCTTACTAAATGGTAATACAATAAATGATTTCAACTGTAAAACCTGTTTAGGTATAAATGATAGCACAAAAAACGTATTGCTGATAGGTGATAGCCATGCTGCCGGCCTTACATATATTCTGGGGAAAACTTTTGCAAAAATGGGCATCCAGTTAAACCAGGCAACAGCTACGGGCTGCAGACCCCTTATTCCATTTGACGGACTGGAAGGATGCAAAGACTTTATGACGTATATCTACTATGACTATCTCGTTAAACATGCAAGTGAAATTGATGGGGTTATTATAACCGCCAAGTGGATAAACGAGTCAGATCAGGTTACATTATTAAAAAGAATTGAAACTACATTACATTTTCTTGATAGTCTTCATCTGAAATACATTGTAATAGGGCAAAGCGAAGTATATACCATGTCATACCCATACATTGCGGCTTGGGAAAATGAATTTAACACAGAATTATCTAAGAAATATATACTCGCGCAGTCTACTGAAACCAACATTTTCTTAAAGGAACATCTGAAATCCTCTTACGTTAATATTTACAATAATTCAGCGCCTCAACCGTCTCCAAACGCTGAGCCTTACATGTTTGATTATAATCATATTACTAGTTATGGAGCAAAGATTGCAGTAGAAAAAATACTTGCTGACTCAATAGGTTCAAAATTTATAACCGCAATTAGAAATAGCGAGAAAAAAATATTGCCCAATTCTCATCTTGCTGAAAATATAAATGCAGAAAAAACATCGCTCAAGAACAATTAAAGCCGACAAAAATGCTGATATATTTTACCCATACTTGAGCTTAAAGCATACTATACTGGTTATCTCCAGTTGTCCTTATAATATAAAAGCCGCTATAGTAGCGGCTTTTATATTATAAGGGCATCCAATAAACTACTACAGGTTTTTTATCAAATATTGATAGTTCGAATCCGATAAGAGGTAAGACCTTCTCTACAACTTTGTTTCAACTCTTTGCTTTGCTTCCTGCGACAGCGGAGTAAAGAAATTAACCAGGTTGCCATCCGTATCCCTGAATAACAGCGAACGATTACCCCAGGGCATAGTCGTTGGTTGTTGCACAACCTCCTCGCCCAGTATGCCGGCCAACTGCTCGTATTTTTTGTCCACATCCTCCACCTGGAATTCAATGATAACCGACCTGTTGCTGGCCGGACTGGCTACCATATCTCCTCCAAAAAGGGCCAGGGTGCGTGTACTTCCGATAGCCAGAGCCCCAAGAGGTGTACGTACCTCGGCAAAATCATCTGTATACCAGGTAAATGGCATTCCGGTGACGTTCTCATAAAACTGAACAAGGCGTTTAATATCAGCGGTAATAATACGGATAGAAGAAAGATTCATATGACTGTTCATTTTGTTTAGAATAACACAAAGCTATTCTGCCCATGTGACAACCCTATGTCAGCAGCCTAAACCGAAATATTATTTATACCCTTTATTATTTTCCGGATGGTGTAACTGATCTACTGCCAGGCTAATCAAAAAAACGCCCCCGGAAAGTCAGACACTTTCCGGGGGACGTTCTCTTATACATGGTTCCTATTTATTATAGATCGGGCATCTTTTCAGCATATAGAATAATGCATCTTTATAAGAATCTTCCTGTGATAAAATGGCCGTACGGTGATTGTCGAATATTTTATCGTTCTGCCGGTTGTAAATAAGTACAGACACCTCATTTTGGTAAGTCTTTTCCACTACCGTGCTGGCGGCTTTGTTCTGTCTTAAGCGGTCATCGTCTTTATTGACGGTTTTCGTTTCCGCACTGGATACATTTTCCTTGCTGCTGCGTGACAAACCTCCCTGTACTATGTATTCTGTTCCCAGTATTTTACACAGCTCATCAAAAGTATAGGCCTTGATCGTATTTTCGTCAATACCTTTCCGGATCAGCAAGGCATTGGTGGTTTGTGGATCCTGGAATTTGTACATGCCATTGCGCTTGCTCAGGTAAGAATAGGTATCGTCCTGCAGCTTTTCTTTGGTTGCATTGATCTGTTCCAGCGGTTCTCCCACACTACGGTATTTAAAAGGCAATATAGCGATCAGGTTATGTTCCATGGGAGGATAGTTGTCGGAAGGAGACTTCGCCACGGCAGGAGCAGTTACAATTTCTGTTCTGCCGCTGGCAAACACAATTTTATGGATGTCTGCTCTTTTTAAAGAATATTCCAATTTTTCTCCGCTGTGTACAAATAAAACAACATCTGTTCCTACACCGGTTATTTTACCGTGTTTGGTTTCGCCGTTCAGCATTAGTACACTGTCTTCCTTTGCCACGCTGCTTTTTGTCAATGAGGCTTTCTGGGCCATTAAAGGAATGCGGGAAGCGATCAGAAGACATAGCACTGCCCCTAACAGATTAACATACTTTTTCATGATGTACTAAAATATTTATGGTTACCAATAGTACACGTTTGTGAAATTACTTTACCCCTATGCGCGGCGTAAAAAAAATTTCAAGAGAGGGGCCGGGAGATCATGTAAATTGGCCAGGAGATGGGATCTCTTCAACAAAAAGTGGGTCCGTGAACCGGAGTCCCGCATTTATGATTTTTTTGACTAAAACCTGCACCGTCTAAAACTGCAGCCTGAAGCTTCCAAAAACACCAAACCCTGACCGTTGTGAGCTGCTTGCTCCATTCGGATACAAGCGCCAGACTGCATCTATCCGAAAGAAATGAAAGATATTGTCAAAGCCGGTTCCTATTTCCATGTAAGTCTTTCCTTTAAAGGAATGCATACCATAACCCGGGAATTCCATTTTATTATAAATAATATTTTCACGTGAGAGATCTCCGACAACAGACTTCACATTCCAGAACTGTCGTATACCAGTTCTTCTCATAAATGGCAACAGGTTAAGCAATTTACCATCGAAATTATGTTCCAGGTTAAAGCCTGCATACCTGTCGCTGATGAATTCATATTTATTCATCAAACTAAAGGACTCCTTATTATAGTAATAAGTCTCGTTACCAGGATGTATCTGTAACAGCATAAACGGTAATTTATCTGCGAAAATCCGGCCTCCATACACCTGGTAAGTTACCTGCCCCCACCGCGGAATACGGAAGCGCTGATTGATACTGAGACTAACCCTTTCATATCCATACTGGCTGCCAAACACGCCGGCAGCAGCTACTCCACCCAAAAGTTCTACTACCGGAAGATTACCTTTTATCCGCCGTATTTTACGTGGTGTACGTATTTCATGTTCCCCCAGTGCATACCTCAACTTCAGCTGCCATTCAGCATTGACAACATTCCCGGCTTTATTTTCAGGCAGAAATATTTTGTGAGGCGGTAACGGCGACATGGTACTGAAGCTGCTATGCAGGAAAGTACCTTCCACCGAAAAATTCATCGGCAACTTTTTGGATACGCTGAATTTCATTTCGCGTTCCCGGATGAACTTCTGTGGAATACCCCGGCGTCTGACTACCTGCCCGAAGATATTATCCAGGGAAACCTCCTCCCCGTTAAATCCACGCTGCCGGTTGTCCAGATCATCTTTGAAAGAAGTAAATATACTATATGAATTTTTCCCGGGAAGATTCCAGGCCATGGCTACTTTTCCTTTGAGTGCCTTGTCACCCGTGCCATAAGCCAGGTAGCCCGAAAAGCGCAGATTGCGGTTAAATTCCGGCGTGGTGCCAAGATCAAAACGCAAACGAACACCTTCCACCCGATTACGGCTTACCCACTTATACCAGGGGCCTATTTCCACCTTACCCAGTTTTAAGTGGCCGTCTAACAGAAAAGTTATTTTATCACTGAGACTTTTAAAGGCCGGCATTGCTCTGAGTGTATCTACCAATGTCATCGCCAGCGCCTCGTTGCTGCTGAGGGTCTCCGGCCGGTGCTGATTCCAGTAAGCACTGCCGGCAGTAGCTGCGCTATCTGCAATCACTACGTCCTCCTTATTGCGGCCTGCTGAAATCTTTATCCTGGCACCAGGGTCATTTATTTTTACCTGCTGATAATGCGTTGTTTTGCGGGCAATAAAGGTATTTTTTTCCTTTCCCAGTGGCGCCAACTCTACAATAAATTTATCTTTCGATACAATCCACTCCTTTTCATTCCCTTTTCCGAATTCCTGGATTATCTCCAATCGTTTAACAAAATTAATGTTCACCGCTCCATTCACATTCATGCTGATTTTCGATAAAGCCCAGGTAGGAGCATGAATCCAGCAATCTCCGTCAAAGAGATTTTCTCCTTCCCGTTTAGGCGTAAAGGCCAGATGAAAATAAGGCACGCCATTCACCAGCATTGTATCCAATGCTTTATAATGATAGTATTTGTCGCCGGTAGCACCTACCGGACTTATAAACTCCCTCCCGAAAATCTGCATATAGTCCTGGTAGGAATTAATTTTCTGGTTGATGCCACCAAGGTATTCCATCACTGATTCATTCCTGATCCCTCCACTGTGCAATGCCTTAATTTCTTCCCTTACCCGCGGCGGCGACGTGGTGACATAATAGTCGGAAATGGTTTCGCTTAAAAAGACAGGCAGAAAAGACCGGCTTTCAGAAATGCTGTCCACCCGATCCAGTAGAAATTTAAATGGCTTCATGGTGCCTGAATGCTGCCATTTTGTTTTGTCGAGATTGGCAATGTCTATTTCCAGCTTGTTATACAATTCTGCATAATAGGTATCATAATATCCCGGCGCATTTTCCCGCTTGTGCGCTACAATCTGCCGCCACCATACCAGCCCCCTGTTTGTTTTCCCTTTTACTTCCACTCCGGCTTTCACCGCAGGTTCCAGTTGAATTAACAAGGTCTCCGGCTTACTGGTTATTTCCGGACGCACCAATAACACCTGGTGCCCTACATAGCGGACAATCAGCGTATCGTTGTTATAATGACTTTTCTTCAAATGGAAGTACCCCACACTGTCGGTCATACAGCCGTAGCCGCCTCCTTTCCAGTATACGGTAGCATAAGGCAATGGCTCCTGCGAGAAAGCGGAAACTACCCTTCCGGTGATGATGGCCGGGCTTTGCGCATCAACACGGAAAATAATAAGCAGCAGGTAACAACAGAAAATCCAACGATTTACAGCACAGTTGCAGGTAATAAACATTCATAAAATTTGAAGCTCACATAAATTCCACTTATTCCACGATGTTATATGCATGACGCTTGAAACGAGATATCCCCCTATGAGGGGCCAGCATAGTATCCCTCCTTCCTTCCAAAATCCGGCCCTGACTCTTTAAAAAGCTTACGATACAGCAACGCCACTGCTCCCGCAATGGCGTTGTGCACTTATGTGACCTGGATCACATACGCGATGACGCTTTTTAATAGTGATGCAGATCACACTACCGCCTGAGAAATCCTTTTCATCTTTGCTGTACAATTAAAAACTACAAAAATGAAAAATCAAAAATTTGACATCGTAAATACCCAAAGCAATATTGACTGGGTGGGCAAAAAGGTAACCGGGGCACACAATGGTACCATTGCCATAAAAGAAGGTGAGATCATTTTGAATGAGGGCCAGCTCACCGGTGGTAAATTCATTATCGATACCACCTCTATCAAAATACTGGACGTAACTGATCCCGCCACCAATGCGCAATTCGCTGGTCACCTGGCTTCTGATGACTTCTTCTCTATTGACACCTACCCGGAAGCATCGCTGGAAATCACGTCTGTTGCCGGCAATCATGTGACTGGCGCGCTGACCATCAAAGGGATTACTCATCCTGTTGAATTTGATGCAACGCTCCAGGTAAACGGCGACCTGTTAACCGCCACCGGCAAACTGATCATTGATCGCACCAAATACGGGATAAGATTCCGCTCAGGGAATTTCTTCAGGGATTTGGGCGATACCCTGATCTACAACGATTTTGAATTAAACATCAACATCACCGCCAAAGCTGCATAAGCAGTGGCCGGCACAAAAATTTAAACCATGCCCTACGTTAAAATAGAAGTAACCCGGGAAGGTGTAACCAAACAACAAAAACAGGCACTGATCAAAGGGATAACCAATCTGATCACTGAAGTGTTAAATAAAGATCCCCTGTTAACCCATGTGGTGATCCAGGAAATTGACCTGGATGACTGGGGATACGCCGGAGAACAAGTGTCTGTACTGAGAGAAAAAGGTATAACCGCCGATAAAAAATAATAGTATGAAAAAGCTGACAGTAATAGTAACCGGCGCCTCCTCTGGCATCGGTAAAGAAATAGCCCGTCATTTCCTCGAAAACGGCGACAACGTAATCATCAATTCTTCCACCACCGAAAAGCTCGCGCAGGTGTACCAGGAGCTGGGTGCAGGCCCCAACCTGGCCATGGTAGCAGGCACTGTGGCAAATAAAAGCACCGGCGACAGGCTTTTGGCAACCGCCATAGAAAAATTTGGCGCGGTAGACGTGCTGGTAAACAACGCCGGCATCTATGAAACCAGACCATTCCTAGAGGTAGATGAAGCCTATCTCGACCGGTTCCTGAATACAAACCTGAAAGGTACCTTCTTTACCACCCAGGCTATTATTCCGCAGATGCTCAAACAGCATAATGGTGTAGTGATCAATATCGGTACGCCCTTAGTAAACCATGCACTTGGTGGCGGTCCTTCTACAGCACCGATTTCCTCCAAAGGAGCGATCCATGCACTTACCCTGCAACTGGCAGCGGAATTCGGAAAACACAATATAAGAGTGAATACCATTGCCCCTGGTGTGATACGCACACCTATGCACGGTGAGCATGCGGACCAAAGCGCGGGCCTACACCTGCTCAACCGGGTAGGCGAAGTAACAGACATCGCACAAATGGTATATACCGTTTCCAGGAGTAACTTTATCAGCGGCGCCATCATCAATGTAGACGGTGGTATGGCAGCTGGTCATCATCTGAATTAATATGAAAACACACTTATTGACGGCTTTTCTATCACTGGCATTTTTGGTAGCAAAAGCGCAAAACCCAAAGAAAATGGACACTCATCAACAAGATTCAGCAGCCATCACCCAGGCCCTGGAAGATTACTACTTCAAGGGGCTCTATAACGGAGATATCAGCACCCTGCGCAAAATTCTATATCCAGGCACCTTATTATTCGGGGATATTAAAGGGCAGCCTTACGCCAAAACACTTGAACAATACCTGGATGGTGTGGCGCATCGTCAGCCCCCTAAGGACTCCGGAAAGCCCTTTAAAGGAACGACCTTATCGGTTGATGTGATCAACTCCATCGCATTTGCCAAAGTCAATATCAAAATGTATGATTTCAATTATTACGATCTGCTTTCGTTTCACAAAATTGATAACCGCTGGGTGATCGTGAACAAAATGCTGACTGACGTGACGGAATAAATTAAACACCTTAACATTTAAGTGATGAACACTTCAAAAGTATGGTTTGTAACCGGCGCCTCCCAGGGACTGGGACTCAGCCTTGTGAAAGAGCTGCTCGATAACGGATACCAGGTGGCGGCCACCTCCAGGAATGCACATCAGCTAAGCCAGGCTGTTGGCTTAATAGACCGGGAGCGCTTTCTTCCATTGGCGGTAGATTTGAATAACACGGACTGTATCAGTGATGCTATTCAACAAACACTGTCGGCATTCGGGCGCATCAATGTAGTGGTGAACAACGCCGGCTATGGCATGGTGGGAACAGTGGAGGAAATACCGGAACAGGAGGTGAAGAACATCTTCAATACAAACGTACTGGCCATCATCAATGTAACCAAAAGTATCCTGCCGGTCATGCGCCGCCAGCGATCAGGTTATATCCTCAATATCGGCTCTGTAGCCGGGTTTTCGGGCGCCCATGGCTGGTCCGTTTATGCGGCCACTAAAGCAGCGGTGGCGGCATTTTCTGAAGTGATCGCACTGGATGTAAAAGAATTTGGCATTAAAGTCACCGTAGTGGAGCCCTCCGGTTTCCGGACCGGCTTCCTGACACCAACCTCCCTTGCGTTAAACGCCTCCGGGATCGAGGGATACGAGGCCGTAAAAAATACGCAGGAACGTTACCTGTCCATGAACGGCCAACAGGCAGGTGATCCGGATCGGGCTGCCCGGATTTTCATAGAGCTGGCAGAAAACCCCGAGCCCCCCATGCACCTGTTCCTGGGAAAAGATGCTTATAACAGGGCATCAGAAAAACTGTCGGCCATGTCGGCAGAACTGGAACAGTGGAAATCAGTTACCATCAAAGCCGACTTTCCATCATAAGCAGCGATGCAAGCCGGGTACCAGGTTTGCATCAACGCCAGGCCAATAATAATTTTCTATCTGAAAATCTTTAACTTTAAAAAAGTAGTATGAAATACCACTTATATGGCAATAGACGCTAAAGATATTTTAAAGACTCATATAGATAGAATGAGCGTGCTTCCGCAGGAGCAGTTTGATTATTTCTTCTCTCATTTTAAAAGCCAGCATTTTAAAAAAGGACAGGCCATCATTACGGAAGGTGCCCAGGTAGATGGCGAATACTTCGTGATCTCCGGTTGTTTAAAATCTTTCTTCATCAATGACGATCTGAAAATGTTTATCCTGCAGTTTGCCATGCCCACCTGGTGGACCTCTGATTATAATGCGTTATACAATCACACCAATGCCACTATCAACGTTGACTGTATTACCGATGCAGAAGTGCTTTGTCTTACGAATAGTGACCGGGAAAAACTATGTAGTGAAATTCATGCAGTGGAACATTTTTTCCGGTGGCGGACCAATAAAGGATATGTGGCCTCTCAAAAAAGATTGTTGTCTTTGATGAATAATAATGTGAAACAACGGTATGAAGAGTTGTTAAAACTCTATCCCGAACTTTATAATATGGTTCCTAAAAAACTGATCGCTGCTTATCTCGGTGTTTCAAGAGAAACGCTCAGCCGGTTGTATAATGATTGAGCAGTAACCGGCACCTATAAACACTCCCGCGAATGTGATGCAGGTCACACCATCACCCCGATTTTCCTTCCGTACTTTGTCGTGTAATAAATTTAGCATTATGTGGTATCAAACAAAAGCATCGGACATGCTGGGTATTGAATATCCTGTTCTACAGGGGCCATTCGGCGGAAACCTGTCTTCTGTGAAACTGGTATCTACCGTCTCCAACGCCGGCGGACTCGGTGGTTATGGCGCCTATACATTAAGTCCGCAGGAAATCATTCAGATAGATCAACAAATAAAAGCAGCTACCAATAAGCCTTACAATATCAATCTGTGGATATCGGATACTGATGTACAGGAGGACACCGTTTCAGATGACCGGTTTAAACAAGTCCGGACTTTATTCAAACCTTACTTTGATGAGTTGGGCATCCCATTGCCGGAAAAACCGCCACCGTTCAAATCCCGTTTTGAAAACCAGGTAGATGTTATCCTGTATCAGAAACCACCTGTATTCAGCTTTGTGTTTGGCATCCCATCGGCAGACATCCTGGAACAGTGCCACCGGCTCGGCATCGTTACCATTGGAGCTGCCACTACACTTGATGAAGCCATCGCACTGGAATCAGCGGGAGTAGATCTCATCATTGCCTCGGGTTTTGAAGCCGGGGGACATCGCCCGTCATTCCTTGCATCCGCCGAATCATCTACCATGGGAACATTTGTATTGATCCAGGTCATCAGGGAAAAAGTAAAAATACCGGTGATCGCTGCGGGCGGCATTGCCAATGGCAAAGGTGTTGCAGCCGCACTTGCGCTCGGCGCAGATGCGGTGCAAATAGGCACCGCTTTCCTGGCCTGCGAAGAGTCCAATGCGACCGCTATTCATAAGCAAATGCTGTTTTCAGAGGCTGCACGGCACACCACCTTATCACGATCGTTTACAGGAAGACTTGGCAGAGGAATCGCCAATCGCATCGCGGAAGAGTTAATGTATACCGAAAATGGATTTCTCCCTTTCCCACTTCAAACCCAATTCATATCGCATGTAAGAAAGGAAGCTATCGCACAGGAAAAATGGGATATGATCTATTTCTGGGGCGGACAGATAGCGCCGGTATTAAAACATACAAAGGCGGCTGATCTGATGAAAAGCATACAGGAAGAAACGACCGCCTACTTCGATCAGCTGAAAAAATAATTACCATTAAAAGGAAAGGAAGGTTGGAATTTTCACCTGTCGAAGGCGAGCCATAGTATTGGAATAACATTCATTTCACCATAAAAGTTCAGTCAAAAAAATATATTTTTTCAGGTGAAGGAAATTGCAAAAGCTCCTATATATTTGAGCAGCTTTCAATCATTTCTTTCCAACTTTTATGATTCCAGCAACTAGAGAAACTGCCGTGAAACATGCACTGCATGCTACATTTGGCGTAAATGAATTTGAAGACATCCGTCAACTGACTACCGGACTTTCCACTGCACTTGTTTTTCGGATACTCGTTTTGGGAAAACCATATTTGCTCCGCATCATTACCCGTACGGATCCTATGGGTGATCCCACGCATGAATATGCCTGCATGCAGGCCGCTGCAGAAGCGGGTATTGCGCCAAAGGTACTGTACACAAACATCACCGATAGAATCGCCATCACCGGTTTCGTGGAAACAACACCGTTCCCGCTGGAGGAAGCGAGAATAAAGCTGCCTGATTTACTGAAGCGGTTGCATTCGCTGCCGCCCTTTCCTTTCCGGGTAAATTACCTGGATGCTGCCGATGGCTTCTTTAAAAAATTTCAGGCAGCCAACATCCTCCCGGAGCAGATGACGGCAGAACTATTCCGTCAGTATGCCAGGCTAATAAGTATTTATCCCCGCAACGCTCAGGACATGGTAGCTTGTCACAATGATCTGAAGCCGGAAAACATCCTTTTCGATGGAAACAAGGTATGGCTGGTGGACTGGGAAGCCGCGTTCCTGAACGATCGCTACCTGGACCTCGCCATTGTTGCCAACTTTGTGGTTACCAACGAGCAGGAAGAAAAAGAATATCTTACCACCTATTTTGGTGAAGGGTTAAACGAATATCATCATGCCCGCTTCTTTCTAATGTCCCAGTTACTTCACCTGTTTTACTTTACGTATTTCCTGTTAATATGCTCCAATGCAGGTGTGTCCATTGATCCGGGCCAGGTTCCGGCAGATTTCAAAACATTTCACGATGGTATCCGGGCAGGTGAAATAAGTTTGGCAGACAGTGACGCCAGGCAACAGTATGCGTTTGTTCATATGGAAAGGTTGCTGCATAATTTACAGCTGAAACGATGGGAGGATTCATTGCAGCTGGTGGCTAATTACCAATGGCTTTAATAAGATGATTACAAAGAAGGGAAAAATATTTAGTTTTAGCCTTTTCCGGGGATTTCCTCCGATGAACATCATCGTTAAAAGAAATCGAAATGAAACAACCCATTGCCATTGTTATCTTTTTGCTAACCAGTCTCTGCTCCTGTAAACCCAGGAAGGCCATTGAATTTAAAGCCGTTATTGATCAGAAAGAACATGCAGCACTCAATATCCTGGTGACCGAAGGAGGGCCGGGCGAAGAGAAATTAAACTGCCTGATAAAAAACGATTTCAAAGGAGCCTACCGCGCTATAGATAAAGAAGAACAGGCATTTAATCAAATCATTAAGGAGATAACCGCCTTGTCGACAGATGGAATCAGCCAGGGAGCTGAACTAAAAACAGCCGCCTTGAATTTTTATACCAGCCTCAGAGATTTGCAACTGTTCGACCGGCAGGAAATTGCGGCGCAGGAAGCTTCCCACGATACAAACCCTGAAAAAATAAAAAACGCACAGGACCAACAAATAAAGCTGAGTGAAGAAAAGCTGAAGATGAACGGGGAGGTTCGTGAAAAAAATGATTTACTTCATAAAGCCGGTGAGGAATTTAACAAAGCCCATGATTTATGATATAGAAAATGCGTTGACAAATAAAAAAAGCAGCCTGGCAAATAATATTGCCAGGCTGCTTTTTTTTGATACTGATAGATCAGGACCTTAAGCGATCATAAAGCATTTATTTCTTTACTGCTTTCAGGCTGAAACCAATTTCAACATCTTTGCTGATCATCCAGTTTTCAGGGCTGCCTTCAGTTTTGTAGCTGATACCCCAGGCTGATCTGTCAATTACAAATTTTGCATTTGCAGTAACGTCGTTTGCGCCAACAGTGATTTGTGCAGGGAAAGTGATGTTCAGGGTGCTGTCTTTCAAGGTCAGGTTGCCGCTGATAAGATTGGTAGCGCCGGCAAGCAGGCTTTTCTGCTTGGTGCTGTCATAAGCAGCTACACCTGTGATAACGAATTTAGCCGTTGGATACTTCGCCACGTCGAAGAAATCAGGGCTTTTCAGGTGACCTTCCAGATCAGCAGCCTTTTTATCAGGCTCAGTAACAGAAGCCGGATCCGCAGCCAGTGTAGCCAGGTTTACGTCAAAGCTACCACCGGTAACAGCGCCGTTTTCAACGTTGAGGCTACCATCTGCTACTTTGATAGTGCCAAAGCGTGGAGCAAATCCACCTTTGTGAGTAGCGCGCCATTGAACAGCTGTAGTTGTAGTGTCAATTGCATAAGCTGTGCCCGCGGCCACAGCTGCTTCTTTTTTGTCTTCGGTCTTCGCCTGATCGGTCGAAGCACCACCACATGCTGCCAATGTGAGCAGCAGGATAAAAGCAGGAACTGTTTGCTTCATAAATTTCAATTAAGTAGTATATATAAGTCCACGAAATTAATGCATTGGACCTATTCAACGATGCAACACATCGAAATATGTCAATATTATAACAATTCATGTATATACATATGACGTATATACAAGCCATCCCTATAGCATAATGACTGAATTGATCGTTGACACCTCTTTATAATATGAAATTACTTCTTCTTCATCCTTAACGGGCACCACTACAGTAAATGACTTATATTTTCCTCCGGATGACTCAGTGGTGGTAATTTTTGCCTGAACATCCGCAAACATCGCCATCAGCTCCGCTATCTTATCCTCGTCTGCCTTAATAATGAACTTAAAGGTATATTCAGTGGGGAATACAATTGACTGCTGTAACAATGAACGAAAATTTTCATATGGATCTCCGCTTAAGTTGGCATTTCCATTTTCACCTGTAGACATATTAATACTATTTATCAATTTTGTTTAACTAAATAATCCTGCAAAATAGCGCCCTTTTTCCAAAATCTCCCAACTGCCTTCCGCTATTTCTGATTCGAGTTCATGGAGGTCCCAGCCACAATACCCGATGAATAATCTCATATCTTTTTCTGTTATGGTTTTATTATTCATGTGCATTACCGCCGCCTTAAAGTCGCCTCCAAGGTAGATATTATCCGCTACCAGCTCCCCTCCCGTTATTAATTCGGGCCGCCGATGCACAAAATAAAGGTGTTCCCGGTCTACCGGACCTCCGTCATATATCGGAAACGGAATGCTGTACCTGAACTCTTCCAGTTCGTTAAACTTACGGGGAAACTCCTTGTTGACCACAAACCCCATCGCTCCTTTGTCATTATACTCCGTGATAAATAAGATCGCTTTTTCAAAAAAGCTATCATCCAATAGCGATGTGCTGCTGATAAATATTCCTGCATTCATAATCTGGTAAAAGCTGTAGTGTAGGGAATGGTTAGTTGTTAGGCCACGGGATGTGAAAAGGAAACTCCCCTCCCGCTTTCAGCAGTTTATGCCTTTTGCTTTATCTTTTGAAGATGATTTAATCCCCAGTTAACCAGGCTTTCCGTAACGGGAAAAACACTCTGGCCATAAGCGGTGATGGCATACTGCACAGTAATTGGCTTGGTATCCAACACCGTACGGGAAACAAGCAGGTTGATTTCCAGATCCTGTAATTCCTTTGACAACATTTTGGCAGATATGCCCTCTACACCACGCTGGATTTTTTTGAACGTATTGATTTCATCCATGTGAATGTTCAGATGGCGCATAATCCTCAATTTCCATTTCCCACCCAATACTTCCAGGCTGTCGCGGATGGCATTTAACTCCTGTTCGCAGGTAGCTTCCTGTTTATGTTGATCTTCCATTTTTATTGATCGGTTAACAAAAGGTTACTAGTTACCATTAGTTAACCAATAACTAAAGTAAACTATTTGATGCTAATTTTGAGCAGTTACCAATCCATAAATCAAAAAAGCAAATGAAAAAATTGGATTACTACGTATTAGACGTATTTACCGACCAGCGATATAAGGGCAATCAGCTCTCCGTAGTAAATATCGAAAACGAGCTTACTATCGAACAATACCATGATATTTCCCGTGAATTCGGCTACTCAGAAACTTCTTTCGTGCATTATTCAACAGCACAAAATGCTTTCAAAGTGCGGTCATTTACGCCCGCCAGATTTGAAGTAGCCGGTGCCGGCCATAACCTGCTGGGCKCGGTTTGTCTTGCGCTATTAAAAAAATGGGATATTTTCAAAGGCCAGGGAGAACAACCCTGGGTATTGATAAAAGACACAAAGATTCCACTGCGCATTACGGAAGAAAACGGATTGCCTTATGTGGCCATGAAACAAAGCCCCGCAGCAATCATCCGCACCGTTCCCATCGATATCATTTCCGCCGCTGTTGGATTAAGCATCAATGACCTTTCCCTGAACGACTGGCCCATTAATGTGGTACAAACAGAGGTCCCTCATTTAATGGTTCCTGTAAAAGATGCCGCAGTTCTTCAAAAAGCCATTTCACATAAATCTTTATTAAAAGGAATCTCAGAGGAATTTGGCTTTGAAGGCTGCTACTTATTTACTACCCATCCTTCAAATGATAAATACCTCGCGGAAGCAAGATTTTTTAATCCGGGAATGGGTATTGATGAAGACCCGGCTACAGGTACCGCTGCGGGACCATTGGCAGGATATCTTGCGATGCTGGGCCATATCCCCAAAGACCAGCATTTCCTGATCCTCCAGGGAGAATATGTGGAACATCCTTCTACCATCCGCGTTCAGGTAGTAGAAGATGGTATCTGGGTGAGTGGATCTTCTACCATTGTAATGGAAGGACAGATTTATATATAACCACGGGTAAGCTGAATATTGAAATTAAAAGGTCGTCTCCTGCAAATGAGACGACCTTTTACGATATGGTATTAAAATAGCGAAAAGAGAAATAAAGCAACAGCTGCTATTTACGGGAATACAGCCGGTAAAATTTAACGCCGTTCGCATAGTCATCCAATTGCGCGGTGTAAAAGAGATTCCCCTGTTTGTCCTGCCCGATCATCCGTGTTCCGGGTTCACTAAAATATATCTCTTTAGCAGGGCCTGTAATTTTATCCTGTGAAGGCACAGCGGTGAGTAGCCCCATCTCCGTTCCTGCATAACAATACATGGTCTTGCTTGCCAGGTTAATGGCAGCAATAGAATTGCTGTTGATGACCAACAGATCTCCATCGGGCGTATATAAAAAATTGCTTAAATAGTTGGTATTGGCCAAACCGAAATAGGGAAAAAACGCTGGGTCATGAATACCGGTTACAGCCGAAGTATCGTAGGAAA
This sequence comes from Chitinophaga sp. 10T418, assembly GCF_056394125.1. Taxonomy (NCBI): domain Bacteria; kingdom Pseudomonadati; phylum Bacteroidota; class Chitinophagia; order Chitinophagales; family Chitinophagaceae; genus Chitinophaga; species Chitinophaga sp. 10T418. The sequence continues at coordinate 478,915 of NZ_JBFTHG010000002.1, forward strand.
AGAAATGATATGGCGGTGAGGTAAACCCGGTAATCGCCTGGATTTCATCGTGCTCCAGGTCATAAGACGCAAAGCTATACTGCATGCTCAGGTTTATCTGATTATTACAGAAAGCCAACTTTCCATCCGGGCTGATCACGTAATCAAAAGTCATCTGCACCGAAAATCCCGGGATATTGTACGGCGAAGGCCCCATCCACAGATCTTCCTGTTTGAAAAGAGATTTTACAGTGCCCCCGGCATCCACCCGGCAGAGATTAGAATATACCGACGGTTGACCTATAAGATAGGAAGATGGCCCCAGACCATTCTTATACCAATTGAATTCATTGACATGATCCGTTCCGGCGGTTGAATAATTATTGACAAAATACACGGCCCCATTAACATCTGTTTTCAACACAGCAGCTACTATCTTCAAGCCACCTACAGCCCCTTCAAACGGACCGCCATTTTCATTGATCGTAACAGGGCCTTTGGTTACCAGGGTACGATTAAGGGTGGTGACTTTTCTGGTGGCGAGATCCATTTTGCACAATCTGAAAATGTAAGAAGTGGCCGATTCGGGAACTTCCTCCGCCACTTCCGCGGAAAAAGTAAGTGTGCTCCCATCATAGGCTACCACATTGCCTGCTATCATTTTTATCGTGAAGAGAAGGCCATTTCCCTGGAATTTATCTCCTGCATTTATCAGGTTGATGATCTTTCCTCCTCTGTAAACATCTATCTCCATCTGGTTACCAAAATAAATGGCGCCATCAGCGGTAACACTGTAATTATTGATCATAGGTAAACCATTGTTACGATAAAAATCAGCGTTATGAGGTTTCCAGTTGACCAGCTGCTCTACATACAAAGTAGTATCAGTACGATGCATACTACCAGAGAACTGCCGGATGGAGATGTCCGGCGCCTGCAGCGTTTGACCATTTGCAATAATGCTTAGCGGAATATGAGCACCTGATCCCATGTCTTTAGTAATGACGAAACGCAGTACATCCAGGTATTCTGTCTTTTTTGTATAACTGTTAATACCATGTGGCAGCAGGTATTTTTCCAGTGGTTGTATCGTTTGGTTACCCACCCGGATCTGCGAACCGGGTCTGTCCACAAAAAATTTCCCGACCAACGTCAGTGTATCTCCTATCAGATAGGAACGTTGTAAGCCCTTGTACAAGCCCTTGCCGATGCTCTCCAACTGAATTTCACCCGTAATCAGGTAAGGATAATCATTCACCTCTTTAGCATATTCTTCTGTTTTTTTACAGGAAAAAAGCAATGCCACCAGCAATAATAAAAGGCAGGTCCGGCAGAGAAAATTGTGTATGAATAGCATGATGTTAATTTAAAAGTTGATGATTGAAACGGTTTTACCTGACCTGCGTCAACGCCACTTTGAGACTTGCGTCAAAGCTGAGGTAACTGCCACTCGCCGGATCTACGAATCCCTGGGCGTTCTCATACCCTTTTACCACAATGTTGTAAGCACCTCCGGGTGTAGTCAGCAGTGTAGTGCTAAGTATAGGCTCACCTGGTGTTTCCGGATGATAAAAGCGGATACGCAAAGTATCCGGGCCGTTGACTGGCATAGGAATAAAACCAGCCACATCTCCGTATTGAAAAGAAGATGGAAAGCCGGCAGGCGCGTGTCCGTTGATAGTAAGGTATATCTTTCCCGCATCCGGGCTCAGGTCCAGTACGCGCAGATGGATGGCATCACTTTGCACATTCACTTCATCAGACAGCTTCCAGGTACGGAACTCCCCCAGGTTATCCGCAAAATACACTGTCATGGGCGCTCCATGCCGGGAAACCACCGTATCTTTTACGAGTACACGATGCACGCTGGTATCCATGAGCAACAACTGATGCGTGCCGGGTGTAATACGAATATAACTAAGCCACGGCTGTGGATGATTTGCGTAGTAAGACTGATTAGGAAACTGGCTGATATAATTCCCCGTGGCAAAACGTGAGATAGTCACTGAACCTACTGTGTCTTTTGTATCTATGAACACATAGCTGGACTTGTAATTATTACGCAATTGCAGCCGCACATATTCCGAAGCATTGTAAAATCCGATCTGTGCATCCACGGGTTGCAGATCATCCTGATGACGACAGGCAGAAAGTAATAACAGGACTGCGATCACAGCTATTCTTATACTTGTATAAATGAAATTCATTGGACTCATTTTTTTTAAGCGCCTTTAAAAAGCATACGTTAATGCCAATAAGAAATATCGACCGGGCTTGTACCGGTTATAGATATTGTCTCCCTTGTAGTAGGTTGCCCCGGTGTTGTTCTGCACCGGATATTCTTTGTTGTAATGCTGATCGTAACCATAGTCTTCCACAATACGGTATTCTTTATCCAACAGATTTTGTATGCTGAATTTCACTTTCAGTGATTTGATAATACGCTGGGTAATGGACAGATCCAGCAGATGCATGGGCAACTGTAACAGATCCGGGCGTGTGCTGGTAAACTCGAGCGTATCCTGTTTGGTATACATCACATCTTTGGAGGCGGATGATTTGGCATAGATCACCGGACCACTTACGTTATAGGTAAGACCAATCTTGGTACCTGTAGCCGGGTGTTCATAAAAAAGCCCCATGTTGAATACGTAAGGCGCCTGTCCCTGTAAAGGTCTTCCGGATACAACAAGTGTATCCCTGCCTGCTACAGGATTATAGTGATTGGTAATGATGCGCCGTGTACTGCTCTTTACCAGGGTACCATTCAACACAACGCTCAGTCGCTTGGAAAAGGAACCACCCAGGAAAGACAGGCTTTTCTTTATTTCTGCTTCCAATCCGTATACCCTGGCATCTTTCGCGTTTGCAAAACTGATGCTGGTAAAGCCCAGGCCATCTGCATATCCACTTTTCTCTGACCGTATACGCTCTATCGGATCCTGTAGTTTTTTGTAGAATACCCCCAGACTGAAGGTTTCCTGTTGCTCTGCATTACGTGGATAATATTCAAGTCGCAGATCATAGTTATCTATCGTAGCGGTCACCACATGTTCATCTCCCTTGATCAGTTCATTATTTACAAAATCAAAATCATTATACGGTGTAAGTTCGCGGAACTCGGGCCGGTTTACCGTGCGCCCCCACCCTGTGCGGATTACATAACTACTGGTTGGACGGTAGCTGAAATTCACAGAAGGTAAGACGGATGTTTTAGGATGATCTATGTATACCAGGTTGATAGCTCCATTATCGGAAGCCGTGGCACCAGATAGTTGCTGCCGGTCATATTCTATTCGTACACCACCATTCAGCGTAAGTTTTTCATCCGGTGTTTTCCATTCTGTCATTCCATAGAAAGCGTTATACTGCTCACTGGCCACATACTTATCTACCGGGCTGGTGGCATCATATAACTGCAATCCACTCTTATTTTCCGGGAAGTAGGTGGTACTCCATACATTGCTCAGATCCTGCAAATGAAAATTGATCAGCGCCGGATTGCTTACACCATATCCCTGAGGCCATCCGCCGGAAGCACCTTCATTAGAGGGTATACTTACCTCTCCGGTCGCCAGTCCTGCCCTGTTCACGCGCAAAAAGCGGCGGCTTACATTGCGCTGCTTGAACGACTGAAAGGTACCTGCCCTCAACAGCCATTGATTGGATGCATGAAAAGTATAATCAACGGCACCATTGAATAAATGCTCATTGTTTTTTACATAAAGCCGGGAGATCATACCTAGGAAAGCTTCTTTTTCCGCACTATTGGAGCCATTCGCTGTATAACTCAGTCCGGGGGCATCAAAGGGCAGCTGGCCGGCAGAAGTCTGAAAACGGCTGATGCGTTGATCGGGTACATTCTGCTGGTTGTAGGTGTACCCCAGGTTCCAGTCCAGTCGCTGCTGATAGCGCCTGCCCCAGTCATGAATGCCACCCAGGTTACCGGAATACAATATGCGTTGCTGAAAAGAGAGCAGGATGTTTTTTTGCCTGTTGGCGGAAAACAAAGCAGTATCTGCGCGGGGCGTAACATTCGCCTGCAGATCATTGATGCTGCTGGCTCTACGGCCATCATTCACAAAGAAATTTTTGAATTGCAGGGTATGATGGGGACTTAGTTTCAGCGTCAGGTTCTCCAGCAGGTTGATTTTCCCGGTTTCCATACTCTGTGCAGAGTGTCCCCGCTGGTTATTGCCACCTATGTTCTGGTCTTCCCTCGCGGTTCCGAAAGCATCAGTATTACCCGTTTGCCGGTATACGTCAAAACTGGTGGTTTCTTTTGTGTAGGTAATGGAGCTCAGGTTATACAGCCACGCCTTCCCGAGGTGAAAGCCATTATAGTAGTTGAAGAATAACTGCATATCCGGCGTGCTGGTCATTTTTTGTGTAGTCAGCGTGGACGTAAATGACTTCAGCATGTCGGCCTGTGAAATATTTCCCGCGCTTTTATCCGATTGGAAATAGGCCGGTGAAAAGCCCGGCAGCTTACGGGTACCATCATCAAAGCCCAGCCAATCCAGCTTACCGCCTTTGTAGCTGTTGATGTCTGTCATGGTGGAACCCGGGCGATGGGCCAGCTGTATACCAATATCGATATGCCTTACCGGCACCGCGTTTTTCGTATATACTTTTACGGCAGCACCGGCAAATTCACCGTTCAGATCAGGACGTGGCGATTTGTACACCAGTATCTTGTCTATAATGCTGCTTGGCAACAGGTCGTATGCAAATGCCTTGCTGTACATTTCTGTAGAAGGTGCCAGGTTATCGTTCAGGTAAGTAAGGTTATAGCGTTCGTTCATGCCGCGTACTACAATAAAACGATTATCCACCACCGTTACACCTGATATCCGCTTCACTATTTCCGCAGCATTGCGGTCGGATGTGCGGTTGATCATTTCGTTGGAGATGCCCGACACGACACCGGTTGCTCCCCGCAACTCCGTCAGCAGTTCTCTTTCTGTAGAATGTGTAACGGATTTTACTTTGCGGGGGCCGGATTGTATCACCACTTCATCCAGGTTTTTTCCTGCCTGCATTTTAATGTCGGTGACCGTTTCCCGGTCTTCCTGCAGATGTATACCGGGTATCGTTTTCTTCTGATAACCGGTGTAGGTAATTACTAAAGAATAAATGCCTGCGGGCACTTTTTTGAACTGATAGAATCCTTTTTCATCTGATATCACGGTTTGCCCTACCTCCGGAATACTCACGGTGGCGCCGGGCAATGGTTGCGCGCTTTCAAAATCAACGATACGGCCTTTTGCTCCGCCATTACCTGCGGGCTTAGTCTGTTGGCTGTGCAACCTAACAGTAACGCCTATATTATTATTCAACAGGGTATATTCCAGCCCTGCTTTTTCCTGTAGTGCTGTCAGGGCCTTTCCCAAAGGAATCTGTTTCCAGTGAATGTCCTGTACGGTAATGGCCGACAACCTGTTTTTATCATAAGAAAAAACATAGCTGGTTTGTTTTTGCAGACTGGCAATTATATCGGCTACGGTGATCCTGTCTGACTGCAGGGTTACATCACCTGCAAGTCTGGCCACCTGGGCAGAAAGCCTGGTTGTTGACAGGCATAGCAATAGCAGCAGCAACAGATGCTGGCAGATGGGGCGGTGGCGCCTCCATCCGGAGAATACGTTCATCATGTATGTGTTGTTTGAATCTTTAGCTACAAGAAGCTGGTGGTAACTCAGGAGTGTATAATGATCTCCTTATCCGGTCCTATTTTATAAGATAACTGGTAAATAAATAACAGGTGATGTAATACCTGCTGCCAGGTTTCGTCCTGCCGGTACAAAGCCGTTACTGTTTTATTTTGCAGCAGCGCGGGAGCAGCCTGTATCCGGATACCATAGTAGGCCGCCAGTTTAGGCAGTGCTTCCGACAGCGGCAGCTGGTTAAAGACCAGGTTGCCTTTCATCCAGGCACCTACATCTGCTATCCCTATTTTGCTGACCGGAATATGACCGCCCTGGTGGTCGGCTGTCAGCATTTCCCCCGGCTGCAGGATCACAGCCACGGTGTCGGTTGATGCCTGCCGGGCCGCCTGATGCTGTACCTTTACGCTACCTTTCACCAAACTGATATATACTGCACGCTGTCCGGGTGTATTATCAATATTGAAGGCGGTACCCAGCACCAGCGTTTGTACGTTACCGGTAGTAACCCTGAAAGGATGCGCTTCATCATGGGCAACATCAAAATAACCTTCACCCTGCAAACGTACTTCCCGGCTGTTGCTATAATCTTTCCGGATATAGAGTACCGCCTGTTTGTTGAGCCATATCCTGGTCTGATCCGGCAGGGTAAGCACCTTTACACCGGCCGATGTATTGGCGATGCTGTCCCACACAGCCGGGATCTGCCCCATTTCTGATCCGGCCCTCTTATGCCGGGGCAGATACAGTAACAAGCTGGAGATACCTGCAATCAGCACTGAAGCGGCGGCCCAGCGAACGGCATAGTTACGCAACGAATATATCCGCCTGCCTGATGGCAGCATTTCCTGCAGCCTCGCCTGTAAGCGTATAGCCATTTCCGTTGGAATGCCTTCTTCACCCGCAACATCGGCAGTATCTGCCTGAAACAAGGCAGCTAATTCATCGCTGTTGGCTTGTTGCAACCAGGTGTCGAGCGCTTCCAGCTCCTCCCGGGAGGCAGTGGCGTCCTGATATTTTTTCCAGATCGATACAGGCGGCTTCATCTGTTGATTGTTTATTTACTATCATCCGGATGTAATTACCCGGTGCTTTCCAATAAACTGTCGTTATGAATCGTTTTCCGCCAATGTTCAATGTGAACTTATTGTTAACAGAATACAGATGTGGAGGGGAATGCTATAGTTTTGTTGCCGCAACTGCCCTATCTATGTCCAGGAACGAAGAAGCAGCATTCTTACAAGTATTTGAAACTACCCGGGACGGACTATACCGGATTTTCCGGAAGCAAATCCAGGATGAATATCAGGTGGAAGACCTGATACAGGAATGTTATCTCGAATTGTGGAAGAAATGGGAAGGACTACAGGATCCTGTTAATTATGTGTTCGGCATTGCTTATAATATGGTGAAAGTATATCACCGGAAAAAAATACGTACAGCCATCGCCGTGATAGAGCTTCCTGCAGATGCGGACAACAGGCCAGGAGAAATGAACCCGGAACAACAATACCAGTTCAAGGAAACACAACAGCTGTTACAACAAGGCATGCAGCTTTTAACACCAGAAAAAAGAGTCGCCTTTCACCTCATCAAAGAAGAAGAAAAATCTTACCGGGAAGCAGCTCAATTACTGAATGTACCAGTAAGCACACTGGAGAAACGCGTTTCCGGCAGCTTACGGGCATTACGAAAAATGCTGACTTTTTTTTGCTGATGATATCTCTCCAACCACCAATAAACGATAGTTATCAGGGAGATAATATCTCCCTCCCCTACTTCAGCATAACAGCCAGCTGCTGCAATTTCTCCTCCGGATCTCCTCTTTCGAAATATACATAAACGTGATAACGTTCATAATAAAAATCGCTCTCATCTTCCTCATAATAGCGACTATTCTCCGGACCATGTAAATTTTTCTCTCCTAATCTTTTGGCTACCGTGTGATAGTTATCCTGTAACTGCAAACCAAAAGGCAGTTGAACAACAGGCGTATCCAGTAATTCGGGCTTAAAAAATGCTACCCGGGTTAAATAAAGCGGGCCATTTCCAACGCGATTTTTAATCCGGTGATCTTCCGGAGAAAAAATGGTACGTCCTTCCGGATCTGCTTTCTTTAGTGCAGCTGCTGCTTCCGGACGATCCCGGTCAAATGTAAAACCTATCCCCTGCTTAAAGCGGGGATTCAAATATTTACTTACTTTCTTCTGCGGCAACTGTGGATCCGGCAACTGCTGAATATCCAGATCATGTGCCTGCAGAAAGGCCATAAAATCAGGGTGATCCACGCTATACCCTAAAAAGGATAACAACTCTTTTCCTTTCATAATACTGAATTTACATAAAAGGCTTTGAGTAACGATACTCAAAGCCTCTATCTATAAAATATCTTTTCGGGAGAAATTATACCTAATAACGTTTCTTTGATTTGGGGATCACTTTCGGATTTCCTTTGCTATCGAATGGTTCATCGAGATAAATACCATTTACTTTTTTGTCAGTAGTTGCTGTCAACTCCGCATCAAAAGTAATTTTCCCTTTCTTTATTTCATAAAACCTGGAAGAAACATAATACATAGAGTCTGCAGCAGGATAGGTTGGGGTCAAATCACTTCCTCCAAACTCCAGGTTACCGTCCCGGTCATAATCTTTTACGTCTGAACTGATGGCATTCACAACAGAATCTGCCAGGGAATGGTCTATCTTGAATACATACATCCTGTTCTTTTTCGGTGCGCCGTTTACCTCCAGGAAGAGAAAAACAGAAGATCCATTTTCTACCAGCTTGTTACGCTTGCTGGGATAATTGATAATGTCTTCATGAAATATAAAAGCTTTATTGCCATTCACGAAAATAGTACCCTTATACACAGTAATTAACTGCCGCTGGCTGCTGGTATAATGTAATTCGTTTGCTGACTTCTGTGCCATTGCGGGCAGGCCAATAAAAAGTAGCAGGCATAGTCTGAACAGGTGACGCATCATAGTTTTTTAAATAAGACTTTAATTTAGGTAAATCCCTCCGGATAATGCAATAGTAAATGATTAAAATTTGTTACACAAGAATATGCTTGCATTTATAAGTCCTCCGCATTATATTGTTATGAATTCTGTAACCCTCTGCCGTTGGCAGCTACCTCTAATCACACAAACTACTGTTATGAAAAAACTATTTTGTCTTCTGATCGTTTGTTCTATCGCTTTATTGCCTTTACAGATCCTGCACGCGGAAAAGAGCATTTCTTCCTTTTTCAGTATTGGTCTGAACGTGAATAACGGTACCTCCTATACAGGCGCTATCTACCTGTATGGGCCTACTAACGTCAGCGCCTATCTGAATCCTAATAGTGGTTCTTCCTACGGCCCGTTGACGGCCGGAAATTATACGGTGAACATGTATACGTCTGCACCCGGTTCGCATACCTTTACTTTCGGCTCACAGTCTGTTACTACTTCTACGGGAAGTGCCACCTTCTCCAGTGTTAATATTACCGGTACTGTGTTTGCTTCCATTTATTAATCAGTGACCCTTCCTGCGAAAGCATTACCGGGCATTATTAGCAGAGGTAGCTGAAAATAGCAGGTGCTTTTGCAGGAAGGTATTTAAATTACGGCCTGCACCGCGAAAGCGAAAAGTGTTATAACTTGCCATTAATTCATAGCACTCATGGCAACCGCATACGCTTACAAATATATGGACTCTCCCGTAGGACAATTGACGCTGATTGCCAGCGACAAGGGCCTCGCCGCTATACTTTGGGAAAATGACCGTCCTGGCAGGGTACATGCAACAACTGATATTAAAAATGATACCCATCCTGTATTACTGGAAACAGAACGACAGTTAAAAGAATATTTTGAAGGAAAACGTCATGATTTTTCCCTGGAACTCGACCCGATAGGTACTTCCTTCCAAAAAGAAGTGTGGACGGCGCTATCTACCATACCTTATGGCGAAACCCGCAGCTATCTGCAGATAGCAAATCAGTTGGGAAATCCCAAAGCAGTACGCGCAGTAGGCGCTGCCAACGGCAGAAATCCTATTTCTATTATCCTTCCCTGTCACCGGGTAATTGCCACATCAGGAGCGCTCACCGGATTTGCTGGTGGTCTCCATGCAAAGGCGGCGCTGTTATCCCTGGAAGGGGCGAAAAAAGTGGATACTCAAATGGAAATTGCCTGGCAGGAATCAAATAGTTAATCCCTGCCTGAGGCATTCAGAAGAGATCAGTAACCAAAACTTAAAATCAGCTTTGAATTTTCATAACCAACAGAGGAAACTTCTCTGATCAGGGCGCTGTCAACAGGATAAGTTAAGCGACGGCCATCACAGGTATGCAAACCACAAGCCCAGCAAGACAACCCCACCTGCTGCACATTAATATAGTCCTGACCGTTATAGGTAAGCACCCGCACATCTCCTCCCTGTTTGATGCTCATGAAACTGTCTATCGTATGTTTCAGCCAGGCTATGTTGGTAGCAGGATTTTCTATGCCACAGGCTTTTACCTTGTCTTCGTTTTTATCTTTCTTACAGGCCTGGGTTAATAACGCTACAGCAAAAATATAGTACATCATTTTCATAGGGTTGAATTTCCCTGTTCAACGTTTCACAGCTACCGGATGTTACAGTCACGTCTACTCCCACCAAAAAAATTTTTGGTTCATTACTGAAATGATCCCTATATTAGCAAACCGATATACATCGGACTCCTAACCCTTTCATTGAATAGACTATCCTTACAGTAATTAAATCTCAAAATAACAATCGTAATAACTCAAAATAACAAGTTACTAATCACTATGTAATTAACACTCACCCTAATCATTTCCCTTTTATGACTAAGTTACCTTCCAGCCCTACGCGTTGGACGCGGGATTACGTGTTCGACATCCTCAAAGACCTCGGTATTCACTACATTTTTGGCGTACCCGGCACAAACGAAATTCCTATTATTGATGGCACCAGCTACGAAGCTAACGGTGTAAGGTACATTGAATGCTTACATGAAAATATTGCAATCGGTGCGGCCATGGGATCGGCCCGCATGACAGGTAAGCCCGGTGTACTGGTTGTACACGTTACCCCGGGTATTGCCCACTGCATCGGCAATCTGTTCAATGCATGGCGATCAGAAATGCCCCTGGTCATCCTTTGCTGTCAGCAGCAAAATGAGCTGATCACCCAGGAACCATTGCTGGCGTCCAACCTGGTGGACCTGGCTAAACAATATACCAAATGGGCCCACGAAGTACGTACCCCTTCTGAAATTCCACTGGTATTACAACGTGCATTTAAAGAAGCTATGGCGCCTCCTAATGGCCCTGTGTTTGTTTCAATTCCATGGGACTTTACCATGGTGGCCATCGGCGATAACAACAAAGTAAAAGGCGTTACCCGTATCTCCCCGCACTTCACCGGTGATGATGCTACTATCCGGCAGGCAGCAGATCTTCTTTCTGCAGCTCAAAATCCCGTGATCGTGGCAGGAGATGCGGTGGGCTATGCCGATGCATGGAGTGAATTGCGGGAACTGGCAGCACTCATCGGAGCGCCGGTGGTACTGCAAACCTTCAGCAGCGTAGCTAACTTCCCTAACGATGATTATCACTGGCAGGGAGAATTACCCGGTGGTCAGGCTGCCATACAAGGTGTCTTCCAGAAACATGATGTGGCCTTCCTCGTTGGCTTTGGCGCACAGGCACAACTGGCTGTATTCAAATACGCAGACGGGCCCCTGTTTCCCGATAGCCTCAAACAAATATATCTCACCAACAACACCTGGGATATCGCCAAAAACTATTATGGCGAAGCGGCCATTTTCGGAGACGTAAAAGCAACGCTCCCCATTCTCAACAGCTACATAAAAGCAAAGCCCCCACAAGGAGCTGACAAAAGAAATGAAACGCTGCAAGCGCTCTTTGAAACCCGTGCAGCAAAATGGGACGCCTACCTGCAACAAGCCATGCAGCAGGAGAAAATATGGACAGTAGTCATTGCGAAAGCATTGAAAGATGCCATCGAACAACGCCAACTTATCGATAAATATGTGTACGTGCACGAAGCCGTTTCTGATGGCGCCCCGCTGCAATACTTCCTGCCGTTAGGCACCGGCGCCAAACCAGTGAGCTATTATTGTGTAGCCGGCGGATCGCTGGGCTGGTCTATGCCGGCATCGCTGGGCATAAAACTCGAGGCCAATGCCGCGCAGGGCATCACCACGCAACTGGTGATCAATGCAGTGGGTGATGGCTCCGCCCTTTTCTATCCACAGGTATGGTGGACGGCCACACATGAACAGCTACCCATTCTTTATATCATCACCAACAACCAGGAATACCATACGTTGCAATTGGGTTTACAACAGGTAGTAGCCGCCTACGGATCTGCTCCGGGATATGGCTGGCATCCTTCCACTATGGACCCCAGCTATCTGCGGCTGGAACGCCCCTACATCGACTACGTAAACCTGGCGAAAGGATTTGGTGTGGATACAGGTGAACAGGTAAAAACACCCGGCGATGCGAAAGCAGCCATTGAAAGAGGCATTGATCATGTGCTGAACAACAAAACCTCGTACATACTGGATATGCGCATTGCACAGGATACCCCGCCCCCACCGGCAGGCAAAGCCGCAGCAGGCAGCCAGGCGGCGATCACGCAGCACTACCTGGAACAACCGGCGCTGGATATCTTCCATCATAACGATGTGGCACTTTACACTGCAGCAACAGGCGCCGCGCCGCTTCCGGCTAACATGCCTTCCATTTTCTAACACCACAATTTCCTATAAACCCAAAACAAACATTTTATGGCAAATGCACATGTCGACATCGCCATCATCGGCGGTGGAGTTTCCGGAGTATATAGCGCCTGGAAACTGAAACAGAAATATGGAGAGAGCAAAAAAATTGCATTGTATGAAGGTTCCGGCCATATCGGTGGCCGCCTGCTTTCCGTGCGCCCACCAGGCATCGATAACATGGTAGCAGAACTCGGCGGGATGCGGGTGCTGGAAGACATTCAGGAAAGGGCCATGACGCTGATAACGGAACTCAACCTGCAATTACCACCAGAAGAAAAAATTACATTATTTGATTTTCCGGTAGATGAAGACCAAAACATCGCTTACCTCCGCGGTATTCATATGCGGCTCGCTGATTTCATAAAAGATCCCGCAAAAGTACCGTACCGACTTTCTAAAAACGAATACGGTAAAGGCCCCGGTACCATCATCGTAGATGCCATCGAAAAAGTAGTCCCCGGCATCGGTGCAGCCACGGATGAAGAACGCCGTAAAATGGTACAAACAGCCACCTTCGAAGGACTACCGCTTTATCAGTGGGGCTTCTGGAACCTGTTGTACCGTGTAGTCAGCAGCGAAGGATACCAGTTCAGCTTAGATGCCGGCGGTTACGATACCACGCTCGTCAACTGGAATGCCGCAGATGCCATTCCCTGGTTCTTATCAGACTTTGGTATCACCCCTCATTACATGGGCTTTAAAAATGGTTTTCAACAGGTACCTATCACACTCGGAAAATTCTTCGAAGAACTGGGTGGCAGCATTTCACTCAATAAAAAACTGGAACGCTTCGACTGGAAAGGCGATGTTTTTCATCTCATTTTCAACGATGAAAACATCACGGCCAATCAACTGATCCTGGCAATGCCACGCCGCTCCCTGGAACTGTTGGCGCCCCAAAGCCCCAAGCTGCAGGAAATCAATACGCTGATCAACAGCGTTACCGGTCGTCCGCTGTTTAAACTGTTCACCACTTATGATGAACCCTGGTGGACTAAAGTAGAAGGCACTCCTCCTATTGAAACCGGACGCACAGTAACGGACATACCCGTACGACAAACCTACTACTGGCCTAAAGACGATGGTACTCCACCCACCCAGGGCAAGTCCATGCTGCTGGCCAGTTATGATGACGGCAATAACACCGGCTTCTGGGATGGCCTCAGACCTAAGCGCAGCCTCGCCTGGAGACTGGGCCGCCCAAAAACAATCGTGGATGCTTTCCGCGGAGCAGATGATAAACTACCCGTTAAAGCTGCCACCGGCAAATATGGCCTTAACCAGAAATGGAGTGATTACGAAGCACCCAAACGTATGGTGGATGAAATATCCCGGCAGCTAAGCCAGGTACATGATATTCAAGCAACACCTGAAGTAAAAAGCGCCGCCTTCCGCGATTGGGGAGAAGATCCATACGGTGGCGGATGGAACAGTTGGAACATCGGCGTAAAAAGCTGGGAGGTAAGAGATAAAATCGTGCATCCTATTGACAACTGTCCCCTGTTCATTTGCGGGGAAGCCTACTCCGATGCCCAGGGTTGGGTAGAAGGCGCACTGCAAACGGCACAGATCATGCTGAAAAAATTATAATGAATACCCGCCACTCTGAAACAAGCATCCTCACTTGTTTCAGGGTGGCTTTATGATTTGTCAGCCACCAGCTTTTACTTTTGAAGAAGCCCACACATTTACCTGAAACATTCCCGTTTTCACCGACTTATCCGGTGGACTTACCTGTTTGAAATTGTCCTTCCTTATCTGCCGTTATAGCTTTGACGGTATGAAAACAACACACATCCTCATCTCCGGCGCAAGTATCGCCGGCCCTGCACTCGCCTTCTGGCTAAACCGTTATGGCTTTAAAGTAACTATTGTGGAACGCGCCCCGCACATCCGTCCCGGCGGCTATGCCATAGACTTTCGCGGCACCGCCATGCAGGTGTTAGCGCAAATGAACCTGCTGGAAGAAATACGCAAGTACGAAACCCGCTCCGGTAAGATCAGCATCGTGGACAAAAAAAATAAAGAAGTGGCGCGGATGCCGGACGGCTTCACCAGCGGTGAACTGGAAATACTTCGCGGCGACCTCGCCAATGTATTGTATGAAGCGAGTAAACAGGATACGGAATATATCTTCGATGACTCTGTCTCTACTATCTCACAGGACGCTACCGGCGCCACTGTCACATTCCTGAGCGGGAATACCCGCCGTTTTGATCTGGTAGTGGGTGCAGACGGATTACATTCCAAAGTCAGGTCAGTAGCCTTCGGCGATGAATCCAATTTCATGCATCACCTGGGCATTTATCTCGCCGTTTTCACTGTCCCCAATTTTATGCAGCTCAAAGATATGGCAGGCGTTTTCTATGGTACATTAGGAAAACGTGTGGGCATCTTCAGCGCTAAACAAGATACGGAAGCCAGGGCCAGCTTTTATTTTGCAGCACCCAAGCTAGATTATGACTACCGGGATATTAAAGCACAGCAACAAATGATTCGTGAACGTTTCACCAACGAAGAATGGCAGGTACCACAACTGTTGCAATACATGGACAATGCCACGGATTTTTATTTCGATTCCGCCAGCCAGATTAAAATGGATAACTGGTCGAAGGGCCGCGTTACGTTGCTGGGTGATGCCGCCGGCTGCGCCTCTCCCATGTCTGGTATGGGAACCAGTATGGCCGTTGTAGGCGCCTACATTTTAGCGGGTGAACTCAAAGCGGCGCAAGGTGAACACACGATAGCTTTTGCCCGCTATGAAGCGCAAATGCGCGATTTTGTGGCAGCCAGCCAGAAGCTGGCAGATGGCGCGGAATGGTTTGTGCCTACCACCCGTTTCAAACACTGGATGAGCGAGAAAATATGGAAGATCCTGCCGTATACACCATGGAAAAATATGATGATCGAAATGCCCCGGAAAGTAGCCAACACGGTTACATTGAAAAGTTATTAAAGAGATGAATAGTACCACGACCATTCATCTCTTTAAATCTATTACTTATGGTACCTGTAATACCCAACGTTCATGATCTCCGTTGTTGGCAGCTACGGTTACATCGGCACTTTTGTTTCCAGCCATCCTTTCAACAGCTGCTCTTCCTCCGGCGTTAATTTGATATCCCTTCCTTTAGGCATCCGTCTTTTCACAAATACCTGTTTATAGATCTTCGGTGCCAGGGATTCCATATTGTCTGCCGTAAATACTTTTCCGGGGTTGTATACACTATGACAAACATTACATTTCTGCGTCAACACGGATAAAGCGGTTTGTTTCAACCGGGCGTTATCAGAAGGTACGCCTCTGGTGGCAGCACGGTTGGGATGAAAGGGGAAGCTGGCCAGGGCGGCTACCAGCAGCAGGATGGCTACAATAGCGTATGTTTTCATTTGTTTTTGTTTGTAAGGATACAGGCAATAATGACGAATATCACAGCGATGGTGCCACAGATGGCCCTTACCAGGTTCAGGCTGTTCCACGGACCTTCAAACCGGAGCCGTTGCGCCGCCAGTTCCTGGGCGGAAGCTGCCTGGATATTAAAAACGTCCAGGGCATCATTCATGGGTACATTACCCACCATGGTTACCCCAAACACCCCGATGCCGTAGGCAAAGGTGGCAATCAGCAGGCACCAGAAAGCACCGCTCAGGGGCTGCTGGTAGTGCATATAGGTACAAACCGGCAATAATATCAGTGTGCCCATAAAAAGGCTCAGAAAGAAACCATTCAGGATGGCCCGGTTCATGACCTGCATAGCGGCTAAATAGGCACTATCCGGGAGGCGCGCAATACCAATAGTCACAGAACAGGACCAGGCGTAGAAGAGACCCGCCATCAGGGCGGTAGAAGTGGCTGTGATAATCAGCAGTACAGTGGAAAACTTAAACATATCGGCGTTATTTTTATTTCTTGGTGCAAATTACTACTGGCAGGCACCTGAAAATAGAACAAAACCGACAGCGGGGCAGAAATCCCCTTTTTACGGGATACTTTTAAGTAAGTAATCAAATTCCTTTGCCGAGATGGGTACCACGGTGCCATGCCGTAAACCGGCCGGCATCGATAATTTACCGGAAACGTCTTTCCACGTTTTCAGATCTGTAGATTCCACCGCACCATAACTGTGCTGGGTATACTTGTCAAAATACACGATCCATTTATTGCCCTGCCTCAGGGTAGTAGGCCCTTCCGCCCAATAAGCTCCGGTAATAGGCGCTGAAGGCTTGCCATAGCCACTGGTAAGCGACTTACTCACGGCTATCCGGATATTCTTCTGCGCCGGCGTTTTGGTTTCATCTTTCAGGAACATCATATACCGGCCATGATCCGGAACAATGGTGGCGTCAATTACATTGAACCCCTGATCATATAACAATTTTGCAGAACTGAACTGCTGAAAGTCTTTTGTAGTAACATAATACAACCGGTGATTGTATTTGTCATCACCGGTTGTCTCGCCCGCAGTAAAGCGCCCCGGTATGGTGGTGGCCCAGTAGATCATATATTCCTTATGCCGGGCATCATAGGTAATTTCAGGCGCCCAGCAGTTCAACGCACCTGCTTCCTGCGCCATTACCGGGATTTCCCGTTGCGCCGACCAATGGATCAGGTCCGGAGAAGATGCATAGCCAATGCTTTTCTCCTTCCAGCTCACGGTCCATACCATATGGAATAAGCTGTCGGCTCCCCGGATAATGCAGGGGTCCCGCATCAGTTTATCGTCACCGGCGGTTGGTTGCAGCAGAGAATGACCATTATTCAGCTCTTTCCAGTTATAACCATCATGACTATACGCCAGGTGCAGGCCATCCTGCCCGTTATCTTTAAAAAAGGAAAAGATATATACAGGTTGTTGGCCTGCGGCGCTTTTCAGTAGCCCACACAGGAAAATAAAAAGAAAGATTTGTTTCATAACCATATTTAAAGAAAGATGAAATTAAACGGCATCCACCAGCCCATCTTCCTGCAGCTTTTTAAATGCTGTCAGCACACCCGGCACCTGTTGCGCTTCTTTCAGATAGTCTTCCAAACTGAAATAACGGATCGCGCCTATTTCAGCAGAAGGACGGGGTACTTGTTGCAACTCATGCAGGAAACAATCCTGTCTCATCTGCAGATTAATTTCACCAAAAGCCGGCGCCGTGATATGATAATACCATTGGAGACTATCCGCCGCCAATTCCATATTCAACTCTTCATGGATTTCGCGCTGTAATGCTGCCAGCGGCGTTTCGCCGGCATCTATCTTCCCTCCCGGCAAATACCAGGCGCCTTTATTTTTACTGAATGCCAGTAATAGTTTGCGATCCTTAACTACGATAAGGCCGGCACAATCTATGTAACTCATCTCGCAAAAATAATAAAGCCGGCGTATTAAAAAGTAAAATAGCAGAAAGCCCTTCCTTACAATAAAGCAGGGCTTAATATTTAAAAACAGTTATTTACCGGAAGCAGGTAGTCAGGTCCGTCACAGTAGCGCCAAAGTAAGTGGCTTTCTGCGTAACCGGAAATGATGTAGACTTTAGATATACATCGACTGGAAAACTATTTCAATAGTTCCGTCGGCGTTAGTCCGAAACGTTTTTTAAAAGCCCGCTGAAAATGCTGTGGATGGGCATAGCCCAGTTCATAAGCGATCTGGGAAATGTTTTTTTCACCCTCTTTGATCAGGTACCGGGCCGCTTTCAATCTTTCTTCCTGTAACATGCCAAAAACAGTGGTGCCGAAAACCTGTTTAAAATACTTTTTTAATTTAAATTCATTGAGCCCGCAAAGCAGGGAAAGTGCGGATAGTGAAAGCGGATCACCAAGCCGCTCCAACACCAGGGCATGTGCATGATATACCTTTTCCAGGTCTGTTTTGGATATCTGGCTGTCTTTGGGGGGATGCCCGATCAATATTTCGCATTGACGGCATAACAGGTCAAGGATCTTCGCATCAAAATATAGTTTACCTAATCCGGGAGCTGAGGGCGCATCCCAGAATGTAGTGAAGAAATATTTAAAATCCTGGCTTAGTGCCTTTGAAGGCGATTGCAAAACAAAGGGTTCCCTGTTAGCGATCTTTTCTGCTAATGGCATCAATTCCGGCAAATAACCGGAAAAAAGACCAGCCATATAATCCGGTAACAGATGGGCTGAAAATAAGCGATGGGTGCCGCCATGCATCACCTGGTTCGTTTCCTCCCCCGATGGGTTGAATAATAGTTGATGATCTCCTGCTGTCATCGTGTTGGCGGGTAATTGACTATCATAAACGAAGCCTGCTGTACCCGCCAGCATAAAATTGAGTTCAACCATTGGCAGCCAGTTTTTATAACGGACAGCTGCTGTTTCGGTATCGGTAATAATAGTCCTGTCGACGATACCCATGGTGTCGGTTACAACAAATTTTAACTTTTGCTCGTTCCCCTGAGTGGAAACAGTGAACTGCTGTGTCGTCCCACGCGCTACGGCAAGAACGGACTCCATATTAACCGGCGGCATTTCTGCGCAATTGCTGAGTTTTTTCCTGGTTTCCATAAATGGTACATATTGCTCCGTTTGATGCCCTGCTATTAGATACCCAACCCTTACATTTGTTTCTTTAAGGATAAAATAGACATAAGAAGTCAGAAATGCAAACAAAACTTACGGAAGGATTTAAAAACGACTGGGTGATCTCTGCTGATGGCACCCGTATTGGTTACCGGCAAATTGGAAATGGCCCTGGTCTGATATTACTACATGGCGCGCTGCAATCCTCCCTGAACTTCACGGAACTGGCTAAGGCGTTGGCAGCTGATTTCACCGTTTATCTGCCGGATCGCCGTGGCCGGGGCTTAAGCGGGCCCTATCAGGCCGGTGACGACCTGCTAACGGAAGCTAATGACCTCCTTGCCATCATCCACCAGACGAAAACAGTTAACATTTTCGGGCTAAGTTCCGGCGCGGTTATTACATTGCAGGCTTTGTTGCTGGAAAACGGTTTGCAAAAAATAGCGCTTTACGAGCCGCCATTGGCGATTGCCGAAAACCCATTCAATAAAATAGAAGGGCCTTATCAAAATGCCCTGAAGGATAATAATTATGGCCGGGCCTTTGTCGCTATCCTTAAAGACACAGGCGATAATTCATTATTTAGTAAACTTCCGGCATTCATCACCGCGCCATTGATCAACTGGCAAATGAAAAGCCAGCTGAAAAAACCTGCTGAAGACGAAATTCCGTTGCGGGTACTGGTGGAGAACTTCAGTCAGGACCGCATTGTTATTAACGACTCCGCACGGCTGTTGCCGGAGATCAAAGATATACAAGCAAGCATACTGCTGTTGGGCGGCACAAAAAGCATAGATTATTTAGAGAAAGCGCTTGACAGTTTACAGCAAATCATCCCCAAAGCCAGGCGTATTTATCTGAAAGGACTTGGCCATATCGCGGCCGACAACAGTGAGCAACCGTTAAAAGTGGCGGAAGTGCTGTTGAATTTTTTTAAATTTCAAGGTCGTTTACCAATTACTAACTGACAGATATTTCCTATTTTGAATGCAAAGTCGTTTATTTAAGCCTGATATTTAATCCGGAATTAATCACCTATATGAACAAAAGTCGGCTGGAAGCTTTTAGCGATGGTGTACTCGCTATTATTATCACCATTATGGTGCTGGAAATTAAAACACCACATGGCGGGGAGTGGAAAGATTTACTACCATTATATCCTGTTGTACTCAGTTATATCATGAGCTTTATATATGTTGGTATTTACTGGGGTAACCATCACCACCTCTGTCACACCGTCAGAAAAGTAACACCCGGTATTATCTGGGCCAATATGTTTCTGCTGTTCTGCCTGTCCCTCATTCCTTTTGCCACGGCATGGATGGGAGAAAATCATTTTGCGCCACATACGCTTGTCCTGTATGCGGTACTCCTCATGCTCTGCGGGGCTTCCTTTACGATCCTTCAACAGGCCATTATGAAATCCAATCCTCATGAAGCCGTGATGGCAACGGTATTGAACCGGCAGCGCAGGAAAGGGATGATATCAGTAGGATTATATATACTGGCTATTCCCATGGCTTATGTCAGCACCCCCGTTTCAGGCGCCTTAATCCTGTTGGTAGCTATTATCTGGTTGGTGCCGGATGAGAATATTGCCCGTGCACTGGAAGAAGAAGGGGAATAGTTGTTCTCCTATGGAAAAATTGGCGCAATACGCCGCTGTTATTGTCCTTTTCACACACCATACAAGCATCCGTTTTGCGTTACGTTTGTGGTAACAAAATAAATCCGGATGCTCCTTCTACAACACAAAACCGCCATTGTATATGGTGTAAGCGATTCCCTTGGCGGCGCAGTAGCCCGTGCCTTTGCCCGGGCGGGTGCCCACGTATTCCTGACCGGACATCGCCTGGCGCCGGTGCAAAAAGTAGCAGACGAGATCATTGCTGCCGGTGGCCTGGCAGAAGTGGCCGTAGTAGACGCGCTGGATCAGCAGGCAGTCAACGCCCACCTGGACATGGTGGTGGCCCAAACCGGCGCAGTGGATATCTCCTTTAACCTGATCGGCATAGAAGCCAAACAGAATATCCCCCTGTTGGATATGGACCCGGACGATTTTGTGCATCCGGTAAAAACAGCAATGCGCACACACTTCATCACCGCCACCGCTGCCGGCAAACAAATGAGTAAACAACGATCCGGTACCATCTTAACGCTAACGGCTACCCCGGGAGGCATCGGCTATCCACTGGTAGGTGGTTTTGGACCTGCCTGTTGCGCCATAGAAAGCTTTGTAAAAGGGCTGGCATCTGAGCTGGGACCCAACGGTGTGCGCGTAGTAAATATACGTTCTGCCGGTTCCCCGGACTCTCACCCCTTCCTCGATGCCATCAACTCCGGCGCTCCGGAAGTACCTGCATTTTTAGAAAAGCTGAAAGATGATACCATGCTCAAAGCACTTCCACTCATGGCAGATATCGCGAATACCGCCGTATTCCTGGCTTCAGAAATGGCCGGTAAAATTACCGGCGTCACCATCGATGTAACTGCAGGAACTACTGCCGCGCTGAATTATAAAATGATGACGATCCCTTTCCTGCAATAATAAAACGGGAAACGCCACAGATAAATACCTGTGGCGTTTCCCGTTTCCTGATTTATTACTTCTTCATTTGAAATGCCAGTAGTCGTAATCCATTAAACACCACCAGCAATGTAGATCCTTCATGTGCAATCACGGCTACTCCTATGGAAGCCACACCTATGATCGTCAGCGGAATCAACACCGCCACCATACCTAAACTCATCCACAAATTCTGACGGATAATACCTTTCGATTTCCTGCTCAAGGCAATGGCAAAAGGCAGGTTATCCAGTTTATCCGCCATCAGTGCAATGTCCGCCGTTTCCAATGCTACCGCAGATCCTGCAGCCCCCATCGCAATACCCACGGTGCTTTTCGCCATCGCCGGCGCATCATTTACACCATCGCCGATCATCGCTACTTTTCCTTCCTGCTGACTTAAATCCTCGATGGCCTTCACTTTTTGTTCCGGCAGCAAACTACCCCAGGCATCTGCGATACCGATTTTATTAGCCACAGCAGTAGCTACCTGCTGGTTGTCGCCGGTGAGCATCACTATTTTTTTGATCCCTATTTCTTTCAACTGCGCCAGCGTAGCTGCCGCTTCTTTACGGGGTACATCCATCAGGGCAATCAGTCCTATGATTTGTTCGTTCTGCTGAACAACCATAGTAGTATTACCTTCCTTCTCCAGCTGATCAATCTGGCTGATCACACCTGCCGGCAATTTTTTGCCCTCCTGCTCAAATAACCCCGCGTTGCCGATCACAATTTGTTTGCCCTGACAGGTAGCCTTTACACCACGGCCGGAAACGGCCATCAGTCCATCCGCAGCGGCTACTTCCCGTTTCAGTTTTTCCTGCCCGCCTTTCACAATGGCGGCAGCCAACGGATGATCACTTAACTTCTCTACGGCTATGACTACCTGTAATACTTCTTCTTCTGTAACGCCGTTTAACGCTACCACAGCAGTTAACTGCGGCTTACCTTCTGTCAGCGTACCTGTTTTATCAAATGCCAGCGCCGTTAAACTGCCCAGTTCTTCCAGTGGGCCACCGCCTTTGATTAACACCCCACTCCTGGCAGCGCGCGCAATACCGCTTAACACCGCGCTGGGCGTGGAAATAGCCAATGCACAAGGACTGGCAGCCACCAGTACGGAGATAGCGCGGTAAAAACTCTGACTGAATGTTTCATCGATCACCAGGAAAGCGAACAGTAACGATACCACCAGTATCAATACTATCGGCACAAAATATCTTTCAAATTTATCGGTAAATAATTGTGTGGGAGATTTCTGTGCTTCCGTTTCATTCACCAGCCTGATTAGTCTGGCCAGTGTTGAATCTGCGGCCACGCTGGTAACTTTTATTTCCAGCACCTGGCTGCCGTTGATGGTGCCGGCAAAAACTTTATGTTCGGCACTCACATTTTTATCGGCCTGCTGCGGATCTGCTACCGGTGTTTTATCTACCGGAATACTTTCGCCGGTAATAGGCGCCTGATTCACACTACTGCTACCTTTTATAACAATACCATCGGCAGATATTTTACTGTTGGGTTTTACAATGATAATATCATTGGCCAGCAGTTCTTCAATAGCAATTTCTTTCTCTTCATTGTTACGTCTTACAATGGCTGTTTTAGGCGCCAGTTCTGCCAGCGCAGCAATTGATTTACGCGCTTTATTCATGGCATAATGTTCCAGTGCATGGCCCATGCTGAACAGGAAAAGCAATAAAGCCCCTTCCTCCCAGTCGCCCAGAATGGCGGCGCCTATGGCGGCTACCAGCATCAGGAAATCTATTTCAAATTTCCCTTTGGCAATAGATTCAACGGCTTCTTTCGTGGTGTAAAATCCACCAAAAAAGTAGGCGCCTATATATAAAGATAAACTAAGCCATGCCGGCAGTGAATGAATAAAACTGATAGCAAATCCCAGTCCCAGTAATACGCCACAGATGATACTGAAAAAAAGTTCTGTATTCTTTCCAAATACGCCGCCATGCTCATGGTTATGATCATGGTCCGCATCATGCTGATGACCGTTTTGGGAAGCGTTGGTGACTGTTACAATCTCTTTATCCGTCTGCTGTTCTGCTGCTGTTGACTTCATCATAATACTTTTTTTAGATAGGAAAAATGGGGAGCCCTTTTATCACGTGAAGAGATAAGGACATTATAACGATGACGACTATACTACACTACACCAATTGAGGAGGTTGCCATACAGCAAAAGGGAGTTCCTGCACAAACGAGCAACAGAATACAGGATGTGTGACAGAAAGATCCGGGTGGTAGAGCGAATAAACAATGTGCTCAGACAGCACCGGATTCGTAGCACAGCACGCACAGATACAAAAGGGTGAACATGCATCTATATGTGCGTGTTGCGCTCCCGCAGGAGCAGTATATTGGATAGCAGTCACCCTCGTTGTTGCCTTGTCGCTGCAGGGAATACAGCTCAGCACCAAAACCAGGAGGGTCAATATATAAGAAATCAATCTCATGCTAATTATCCGATAGCATAAAGGTAAAAAAATAGGTAACGCTTTCGTTAAAAAAGATTGCAACTCCGTTGTAAATGCCCTACAGATAATTGATACAGCGATGCACTTATTTTAAACGCGTGCATAATTTATCGGGTAAAGTCTTTGTCTGTAAAAAGATAATTCTTCAAAATACAATACCGGCAGCGATCACACTTACGTTCACTGATTTATCACCGAAATTAACCTGCCCATCTGATTCAATCCGGTCAGGATAACGGTATTTATAGCCGCGATAGATATAGGACGCAAAAATGCCTATTTTGGGAAAGTGCCATGCAAGACCAGCCCCCACTCCATAAAAGTATTTTCCGGATTCATTAAACGTAATGGCTTGTTGTCCGCCGGCAGCGGCGTTAATATTTTCAGTGCGACTTACATTATAAGCGTTGCGGCCAAACTGGCCGGTAATATAGGGTTCGATATGGAGGAACTGATGTTTGATTTTAAGGTCTGCAAATACGGGAATCATTACATGATCATTATAGGAGGTTACTTCTACCCCTGGTCCTACTGCAATCGTATTGTGCAACAACGACACATTACCGATAATACCACCGCCTACAGCCCCGTCATTAACCATACCGTAGATATAACCATTCAGTAATTTTCCACTCTGGGCGGCGCTGAAAAGCGGCAGGAACAGCCCAAAAAAAAGTATCTTTTTCATAGTACGTATTTTCTATTTACCTTGAGTGCTGTACTTAGCTCTATGGTAACATTTTGCCACCGTATATTGTTGCACGTAGCTTTTGTTTAATTCAATGAAAATGACTCCCGGTAAAATATTCATCTGCCTGTTCCTTTTATTCGCAGCCTGCTCAAACGGGCCTGAGCGTGATCACCCGTATACCTCCGAGGGGCTCACCATGAACCTACCGCCCAACTGGAACGTTACCAAAGATAAAACCGACACCACAGTGGGCACCCGACTGATCACCATTGAGGATAAGAATCCCGATAATACAGGTGGAGACCTGATCATTTCCAGACTTAATGACACCTTGGATTTAAACGTTTACATGGAAATACTGATACGCAACACCACGGAATCTATGACTAAACGGGATATATCCCTTAAACTGGTATCAAAGATGAAAGCCCTCAGAATAGGCAGTCTGCAGGCACTGAGAGTCTACTTTGAATGTCTGATACAGGAGCAACTCATCGCAGGCTCCTTCACCGTTTTTAACCTGGATGGGAAAACCTATTCGGCTACATTTAACGCTGGTGGAAAGAATAGTAAAGAAAAGGATGCCACTGTAGACCGGATTATCCGATCTTTTAAAAAATACAGTGAATGAAATCCACCACTACCTGGCTGATACTTTCCGTCATTGTATGCTGCATCATCACCGGCATTTCCTACCATGGGGGCCTGGCTTATGATGGCGCTACCACCATGGGCTTTCCGTTTACTTTTTACCGGCATAGCGTTGGAATGAATGCTGCTACACAGCAGATGGAAGATCATATTACCTTCAAATGGTTGGTCATGGCGATAGACATGGTACTTGTATTCGTCGTTGTTTTCTATTTACTCCGCCTGTATAAATTTCTCAGGCAATAACACCTCCGGCACATAACCCGCAAGGAATGCGTTGACAATAGATTTGGGCGTGAGTACCTGCACCATTTCCTCTTCAGGAAACATTTCTTTTTTCGTATACCCTTCGGGAGACCATAAAAACAACGCCTGTTTAAAAACCACGTACGGCTGGTCGTGGTATACAATAAAGCAACCATCCGGCAAATCATGGATGGAAGCCGTATACGTCACTTTTACTCCTTGCCGGTCTATTCTTTCCCCGTGTAATATTTTATCTATTTGCTGAATAGATACACCTGCTTCAAAGCCATATTCCGCATTACCTTTCAGCCAATAGGTTTTAAAACGATTGTAATCAGCTCTGCGGCATTCAAAACAGGGTCGGTGACCAGCGGCAAAGGCGGTGGCCTCATCGCGGAAAAACAGCTCCGTATAGCGATGTGGCGCCATCACCGTTCTTTTCCGGTTTTTGAACTGCAGCACACAGGTGATCCAGGCCTTCAACTTAAAAGACCGCTGAATATGCTGTTGCTCATCATGCAGGATGCCGCGGTTGCCCATCCAGGTGCCACGGGCGCTGCTGCGGATAATATTCCCAAATGGATCTACTCTGTTTTGTAACATACATAAATGATTTTCCGGGAGATGGATACCATAGTAAAGCTACTGAAAAACAGACCCCGGAAATTATTGTAAATTTATTCCTTAATTGCACCATATGCCGCTGCTCTTCAATAATCCGCAACAACCAACCGCCTTTTACCGGAACGCTATTTCCGGTACAGATCTCAATTCAGCCGACCTGGTAGAAAGCATAGACAACATAGGTATGGAGCATGCGGACATGACCTTTCAAAACTGGTGCTTTGAAGGCTTCCGGCTCGCGCATGCAGTACTGGGGCAGCAACAGGCCACCACCTATGGTATCAAAAATGATATTGACGCTGTAAAGATCTATTTCAACCGGAGAGGCCGTACCCGGATCAACTACCGGCAGTTATCAAAAAGCTTTTCCATAGAACGGGGACAATACAATATGTTGTATACAGCAGAACTGGATAGCAGCATGTCGCATATAGACGATCACTCGGAAATCTTCTCCCTGCAAATTACCCAAAACTGTTTCCAGGACCTGATTGCAGAAGGGCGCATTACCATGGATCAATTTGCCGGCAAGGCGGCTAACAGTCAGCCTGCACTGTTTTCCAACCAGTGGCTGTCCATGAATGATGCCATGGAAAAATGTATTGACGACATCCTCCACTGCCGCTTTCATTCCAACATGAAAAAGATCTACCTGCGCTCAAAAGCAGTGGAATTATTTTTATTATTTGCAGATGCCAGCGCAGGAATATCTCCCGAAAAAAATACGGTTGTAAAGAGTGCGGCAGACAAAGAGAAACTTTATTTCATCAAAGACTACCTCACCCGCCATTACGCAGATCCGGTTCAGTTTTCTGGTTTAGCCAGGCTCGCCGGCCTCAATGAATTTAAACTGAAGACCGGCTTTAAAGCGCTGTTCAATACTTCCGTGATAGACTTCCTCATTCATTACCGGCTGGAACGGGCCAGGGAGTTGCTGCGGAGTAGTACCAAAAATGTCAGCGAAGTAGCCTATGAAACCGGGTACGCCTCCCCTGCTTACTTCAGCAAGGCATTCAAAAAAAAGTATGGGGTAAGCCCGAAGCAATTATAATGCTCCCGATTTTACAAGTTTTAATCCTGATTTTCCGGGTGTCATCCCGCAGGATACCTCAGCTTTGTTATTCTAATCACTTTTCGAGAGATGAATACAACGACTGATGGAAAAATTACGCTTCGGGAAGCATGCTATGAAGACATGCCTGCATTATCCCAAATGGCCGGACAGTCCTTCTGGGAAGCATTTACCGGGCAAATGCCGGAAGACGATCTGACAGCCTATATCGGCAAAGCATTTCACCCAGATCAATTCCTCCGGGAATGGCAGCAGCCACATACCATCTTCCTGATTGCCACCTGCGAAGGTGAATGGGCAGGTTATGCCAAAATGAATATGCAGGGCAGGCCGGAGCGGCAGGAGGTGGAAAATTACATTGAACTGGAAAGACTGTACCTGCTTACACAACAACAGGGAAAAAAGATTGGCGCGATGCTGATGGACTACTGCATCCGCTACGCCACCGATCATGGTTATGATCAGCTATGGCTGAACGTATGGGAAAAGAATGCCCGGGCCATTGCCTTTTACCGGCAACATCATTTTGAAATAGCAGATAGCTCTGTGATGATGCGGGGCAGTGATCCGCAGCTTGCCCTGTGGATGCGAAAGATGCTGTAACAACATTTTCACCAATACCGGTACTAAATTCAGCGGGATTCGTTTTCATCCCTGTTTGCGCTATATTAGAGATATCATCTGCTCTCCTATGCACAAACATGCTATCCTGTTTTTCCTCCTGGCTGTGATCTCCCTGCCGGGTAAAAGTCAGCTCCGTCATACCCTCTGGGATGTACCTGCTATTTATCAAACACCTGCTTATGAAGTGATCAGCAGGGATTCCGCGATAGGCATTCTTTATAAGGGACTTCCTTATCATGACAGCACCCAGCAGGTATTTGCCTACTACGCCACTCCCGGCACTGTTACCGGCAATAAAAGTCTGGATCATGATCTGCCAGGGGTAGTGCTGGTGCATGGCGGGGGCGGTACAGCATTTAAAGAATGGGCCATTATGTGGGCGAAGAAAGGCTATGCCGCCATCGCCATGGACCTGCGGGGTAATGGTCCGGGTAAAGTACACCTGGAACATGGCTTTGTGGAGCCCGACAATAAAACACCCTATTTCACCATCACCCCTGCCCTCTCTGGACAATGGATGTACCAGGCCGTGGCAGATGTAATCCTGGCGCATAACCTGTTACGCAGCAAGCCGGAGGTAGATAGTAATCGTATAGCCCTCACCGGTATCAGCTGGGGTGGTATCATTTCTTCTCTGCTGGCAGGCGTGGATAACCGCTACCAGGTGGTGGTGCCGGTATATGGCTGCGGATACCTGTTTGAAAACAGTTCCATGCGCCAGGAACTGGATTTGCTCCCCGCGGCAGACCGGCAAACCTGGGTACAACAATATGATCCCTCACAGTATATCAGCAAGGCCGTTATGCCCATGCTATTTGTGAATGGAACCAATGATGGACATTTCTACCTGGACAGTTATAAAAAAACATATGAACAGGTAAAAAACAGGAACCTCTGTGTTAAAGTGGGGCTGAAACACAGCCACCATGCAGGCTGGGATAATGAAGAAATTTTCTGCTTCATCAACAGCTATCTGAATCATACGCCTCCGTTAGCGCTGATCAAAAAAAGCATCACTACCAAAACAGGGGTCAGTGCCCGTGTACAGTCAGCAACTCCCCTTACAGCCGCATTTATTCATTATACCACAGATACGACTACACGCTTAAAGGATAAAGTATGGCAAACGGCGAAAGCCGATATACAGGGCCGGTACCTCAAGGCGCCCCTGCCACCTGCCGGAACGCAGATCTGGTTCCTATCGGTCACGGATCAACGGGGTATGCAGAGTTCAGGGGACATCAATTTTATTCCATAGCGCTATAACGTGTTACAACATTTAATAACCAGGAAAACTTTCTCAAAAAAATTTGTGTAGTTAAATAACTACGCTTATATTTGTAGTCAAATAGCTACATAATGAATTTGCGTAGAGATGTATTTCAAGCCATAGCAGACCCTACAAGGAGGGCAATACTGCTATTAGTAGCCACACAGGGCATGACTGCAGGCGCCATTGCTGCCAATTTTGACACAGCAAGACCGACCGTTTCAAAACACCTGCAAATACTCACCGAATGCGAATTGCTGGAGCAAAAGCAGACGGGCAGGGAAATTCACTATTATATCAATGCCAAAAAAATGAAAGCCATAGCAGACTTTATTGAACCATTCCGCCAAATGTGGGATGAACGTTTTAATAAATTAGAATCCATCATGAAAAAATATAAAACCAAAAAACCGGAATAACTATGGAGCCTAAAACAAAAGTACATGCCGAAGACGGCAAACAGGAATTAACAATAACCAGGGAATTCGACCTCCCATTGGAGTTATTGTTCCGGGCCTACGTAGATCCCGAAATTGTGGAGCAATGGATGAGTACCAAAGTGCTGAAACTCGATAACCAAAAGCAGGGCGGCTATCAATTTGAAACAACCGATCCTAGGGGCAACAAGCACGGATTCAGTGGCACCATCCACGAGTTTGTTCCGGACCAGAAAATCACCCGGACCTTTGAAATGGAGAATACAGGGTTTGGCATTCAGCTTGAATTCCTGGAATTTGAAGCTCTCACGGACGATACCAGCAAACTCAGCATGCATATCGTATACAGATCTATAGCACAAAGAGACCAGTATTTACAGATTGGTATGTCTAAAGGCATGAATATGGCACATAACCGTTTACAGGAAATTGTTAACAAACTAAAATAACACATCATGTCAAAGAGAAATAAAATCATCTATTGGATAGCCACGCTCTGGCTGTCACTGGGCATGGTATCTACCGGAATAGTGCAGCTGATGAAAGTGAAAGGCGAAGCAGATTTCACGGCTCACCTGGGCTATCCTGACTACCTGCTACCGCTACTGGGCACCTGGAAAATGCTGGGAGTTGTAGCGATACTTATTCCTAAATTTGCCTTATTAAAGGAATGGGCATATGCAGGCTTTTTCTTTGCCATGACCGGAGCTGCATTTTCCCATATCGCAGCAGGCACCACGAAGGAAATAGGACCTTGTTTGCTATTACTGGCACTAACCGTGATATCCTGGTATTTCAGGCCCGCAGATAGAAGACTCGTTTTGGTTAACATCAATAAATAAACAGCATGAATCCGAAAGTTGATTTTTATTTTGAGAACGACAATAAATGGCAGGAAGAAATCAAGAAATTGAGAATCATCCTTCTTGATTGTATGCTGACGGAAGAATTGAAATGGGGCTGTCCCTGTTATACGTACCAGGATGGTAACGTCGCATTAATACATGTGTTTAAAGAATACTGTGCGGTGTTGTTTTTCAAAGGTGCGCTGTTAAGTGATCCCAATGGTATCCTTATCCGGCAATCCGAAAATGTACAGGCAGGACGCCAGGTCCGGTTCACCAGCGTGAAAGAAATAACGCAGCTGAAATCTATCTTGAAGACTTATGTTTTCGAAGCCATTGAAGTGGAAAAAGCCGGTTTGAAAGTGAAGCTCAAAAAGACCGAAGATTTTAAAGTGGCGGAAGAATTTCAAAAGAAATTAAATAAAATGCCTGCCCTGAAAGCCGCATTTGAAGCGCTGACACCAGGACGGCAGAGAGCCTACAATCTTTATTTCACTTCCGCCAAACTACCCAAAACCAGGGAGTCAAGAGTAGAAAAATATATCCCGCAAATCCTCGATGGAAAAGGATTGAACGATCTGTAATTTCCAAGACTAAATCAATTAAACTTTAAAATAACTACAGCTGCAACACGGTTACCGGTACCCTATCTCAGGGATACCGGGAAAAACCGTTTATAAGTAGGGTATCCCATAAACTTTCGTTTCCCAATACGGTTGTTATTTGCCCGCTGATGTAAGTCCTGCCGCAACATCACAAGTATACCGCCATATGTACAATTTGGGATCAGGTTTTCACCCTGGGGAATATCCTTTTTTCAATATCCTCTAAATGCCCATACACTCGCATTTGTCATTCTCAAATACCCAATACACTCTCTTTGAATATTATGCAATACGCCATACACTCCCTTTAGCTAATCTTCAATCTACCCCTCAAACAGGTTCCCCGGATTATCTTATATTTATCTTATCAAAATCATCTCCTATGGCAAAACAAATGTCTGTCATTTCCTTCACGGGAAAACTCGGCAATCTCATTGGGTATAAGCGCAATGGCAACTACTTCCTGCGCACCATGCCTGAAAGCGTGCAGCAAACGGCTGCAACACGTCGCGCATCCCGGCGCTTTGGCATCGCCAGCAGGAAAGGCGCTTTTATCCGGCATGCTTTCTATCCCCACCTGGGTATCCATTGTGATGGCGGCCACATCAATCGGCTCAATAAACTACTCATTGCTGCCGGCGACCATCATGCGGCCATCACAGGCTTCCGCTTCAATCAGCATACCGGGGTAGATCGTTTCTTTCCGGTAGCTCCCCGGCTTTTCGCTAACGGAATATTAAATATTCCCGCACAAACCATCGCCGGGTATAAAGGTATTGCTGCCCTGGAAGTAAAAGTGATCGCAACGCGCATTGACTTTATATCACGTCAGGTGACGGGTAGCGAAACGGTGACGCTCATGATAGATACGGATACCACTTTCCAGGAAACAAATGTTTCGCTGGAGGTACCCGGGGAAGGTTCACTGGTAGTCGTTTTCCAGGTAAGAGCCCTATACAAAGACGGCCCATCGGGCAACAGGCAATATATGGCCGCAGACATTATTGCGGTGGCAGCGCCACAGGTGCCCAAATATGCAAATAAACGTAGGTACCCAAAGCGGACGAAATTGCTTCCCAAACTTACCTATACACACGCATATCCATCCGTTATTCAACTGGAATAAAGTCACCTTGCCCCCGGAGATATTTTGATAAA
Organism: Chitinophaga sp. 10T418; assembly: GCF_056394125.1. Classification (NCBI taxonomy): domain Bacteria; kingdom Pseudomonadati; phylum Bacteroidota; class Chitinophagia; order Chitinophagales; family Chitinophagaceae; genus Chitinophaga; species Chitinophaga sp. 10T418. The sequence goes on from NZ_JBFTHG010000002.1 coordinate 511,185, forward strand.
TAAACCCTTTATACCTGCTTCCTTTAAATAATATATCTTTTTCCGCAACTACAGCCTGGTCCTGAAGTAGCCTTGCTATGGCCACTTCTGACCTCCCTACTTCTTCTCATTCAATTTCATCGGGGTTATACATCCGGAACTCACCCCCGCATCAAGTCCACCTCTCCTGCAGTGCTTCTCTATGTGCATAGCGGGTGCTAAGCATAACATAGACAGTATCAACGTAATGAAAATATACTTTTCAAGTTAATAATTCATGGTTACCTCCCAGGTTTTCAACTTGATACCAATTCGCTATTTTTTATACCTTTGCGCACACCTATACTTGTACCCATGGAACAACAAACAACAGAAACATCCATTTTTGAGAATGAAATACATCTGAGTAACGCCAGTTCTGGAAAACGCCTGGGCAACTACGTCATCGATTTATTAAGTTTTTATGCCGTCATATTCCTTTTCTTTTTCTTTCTTGCCATGGTATCTCCCGACACATCAGACGCTATGCTATCCTCACTGGATAATGAGCTCCTGGAGAGAGTCTTAGCATTAGTATTTTTCGGGATCTATATGGGCATAGTAGAAGCCATCTTCCGCGGCAGAACACTCGGTAAACTGATCACGGGTACCAGGGCAGTAAATATGGACGGCACCGCCATTACTCCGCTCAAAGCTTTCTACAGGGGAATTATCCGTGCCGTTCCTTTTAATCCGATGAGCGGACTGGGAACAGGAACCTGCAACCCCTGGCATGACCGGTGGACAGACACCTGCGTAATTGAAATTAAGAACTCTATATTACCAATAGGCGCATAATAAAAAAGCAGGACGGTCAGTCCTGCTTTTTTTAGTTAATCCTGTCGGCTCATCACCACCAGCTTCTTCACCATTTCCTTTTGTTGTATGCCCATGCGTAAAAGGTAAATGCCCGGTGTAAGATTGCCTAGCTGCACACGGATACTATTATTGCCTTTACGTAAAGAGATACCGGGCTTTGTCAGCACCAGTTGCCCTTTCAGGTCATATACTTTTAGTGTAGTCATCTCCGTTACCGGCGCTACCAGTGAAATGGTAATTTCTTCTCCGGATAACGGGTTCGGATATACGCTGCCCGACAAATCTTCATTTCCTTTCAAGGTGGTCAACCTCTCCGGATGTACAACAGCCACCGCTGACTGCTGCAATGGTGCTATATTGAAATTACCCATTACCTGCACTTCCGCCAGACTCAACACTACATCGGTGCTTTGCAGTTGTACCCGCACATACCGGCCCGTATTGTTGATAGCAATCACTGAAGGGCTGCCCGCAGCAGCTGTTTGAAAGTAATCCTGCACGCCGGCCTGTGCCTGTGTACCGCTCACCGTGGAGGAGGTAAAGGGAACATCGGAAATAAAAATATGGTAATTAGCAAGACGACTACCACAACAGTCCGTTCGATTATAGATACTGATAGTCTGGATGTTGGCGGAAGCGCCCAGATCCACCTGCCACCAGGGCTGATTGGTTAAGGACTCGGCAGTATGGGTAACAGAGTTGCCGAAGTAATCACCGTTGGTATTACCATCTACTGCCAGTGGCGCAAGACCGCTGGTACTGCTATGATCGCTCGATTGGGTAGCCGCCTTATTCAGGGCCAGGTTGCTGGCAGGAACCACTACCGCACCTGCATTTTTCCAGTAAAACAGGTCAGCCAAACCGCCATCCAGTGTATCATTGAGCTGATATTTTTTGCCACTGATCAATGTCAGGTTCACCTTTTCCACCACGCCATCTTTCCTTCTTACCCGGTATAAAGTATCTACAGGATAAGTACCGAAATTAATACTCAGTGTAATTTTCTGCTTAGCCAGGTTTGCTTTGCCCTGGATAGTATCCGTTAAGATCCCTGTGGTGCCCGGAGCATTGCAACAGCCGTTGGAAACCGTCAGGCCATTCAGGATCATGAAATAGGCGGCGCTGGTACTGGTCACAGGCGCCATGGTAATACCACTGGTATTATCGATACCTGGTACCGGCTTAAAGTACCCGATGGCTACATCTCCTCTTAAACCGTTGTTGGCAGCGCTTACCAGGTTGGTAGCGCCAATGCTGGTAATATAGGGTCCTGCTGTTGAATCCCAGGCAGCAATGCTGGCAGGAGCTGTATTATTCACCGCAGTGCTGCCGGATAGATGTTGCCCGGCGATGAAGCGTATATCGCGGGTACGCAAACGCGATAAATGTGGAGACAGGTGCCCCACTTCATCACCCAGTCGCGCATTTTGCCAGTATTGGGCAGTAGGCGTACCATTCTGATCTGTCCAGAAGAAGGTATCATTACCACCAACGTAGCGGAAGCTGTTCATCCATTTGGCGCCCATAATCAGGAACGCATATACGCCGATATTAAATTCTGATTCAGATGGATAGTAGTTATAGGAACCACCGTTTCTGCTGCCTTTATATCCCTGCAGATAGGCCCCAAAAGCAATAGGCGAAGTACCACTGCCATCATAACCTTCCAATGCCAGTTTGCGGTAGGTGTACATGTCCTGCAGGATCGCGGCCTGGGAGCCTCCCGCTGCGGGATTTCTGTTTACATAAAAATAGTAATAATCGTAGGTCAGCAAATCAGGCCTGGCTGTTTGCAGATAGGTCCGGAGATTGGCTTCAGACCATTGACCGGTATACTGATTATTATGTACCAGTACATTGGGGTATTTATTCCTGGACACCGTAAACCAGTCACGCATATAGTTTTGTACTGTAGTGCTATAACCTTCTTCATCGCCAAAACAAATGCTGGATAACAAGTTACTGTCTGCCGCCTGCAGGGTATTCAAAAATCCATTCGACTGTTCAAAGGCAGTAGGGCCGCGGCTTACCTGTGTACCAAAAGGTCCTTTCACCAGTCCCCATTGCGCGGTAGGATTTTGCTGATGAATGGTGTAGTTGTACATAGGGCGTTCATAATAGGTAGGCGCAAAATGGCTGTTTGCTAATTCATTGCCACTTGGATAATGATCTGCTCCCGGCTGCATATACCAGCTAACACCGCTTTGCGCAAAAGTGCTGACCAGGGAGTTGTTGGTAAATGCCGCATTGGATACAAACAAATAAAACCCTTTCAGTCGCTGATCGCAACAGTCGGTCCGGTTCCAGATGCGGACAGAGTCGATGGTAACAATACTGCCCAGGTCTACCTGCCACCAGGGTTCCATGGCAGCATTACCGTCGAGGGTATGTGTCACCGAGCCCGCAGCAAAGCTGCCGTTGGTATTACCATCTACCGCCTTGCTGCTCAATCCGCTGCCGGGGCTGTTATCAGATGACTGCTGCGTGGTTTTACCCAGCGCTACATTCACGCCACCGCTGAATACCTGCACTTCTGCAAGACTCAGCGGGTCCGTGGCAGGTAGCTGAATCTTTACATAGCGGCCGGTTCTGCTGATATTAATCGTTGTCAGCGCCGGAACGGGATGATCTTCGGAGGCGCCATCTACCCGGATCCAGCTTTGGTACTGAATACCTTTCTGAATAAAGATTTTGTCCTGCCGCGTCATGGTTTGTGACCGGGAGCTGCCCGCCAGCAACAGCAACCCGATGGTACCCCACAGGGGTACACGGCTGTTTTTAAAATTCAGTTGCATACAAATATGTATTTAGTGATCAGAGAAAACAGTACTGCGCCCGAGCGGCCGGCAGTATATCTTGTGAGGTAACCTTAACGGTTACACGTTTTTTGTTTCTTTTTGGTTGAATCTTCTTTCATTGCACTGTTTCGGGATCATCAGCTATCGTGGTTCATTCGTTTTCATAGTTGGAAAGCCATAAAGCCTCCCTTTATATAGTGGGTATAATTTCCTGCTTACCCTTACCCGGAGGAAATATTTTTTTCAGAGGGTATCGCTAGTAGTATTTTATCTCATTCCCCTGGTATTTTCTCCTACCTTCTGTTTGACTGCTACTTTTAGCCGGGGGTAATTTGCCAATTGAAAAAAAAGGAGTTTATTTGGTTGCACGTACGTATCACCTTATCAACTGTAATTCCGGTGGCAATGGAGCAATACACGGATGAAGAGCTGCTACAACTGTTGATGCAGAACAATGAAGTGGCATTTCGCCAACTCTACAAAAGATACTGGAAAAAACTGCTTGCCAAAGCTTATACGCAGCTGCAATCCCATGCAGATGMGGAAGAATTGGTACAGGACGTGTTTGTGAATATCTGGCACCGCCGCCAATCTCTGCAAATCAAATACAGCTTCCATACTTATATCTCTGCCGTTACCCGTTATAAAATATTTGAGCGGATAGCTGCCAATAAACGGCTACCGGTAACGGAAGATGCCGCCGATTGTATTGTTTCCGATCATTCTACCGAACAATGGCTGGAGGGTGAAGCGCTGAAAGCAGCTATAGAAAGCGTGATTGGTACACTTCCCGAAAAATGTCAGCTGGTATTCCGGTTAAGCAGGGAACAGGGCCTGACCGAAAAACAAATTGCACACACCCTGCAGATATCTCACAAAACAGTAGAATCACACATGAGCAAGGCATTGCGCATATTAAGAGGGGCCGTCAGTCACTTCCGCTGCCTGTTTTATTCTCTCTGAAAAATATTTTTTCTGCACCACTAAGGGTAAGCACATTTTTTCACCCACTATATAACAAAGGGCATTGATATGCAGCCACAAATACCGGACAACATCAGGCAACTGGCCGATAAATGGATAAGAGGAACGATCACCGCAGCAGAAAGAGACATTTTGTTGGAATGGTATGCGCAGCAAACTCCTGCCGAAATTACCTGGGATTCGGCAGATGCGCATGAAAGTGACATGGAAGAACGATTGTTTGCTGCGTTGCAACATAAGCTATCGCCCCGCTTACAGCCGGTTAAAGGCCACCTGCGTAAACGACTGATGCAGGCAGCAGCCGTATTACTACTCATCGTCGCAGGGTGGGCAGGCATCCATAAATGGCAGCAAAGTAATATGGTGATCGTTTCGGCAGATGGCGGTATTAAAAAAATGATTCTGCCCGACAGCAGTATTGTGTGGCTGAAAGGCAATAGCTCCCTCTCCTACCATGCCAGCTTTGGAAAAAAAGACCGGCAGGTAGAACTAAAAGGAGAAGGGCTATTTGAGATAAAGAAAGATGCGGCCCATCCTTTTATCGTGGAAAGTGGCCAGTACACTACGCGGGTATTGGGCACCAGCTTCAATATAAAAGAACAAACACCCCACAACTCCTTCTCCCTGCTGGTATTAACGGGCAAGGTACAGGTAGCAAAGAAAAACAGTAAAGACAATACAGCTCCATTGCTTATTACCCCGGATTATGAGTTCATTAGTAACAACCGCCAGTCATCCGTGAATAAGGCCAGCAGCACAGAGAGAGCGCAATCAGTGAATGGTACGGAATACGACATGAACTTTAACCGTACAGCATTCCCGGATATCATCAAACGGGTCGAACATAAATTTGACGTGAAATTTACCGGCAGCTATCAATCATTTGAAGCCTGCCGTATTACAGCAGATATTACTGATCAATCATTATCTAATTCTCTAAAACTCCTTACCATGGCCATCAATGCGGAGTATCAAATTAACGACGGTACTATCATGATTACAGGAAGCGGATGTAAATAAATACAAATAAAAACAGGGATGCGCGAACATCCCTGTATAATAAGTCCAAACAACAAACAGCTATTTATTATTTAAACTCAACCAAAGTTACATGAAAAAATGTAAAAGGGAATGTCATGTCTGTTCCTTTCCGGGCAAGGTATTTCAGGACAGTGAAAAGCCGGATTATCTTTCTTCCGGATTAGCATCATCAATCAAAACTATTATGCGCGTTAGCCTGCTGCAACTACTATTGGTCACCATTACGGCTACCCTTTGCTGGGCTTCGCCACTGGCTGCCCAGAGTGCATTGGAGAAAAAAGTCAGCGCCACCTTTAAGGAACAACCTTTGTCGGCCGTGCTGCAACAACTGGGTAAAAAAGCCGGTGTACGTTTTGTATACAATGACCAGGTGCTGGGAAAAAGTAAACCCGTAACGGCCACCTTCCGGGAGTCTACCCTGCAACAGGTACTCAGCAGCCTGCTACCGGCAGATCAGATTAGTTTTGAACTGGTAGATGATAAATTTATTATCCTCAAAGTAAAGCCGCTCCCAAAAGCGACGCTTAACAACGCCGATATCGCGCCTGCTCCCATTGTAAATGCCGCTGTAACAGATACTTTCATCGTAAAAGGTACCGTAGTGGATAAAGATGGGCATCCGATGCCGGGAGCTACTGTAGGAGTTAAGAAAACCAGTCGCGGTACTACCACCGATGCACAGGGCCGTTTTTCGTTACGGGTAAATGAAGGCGAAACACTGGATTGCAGTATGATTGGTTACCAGCCGTACAGTATACAGCCCACACCGGGCAGTCCCCTGAAGATAACACTGGAAGCAGCCGTGTCCAACCTCGAAGATGTGGTAATAGTAGGCTATGGTACTACCCGCAAAAAAGATCTCACCGGCGCGGTAACTACCGTTAAAAGTGATGTATTTAAAAATGTGCCGGTGACACGTGTAGACCAGATGCTACAAGGTAAGGCCGCCGGTGTACAGATTACGTCCATCAGTGGTGCACCAGGTACGGGCACGTCTATACGTATCAGGGGTGGCAACTCTGTGAATGCAGACAATGAACCACTATATGTAATAGATGGATTGATTGGCGCAGGAGATTTAAACCTGATTAATCCGGAGGATATTGAATCTATTCAGATACTGAAAGATGCTTCCGCTACTGCCATCTATGGCGCCAGAGGCGCTAATGGTGTCATCATCATTACCACCAAAACCGGCAAGACCGGGGAAGATAAAATCAATGTGAATGTATATAATGGCTGGCAGCAGGTACCTAAATATATTGATATGATGGGCGCCGCTGATTATGCTAAGCTGGCCAATGAAAGTTCGCTCGACTATGGCGGTCCGGTATTATACAGCAATCCGGATTCCCTGGGCCGTGGCACCGACTGGCAACGGGAAGTATCACGGGTAGCCGCTATGCAGAATATCACCATGAGTGCCAGCGGAGGTAAAGACAATTATCACTACTTTTTATCGGCCAACTATCTTAACCAGGAAGGTATCATCATCAACTCCGGTTTTAAACGTTACCAGTTAAGGGTGAACCTGGACAAATACGTAAAAAAGAATGTGAAAGTAGGGACTATTCTTAATATTGGCCGCTCAGAAATCAAGAACAACACCGTACAACTCGGCGGGCAAAACTATGGTCAGTCGGCCCTCTCCTACAACCCCGCTTCTTTGGTGTACAATGCCGATGGCTCCTTTGCCAGCAAAAAACCCAATGATCCGCAAACATATGATAACCCCGTAGCACAGGGCACTTTACCGGTAGACAACAGCATCAGCAATAACATCATCGGTAATGTATTTGTACAATGGGACATCATTCCAGGTCTTTCTTTCAAATCTATTTTCGGATCTGAAATGAACTTTGTGAAAAAAGACGCCTATACACCGGGCAGTTTACCTACACGGGCAATTGACGGCAAAGGCGGTTTTGCCAGCGGCGCTTCCCGTAATACACTAATGTGGCTGAGTGAAAATACCCTCACCTACGATAAGCAACTGGGAAAAGATCACCATATCAACATCCTCGCCGGTACCACGTATCAAAGGTCAAACACGGATACCTTAAGTGCCACCGGTGATAAATATGCCACCGACATCTTTCAGTATAATAACCTGGGCGCCACCGACCAGACCACATTTCGCATAGGCTCACAGTATGATCAGTTTACGATCGTTTCTTTCCTGGGCAGAATTAATTATAGTTATAAAGAAAAATACCTGTTTACTCTGACCGGTCGTTCCGATGGTGCTTCCCGCTTTGCGGCAAATCACAAATACGCTTTTTTCCCTGCAGCAGCCATCGCCTGGCGCCTGGAAGAAGAACCTTTTATCAAACACCTGAATGTATTTGATAACCTGAAACTGCGGGCCAGCTATGGCTACAACGGTAACCAGGCCATTCCAACCTATTCTTCCCTGCCGGCACTCAGGTCGGCAAACGGCTATATCATCGGTAAAAAACAGATCCTCGGCTATGTGCAATCCCAACTGCCCAATCCGGATCTGAAATGGGAAACCACCCGCCAGTTTGACCTGGGCCTGGAAGCAGGATTTCTCAAGGGCCGCATCAGCGTAGAACTGGATTACTATAATAAACGCACTAAAGACCTTTTGTTAAGTCAGCAGCTACCTACGCAAACCGGCTTTACCAGCAAAACTACCAACATAGGTGTGGTGGAGAATAAAGGCCTTGAATTACTCATCAACACACAAAATATCGCGCATAAAAATTTCAGTTGGGAATCTTCTCTCAATATTTCCGGTAACCGTAGCAAGGTGGTAGACCTGGGTGGCGTAGAAAGCTTTGACCTGGCCGGTATCGACTTTGGCGGCTATAGTACAGTGAGCAAATTACAGGTGGGTCACCCGGTAGGTACATTCTGGGGCGCCACTTATTACGGTGTACGCAAATCAGATGCAATACCCAAAGGTGCAGTAGATCCAAGTGCCAATCCGAAGTTAGGAGATCCATTATATGTAGACCGGAACGGTGACGGCAAATTTGGTCAGGAAGATTTTAGTGAAATAGGTAATGGCAACCCGAAATTTTTTGGTGGTATCGGTAATACTTTCCGTTACAAAAACTTATCACTGAACATTTATTTCCAGGGTTCTTTCGGCAATGATGTAATGAACCTGGCCGATGATTTCTACAAGACAGGTGAGCCACTGACCAATCAATATGCGATGATCAAAGACCGCTGGTCGCCTTCCAACCCTAATTCCAATATTCCCCGCGTGAACTCCCGGAACTATATTCCTTCTACTATGTGGGTATACAAAGGCTCCTTCCTGCGGTTGAAATCAGTGAACCTGGGCTATAACTTGTCTGGTAAAGCTATGCACAGTCAGTGGATCAATAACCTGAACGTATATATTACCGCTACCAACTTATTCAATATCACCAACTATCCTTACTACGATCCGGAAACCAATTCTTATGGCACCAGTTCTACCCTACGTGGATTTGATAACACCAACTATCCGCAGAACAGAACGTATGCTATTGGTGTGAACCTGACCCTGTAACAGCAGGTGTTGATTGATGATATTTAAAATAACAACCAATGAAGAAAATATTTTTAATAGCGATAGCATTTGCCACTTTTATTTCCTGCAAAAAATCGTTGACGGAAGAGCCTAAAAGCTTCCTGTCTCCTGACCAGTTCTTTAAATCTGATCCCGACGCCATACAGGGCGTAAATGGCGTCTATTACTGGCTGGTGGGCACCTACCCTAACCGCCTGTTTCAACAGGAGCTGTGGCAAACCCTGGATGAGAATTGCGATGTAATCAGGGTACCGCATCCCGGCCCCTTAAATATTACCGCCGGATCTCCGGGCAATGCGCCGGTGATGTACAGTGCTTTTTATAAAGGCATCTACGCCGCTAACCTGGTCATTGATAAGGTATCGAAGTCGCCCACCATTTCCGCTGCCACCAAAACCAGGGTGTTGGGTGAAGCGAAATTTCTGCGGTCACTGTTCTACTATTACCTCACTGGTTTATTCGGAGATGCGGTACTTTATACCGAAAGCAACTACGCCGGCATAGATCAGTCTAAAACCTTTCCCAGATCGCCTGTGGCAGACATCCGCAAACAGATGATCGCCGATCTGACAGAAGCGGCAGCAGGACTACCAGCCACCTATGCGTCTTCCGACAACGGTCGCGCCAGCAGCGGCGCAGCCCTTGCCCTGCTCACCAAAGTGTATTTATGGACCAAAGATTATGCAAAAGCGGAAGAAACTGCCATGAAGATAAAAACTTCCGGCACCTATATATTACTTCCCGACTACGCATCCGTATTCAGCGCCGACAATGAATTCAACAGGGAGTCGATTTTTGAAATAGATTTCCAGACAGACCTGCTCAACAGCTACCAGCATGCCTTCTATTCGCCCAACAACACCGTGGGCGCAGCACCTTTTGTCAGCAAGCCATGGTATCGCTCCTATGTGCCATACCATTCCTTTGCCAACAGCTTTAATGCAAAAGACAAAAGGAAGGCATCCCTCATCGCTACTGGCTATAATGGAACCTCCTTCCGCCCGGATAATACCAACAAAGTAGATGTATGGTTTGGGCCAAAGTGGTGGCGCCTGGACGCCGGAGAGCGTAACAGCGGTCTGGATATCTACTTACTGAGATATGCCGATGTTTTACTCATGCTCGCAGAAGCCGCCAATGAAAACGGGCATACCGCCGTGGCTGAAGCAGCCCTGAATGAAGTAAGAAAACGTGCTGGTTTAGACGATGCCACCGGTCTTTCACAGGAACAGTTCAGGAATGAAATTTACCAGGAACGCGCCTGGGAATTAGTGGGAGAAGGACACCGCCGCTTAGACCTGATCAGATGGGGTAAATATCCGCAGGCGGCAGTAACCGCATCTGCTACGGAAGAACCGGAGCTGTCAGCTTCCTACAAGCCTTATTACGTGCTGCTGCCGATTCCGGCTACGGAAGTAGCGAAGAATCCGGCACTGGGACAGAATACAGGGTATTAAATTATTTGCAGCTACCCTTCCCTTGTAGAAGGGTAGCTTTCCTGGAACACTCAATCAAAATCTTCTCCGGAAATCTCCTCGATCCAATCCGGATGCCCCACTACCCAACCAATTTTATCCCCGCTTTTCACCTGGTACCATATCCACCTCTTTCCTCTGAAACTAATCCGATCCCTTGAGGATGCTAAATATCCTATCCTTGTACCTACCTTCAGTGTGCCCATGATCCTTGAACTAGTATCTGCTTTTTCAAATAAGCCAACAGGCGCCGCCACCCTTAAAGCAAAATCACCTTTCAGTTTTACTACAGGAATATCAAACTTAAAACCGGGGTATAACTGTATTAAGTCATTAATGTATTTTAAGAATCCACCCAGGTTGTAGTCAACCGCTGCTTCCGGAGTCTCATCCAGTTTCAGGCTGTTATCTTTATCAGCTTTACTAAAGCTAAAGTAATATCCATCGCGGGTTACCACAGCGTATACTACCTCATCACGGAATCTACGTTCATGGATAAACGAAAAGAAATCATTAAAATAAAAATAAGCGATGCCGGAAGCTTTACCACTCTCATCGAAGGTTGTATAGCTTAATTTAACAGGTACGTTCTCTTTAAAATAGAGATGGGTGAACAGGGTATCATTCGGCGGAATAGGTGCCAAATAAGCGGCCTGCTGTTCAAGCTGTTTCATCTTAATACTGTTGACCACACTATCTGCCCGGTGAATGAGTTGGGTGATATTGTCTGTTGCGGGCGTGGGAGCAACTTCCGCAGCTTTCGCTATTATCATCGCTGAATCACTGCTGTTGGGTGCTTTGTTGCTATTGCAGGCTGTCTGCAGCAGGCAGATAGTTGCTATGTAAGGAAGGCTCTTTTTTATAAACATCTGTCAAACTAATAAAAATGAGTCGAATGCTAATTACAGGTGCCTATTTTATGATCAGATAATCACCATCAAGATTATCAAAGAACAAAAGTGGTTTCAATACCAGGCTGGCAGCTACCAACTTATTATCGTCTACAAATATCCTTGCATAAAAATCATACTCCAAGCACTGACTACATTGATTTTCGGGAACGCCTTCCACCAATACAATTGATGCATCCTTATCGCCAACATCATTTCCGCCCCAACCTAATGTATCGTACATCTTGTAAGAAAACTGCCAGCAATCGCCGTACTTAAATTGCAGCTTCCAATCCTGCACGTGATGGCAATTCGGGCAGGAAAGCGCTTTTACATCCAGTGTATTAAAGGCACCCATATGATTGATTATTCAGTTTGGTCATTTGAAATTACCTCAACCAGAAAACAACTTACTACAAAAAAAATCACTGAGCAAAAATACCATTCCGTACCTCCACTCAGTGATATTAATTCGTCAACTCCTAGAAGTTAAACAACGTACCGGCGCTGAATATATTTGGCTTATCATCATTCAAACCTTTCATGTAAGCCAGTTTCACTTCAATATTGTGATGACCACGACCTACGCCAAAACGCACACCCGCATTACCCGTAGGTCCGGTGCTACTGGATTGTCTTTTTGATTTATAATCATCATAAAAAACGATGCCTTCACTTCTGGAACCATAATGATAAGCAAAACCTCCACCTGCAAAAAATCCGAATCTGCGGTGTGAGCGTTTGGTAGCTCCGCAACCCAGGTTCAGATTCACGATCAATGGCGCATTAAACATAAAGTTCAGGGTATTGGATTCTCTTTCGTAATCACCGTAGTGAGCGGAGTAGCTACCGGAAAGACCTACACTCAAAGGAATACCTACAGACACCGACATTTCATCTCTCTCTACAAAATTAAAACGGGGAGAATAAGTCAGACCGCCAATCACGCCGGCATCTGAACCATCTGCTTTGTCAACAAATACAACAACACCTGCTCCGTGCATAAAACTCTGGGCATAACAACTGAAACCCGCTATACATGCGATAGCCAGCAACATTACTTTTTTCATTTGATATATTTAGGAATATTTAAAAAACATGACGTGTACAAAATATAAGTTGGCATTGGGTGTAATACAAAACAGTTGGCAAATTTAAAGTCTTTTTTTACAATTCATAAAAACATTTATTTTAAAATAGCATGAATATGTGATGTACCTCCAAACGTATATCCATTACGCTCATGATAACTTAATCATCTCTTATATGCAGACGAACTTTGACAACTACCGTCCAACATTAACAGATTTCCTGCGGCCTGCTTTTTTTGGTGTGGATGTTGTCTTCTTTTCATGATAGTAGTAGTCATTGGCCCGGAAGAAACGTTACTACCAGAAATGACCATAATGCCTGAACCATTCATGCTCCTAAAGGTTATATAAGAATGATCGGCTAAACTAATCCAGTCATGAGTTTAGAAAAGTATAAACAGAAAAGAACCTTTACCCAAACACCGGAACCTGCCGGCGGTAAAGCTGCGGACAAGGTGCTACATTTTGTTGTGCAGCAGCACCATGCTTCTCACCTTCATTATGATTTCCGCCTTGAAATGAAGGGCGTCCTGAAAAGCTGGGCAGTACCCAAAGGCCCCTCCATGGATCCGGACATCAAACGCCTGGCCATGATGGTAGAGGATCATCCCTACGACTACAAAGATTTTGAAGGCAGCATTCCCGCAGGCAACTACGGGGCAGGAACCGTCATTGTATGGGATGCAGGTCCCTATACCCCGGAAGAGGCAACCAAAGGAAGTAAGCAGCAACAAACCAATGACCTCCTCCATCAGCTGCACGGCGGCAAACTGAAGTTTACCCTGCAGGGCAAAAAACTGAAGGGCAGCTTCGCCCTCGTTAAAGCCCCCGGCAGAGGCGACAATGCCTGGCTGCTCATGAAACTGAAAGACCGCTACGCCACTACAAATGATATCACCCTTAAAAACAAATCGGTACTCTCTGGCAAAACGCTGGAACAGGTAGCGAAAAATCCACATAAAGAATGGAAAAGCAATAAGGAACAACCCATTACAAAAGCCACCACAAAAAAAAGAGCGACCGCTAAAACGACTACGGAAAAGGCCAGCCCCATAGCGGATGATATCTCCCAAATCATAAAAAAAGGGAAAAAAGCCCCTATGCCGGCAGGCGTTAAACCCATGCTGGCCGCGGTTACTTCAGCCCCCTTCGACAAAGAGGACTGGCTATACGAAATTAAATGGGACGGCTACCGCGCTATTGCCTACCTCCGGAACGGGAAAGTGGAACTACATTCCAGGAACCAGCTCTCCTTCAATGAAAAGTTTGCCGTTATCACAAACGCACTGAAAGACTGGAACATTAAAGCAGTAACAGATGGCGAAATTGTAGCGATAGATGAAAAAGGCAATCCCGACTTCCAGGCCCTGCAAAATTATTTCAAACATGGCAAAAGTGCCCACCTCGTTTATTATATGTTTGATCTGCTCTGGTATAATGGCAAAGACTACAGACACCTGCCATTGCTGGAACGTAAACAACTATTGCAACAACTGATCCCACAGGATAACGACCTGCTACGCTATAGCCGGCATATTACCGGAGATGGTATCCGTTTCTACCAGGCAGCCGTTAACAAAGGACTGGAGGGTATTATGGCCAAAGCCGCCGAAAGCAGTTATGTAATGAGCCGCCGGTCGGAAAGCTGGTTGAAAATCAAAAACAATCAGCACATGGAAGCCATCATTTGTGGCTATACCGCCGGCAGAAACAACCGTAAACATTTTGGCGCCGTCATCCTGGGAAAATATGAAAATGGTGTACTGAAATACATTGGCCATACTGGTGGCGGATTCAGTGAACAGCAACTCAAATCACTCTTTATAAAATTTCAACCGCTGATTACAAGCGTTTGTCCGTTTAAACCAAAGCCGGATACAAATATGCCCGCTACCTGGCTGAAACCAGAGCTGGTATGTGAAGTAAAATTCACGGAAAGCACACAGGATGGCATCTTACGACAACCCATATTTATAGGGCTGCGGGAAGATAAAAAGGCTGCCGATGAAAAACAGGTAAAGATAACATCATCACCCACCCAAAAAGTAGCCAAGCGAACTACTTTTTTACCGGAAAATGAAAACCAGGCCGAGATAAAATCAGATGGGAAACTATTGAAATTTACGAACCTTGACAAACTGTACTGGCCGAAAGAAGGGATCACCAAACGGGATATGATTAACTATTACGCAGACATCGCGGATTATATACTCCCCTATCTGAAAGACAGACCTCAGTCGCTCAACCGCTTCCCTGAAGGGATTACAGGATTTAGCTTCTACCAGAAAAATGTAGAGGACAAAGTAGCCAGTTGGATAAAACGATTCCCGTATACCAGCGACTCAGATGGGGAGACGAAAGAATTTATGGTTTGCACGGATAAGGCCAGCCTGTTGTACATGGCCAACTTAGGCTGCATAGAACTGAATCCCTGGCACAGCAGAATCAGTAAACCCGATTACCCGGACTACTGCCTCATAGACCTGGACCCGGATACCAACACCTTTGACCAGGTGATTGAAACGGCACTGGAAATAAAAAGTATCCTGGACGATATCGGCGCCAACGCTTACGTAAAAACATCCGGGGCTACGGGCATGCATATACTTATTCCGTTGGGTGCAAAATATACCTTCGAACAATCCCGTATGCTGGCCGAATTAATTGTAGGAATTGCCAACCGGCGTTTGCCCAACACCACCAGTATCCTGAGAACACCTGCAAAAAGAAAAGGAAAAATCTACCTGGACTTCCTCCAAAACCGGCAGATACAAACGATGGCCTCCGCTTATTCCCTGCGGCCCAGACCCGGCGCCACCGCCTCCGCTCCATTACGCTGGGAAGAAGTAAAAAAAGGATTGAAAGTAGCTGATTTCAATATTTACAACCTGCCGCAGCGGCTGGCCCGGGAAGGTGATCTCCTGAAAGGATTGCTGGGTAAAGGAATTAATATGAAAACGGTGCTCAGCAAACTGAAAAATCTGCTGTAAAACAAGCGTTGAGACTGAGCAGGACCATAGCGAATATATAATCCGTGTCTTCATTACGCTTTTTTTGCCTTTTTCCGGGTCAGCAGGTCTTCCTCATGTTTGCTTCGTGCATCACCAATCGCTTCTTCCACCGAATGCGACTCCGTCATACTCACTCTCTTCCTTGTTTCCTCTACCATCACACAATAGTATTTGTGTAAGATGTCCAGTTCTTCTTCCGACAAATTCTCTACGTCAATCAACCGGTTGCTGGCCGATTTATTGGCGGCAATCAGTTCATTCAGTTTCAGCTGCACCGATTTGGAATCTTTGTTCTGTGATTTCTGGATAATAAATACCATCAGGAAAGTAATAATGGTAGTACTTGTATTAATGACCAGCTGCCAGGTATCTGAGTAGTGAAACAGCGGCCCACTAACCGCCCAAACCACAATCACGGTGAGGGCTACAAAAAAGGCCCAGGGGCTGCCGGTAGCAGCAATTACCTTAGTAGACATTTTTTCAAACAAGTTCTTTTTTGAGGGGTTGTTGGTCAGCTCTTTCATAGCTACTGAGTTTTTATGTAGCAGTACAACTTTTGCACCAGTGTAAAAACAGGGGGTTAAAGGGTTATGAGAGCTACGATTTGGCTCCTGCTTTCCACAAAACGGTTATAAAACGGTGGGCAGTGGTTGCCACATATAGCGCGCAACTCATCAAAACTGATCGGGAAATTCCTCAAACGCCATTGTTTCCAATTGTACGATACGCCCCTGACTTAACTGTACCCTGGTGGCTATATAACTGGCACCATCTGATACAGACGATCCTATACGGTGTTTTAGTTGATTTATACAGGCGGTATCCCATGATCTTACCTTGTCGATAACACCGGACCTGATCCCTGATTTTTTGCTCATGATGCTGTTATCTGTATGAACGACCGCTACCTCCCATTTCCCATCTCCACTCATACGATACGCAAAACTCTTCTCAGGGCCGATAAATAAGCACTCATACGTGCCCCAACCCGGTGCATATCCGTCTAATATAATAAAGTCAGCAAGTGCCGAAATACGGATCCCATTCTTCTCATACAGTTGCCCTCTGTAGGAACGCGCCAGGTTAATGATGCTCACATAGTTAGGGTCGTCATGAAGAGATACATGGAACCAGGATCGCTGGTGCCGGTATATTTCTTTCATTAAAAGGCTATCTGAAACCACTGTGGACATTTTATGATGATGCAACTGGCAGCCGGCCGATAAAAACAGTAATACAAGGCATAAATAAGTGGTGCATTTCATAGCGGACAAATTTTGKGGCCGCAGCTAAAGGGCTCTCGCCGGATTTTTAGATGGCCGATGTAATTAACTGGTAAAACCGCTTTTTATAAGTATCAGAAACAGGAATCACCTAGTCCTGTATTTTGATGCCATCTTTTTCAATGGCATCTATTTTATCAATCGCCACCATGAAAGACTTATGTACCCTGCAAATAATAGCTGGCGGAAGCTCTGCTTCAAACTCACGGAAAGTCTTCAGCGTCATCATCTTTTTGTGCAGGGTATGTATTTTCCGGTAGTCGCGCATCCCTTCAATATACAATACCTCACTTAGCAGCACCTTTTCCAGGCGGTATTCTGTTTTTACAAAAATGAATTTCTTTTCTGTCGCCACTTCCCGCCGGAACAGGTTATTTTTCACTTTCTCTACCGCCTGCAAAAAACGATCAAAAGTAAAAGGTTTCAACAGGTAATCGGTGACATTCAATTCATATCCTTTGAGTGCGTATTCATGATACGCTGTAATAATAATTACCTCCGTGCTGGTATGCATAGCCTGCAGCAACTGTATACCGGATATCTCCCCTATATTAATATCCAGGAAAATAAGATCCACCGCGTTCGACTGCAGGTATAACAGCGCATCTATACCATTATCAAAAGTAGCCATCAGCTCCAGGAAAGGCAGCTTCTGCAGGTACCCTTTGATACGCTCCTGCGCCAGCGGTTCATCTTCTATAATGATGCAGCTAATTTTCATGGGTACGCAAAGTTAAATTCGCTTTATAATTTCCTTCCTGATCTGAAATATCCAGCGTATGCTTACCGGGATATAACAATGCAAGCCGGCGTTGCAACAACTCATTGCCCAAACCGTTATGGATCCCGTTCACTTCAGATGTACGCTGGTATTTATTCTCACAGCCAAAGTTAATAGTGCCCTGATCAATAGACAACGTAATGCTTACCGCATGTCCTTCCTTCCTGGGCGCCGCATGTTTAAACGCGTTCTCTATGTAAGCAATAAACAACATAGGCGCAATCATCATATTACCAGGATCGCCCTGCAATGTATATTGTACGTAACTACTGTTGGCGGTTCTGATCCGCTGCAAAGCAATATACTCTTCAATATAATCCAGCTCCTTCTGTAAGGGAATCCGGTCTGCTTTGGTTTCATACAGCATAAAGCGCATAATGCCCGACAACTTATTCAGATACAGCGATGCTTTGGTGGCATCTTTTTCTATCAGTACATCAATATTGTTGATGGTATTAAACAGGAAATGCGGATTGATCTGGGACTTTACCAGTGCCAGTTCTGTTTCATAATTTCTTTTATTTAATTCTTCCTTCAACTTAATATCACCATACCAACTGATAAACCCTTTTAATACCAAACCTATAATGCCATGAATAGTGGCCAGCAAGGCGAGGAAAACGGCCATGAATAGTTGCTCCCTCAGCGTGGGATGTCCCATCCAATGCGTCAGTGGCAATGCCAATAACAATGTGGTAATCAGACCGGCTGCCAGCGCAAAAACAATACACATTCCTACCAGGGCCAGGTGCTTCTTTTTAACTAAAAAGTAATTGAATAAAATAGTATAGAAAGAATAGAAACCTAATATACCGGGTAAAAAACAAAACAATGCCAGCGGCGAAAAAAACAACGTAGTCCATAACTCATGCCATGACAGATGGCCTTTACCAATAAATGATATAAAGGTAGACATCAGCAGCCCATAGAGCAGCCAATATCCCATATGCAACAGATAAATGACAGGCTTTTTCATGTTAACCCCGTTCTCTTTTATAAATAAATAACAAATATCCTGCAAGCCCTATGAGAAGAAAATATGCCACTGAAAATATATAAATGCGATCCGTGTATTGCCCATTAAAGCTGTAGATGCTATAAATGTACGGAATTGTAAAGCCATATTCCCAATTCACTGCCATCACGGAAAATATATACATGCCCATCCCCACGCCCACCGGCACCAGGAAATTGCGGTACTGCAAACTCAATAAATACTGCAGCGCAATTACCGGTAAACAGGTTATAAAGAACTTTCCATTTCCCGCCAGGTAGGCCACAAAAGGAAAAGGCGCCGCCGGAAAGGGTACCTTTTTAACCAGGAGTGCCGGAATTACACCTTCCAGGTATATCCCGATATTGAACAGGATAAAAAACTGTAAGAGCATCACTAATATCAATGCGAACTTCGCAAAAAAGATAGTGGTCAGTGACTGCGGCGTAGTGTGTAATTGTTTCCAGGTGTTGTTCCGGTATTCCAGTTGCCCAATCATACTGGTCACCAATATGACGCCCATGGTCAGTAGAAAGATCGCCATAAACTGCCAGCTGTTGTGATACAACAGCTCCCATATATTCGCCGCACTGTTACTGGAAGCCAGTTCATCAAAATAATAAAAGCGCCGCATTAAAATAACGACCGGCATAAAGGCGCCACCGGCTACGGTAAGCCATACGGCGGCAGAGTGCTTGTGCTTCATCCACTCACTCTGGAAGCTGTGCAAAAAAGTCAGGGGCATATGATTAGTTATTGGTAAGGTTCATAAAAATATCTTCGAGGTCATTCCGGCGGGTATTCATTTCGTATACCAGCACCCCCTCCGTGACGAGGCGCTGATTAATCACAGCCAGTTGCTCCCGGCTTACTCCCTCCAGCAATATTCTATCCTGTTCTACACTGGCATGTAGCCCACATGCGGCTATCAGCGTGAGTGAGCGGGCCATGTCACTGCAGTCGATCCGCACCCGGCTATGCAGGGCCCTTTCTGCTGTCAGATCCGATAGGGCTCCCTGGTAAAGCAATTTTCCTTTATTGATAATCCCCACATGTGTAACCAGCTTTTCTATTTCCGACAGCATATGACTGGAGATGAGAATCGTCATATTGCTTTCCTGGTTCAGTTGACGGAGCAATGCCCGCATTTCAATAATGCCTCCGGGATCCAGTCCATTAGTGGGTTCATCCAGGATCAGCAGGGAGGGGTTATGCAACATGGCAATGGCAATACTCAGGCGTTGTTTCATGCCCAGTGAAAAGCGGCCGGCCTTCTTGCCGCCCGTGCCGGCAAGCGCTGTCAACTCCAGCACTTCTTTCACCCTGCGGGCAGGGCATTGATAAATTTTCTGCAGTAGCCATAAATTCTCTGCCGCTGTCAGATGACCATAAATAGAAGGGCTTTCAATCAGAGAGCCCACCTGTTTCAAAATAGCCATGCGGTGCTGGTCAAAACTTTCTCCTAATATGCGGATAGTACCCTGCTGTTTTTTCAGTAATCCCAGTAGCAGTTTCAGGGTGGTGGTTTTGCCGGCGCCATTAGGCCCGAGGAAACCGTAAATGGCGCCTGTAGGTACCTGCAGACAAATATTATCCAGGGCTCTTTCGTTACCGGGGAAATAATGGGTAAGTTGTGTAGTTTCAAGACAATAGGCTTGCATACTTTGATGTTTACAGCAAAAGTAGCAGCCTGCATGCCGCGTGGGGATTATATTTGGCAAGACAAGCGGGTTTATCTGCAACCGGGTTGTTTTGTCCTGCAAGTGGTAGAGGCGGTAGTTTAAAGGCGGTACAAATGGAAACGGGAACTCATGCCGTCACTTAAAACGATAGCCACCAGGCACACCATTTTTAGAGAGCACAATCTGCCACAACTGGCTTTTCCTGGCACGGAAAGAGCCGGCACAGGATAAGAGATAGTATTTCCACATGCGGAAAAAGGTGGGATCGTATTTTGTTTTCAGCTTATCCCAGTTCTGTAAAATATTTTCATACCAGGCCATCAGCGTATGGTCGTAGTCTACGCTGAAATTCTGCCAGTGTTCCATTACAAACAAGCCCTCTATAAACTGTCCGATGAGGCGGATAGTAGGGATCATGGCGTTTGGGAAAATGTATTTGTTCAGCCACTGATCGGTGAAGGTATTAGGGGTGTTACCTCCGATGGTATGTAGTAAAAACAGCCCGTCATCTTTCAGGCAACGATGCACCATTTTCATATAGGCATCATAGTTCTTATATCCGACGTGTTCAAACATGCCCAAGGAAACAATGGCATCAAACGGTTCATGCAACGTGCGGTAATCTGTTAAACGGATGTCTATGGGCAAGTCTTTACAGCGCTCTTTTGCCAGTTCCACCTGTTCTTTTGAAATGGTGATACCGGTTACGCGTACGCCATATTTTTCGGCCGCAAACTTTGCCAGGCTTCCCCAGCCACAGCCGATGTCCAGGATGTGCATGCCTGGCTGCAGCTTTAGTTTACGGCAGGTCAGGTCCAGCTTTTGTTCCTGTGCCTCATCCAGGGTACGGGCATTTCCCCAGAAAGCACAGGTGTAGGTCATCCGTTTATCCAGCATACTTTCAAAGAGGTCGTTGCCGGTGTCATAGTGTGCGCTTCCATTACGGTAAGCTTTGGCGGGGGTTTGAAAATTCAATAGCCTGGCGAGTAAAATATCTGCCTTAAACCGGAAACTCTTTTTAACACGGGCATCCAGGTTGGCCAGCAATACTTTTGTAAAGAAGTCGTCCAGCCGCTCACAGTCCCAGTAATTGTTCATGTAAGATTCTCCTAGCCCCAGGGAGCCGCGGTACAGTACTTCTCCGTAAAAAGCAGTATTGTTTACCTGTATATCCCATGGTTGGTGGCCGTTGACCGTAATTCCGGCGGCGGACAAAAGACGGGTCACTATGTTTTGGGGACGACGATCCATAACTATAGTTTTGACAAGCTCCTACGCGTTCTTCCAGGTATTAGCAACAATGCAACTTACTCCTTTGTTCATAGTTGCCGGGCAAAAAAAAGCCGCTCTACAAAGGAACGGCTTTTCGCAATCATAAATACATTTTGCTGCCAAAGATTAGCAGCAGGCATAAAATATTTACCTGAGTTTATATAACTTATATCCAAAGAGAAAAATAACGGCATAGCAAACGACTGGCAGGTAGTAGGCGGTAGCGATATTGGTATCTGCCAGGCGTCCCATGATGAAAGGGAAAATGGCCCCACCAAACATGCCCATTACAATAAAGGAAGAAGCCTGTTGTGTTTGCGGGCCCAGGTCTTTTAAACCGAGACTGAAAATAGTAGGATACATGATGCTGAAGAAGAAGTTAATCATCAGCAGCGCGATGTAGGAAGTCCAGCCCCACCCCTGTGCCGCGAGGACACACATCAGGATATTTCCCAGTGCAAAGGCGGCCAGGAGTTTATTAGGCGCAATAAACCGCATTAACGCCGTACCTACAAATCTGCCGGCCAGCATCATACCCATAAACAGCGTCATAAAATAACCGGCTTTTCCATCGGAGAAATGCATCACTTCATGACCGTAGTTGATAAAGAAAGCCCAGGTGCCGGCCTGTGCTGCCACGTTAAAGAACTGCGCCACTACTGCCCATACAAAATGCTTTTGCTGGAATAATTTTTTACGGATGCTGACCGTACCTGTTGCAGTGATGTCAGCAGTACCATCATGCGGATCTGTTACCGGTGGCACTTTCACCAGCGCAAAAGCAACAGCGATGATTGCAATCACCGCACCTATACAGATGTATAATGTTTTTACAGACGATAATTCATTGCCTGCTTCCTGTTTTTCACTGAGCAGAAAATAGCTGCCCATGGTAGGTCCTACGATAGCGCCCACCGCATTGAATGATTGCGCAAAGTTGATACGCTGATCACTGGTGCGCTGGTCGCCCAGGGCGGCCATAAACGGATGCGCTACTGTTTCCAGCGTAGCCATGCCACAGGCTAATACGAATAAGGCTATACGAAAAATTGCAAATGAACCTGCATTGGCCGCAGGAACAAACAGAAATGCACCCAGGGCATATAAAGTGAGCCCCAGTAACACCCCGTTTTTGTATCCCATCTTTTTAATGAACAACCCCGCAGGAACAGACATAAGCGCGTAAGCACCAAAAATGGAAAACTGTACCAGCCCCGACTGTGATTTGGATAAGCCTAATACGTTTTGAAAATGTTTATTCAACACATCTCCCATCGTCAGCGCAATACCCCAGCACATAAAGAGGGAGGTGACGAATACCAGTGTAATGACGTATTTCTTTTCTGTAAATTTTGCCGGTAAAGACGTGGATAGTTTAGCAGAATTTTTAGCTGTCTGAAATGCTTCCTGTTCCAAAGAGTCAGGTGATATCATGTTCTTGAGTTTTTAAATTATTTGCATAACGTGGTCAGATAGCCGGCTTCATAGGAAAAGCGTTCAGCCGTCAGGACACTAATATACGGTTCCATTTTAATAATCACTATCCTTGTTTATTTATTAGCGGAACCCGCTGTTGCCGGATAAAAAAAAGCTTCCTGTTACGGAAGCCATTTGCAGGTATTTTGAAGAACGCTACTTATTTAAGCGGCAATTCCATTTGTATATTTGCGCGTTCATAAGGTGTAGGCCGGCCAGCTACTTTTTTAAAGCCCAGCTTCTCATACAGACTGATAGCAGGTTTTAATATGGTATTGCTTTCCAGGTAAACATTTCGTGCGCCCAGGGCCGTTGCTTTCTTTATAATAGCCTGTCCCAGTAACCAGCCTATGCTTTTTCCCTGAGCTTTGGGAGATACCGCCATCTTAGCCAGTTCGTAATCGTAGTCCGGATCATCCATCTTGATGAGTGCGCAAACCCCAACTGGTTCATCGTTGTAGAGCGCCACGAAAATATGGCCGCCTTTTTTCAGGATGTATCCTTCCGGGTTATCCAGCGATTTATAGTCCGTTTCTTCCATCTTAAACCAGGTAGAAATCCATTCTTCGTTTAATGCCTTGAAAGCGGATTTATATTTAGGGGTGTAATCCACGATCTGCACGTTTCCCGCCTCCCGCTTCTTTCGTTGTTCTCTGACCCTGTCTAACAGTGACTGCTGCTGCAGGAGGTATTCCCATTCCTGTATTGCTTTCCACAGATCATGGGAAGCCTGTGCAGAAATGGCTTCTACGGCATTGCCCACATCAATGAGTTGCTCTTTGAGGTTTGCATTGATATCGGTTCCTTTTTTTGTGAGGCTCACCATGTTTCTCCGGCCATCTGTCTTATCC
Organism: Chitinophaga sp. 10T418; assembly: GCF_056394125.1. Taxonomy (NCBI): domain Bacteria; kingdom Pseudomonadati; phylum Bacteroidota; class Chitinophagia; order Chitinophagales; family Chitinophagaceae; genus Chitinophaga; species Chitinophaga sp. 10T418. The sequence continues at coordinate 535,198 of NZ_JBFTHG010000002.1, forward strand.
TTTTTTTCCGCTACCAGTCCTTTCTTTCGCATTTCCGTGATGATCTTGCTCACGGAAGGATGCGAGTGTCCTATTTCCTGGGCGATGGCCGTGATCGTTTTCTCTCCTCCTTCTGATAATACATAAAATACGGGAAACCATTTGGGTTGCAGCGGCGTGTCGTACAGCTTAAAGATCTGTGCGGCATCTTCAGTGATGGTTTCTGTCAACATACGCAGTCTGCTGCCAAGCGCTGCCTTTCCGGTTTTATTAAAGAATTCCATATTGTAGTTAATTACGTAATCAGTTACGAAAATATAGGAATAATTTTAAAACGCAACGTTTTTTGTGTGGCCGTGGGTGAAATGTAGGCGGCTTATGGGGCTGCACAGTGGTTGCGGCATCAGGACTTACTTCCCGGCTCCGGGGTTACGGAACGACACCTGCGTCATTTTATGCCGGTTGCGGAAAAAATGAGACAGGTGACTTTCATCAGCAAAACCAAATTCTTCGGAGATCTGCTTTAGTGTGAGTTGTCCTCATAAAAATACAATTATATACCATAAATTTACAAGCGCCTCTTCCCTCCTTTCCCCGACCTTTGTATGCCGCCACACAGGTGGTCAATATAAAAACGATAAAATTACATCCAATGGAATACAGACAATTAGGTGCATCAGGGCTACAGGTACCGGTGCTTAGCTTTGGTACCGCCACTTTCGGCGGAGGCAATGATTTTTTTAAAGCCTGGGGCAGCACACAGGCAGACGAGGCCACACGACTGGTGAATCTTTGCCTGGATGCAGGCGTTAACCTGTTCGACACCGCCGATATTTATTCTGATGGTCTTTCAGAAGAGATCCTGGGCAAAGCCATTTCGGGCAAAAGAGATCAGCTGCTGATTTCTACCAAGGCTACTTTTACATTCGGAAAGACACCCAACAACCAGGGATCTTCCCGTTTCCATTTGCTTCGGCAGATAGAAGGAAGCCTGAAACGTCTCGGAACAGACTATATCGATATTTACCATATGCACGGCTTCGATGGTGTTACACCGGTGGAAGAAACCATGCGTGTACTGGATGACCTGGTGCAAAGTGGTAAGGTACGTTACATTGCCGCCTCCAACTTTTCCGGCTGGCACCTGATGAAATCGGAGGCCATTGCCGAAAAATATGGCTGGAACCGTTATGTAGCGCACCAGGTATATTATTCGCTGGCCAACCGGGAATATGAATGGGAGTTGATGCCATTGGGTATTGATCAGGGAGTAGGCGCTATCGTTTGGTCGCCGCTGGCTGCAGGCCGGCTGGGTGGCAAATATCGCCGCAACAGCCCTATTCCGCGGCAGGGTCGTGTAGCCCAGGGCGGCAGTCCCGTACCGGAAGCGGTGGTGAAAGAAGAAGTGTTCTATAATATTATTGACACGCTGGATGAAATAGCTGCAGAAACGGGTAAAACAGTGGCGCAGATATCACTGAACTGGCTGCTACAACGCCCTACCGTATCCAGTATCATCATTGGAGCCCGCAATGAAGAACAGCTCATTCAAAACCTGGGCGCCACCGGCTGGAACCTGACAACAGAACAGGTAAAGAAACTGGATGCCGCCAGTGAAGTGCCCACTATCTATCCTTACTGGCATCAGCGGCAGAATCTTACATTGAATCCTCCTCCGGCATTTTACTAATGCCATTATTTTCTTACCCGGGCCGGACCCGGGTAAGAAATATATTTCCTGTATATCTTATTTAAAACAAATCAGCTGGTAGGTACCAGGGGTAATGCCTTCGGCACTCCTGAACAGCCGGATAAAGTAATTGGTGTCGTTAAACCCGCATTGCATACTTACCTGGCTGACCGTATTGTTCCTGTCGGCCAACAGCTGCTTGGCCAGCTTTAGTCTTTCCCTGTTAATATATTGCAATGGAGTAATGCCGAATTGTTCCTTGAACCATTTAAAAAAGATGTTCCGGCTCAGGTAAGCCTTTCGGCAAAGGGCATCTATGGGGATGTTTTCCGTTAAGTGTTCATGAATATAGTGCAGCACAAAATGGAAACGGGTATTATTACTGTTAGTGTTCCTTTCTTCCGCTACCAGTTGCAGGTGCTGACTTTGCAGAATGCGGATCAGCAGCTCTTTCATGTTGAGATCAGCATAAATATCCCTGCCACGATCAGGACTTTGACAAATGCGGATCAGTTTATTGATCAGGTCAGTTACGTCTGCATCGTTGTTGAAATGGTATTTATTAAACTGCAGGCGCCAGTCATTCTTCTCCGTAGGCTCGCTGTTATAATACTCATTAAGATACACCAGGGTATTGCGGATAAAGTTTTCGTCTACCGACAGGGCAATACATTGGGTAGGATTATCTGCTGCTGCTTCCGGAAAATCGATGATCATCGTTTCGTTGGCAGGTACAATTACAGATTCCCCCGGTTGGTATTCAAAGGCCGGCTGTTGAGACAGATGCATGATCTTTTTGCCCTGCACCATACTGGTGATTACAAAATCCCCAAAGGTCAGTGGTACCCGGTAAGCTTGCTGGTAACTCTCAAAGACATTGAATTCGCAATTGTTTGAATTGAAGACGCGCCGATTCTCTACCAGACGTTGCAGGTATTTGGGATGTGTAAGGTCTATCTGCTGCACATAATGTTTTACCGGCATAGCGGAAGTTTTTACCTATAACAATTTACCACAATTTAACTAATCATCGAAAAACAGGTACAAATGTGCTATAGAAAAATACAATATTTAACAACCGGACGCAGATTGTTTAGCATATTTAGGTTTCGGAGACGGAAACCATCATAGTGTATTAACATCCACCTGGATCCATCAAACTGTTTACAATGAGCGGAGGCGGTATCGTGATAGAGTACCGCCTCTTTTATTTGGGCTCCTGCCTGACGGCAGTACTTATTATTCTTACTCACGGAACCCGTACCAGCTTGGTTTCCCATATCTGGTAATTCGGAGTACCCGGATTTAAAGAGTAAGGGCTTAAGACAAGCGTATCTTTTAAAAAAACATAACTGTTGGTATAAGAGGAACCGAAAATGATCAGATCATAGGCGGGAGCATCAAGTTCCGGTTTGGCGTCGACACGCGTTAATTTAAAATTCCCCTCTTCATCTGCGATACCCGGAAGATGTCTAAAATAGGTATAATCTGATTTAAACATCGTTCGGGCCCCTTCCCCGGGAGCATAAACGCGGTAACCATTTACGCCACGCTCTGCTACTATTTCCCATGTACCTGTGAACCGCTTAAGAGGGTCGGCGTCTTTATCCTTTTTTTTACAGCTAACAAAAACTACCGCTAACAAAAGAAAGGAGGCTGCTACATAAAAATGTTTCATAGATCGGATGATTTAGATTTTGGGAGATACCTGTTTAACGACACCTCCTTCAAAAAAGTTACAACCGGGCAAAGAACGCAGGTAGTCTATATCCGCCAGGAAACGCTTGTCTGGCCGCCTGGAATCAACTTATCTTGTCAAATAATTTCCGGGGCCGTCCGGTTTTCTTCCGGAACTGACTTAAATTAGTGTGTAAGAAATCAAACCACAAACCAAGCATTATGAAAAAATTACTCCTCCTTACCTTTCTGTTACCCTTACTGGCGGTAGCACAGGATAAAGGGATCCATTTTGAACACGGCAGCACCTGGGCCGCTGTACAAGCCAAAGCCAAGGCCGAGAACAAATACATTTTCATGGACTGTTTCACCACCTGGTGTGGCCCCTGCAAGTTTATGTCTGCCAACATTTTCCCACAGGAAAAAGTAGGCAACTTTATGAATGATAAATATATCAGCGTAAAAGTACAGATGGACCAGACAGAAAAAGATAATGAAGACGTAAAAAACTGGTATGCATCTGCCAAAGAAATTGAAAAAAATTACAGCATCCGCGCCTACCCTACCTTCCTGGTATTTGCGCCCGATGGTCATATCGTAGACCGTCAGGTGGGTGGTGCCGAAGCAGATCAGTTTATTGAAAGATGTGCCGCATCCCTGAACCCTGCCACGCAGTATTACACACAGCTGGATAAATTCAAAAAAGGACAGAAAGATACTGCGTTCTTACGCAAACTGGCCTACCTCGCACTGGACAAATATGACCAGGAAAATGCAGCAGACATCTCCAAACTGTACCTGAGCCAGCAGAAAGATCTTTACACACCGGTAAACTTGCAGTTCATCGGCAAGTTCACCCAAAGCAGCAAGGACGTGGGTTTTGATATGTTCCTCCACCATGCCGACAAAGTAAATAAAGTACTCGGCGCCGGTAAAGCTGAAGACAAAGTGATGGAAATTGTAGCTAAAGAAGAAGTATATCCTCAGCTGATGAAGAAAGACCAGAGCGCTCCTGACTGGGCCGGACTGGAAAAAAATATTACCGCCAAATACCCTGGCATAGCAGAAGAACTGCTCCTGAAAACCAAGGTACAGTATTACAGCTATATCAAAGATGCCAACAATGCAGTGGCTAACATCGTAGCCTATATGAAAAAATATGGCCACAAAGCAGATCCACAGGCACTGAATGAATACGCATGGACCATCTTTGAAAAATGTAATGACATGCAGTGCATAGAACAGGCACTGGAATGGAGCAAACGCTCTTTCAAAGGCACTGAAATCCCCGCTTTCATGGACACGTATGCTAACCTGCTGTACAAATCCGGCAAAAAAGACGATGCCATCGCATGGGAAGAAAAAGCCCTGAACAAAGCGGATGGCGATGAGAAAAAGAATTATGAAACTACCCTCGAGAAAATGAAGAAGGGTGAAAAATACTGGGAATAGCAGCGCTGCCTCCCAAAAAGAACCGGTTCATGGAAAGCTTTTCAGCGATTCATGAACCGTTTTTTATTTCATGACTAATTTATACGTAAACGCAATTTCCGGGACAGACAGGTCCCAGGTTTTTATTTCCTGCTCCACCAGCGCACCATGCTTTTTACGGATATCTCTTAAAGCATTCCCTACCGACTTACGGAGATATTCACTTTCCTTTGATTTCAATTTACTGATCAGCTCAATCGCCTTTTCCGGATGATCCTTAAAGTAAGGCCGGCTGGTCCAGATGCGTAAACCTTCCACTACCGCTCTATTGAGCAGAGGATGGTGATCACTCCCCCAGCGTTTGATTTCCGGCAACGCTTTTTCATACCCAATAATTTTGCAGTAATGATCAATGGCTTTGGCCAGCATCTCCTGCACCCGCCAGTTTTCATCTTTGGCTACTTTGGTTTTAAGTAACTGTAATGCTTTCTCATCTTCTGGCGACAACAGCCCCAGGAGATAAACGCCCAGCATCCGCTCCTGGTAACTATCGCCACCAATCAATGCCGCAGCTGTTTTCAGATGATCCTGACTGGCATCTTTTATTATTTCATCACCAGCTTCTGCGATATGTTTAAAGCCGTGTTCTATTTTTTTCAAAGCGGCGATAACAGATGATAGCATATGTGGAACAATTTCATACTAAATATAATTATTCCGGGTGGTAAGTGCTCTGATGATTTGTGAATAGAAATTCCCAAAATCAGCATAGACCCATAGTCGCAAAAATCAAGCAGTTGCCCTATATACTGCAATAGGATTGCAATAAGAATATCGATATTACCGCTCTATGTAATCCCTCAGTATGAAGCTATTGCCGCTTTTGATGACCATTGTTTTAGGCTCGCTTTGTGCCCGGTCGCAAACCCCTACCCGGTACAATATAAGGGGAAGAATTCTCGATGAAGCCAGCCGAAGTCCACTGGCCGACGCTACGATCAATTTGCTGTATGCAAAAGATTCCACGAGCGCACATTTTACTTCTTTTTCAATAAATAATGGCTCCTTTGCCATCGCAGGAATTCCTCAGGGGCATTACATTGTTTTTATCACTTATTTGGGCTACCAACCTTTGTTGAAAACATTACCCGGTAACTTCAAAGAGGAAAGCCCTGACTTAGGTGATATCCGATTAATCCGCACCGGCGTTAATCTGTCTCAGGTGGAGGTGATCGAAAGCCGCTCACCGGTTTCCATGAAAGTGGATACCATGGAATACAACGCCAGCTATTACAAAACAAAGGAGACTTCTACCATGGAAGTGCTCTTAAAAAAGATCCCTGGTATTGAAATCACTCCCGACGGTAACATTAAAATTAATGGAAAGCCGGTTAAAACCATCATGATCGACGGGCATCCCTATTTCGGAAACAATACCAGGTTAGCGGTAGAAAATCTGTTGGCCGGAATGGCGGAAAAAATTCAGCTGATTGACCGAAAGCCAGAGCTAGATGGTCAGAATACAGGTGGCAACCAGGAAACAGAGAAAGCCATCAACATCACTATCAAGAAAGATCATTTGAACAGTATAAATGGTTTCCTGTCTGCAGGATATGGCAGTTCGGATAAATTTACCGGTAAAACCAGTATAAACTACTTTACCAAAGACAGACAGCTCACCTTCCTTGCAGGTGGCAACAACATGAATGGATTTATGGACAATATGGCCAGCGCTAACGGTAATGGCCTGACCAGGAGTTTAAACACAGGAATAAATTATAACCAGACTCTCAGTAAGAAAATCAATATAAGCGGGAGCTATTACATAGATAACACTCGCACAGAGGTATTAACCGGATCGCTCCGACAGAACTTTCTAAAGGATTCAAGTTTTTATTATCGCCAGAACTCCGATAACCTGGATAACAATACAGCCCATTCCCTTGATCTTACATTTAACTATAAAATAGATTCATTAAGTACCCTGACCATCCTGAACCGGCTGAATTATAGAGAAAAATCCAATGACTTTCAAAACGACTATTCATCTTTTGTTAATCCGGATTTTCTCATCAACAAGGGTACCACACACAACTCCTCCAAAGAGAATACCCGCTCTTATGTTACCAACTGGACCTACAACCGGACATTTAAACAGCCTGGTCGCAGACTGGTTGCCGGATTCAACTTAGGGCATGGTAACAACCGCTCAGATGCCTACAACGCCTCTAACACCAAATATCAGCTGAGCGATGGACAGCAAAGCGGGGATAGTCTTAAACAGTTCAATACCCAAAAGGGAGATAATAAGGTGTTTCAGGCAACACTTAACTATACACAGCCCATCATCAGAGACTGGTTCATAGATCTCTCTTATATCTATACCAACGTATCGAATTATTTAGATAAGCAGGTATATGGTTTTAATTATCCGAAGTTGGTGTACGATAAATTTGACGATTCCCTGAGTGGTAAGTTTACCAACATTTCCAGGACCCGTTTCGGCGGGTTAATGCTCCGGTACAAAGGATCAAAACTTGAGTATGCTGCTGGAATTAATATGGTTAACAATACACTGATTAACCAAAACATGGATCATCCGGATAATCCTGAGATCAGCTTGTTTAAAATTTTCCCAAATGTATTTGTTAACTATGATTTCGACAGGAATAACAAACTCAATGCCACCTACAACAGTAATGTACAGTCACCTGGAATTGAGCAGTTGCGGCCTATCCCGGACAATAGTAACCCATTGTACATTACCATAGGTAACCCTGACCTTAAAGCTACCCGAACCGACAATTATACCCTTGGGTTTAGATCGGTGGCGCCTAAAACGTCCAGAACATTGTATGCATTTGGGGTATTGTCGTTCGAGTACAACAAAATTGTGAGTACAACCAATATAGATTCGTTAGGAAGGCAGGTAAGTAAATCCGTTAATGTAAATGGGGCTTATAATGCAAGCCTCTATATCATGAATACTTTTCCTCTAAAAAATTTAAGAACTTCTATTAATAGCAGTACCTCATTCAATTTMAACAAAGATTTTGCGAGCACCAATGGTAACCTTGGTCAGGTAAACAAAAGCAGCATCAGTCAAAGCCTGAGCTTTTCCTATACACATAAGGAGTTGTTTGATCTTATGCTCTCTGCACAAGCTGTTTATAATAAAGCACACTACTTTTTGCAAGAAACCGCGAACACTGCCTATTTCGATTATTTATTCTCTATGGATGGCAACATTAATCTGCCACTTGGATTTACTATTGGAACCAATTTCAATTATATCCTGAATACCGGGCGCGCCCCAGGCTACAATGCCGACCAACTGCTGCTGAACGCTATGATTTCAAAATCCGTATTGCCTCAATCGCGGGGCCAGTTGAAACTGCAGGTATTTGATCTCCTGGATCGCAATATTTCCTATGTACGTAATACTACACCCGGTTATATCGAGGATGTACAAGCCAATCCCATAAAACGCTTTGTTATGCTGGGTTTTACTTATTACTTCAAGCCAAACGTGGCTAATGGGAGTAAATGATCTTTCAGGCGTAGCTCAAACATAAAACAGCTCCTATTTTTTCAACTAAGTTCCTGATGATCTGATCTCTGGTGGAAGGCATTATATCCATATATAAAAGATGGATCACTCTTTCCCACCTGTAATAAGCTGTAGGATCCTGGTTCATGTCTGCCCCCACTGTGATACCATCTGCAAACCGGATGGTAGGCTGATCCAGGAACAATACTACCTCAAATGGCCCATTCCAGTTTTCTAAAAAACGGAATAGGGCGCCACTTTTCAGATAGTCCGTAATCAGATGCCGATGCTCTTTGAATTTGAAAAGATTTCTGATGAAAAGAATTTCAATGAGTGCAGGTGGGACTTTGAAGTTAACTGCTTCCTCAATACAAATGTCTTTAAACTCGATGACGGTTTGGTTTTGGTCCATACATATTCTTTAACAATTATGAAATTGGCACCTTTAAACTATCGTTCTGATTTAGCCTCAATGTAAAATGATCTCTTCGGAATTTTGTTGGTATTTTAGATTAGTTACTGCACTAAGATTGTCGAGGAATATTTTAATATCTTCTTTTTTATTCACCCCTCCGGTGAACCTCAGATCCCTGAGAGAAGAATTCTCTACAGTGATATGAACACCATACCATCTTTCCAGCACTTCTTTGATCTCTGCCAGTCCTGAATTCTGAAAGAAATAGCGTCCTTCTTTCCATGCAAGTTCCCGGTTCGGGCTTACATTTTGTAAAAGGATATCTTTATTATCACTGGTGATCGCAGTTGCTCCTGCTTTCATGAGCAGTTGCTTTTTAGCTGTTGCAATACGCACGGAACCGCTTACGAGGGATACCCTGGTATGACCGGGATCGTAAGTGTTAACATTAAACTCCGTTCCTAAAACCTGTATATCTCCATTTTTAGTATGCACAACAAATGTCCGGTCAGCATCTTTGGCGACTTTAATATATGCTTCCCCGTTAATCCAGATTTCTCTTTTACTATGAGAGAAGGCCATAGGCAGGGATACTGTTGTGTTGGAATTGATTTGCACAACAGATCCGTCTTCAAGTTTCAGATTGAAATTCTTTCCTGCCGGTACAATAAGCTGGTTGATCCCGTTTATCCCAGCAGGTGCTTTCATGCTGAATAGCCCCTCTTGCTGTTCAAATTGAATTCCGTAATGTTCAAAATTCCCCTGATCTTCATTCAAACTGATCTTTCTTCCATCCGAAAGTACCAGGTAAACGTTTCGTGCTCCTTTAATGGTTGTCTTATTAATGGCTAACTTGGGTGTAGGAATTGTAAAGTAACTTCCCTGATATATTAATAATATTACTGCCACTACAGCTGCAGTGGATACTAATGCCACAATCCCCCTTTTGGGAAGCCTAAATAGGAACGATGGCCGGACATGCTGATTCTTCGTTTCCTGCTCAACAATATTTAAAGGTTTCCATAAATTTTCATCTTCAAACCTTTTGAAATGGTTGGCTTTATCATTTTCTGAATAATATTTACAGAACTCTACCCATCTGGCCTTTAACACTGGATCTTCCTCAATGATTTCATTGAGGGTACTTAGCTCCGTTTCCGTTAGGGAATTCAATAGCTTTAGAGCGAAATAGATTTCTATTTCATCTTCATTAAGTTTACTCCTCATAATCTTAAAACACGATTTCCTGATTAATCTTTATTCCTTTGTATAATTTTTTAGTTTTATTCTAAGAAATTTTACGGCATTACTGAGATGAACGCCTACTGTATTGGTACTGATTGATCTGGATATAGCAATTTCCTTAAATGTCATATCTTCAAGGTACCGCATTTCAAAAATTCTCTTAGAAGCCGGGGAGGTAATACTGGCAATGGCATGAGTCAAAAGCTGACTTAATTCGCTTTGCTCCAGTTTGCTTTCAGGCATTTGAATAGCATCTATTGGGAGATCCGTTTCTCTTTTCTTTTTGACCCGCTGATCCCTGAGATAATTGAATGAGCGGGTTCGAACGATTGTAAAGAGATAGGAAATAGTCTGTCGGTCTTTAATGATTTGTTCCCTCTTGTTCCATAGACTTATAAAGGCGTCATGCACCAGGTCAAAACAAACCTGTTCATCATCAACAAATCGCAAGGCGTAAATCAATAATGGTTTTCGGTAACGTTCATATATTATTCTGAAGGCGGATTCATCGCCTTCTTTAATTGCATTCAGCAAGTGACAATCGTCCTTGTAATTCTCTAGCATGGAGAGCTCATCCTGTTTAAAGAGGTGTGGGCGCCAAGGGGAACCCAAACATCGGTTTGGTTTATTAGTGAGTATCAGTGAGAAAAAGTATCAATATTGCGTGATCTCAATTACGCCATACCGGTTTTGCCGTAATTCACTGTTTTCCTATCCAGCCTATTCCCCAATAGACATAGAAAAATAAAGAGTGTCCTGTAATTTCAACCGAATTGTCAAGTTAGTTATGAGCGATAAAATTCTTACAAGTTTACTAACGAGGTAAAACTAAAAAAGGTTTTTGTAAGTCTTCTTTTTCTTTGGTTAACGAATTGTTAAGCCAATAAACAACCTCATTGTATTTACTGGTACAGGGCAGGATTATTTTATTTTCCTATTATAAAATATCAGCGAGCAAAAAAATTAACTATTAAACAGCAATATTTTAAGGTTTGCATTCATTTGTAATCATTGCTGACTGCTATCCCAAAAAATGTTTAAGGTGAGATTTTATTTATAGAAGTAGTCAGAAATTTTCTTTTCGAAAAACGAAGATTTGACTAAATGAATTTTAAAAAATAGTGTTTCTATAACCAAGAGATTTGTCCAAAATAGCTTTTTTCCCCAAATAAGCTAAATTCAAACCAACAGGATTGTCATGTATTGAGGGCTAAAATTMGCAAGTGTCTCCATCACACAATGCTTATTTTATGACCAGTTCTACATACCGAAGAATTATTACAGGAATGTTATGCTTTTTTATGGTGAACACAACTTTTGCCATTCAAAAGCCGGTGAATGCACTATTCCAGAATACCTTTGTTTCTCTTAGTTTTATTAATGCGGCACTCTCTGACATCTTAAACAGCATCCAAAATCAAACAGGGCTTACTTTTTTTTACAGTAACAATGTGCTGAATACCAACGAACGACAGACCATTAAAGTTAAAAACGTTCCTGTAGATCAGGCGTTGACGATGCTCCTGGATAATAAGAAGTTTGCCTGGGAGATCGATAACGGACGAAAATCTATTCGCATTATCGGCCGCGGATCCACGACAACAAACCGGACTCCGTTCAATTCAGATTCTGCTGCTAATGGGAATCTAAAAGGACGGATTACAGATAAAACTGGTACCCCTCTAATAGGTGCCACAATACGAGTTAAAGGCACCAATATAGGAGCCGTGTCTGATGCGAATGGCAGATTCAATATCTCCGGTATTCCAGATAATGCAACCCTCCAAATTTCTTTCACAGGCTATCAGCACCGGGACTTTTTGCTAAATGGTCAGCGTGAAATACTGATTCAATTACTAGCCGCCTTAAATGATTTATCCGAAGTAGAGGTGGTATCTACAGGTTATCAAAAATTGCCCAAGGAACGCGCTACCGGCTCTTTTGCCTATGTAAATAATCAACTATTAAATAGAAGTGTAAGTACTGATATCCTGAGTAGATTGGATGGGGTAACAAGTGGGCTTATTTTTAATAAAATAAATAATAGAATTGGAGGGCTATCCAGCAAGGGAGGAGATCCAAGTATCAGTATTCGCGGGCGGAGTACCCTGTTTGCCAATACAGAACCATTAATCGTTCTAGACAATTTCCCCTATGAAGGAGACCTTTCTAATATTAATCCAAACGATATTGAGTCTGTTACTGTTCTGAAGGATGCAGCTGCGGCCTCCATTTGGGGGGTTCGGGCTGCCAACGGCGTTATTGTCTTAACCTCAAAAAAAGGCAAAAATAATGAGAAAACAAAAATTGCGTTTAATACAAATATTACTGTCTTTGATAAGCCAGATATTTATTCGATTCCCCAGATGAGTTCAAAAGATTTTATAGAATTGGAGACGTTCTTCTTTAACAAAGGGAAGTATAATTCGCAGTTGAACTATTCAGCTTTCAACGTCCAAACTCCTGTCGTAGATATTTTAGATAAAGAAAAAAAAGGAATACTGACGCATAGTGATGCTGCCAAACAATTAAATACGTTGAGTCAAATTGATGGAAGAGCAGACTATTCAAAATATTTCTTGCGTAAAGCCATTAATCAACAATATTCATTATCTCTAAGAGGTGGAAGTGAAAACGATCAATACTATGTTTCGGGCGGTTTTGACAAAAATTTAGCAAGCCAGATCCCTAACACCTATAATAGATTTACCATTAATGCAAAGAATACTTATCAATTACTGAAAAATAAATTGGAATTTACGGGTGACTTTCTTTTTACAAAAAGTAAAACAGAAACGAATCCCAACAATTACTTGGCCACTTATCCATACGCAAAATTAGTTGACGATAATGGGAAAGCGCTTCCGGTAGTACAGAATTGGCGTCAGGCCAGTAAGGACGCTTTAAGTAATGTGGGTTTGTTAGACTGGAATTATTATCCTTATAATGAACGTTTCGATAAAGGCAACAAAACGGAATTGACTGACTATAGAATTGACCTTGGCCTAAACTACAAAATATATGAAAATATCCTTATCCTATCGCTGAATTACCTTTATCAACAGGGAAATACTAATCAATCTGTTTCAAATAATAAAAATTCCTATAATACCAGGTTATTAATCAATCAATTTGCACAGATTGACCCTAACGGCAATATTACTTATCCAATACCAATAGGCGATATTTTAGGTACAACAAACACCAATTACAAAAATAGCGTTGGAAGAATCCAGCTGAATTATAACCAGGTATTTGCAGGGAAACATCAGGTGACTGCCCTCGGTGGTATAGAAGTCAAAGACAATAATGGGTTTAGCATGACCAACCTGATTTACGGTTATAATCCTGACAATGGAACAAATGTACCGGTTGACTATTTCACGGACTTTATGCCTCAGATTGGAAGAAGTTCGCTTCGCATACCTAATGTATACGGGCAAAATGGATCTACGGATAGATTTATTTCCTATTATGCGAATGCAGCATACACCTATAATCAGAAGTATACGCTTTCTGCGAGCGGACGACGAGATGAATCAAATTTATTTGGCGTGGATGCAAATCAGAAGGGAGTTCCCTTGTATTCACTAGGCCTTTCCTGGGATTTGAGTAAAGAAGGATTTTATCGGTTGGCATTCTTACCGTATCTGAGAATTAGATTCACTGATGGGTATAATGGAAATTTGAGCAAAAATCTTTCAGCTTACACCACCGCTAAAACAGACGATGTAAACATATTCAACGCTCCACAGCAGGTGATAATAAATCCTCCTAATCCACAACTGAGTTGGGAGAAGGTACATGTTTTAAATGTAGGTGTTGATTTCGCTACTAAAAACAATATTATCTCTGGAAGCATTGAACTCTATTCTAAAAAGGGGTTGAATTTAATTGGGAATAGCCCTGTTGCCGCTCAAACTGGCGTTAATCAGTTCACTGGAAATACGGCTGATATGCTCACCAAAGGAATGGATGTTAGCCTTAATAGCACTAATTTAAAAGGAACGCTAGGATGGACAACAAATTTTCTTTTCAACACGGTCAAAGACAAGATAACAGCTTATAAGCTCCAAACTGGGATAAACGACTATTATGTTAACCAGAACTACTCCAATCCACTTGTTGGAAAACCCTATGCTGCAATTTTGGCTTATCCGTCGGCTGGTTTGGATAATACCGGTGATCCACAGGGTTTTCTTGATGGTAAAATCAGCGAAGACTACGCAGCAATAATAAATTCTACCAACCTTAACAATCTCAAACTAATTGGCACCAGCACTCCCACAATTTTCGGCAGTTTAAGAAATAACTTTACTTATAAAAGTATGGACCTATCATTCAATATCACCTATAAACTTGGCTATTATTTCCGCAGAGGATCTTATTTATCTGGTTATGCTACATTTCGACAAGCGGACTACGAAAAGCGATGGCAAAAACCCGGAGATGAAATATTAACCGTTGTTCCAGCACTAAAGTATCCTGTAAACGCCCAGAGAGATGCCTTTTTCAAAGGCTCAGAAGTGTTAGTAGAAAAGGGGGATCACATAAGACTGCAAGATATCCAACTAGGTTATACTTTCCGGCTTAGGGATAACACAGGAATTTTTTCTACGTTGCGTCTTTATGCCTATGCCAATAATCTGGGGATCATTTGGAGAGCCAATAAACTAGGCTTAGATCCAGACTACACTGGAAATGGTTCTTACTCGATTCCTAATCCCAGAAGTTATGCAATGGGCGTAAATCTTAATCTTTAAATTTAAAATCCAGTCGCAATGATAAAGCCGAGTCTTTTTTTCATAGCATTGCTCCTTCTAACGTTTATCAGCTGTACGAAAAGTACGTTTTTGGAGAAGAAGCCTAATACCACAATCGTCATCCCGAACTCACTTGATGACATGACACAATTATTAGACAATCAAAATATTACGCTCTTTAATTCGCCTGCAATAGGCTTTTTGTCCGCTGATGAATATTACTATCCGACACAGGAAAGTTTTGATGCTGCATATACAATGACTGAAAAAAACTGTTATTTGTGGAATAAAGATATCTATGCTGGAGAAAAGAATATTTCTGATTGGAATGCACCCTACAAGGCAATATTTTACACTAATGTGGTATTGGAAGCATGGAATAAATTGAGCATTGAAAACAAGGAAAGCGAAAAAGGAAAATTCGTAAAGGCATGGGCATTATTTGATCGGAGTTATAACTACTTTAACCTCGTTCAAATATTCTCCTTACCTTACGATCAAAATACAGGAGGAAAGGATTTAGGCGTTCCCCTAAAATTAAGTGCCGACATTAATGACATACAGCAACGGGCAACAGTTCAGGAAACCTATGATAGAATTCTATCCGACTTAACTACCGCTATAAACCTATTTGAAATCCCGATCTCCAGCAATAACATAAACAGACCTTCCAAATCTGCTGGGTATGCGTTACTCGCAAGGGTTTATTTTTATATGAGAAAGTATGACAAGGCTATGCAGGCAACAGATAGTTCTTTAGCGATTTATAACAACTTAATTGACTATAATACAATAGACCCAAATGCCGATGAACCCTTTGGAAATCACAACGGTGAAGTTCTCTATAAATCAATGGCAAATCTCGATTATACCTCGATAGCGGTTAATCCCGGATACGCTATCATCGATACATCCCTTATAAACCTATATGAAGAAAATGATCTTCGCAAGTACATTTTTTTCCATGTCGATAATACAAATTACTTTATGAAAAGTGGTTACAATGGAACAACAGGATTTCCTCTTGTAGGTTTAGCCACTGATGAGCTGTATTTGATCAAAGCTGAATGTCAGGCCAGATCTATGGATTTAAATGGTAGTCTAGAAACTTTAAATAAGCTGCTGGTGAATCGTTACAAAACTGGCGCGTACAGTCCAATTGGGGTTAGATCCCAGGCAGAGCTACTAAAAACTATAATCAACGAGCGTAGAAAGGAGTTAGTGTGGAGGGGACTTAGGTGGCAGGACATTAAGCGATTAAATAAAGAAGGATATAACATTGTATTAAAAAGAGTATTGGAAGGAACAGTATATACTTTGGCTCCAAATGACCCGAGGTATGTTATGCCAATTCCCGATGATGAAATTGCATTGAGCCACATTCAGCAAAACACAAGATAATATTTAAGATTAATTATATAATAGTATTCGTGAAAGATAGTTGGAGATAAAGGATCCATACCCAATGATCCTACATCGATACTATCCAAACACGGTAAAGGGACAAACTCAGTAAATAATAGATAATCTGGTTTAAAGAAGACTTCATGAAATTAAACATACTTTTTGTATTAATACTATCGCCCCTTTTTTTAAAGGCAAACACAAAACTGACAAAAGACATTGTCATAAACATAAGAAATTTTGATTCAAACTTTATTGGGCAACCTATAAAAGTCGAATATTTTAAGGAATATTCAACATATGGAAACTGGCCTATAACAAAGAATTACGATGTTGTCGCGAGCGACATTGATTCACCACTAAAGCTTAGTTTTTCAAACGGTAGCGGATATATAAGGTTTACCTTACCGGATACTTATGGAAAACCATTTAATGGAAACACAATTTATGTTGAAAATGGTGACGACGTTCAAATGAACATAAAGAATGGTCAAGTTCGGTTTGACGGTGCTCAATCTGCAGGATATAATTGCCAGATCGAAATGTACAACATTCCTTTTACCACCCGTAATTATGGACACCGAGGGAAAATAGACTCTAGCTATCTTACTATTTTTATGGACGATTATAGTACATTCGAAAAAAAACGGCTTGATGTTTTAAGTCGATACAAATCGACCTTGAGTAAAAATAAATTTGATATCATTCTCACAAATATAGAATACGAAACAGAACTGAGTTGTATCAATATGATTAAAGCTGCTATAGACATTTCCGAAAGTAACAATGAAAAAGACTGTTGTTATCGGTTTTTAAAAAGATATATATTGAAAAAAAAGGACGGTATATCACAGGACGCGCTGTTGAGTTCCAATTCATATTTTGATTATTTATTATTGAGAGAAGTTTCGATACTCGATTTGTGCATACATAAGAACGGCAACATAAATAAATTCAAGAGCCTCTTTGAAAATATTACAAGGAATTATCAAGGTACGATTAAAGATAGATTAATTACAAGTACCATTCTGGGATATATTTCATTCAGAGACAGCACGGACTATTTTAGAAAAAAGGCGTTAAATATTGTCAAAGACTCTTTCTGCATCTCAGTGCTTAAATTAAACGAAAAGACCTTCTCAATTGGTATGCCTGCCTTCGACTTTGAATTGATGGATACTTCAGGCAGATATGTTAAACTTAGGGACTATAGGGGGAAAATTGTAATTTTGGATTTTTTTTTTAATGGCTGTCACGGATGTGTAAAACTAGCAAAAGGTATGGAAGAAGTAATATCCAGATTTAAGAATAATCCAAATCTAGCTTTTATCTCCATAAGTATCGATAAAAAGATGGAAGTATTTAAAGAAGCCGTTAGAAGTGGAAAATACACGRATAAAAATAGTGTGAATTTATACACTAATGGACTAGGAGAAAACCATGAATTAATTGAACATTATTCAATTCAGGGATATCCTTATTTAATGATAATTGACACCTCTGGTAAAATAGTAGATAGCAATCCACCTTATCCTTCTTTTGGAGAAGGATTTACTGAAAAATTTATTGACGTCATTGACAATGAATTGGTAAAACTAATGAATAGAAGATCTTAAAGCTGCAGGAGAAGAAAAATTGTATTTCTCTAACCCCTAGCATCCTGAAAAAAGGTTCCATTTTGTCTAAAAAGACACATCCCATATTTTAAAAATTTTAAATAGCCTGGCGGGTAAAAAAATCAACCAGGCTATTTAAAATTAAAGTACCACATAAAGTCGATGGGATGCATTCTTTATATTTGCTCCATTAGCAGTAAGAGTATTCTTTGTTACAGGACCTGCTCCCAAATCAACTCCCACAGTGAATGCGCAAGTTAGAGTTGCAGCTTTTTTGCACTTACTAGCATCATATGTAGTAAAAACTAATTTATAATATTGATTATTTGCTATTTGCACATAAGTAAATACGGTACGTTTAGTTGTTGCATAGGCAGAAGCGAAACCAACAAACGCTGCAGCAGCCATGAAAAGAAATTTTATTTGTTTCATTTTTTTTGCATTTTTAGTAATTAAGAAAACAGAGTTTTACTTGCTGATAATAACATCTTGCTCTTCCTCATTTTATCAGATATCAGACACTATTATAAAGTAGTCTATCAAGTAATTAGCCTCATATAATATCATAGAAAATATAATCAAAAATTTCTTCTTTGTTAATACAATCGGAATCAATTGAACTGAACTTATGCTTACGATAACTTCATACCTTAGTAATAGTTACTATAAAGTATAAATACAGGTAAAGAAGAGAGAGTCCAGTCAAAAAAATCTAACCAACCAAGACTTAATTTAAATCCTCAATAAGTATTGATAAAAATATAAATGAATATAAAATTGAAAATCCTAGATATTTTGGTAAAAACTATATTGGTAGATGTTCAAAATATCACCTGCCGAGTTTGGCCCCACAGGTGATTGGCAATTACACCCCTTTATAAATTCTATGAAACGGGGTCTTGGGGTTCGCTCCATTAGCCGTAAGAAGAGTTTTAGATATAGGACCTGCTCCTAGACTAATTCCTGTAGTAAACGAGCAAGTGAAAACGGCAGCTCCTACACACTTAGCAGGATCATATAGACCGACCAATTTATAGTAACTACTGGCACTTCTCTGTACATAAGTAAATACCACACGTTGGGTTTTCGCGTAAGCAGAAGCTAAACCCAAAAAAGCGGAAGCAGCCATGAGAAAAAATTTTATGCTTTTCATTTCTTGTCCTTTTAATGATTTAAAAAACAGGGGAACCTGACAGTACAGCAACTAATTTCCAAAAATACTGCTAGAGAAATCTGTTACAAAAGTAATCCATCAAATAATTATAGCCCATATAATATCATGAAATGTAATCAGCAAAAAAATCCCCAATTAATTGAGTCAATTTTCTAGCTTAAAAATAATTTATGTTATTTAAGTTGTTATTATGACATATTAATAGAACTAAAGGTAGATAAGAACACAGTCAAAAAATATATGTGCAATAAAAATGTAGCTTTTACCTCAATAGATATTAATAAAAGTATAAATGAATATAGGATTGKATAATAATAAGCTATTAGGATAAAAATTACCACTGATAGATATACAAAATATGACCTGGTGGGTTTATCACCCACCAGATCATTGAAAATTAAATTCCGGTATACAGTCTATGAGATGGAGTCTTTGCGTTTGCTCCATTAGCTGTAAGAAGGGTTTTTGTTATAGGACCAGATCCCAGACTAAGTCCAACGGTAAATGAGCAAGTCAGGGCTGCAGCTGGTGAGCATTTAGAAGGATCATATAGATTAACTTTTTTGTAGTAGTTACCAGCGCTTCTCTGTACATAAGTAAATACAACACGCTTAGTTGTTGCATAAGCAGAAGCTAAACCAACAAAGGCTGYAGCAGCCATGAGAACGAATTTTACGCTTTTCATTTTTTTGTGTTTTAAATGATTAAAAAATAAAAATGGGAATCTTACTTGCAAGTAATATCGTCTAAGTGTTGCCACTTTATTTGTTTAATAAATACTACCATAGACCAACTCTCGCCCTAAACTATGAAGGCTCTAATGCGCAACATTTACTTGGCAAACGAGATGGTGAAAACTGGGCAGTCTTTATACCCCTGTATAAATTCGATACGGAGGGTGAGCAACCGCTCCATTAGCTTCCAGCGTTGCCTTTGTAACATTTAACCCCAGGTTGGTTCCGACTGTATAGCTACAAGGTTGGCCTGGAGTAGGAATAAGACATTTAGATGGGTCATAAGGTTGTGAAAGCAAGTTATATGTACCCAATGTTCCCAATCCATATGTATATGTGATGCGATTTAAAGTTGAACTTGCACCGAGCACTCCAACCAAAATTGAAATAAAAGACATTAATGATTTAATATGTTTCATAAAAAAATCCTATTATTTTCAATTATTGTTTCTCCATACAACTTCAATATCGTTTAAGATAAGGAACGGAAAATCGTTGTATTAGATAAACGACTTTAACAAAATTGCTATGCGAAATGGCATTTCTGCTGTACATCTAATTATTGATTGCACAAAGCATAGCCTATCCATTGGAAAACTTAACCTCAGAGCTTTGATTCTCCCTATTTGTAATGTGTCTATCTAAAAAAATCGCACTAATGCATATAATTATAAAAAACGAATTGAATACTAAGTGTTCTTGCCAGGTAAGCGATCCAATTACACCGCCACAACTACAAGGTATTCTTCCATAATAATTCAAGTTAACAAGTACCACATACCCCGTAAAGCAAAGTAATAGCCCTAATGTTGTGTATAACCCTATTCTTCGCCATTTAGGGACTGCTATTAAGGCAACCGCAATAATTTCCGAGAAAGGAACCCCAAAAATAAGTAAGTTTTGTAACCAGTGCACAAGGGGCTGTGCTTTCATCGCCAGCGCATTTTCCTCAAACTTAATCAACTTAATAGACGCAGTATATACAAATAATATTACCAGAGATGCGCTGAATAATTCTAATAGAATCTTTTTAGTTTTCATATTGATGATCGTTAATATTTTTTGTTTTAATAGGCTCAAAGTGGAGATACTCCAAATATTTAGTTATATCTTGCTCTAATTTTGACATGTTCATTCTGGTCATTGGATCAGGCTCCAAGCAATGGCGTATTATTTCAATTAATTGTGAAGAATCAGTAAACTGGTTCATTACTTCTGATAATTCCGAGTTGGATTCAGGAATGAATTTTGAGGGGTGTTCTCCTACAATAAAATATGCGAGCAACGCACCTAAACTATAAACATCGGTCTGTTCTGTTGGAGTATCCATATTCATTTGCTCCGGAGATACATATCCCAGTGTTCCCAATAAGAATGGTTCTCCTGGCTCGCTATTCACTAAATCGTAGGTCAACTCAAAGTCAATTATACTGACATTTCCGTCGTCACTAATTATAAAATTATGATCCTGAATATCTCTATGCACAAATCCAAATGAATGAATCTTTCTTACTATACCCACAATTTTAAGGTAATACTTTAGTAATTCAATTTGTTTTGATACAGAAAGGTTATCCCATTTGCTATCATCTTTTACCCGAGCTATTTTTTCTGGCAATAGTGTTCCTTCCAGATACTCAATAACCAAATAGCAATTTTGATCTGATTCAAAATAGTCAATGAACCTAGCTGTTGGTATATGTGGATCCAATTTCGACAATACCTTGACTTGCCAAAGAAACCGATCCTTAATATCCCTACCATTAAAATCTTCGAATACACCATGTTTTCCTTCTTTGACTACTACTGATGTTAATTTCATCCCCTTTAAAGTATGAGCCCGAAAAATGTCACCTTTGGGACCGGGACGTAGTACTTTGTCTTTCAAATAAAACCAACCATACATCTTTCTACTGTTCTTGGATTTATATCGTCTTCCTATACTAAAAGGAATGAATTTCTTTAGAGGTATTTCAAAATTTATCTGTAGCCCTTCTATCGATTCATCCTGTTTTTCTACAATAGAAACCCAATGTCCATAAATATTCTTGTCAATCCGAAGAGCGTATGAAACCTCCGGACCAAGATAATCCTGTAACAACGGAGAGAGGTTATCTACTAAATTCTTTGCCTGGGTAATGGATTTCGTATAAAGCGTTAAGTATTTTCCAACATCAATGGCGTCATACGCCCCAGCATTTAAGCGATATCCATACTCATCATTCTTGATCAATCGAAATGACACTTCACTATCTTTGATAATGGGCATAATCCTTTTCAGGATATTTGCCACCTCCGATATTTTCACGGTTATATACAACACCCAATTGTTCTCGAGAAATGGAGTACCATGTATTAACCATCCATCTTCTTCCTCCTCTCCGTTTCCTCCTTCAACATAACTTATTCCCAGCCTATCCAACAGAGACGAATATGTTCGGTAAACTATTTCCTTTTTTGCTTCCATTTATTAGTCGTTGTAATTTATAGAATGGTAGAAATTAAAAAGAATAAGAATGCCCTCTATACATGGACGGTATTGCTTTAGTTCTTTTCAGCTGCTCTTCAGAAACAATACGACCAATGTCTTTAGCAGCCTCATAACTCATTGGGTGTTGTCCCCCAAAATAGAATTTACCAGTGTAATGCTCATCTACCTTAAAATAGGCGTTAAGACCTTGCTGATAAACATATAAAAAGGATACAGGCAGATCTGTGGTGTCTTTAATGTCAGGCTTAGACCATGTCAACATAAGGATAAGAATGAATTTCACGGACTTTAATTTAAATATGGAATATGTTTACTTACCTTGATTTTGAGCTGCAAGCTTTGTCTGATGTCGTTGTAAGCAACCCTCCAACTGCAAGAAATATTCATTGGTGTAGATCTGTCGTCCCTACTCAAACTGCCTCCTGGCAGGCAATATCCCTTCACCACGATATGAACAGCACTGTTGCTTTCCATCTCGCTAGATGTATGTACATGCCTGTATAGACGTGTTAGAAGTAAGTAATTTGTATTATTTCATGGCAATAATTGTATATGACCACGAGTTCTCGGGACGCATTTCTAGCATATCAAACTTCTGAATAGTTGATTCAATTAGAGATCTCATTCAAGGATTCCTTCGTGCATTACATTTTTCAATTAACAGGAAAACACCTCCTGTAACGATTAACGCTAATTCCAATGTCAGACTTCCAGGTAAATGCTCACCTTATATCATCGATATTAAAGGCCTGGTAAGAGACACTTTAGGGGATCCGTCTTTCTATTCCTTCGGGTGAAATATTTGCGTAAATAGAATCGCTTGTTTGCTATCTGCATAAGAGCTCAAATACATTGAGACGATTACGAGAAAGGGAATAACCAATTGATACTAATTCATGAAATGATAATAAATAAGGGTTTACAGTCTTAATGGTCTTTCAAGTTTATTCAGGGTATATGTAACTTTTCGATTATTCTGAGATTCGTTGCTGTTGGCATATCCTTATGACTGTAAAACTAAAGAAGGATACTGCAATAAATTGTCAGTTAATAAAAAATTGTGATTTTTTTTTTCTGCTGTTCTACTGCATTTAAATTCAGTAAACTCATTATTCCTGTTTTCCTCTCACCAGATGGAATCGTCCGTTTCAATACAAATTTCGAGCAGGCGCTTATTCTGGAATAGCATTGCATAGATCAATAGCCAGTTTTCGGTCAAAGTGGCCACTACTCTAATATTAAGTTTTCATTATCATTTAAAAACTGAAGTAGGGCTTCAGTAGAAGGATTTATTTTTCCGTCTTTATAGTTACATTTTTATGAAATGTGGTGCATCGCATCACTTGTAACCTTCTATTTTTTGTGACAGATTTACCTGATGAAATTCAGATTCCGACGCCCGAACTAGAAAAGTTTGCGGTTATACCGCAGTTTGTAATGGTTAAAAAAACATCAGAAAACGCAGTATAAAAATACGGCTATAATTCACTCATATAAGCGCAGATATTTAGATCCACAGCAAGGATCATAAGTGTTGACAGCTAAGATTATTGGCTTTGATGCAATGCTGTTCTCCAGGCATTTGATCCTGTCCGTATGGCCTATTTTCCGGCCAAAGATGATCTCCCTTGGAAGTGCAATGCTTAGAACGTTGAATGAAGAAAGCCGCTGGTTGTTTTCCTGGGAAACAGGGATTTTACAATAACCAGATATCCGGTCTTTCATAAAGAAGAATACTTATTCAATGGATTCAACCGCTAATCCCCTTAAAATGGAGTCGCTGTATTTTTGGGTTTGAGTAATTAATGCATCAATTACCAGTCTTTTCTTAGGATCTGAATGAGTACATTCCAGGAATATCCGGGCTAATTCATCATCTGCTGATATTCTTCTCAACTTATTGGCCGCACCCTCAATATCTTCATTTATAAATGTAGATGGGTGCTCTCCGGAAATTATAAATGCCAGTAATGCACCTAACGAGTAAATATCTGTAGATGGATCCGGGGCCTCCCCATTTATTTGTTCGGGTGAAATATACCCGTGTGTACCATACAGAAAGGGAGGATCAGGTTCTTTTGAACTTAATTTATAAGCGAGCTCAAAATCAATAATGTGAACCTTGTCATCTTTGGTAACGATAAAGTTGTTGTCCTGTATATCCCTGAAAACGATGCCCAGTTGATGAATCGTTTTTACTATTCGCAGGATTTGCATATAGTATTTTAATAATCGTATCCTTTTGTCCGTGGAGAGTTTTGACCAGGAATTCTCCACCATTATTTCATCCAACCTGGTCGGCAGAAATGTCCCGTCAATGTAGTCAATCACCAGATAGCAGTTGTCATCCTGCTCAAAATAATCAACAAATTTAGCGGTAGGTAAATGCGGTCCAATTTCTTCCAACAGCCTCCGTTGCCAAAGTAATCTGTCTTTTATTGTTCTTCCGTATCCATCTTCCAGCACACCATAGCGTCCCTCCTTTACTACTACTGGTTTGAAAGACAATCTTTTCAAATTTAAGGCAAGGAAAATATCTCCTTTGGGGCCTGGTCTAAGGTCTTTAATTTTAAAGTACCATTTACCATACATCTTCTTAGCTTTCGTATTCGGGTAATACCTGTCAAGCTTAAATGGGATACTGGATTTCGGTGGTATAACAAAGTTTGCGGCAGATCCATTTTTATTGTCCCGGGACCCAATTATTGCAGCATATAGCCCATATATATTCTTGCCGATTCTGAGTGCATCGGGAACTGCAGGGCCAATGTATCCCTGCATAATTGGATTAAGTGCATTAACTATTTCAATTGCCTGGTTTTCCGATTTCGTGTAAATACTTAGAAATTTCCCCACGGCTGTAAATCCCAGTATACCCGAATTAAGGTTAAGGCTTTGTAGTTCGTCTTTAACCAGCCGAAAAGGAAGCTTATTCCGACTCAAAAAAGGTATAACTACCTTAAGCAATGTTATTGCCTGGTCAGTACGCATAGAAATGTATATAGTCCAGTTCTTTTTAAACGGGCCTTTGCCGTGATACAACCATGCCTCATCTTCTACATATTCTACACCATTTTCCTTCAATAATGAGGAATATGAATAGCAAACATTATCGTCAGGAGAATTCATTATACCTATTTTGATATGGTTTGGAACTTGATATTTTTACGGATAGGTGAACAATACAATTGTTGCTTTTTATTAGCTTATGGTCTCACTTGATAGCTATTGGCATGTGATTAATTCCACAAAACTAAAGTAGGCAACTGCTGTAAATTATCAGGCAATAGAATATTGTGATTTTCTAAAGCACAGCATAGTGATACCTCTAGCTATAGCCAATTTCCACCTAAACCAGCCACTGTATTAATATTAAGTTTTCATTATCATTCCCAAACTGAAGTTGAACTTCAGGGGGAGCATTTAGTTTTCCATTTTTCAATTATGCTTTTTATGAAATACGATGCGTCACACCCCTTGCCCATATTCAATTTCTCCGTGGCGGATTTACCCGAAGAAATATGGATGCCTGTGGTTGGACTGGAGAAATTCGCAGTTATCTCGCAGTTTGGAAGGGTTAAAAGAGTACCACGAATGGTGACCGACCGAACTGGCACAATCCGTATTTATAAGGAACGGATATTCAGATCCACAGTCAGGCCCAGAAGCGTTTTTAAAGATGGCAACTATGGTTATGGATTTTTATGTACTGTTTCTTACGGTTCCGCACATCATGTTTTTGATCCCGTCCGTATGGTTTATTTCCTCTTCAAAGAAGAATACCCACTGGAGAATCCGCACTATTTAATTTCTACCATAAATGGTAATGACCTTGATATCCGGCCTGAAAACCTTGAATTAACATACGTTAGAAATTACAGGCTAAATTATCGCAGGTCTAATGATGGCAATGTGCTGGACAAGAAAATCAGGCTTTTCCGAAGGGCTACCTTCTCCCAGGATGTGATTTACCGTAAGTCTTTGGTGTCCTGCTACTCACAAAGTGGTATTCGGATTACGACCTTTGAAAATCTGCAAAAAGCACAGCTACTCACTCAAATATCACAGGAAGAAATTCTGGATGCCATGATTCATCCTTCCACATTACTCAATAACCTTTACTGGCGCAGTGGTAAATGTGAAATGATTGATACCTCCATTATCAGGGCATATCTGGAAAGATCGGAGAGAATAAAAGCCGGTATTCAGCTTACCCAGTTTGATTTGAATGGTAATCCTATTGATGTATATTATTCAGTGGCAGATGCTGCTAAGGCGAATGACATAACAGCATCTGAAATCTTAGATTGCTTAAATGGTCTGAAAGATGTCGCGGGTTGTTTCCTATGGAAACCGGGATTTTGTGATAAGCCGATACCTGGACTCTAATATCGGATTTCTGTTTTCTTATCGATTCAATTTCTGCGCTTTAATATATATATGGCCGACATTTTGTTTGAATCCTGATTATCTCTCCATACAAAGCTTCTGCAGCAACACAACCTCGGTATTGTCGAACGGTCGCCCATCCTGATGGAAAATATCGTGGTACCAAAGTTTAGGTTCTTCCTCTCCTCCTTTATTTCCCTGTGGATAGTTCGTTTGCGTTTTTCCGGCCACCAGTCCCCAGTTGATCGCTCCGATATTTGCCTTCTTTAACATGGGTGTAATTGTCGTAAACGTACTTTGATTTACCCTCTTCATGTACTCTGTGCAAAAGAGCGGCCTGTCATACTTTTTCAGGGTATCTATGGCCTCTTGCATCGAAACAGAGTCCCTATAATTATGAAAACTGATCACATCAGAATTTTCCAACTGGAATTTATTGAAATCTTTGAAGTCTTTATTCCAGATCCCAATGGTAATCGGCTGGCTGAGCTGCACCGACCTTGCCCAGGCAACTACGTTCTTCAGCAGCGGCCAGCTTTTGTCCCCGTGCCCGAAATGTCCTGGTTCATTATACAAATCCCAGGCAATAATCCGCTGGTCATCTTTTAATGTGTTTAGAATATCCAGCACATAATTTTGTAACGTATCCATGAGCTCCGGTTCACGGTCTATTCTGCTACCGGGATCTTTCAACCACCTGCTGTTGTGGACACTGGGTATAGGAGGTGCTTGCGGACCACCGTGGTATTCGTCTCTCCAGCAATCATCAAAGAAAACGAACATTGTTTTTATCTTATGGCTATCTGCGATCTGCAGGTACTGGGCAATCCTTTGCTTAAATCCAGCGGAGTCCTGAACCCATGCTTCATGATGCAGGTAAACCCGCATCACATTCAATCCGATAGCTGCTCCGTAACCCAACTCCCTGTCTATTGTTTGCGGATCGAATGTTTCCTGCTGCCACATTTCGAGCTGATTTACAGCACTGGAGGGCGTAAAATTCGCACCACAAAACCACTTTTGGGCATGGTACCAGCTCTTTGCCCGCTCCTTATTCCAGGTAGTTTGAGCATTTGCTGTCAGCGAATAAATAACAAATAGTAATAAAACAGGGGCGAAAAGAATTCTCATAGTTTTGGTGCTGGAAAATCTGAATAAATCCTGAAAATCACACAAAATCCACATGCGATTTCAAGATAGGAAAAATATCCTATTTCCTGACCCAAATATTGTTAATCCTGTGCTATCAATTATTTTTCCATTCTATTTTTTCTACTACCAACGCAGAAAAAATAAGTAATACCACCATGAGAAATACCATATATCGAAATACAATTGGAGAGGCCAATATGCTAAAACACGCGTTCACCAATATTAATAGCACCACAAGTATTATCGCCTTCTTAAAGCCAATGTCTTCCAGCTTATATTTTTTATCCCGATACCAACTGACAAGCAACCATATAAAGACAAGATTAAGTGTACCAAACAAGGCAGGAAAAATAAAGAGGATCGCCTTCTGAGCATGTAAAGACACCACTTTAACTTTATCATTCGGATAGTCAAACCAGTAAGTAGCAATAGGAAATACCGATGTTTGCCCAAGGTTATATATCTCCAGTTTTTCTATTGGCGGAACGAAATAATTAAAAGTATTTGGCAGGAGGAAATATCTGGCGAAAGGTATAGGATAGCTTTTTGCCAGAAATGCACCATAGGCGGAATAGACTGGCGAAACGGCCCCCCAGGAAGCAATACCACCACTACTGTCAGTTCGATCTCCCATTTTTTGAGCTAAATATTCTTTTAAGGGCGCCTTGGGCCCTTTCAAATAAACCGCGCCATCTGCAGGACCAATGTTTTTCAGCTCCGGTCCTTTTTTCTCGAAAAAGCTGAGTACCAATTGATGAAATTCATTGCAGGCAGGTGGCGGTACTTGATCCACCCGGATATGAGGTAACATGTACATCGCATTATTGGCCAGCTGCCACCCCCCAAAAACTGAAAATTGTTTTGTCCCGGTAACTTTCCTCGTTTGTTCACTCGTGTAGCTTATAAACATTCCCACCAATATGATTGGTAATAAAAATCCTAAAAGCTTCAAGGAGCGCTTCCATGAGGATAGCAGATAGGCAATGCCACTGATAATCGGATAATAGATGGCATTGTACCGAACCGTAAAAGCATAAAAAATCAGCAGCGAATGAACCAACAGCAGAATTAACGTCGGCTTATGTTGGATTTGAATCAGCTGTGCCGCCCAAACCAGGCTAAGGGCAAGAAACAGCCCATCACTCGAAATATAATTACTCAGATACAAAATCAATGGATTTAGCATCAGCAGGTAAAACAATGTTTTTTGTACCAACACACCGGGCTGATAGTAATAAAAAACAGTGAACAATAAATACAATGTGGCCCCCTGAATCAGAAAGTACTGAAAAACAACCAGGGCGGTATCCGAATGACTTAAATGGTGAAAAAGCTGTATAAACTTGCTATAACCAATAGGCCATAGGTTTACTTTTAAGTCAGCAGCAGCAGCAAAAATATAGCTATAAGAGTCTGAAAAGAAATCTGCATAGGGGTAGAAAAATTTAAAAATGATCACCTCTACAATTAATAGTGGAATGGCGATCCACAAATACCTTTGGTTACTTTTGTCTTTCAAAGGACTGAGACTTAAAGCTTGAGGGAAAGCTGGCATAGATTATCATTTACTGTATAACAATAGGGATTTACGAGTATTCTCGATTGTCATGTTTAGCTGTTGAACGGCTTATTGTTCGCTTTTTTTCCTGCACAGCCGCTTTAACTCCAATGCTAAAATCATACACCATCGATTTTCAATTTATTATAAATCACTGCAACTGAAATACAGTCTGCGAAGAAATTAGCCGTGAATATTTCCCTTCTGTCTGGTACCTTATCGAACATTTGTTTTCCCCTTATAGAATATCTGAATCTTTGATTTCATCGTTTCCTTCCACGTAATTTAATGGATGATGTTTCCCTCGGTCATCAGCTATAGACCACTTTTCATCCCTAAAAAATATACCTCCGTTTTTTCCTTCATGCTGGTCTAGGTCAATTCCAACCACTTTTCCCTGATAGAACATAGCTATGTTCTTCGCTAAAATAGTATGTCCAACAATAATCTGACTACAATTGTAAAAGCTAAGGGTACTATCTATGGTAGCCATGCTTGCTCTTGGTGTCATAAAATATCCCCTGTACCAGAATGGGGCATTTCTGTCGAAGAATACCTTTGCCTCTTCACCTATTTGAGCTTTCTTCCTGCCGTAGTATGTTCTGCATAAGGTATTCAATTCTTCCAGAGGCAGTCGTAATGCATTTATCTGAGGTGAGATCCCTGCATGAAGAAAAAGCCGATCTCCGATTTTCTCTACAATATTTTTGGTCCTCAGCCACCGACCGAGTTCTGTATATTCATCATAGTATTGCATGTAATCCATTCCCATTAGTTTGGCACTTTCAAAATACTTAGGTTTTACATACCGTACATCACCACTTAAATTCATTATGTCGTGATTGCCCAACAGTGTGTGAACGTACCCTCCCTCTGATACCGCCTCCTGCTCTAATTTATACAGTAGCCACAAAAACTCCGGCACATACTCTCCCCGGTCGAAAAGATCCCCGCAAATCACCAGGTGGCCCTGACCAAAAATCCACCTATAATGCTTATCCATGATCTTATTCGCAATCAGCAATTTGCGGAAAGCCTCAAACTCTCCTTCAACATCTGAAACAGCGAATATCTTCTCTACCTGCTGCGTAACCGAAGGCTCCGCCAGGAGCTCCTGCTTTATCGGAACTTCAAAATTCCAGTCTTTATGATCTCTAAATTGTACGGCTATGAACATTCCGGCCTCCCTGATATATACTTTCCCATCCAAAACTCCTTTGCTGATGAGCTTCCCCTCTTCATGAAACAGGTATGGACCATCCCAAAGTTTAGTGGAATCCTCCTGGCTGAAGGCGTTGGAGAAAGCACTTAAAAGACCGATGACAGAGAGTAATAGTTTCGACATGATAGGATTTACTTTTTATCTATTTTTAATTTACTACCAAATATCTTCGGCTAAGTTAATCAATTGTAAATGTTGGCTGTTAAGTTCATTAATTTCAAACTGCAGAAAATAAAAAAAGCCGGCGGGTATATCGCCGGCTTATCTTTTAAGCACTTTATGAAAGTAACGCTAATGTCTACACGTTATGCTGCGGTAATCCACCAGGTATTACCAAACGGATCTTTAACACCTCCGGAACGGCCGTAGGACTGATCCGTTACCGGCATCACTTCTGTTGCACCGGCAGCCAGCGCCTTCTTGAAAGTAGCATCGGCATCTTCTACATAAATAAATAATCCGGCATTGTCTGTTCCCCAGTTATCGCTGGTCTGTCCAAACATAATGATGCTGTCACCGATACTGATCTCCCCATGCCTTAATGATTTTTTGTCATCCTGGTAGCTGCGATGACGTTCCTTTGCGCCAAATACCTGTTTTGTAAAGTCGAAAAATCCTTCTGCATTTTTCAGGATCAGATAAGGTATTACTTGATGGTGTCCTTCAGGTAATTTCATAATAACAAAATTTTAAGGTGATATTTCTACACAAAGGTGCGAAAGGTGTTCATCATAAAATTGGAAAAACCCGACATTATTCCCGCCAGTCGGTAGCACCGGAGTGACCGGAGAAAAATTGCTTTGGATGCAGACCGGAAAAAGTTTTGAAGTCGCTGATAAAATGCGATTGATCATAATATCCGCACTCCAGCGCAATACTACCTAAACTCATCACATCGCGTTTATAGAAAGAAGCCGCCGCCTGAAAACGAATGATCCGCGAAAACAGCTTGGGAGACAACCCTGCATATTGTTTAAACTGCCGCTCAAATTGTCGCTCCGACAAATAATATTGCCGGGCGAGGTCAGCGATGCTGGTGTCAGGCTTGTTATGGATGATATGCCGGATCGCAGAAAAGACAGGTAGTTCTATTGTATGTCTGGCAGCCAGCCGCTGTTCTGTAAAGCGACAGATGATACTGCAACGTTCCCGGTTATTGCTGGCTGCCATAATTTCTTCTTCCAGCTGTATGCCCGCGCTTTTTAGCAAATAACTCAGTTCTACAGCAACATTGGTGAGTTCAGAAGCTGGTAGTGAAAACAGCAATGGAATAGCCTGCGGATAAAAATACACGCCGAATATACTAAAGCCGTCGTCAATGGTGTACCGGCGCAAAACATGGGAGGCTCCTTGTAAACCGGCAGTGTAAGAACTACTGCGTTCCCCGCTATTTTCTATTTCATCAAAACGTCCACGATAATGAAATAACATTTCCACACAGGCATCTGCCATGTTATGATGGGTATACCCCGCCTCTCCTTCCATCATCCAGAAAAAGCGGATGATGTGGGCCAGATGAGGTGGGGGTGGAATAGTTTCGTAGCGCATACCTAAATTTACAAAGAATGTTGCTCTTTTAACGGGCTGCCATGGGTATTAGTCAATATAATCTGTTCTTCCCTGTCCGGACTCTATATGCCTGCCCGGGGAGAAGATATCAAAATAATACAGACTATCCTTCGCATATAGCGATTGCTGCGCCTTTAACCGGGCTTTAAAGCCGTTAAAATCCTTTTGACCGGAATTGGTCCATGCGGTTTCTGCCAACGCCGCAATACGGGGAAATAACAGGAAATCCAGGTGATTATTGTTGTGAACGGTCTCCGTCCACAGGCAGGCCTGTACCCCCAGTATCAGCGATTCGTGGCCAACAGTAGCCGGGATTTGCCCCATAGAGAAATCATATACCGATTGCAGATTGTTGAGCTCACCATCCTTCCATCTCCGGCCAATTTTATGGCTGCTATCCTGTACAAAATCAAAATAAAAAGGCAAACGCGGACATACCACCACAGAATATCCCTTTCTTAAAGCCAGTGCCAGGCTCTCCGGTTTATCATGCCTCCACCAGCACACGATGGTGCTGTCTGCCCTTAAGGTGGTGGTGGCTATTTCATCCCAGGCAAGCACCCTGTTGTGCAGCTTTAATACGGTGTCGGCCATACGTTGAATGAAGTAATCTTCTACCTCCTTACGGCTCTGTAAACCATGCGCTTCCTTTAAACGCAGCACACCGCTGTCTTTATCCCAGCCTGCATTGCCGAAAGTCACTTCATCACCTCCCAGGTGTATCATCTGTGAGGGAAAAAGTTGATCCGTTTCCGTTAGTATGTCTGATAAGTACTGATAAGTGCTTTCTTTACCCGGATTGAATGTAAATTGTGGATACTTAGCCGTACCACCACCATCAAAAGCAGGATAGGCCCTGTTGGCAGCACCTGCATGTCCCGGCATATCTATTTCCGGGATGATAACAATACAACGCGCCTGTGCATAGGCCACTATTTCCCGGATATCTTCCTGGGTATAATAAGCAGCGGCGGCTTTAGGGTCAACAATATTGCCTATGCCTCCTACTGTTGTCAGCAACGGGTATTTTTTAATTTCCAGTCTCCAGCCGGGCATATCGGTCAGATGCCAGTGAAAACGATTTAATTTATAAAAGGCCATCCAGTTGAGCAGCGACTTTACTTTCGCCTTGCCGAAGAAAAACCGGGATTCATCCAGCATCACACCACGCCAGCCATATTGCGGGGCATCGGAAATATTCCAGCAGGGAACTGCCAGTGTCTTTCCTGGTACGGTAGCCGTAGTAGTGAGTTGTAACAGGGAGATGATACCATTAAATACGCCTTCGCGATTGCTGGCCGTTATTACTGTTGATGCCGGGTTCATCATAAGCGTATAGGCATCTTCGTTACTACCTCCTTTTTCTTTCTTCAACACAATGGAACTGGCTTCTTTACTATTACTCACAGACACTTTGAGCTGATACCTGCGCAATAACTCCTCCTGCAGATACCCCGCCAGCGACCGCAGGGAAGTATCTCCCAGCCGGATAGTGGTTTTGCTGCTGATGGTAAATGTGCCGGTCCCCTTCGTTGCCTTCACCGGCAACGGTATTACCGGGCAAACGTTTTGGGCGGCAAGCGAAGATGCCATAAAAAAGAGGACGATCATTAATCCATGATGCTTCATATGTTGCACTGTTTTTAAACTGACCTGTCTATAAACAAGTCTGCCGGCCGTTAAAAGCGGCCGGCAGACAAAATAATAAATTATGCTCAGTACTTTGCCATATTAAATTTATTCTCTTCGGTAACGTGGATAGGATGCTCTCCAAACCACTCCACAAAGCTTTCCCATTTCTCATTATTGGCCAGTTCCCAATGATTAAATGCGATTTTATCTCCTCCGCTCAGCAGCCAGTAATTATAGGCTTCCAGGTGGCCGGCGGCCTTCACTTCCCGCTGAAAGTCGAAAAGTACCACCGGTGTTTTCTTTTGGTGGCCCAATTGTTCATACACTTCCAGGAAATTGGTACGGATGCGATGGAGGGAAGCCAGGTCAATACTACGCTCACCCGCCAGCGCCAGGGAAAGTGTGGTTTCATACACCGCATTGCCGAAAGGTACTTTCATATTCTTCAGAGCCTCCGCCAGCCCCTCTGGTCCTGACTTTGGATTATACCTGATATTAATAACGGCATTTTTACTAAAACTCACTGCCGCACTGGTATCCGTTGGAAAAGTGATTTCTGATTTATAAGTATCAAATAATAACTTGCTGATTTCCGCTGTACGCGCAGTATTAGGCTCCAGGTTCATAAATATCTCTCCGTATATCATGCCCCATACTTCTTCCTGTGTAGATGTACAGAATATTTTTGCTGCCCGGTAATAGTTCGAAGGGAATGCAGGCGCCATTTCAATACCTTTTTCAAAAAAATTCAATGCTTTGCCATACTCCTTCACTTTCATTTCCATCACGCCTCTTTCCAGGTACAGATTACCTGCTGCCGGAAAAAGTTTGATCCCATCTTCATAAGCATCAATGGCTTTTTTGGGTTCTCCCAGGTTGTCGTAGGTGTTGCCCAGCATCTGGTATACATTGGGGCCAATGTCCTTTTTCCGGGTCAGCTTCTTCAGGATATCGCGGGCGCCTTTATAATCTTCCATCAGGTACAAGGCGTAGCTCTTTTCATAGCGGATATCCACATTATCCCCGTCCAGCTCCAGGGCTTCTTCCAGCAGAGGAAGGGATTCGGCGGGCTTACCACTGTCCATTAATTTTATGGCTTCGTTCGTTTTTTCTCGCGCCTTTTCGGCGTTGGTTTGCGCTGTGGCACTCATTTCACCAAGGATACCACAGAGCAGTAGTAAAGGGATGCGCATTTTCATATATAGGCTTTTAGCAATGATTCAGATCATCGCAGTATTTCATAATGTCATATAAAAAGATGGCACTTTGCAAATGCAGGCGGCCCCTTTTTTATGATAAAACCGGCATTTCTACAGGTCAATAGTCTTATCCTACAACTCAGCGGAAAATCGTTTGCCACCAACGTATCAAGCCGCACTTTTGCAATAAATCATTATGTATGCAAAGCTTACCTGTTTTATTGATCAGCAGCGTGATGTGTATCTGTTCCTTATTCAGCGATACCAGTGAGTTTAAACTGGTAAAGCAGGACAATGCCATAGCGTTGTATGAAAGGTGGATCCCGGGAGCTGGTGGTGAAAATGTAAGGGAAATAAAAGCTGTATTCCTGGTAAAAGCCGGGGTGCCTGCTGTAATTGGGCTCTTCAAAAACCAGGCCCGTGGCATGGAATGGAACACCAACGCCAGCGATTATAAAGTAGCTGCCACCGGCGACCTCCAACACTGGATCACCTATATAAAATATGATATTCCCTGGCCTATGGACGACCAGGACGCCTGCCTCCTATACCAGTACCACGAACCGGCAGATGCCGGCAGGACGGCAGAAGTAATTTTCGAGAGTACGTCAGACAGCCGGTTTCCCTTGTATAATAAAACGACACGGATCACCGGTACCAGGGGCAAATGGATCATGGAACCAGCAGCAGGCGGGCAAATGAAGATCACCTATATGGTGACCACCGACCGCAGCAAGAAAATTCCCCGCTGGGTATCAGATCCGATTATTCACGATAACCTGTTCAGGACAATGACCAAGTTCAAAGGCCTGCTGGAAAAATAAGAGTTTATGTCAGCTATCACCTACACACTGATTACCGGCGCCAGTTCCGGTCTTGGCAAAGAATTCGCCATCCACTGCGCCAGAAAGGGAATGAATATCATCCTCATTGCCTTGCCCGGTGGCAACCTCCGGTCTATCGCCGACAACCTGGAACTGGAGTATTCCGTCAGCGTTAAAGTATTCGAATTCGATCTGTCCGACAGCGACATACTGAAACAGCAACTACAGGTTATCATGGAAAAATATGCTATCAATTTTCTCATTAACAACGCCGGTGTGGGAGGCACTTCTTCCATTACCCATACCTCCCTGGAACGGATAGACGATATCATTATGCTCAATGTGAGGAGCACCGTGCTGCTGACTCATTTGCTGATTCCTCACCTGTTAAGGCATCCCCAAAGCTATATTATGAACATTGCCAGCATGGCTGCTTTTACACCCATTGCCTACAAAACGGTATATCCCGCTTCCAAAGCATTTATTTCTTCTTTCTTCCTCGGACTGAAAGAAGAACTGGCCACCACCGGCCTGTCGGTAAGTGTAGTATATCCCGGGCCTATTATGACCAACTCCCATACTTCCCGCAGGATCATCAGCCAGGGACGGAAAGGAAAAATGGGACTGCTGCCTACCCCGGAAATTGCCAGGATAGCCATGAAAGGCACCCTGGCCGGATGCCCGGTAATTATCCCCGGGCTGATGAACAAAATAAATCATGCGCTCATGCAACTGCTCCCCCTGTCACTGAAAATGAGGATCGTATCGCGGGAAGTAAAGAAAGAAATACCATTTGCATTATCTGTCTAAAAAATATAAATGAAAAAAGTACTGATCACCGGCGCCAGTGGCTTCCTCGGCTCCAATCTTACCAGGGAGCTGTACAGGATGGGATATGATATCAGGATCATTGTAAGACCCTCCGCTAACCTGAAAGGCATTGCAGACATTCCCTGCGATGTCTTCTTTGGTCATATCGACAATAGCGAGCATGTACTGGAAGCGATGAAAGGCTGCGACATTGTGATCCATGCCGCCTGTATTACGGAACAGTGGGGCGTTTCCTTTGCCGAATACGAAAAGGCCAATTTCACTGCCACCCAGCATATTACGGCCGCCTGCCTGGCACATAAAGTAGAAAAGTTCATTTACGTAAGCACCGCCAATACCATTGGCCCCGGCGACAAGCACCATCCCGGCAATGAGCTGAACGGATTTACGCTGTTCAACGCCAATTCCGGCTATATCAACAGTAAATACCTCGCCCAGCAATATGTGCTGGAACAGGTAGCTGCCAGCCAACTACCGGGTATCGTGGTGAATCCCACTTTCATGATTGGTCCCAATGATGTGAAACCCAGCTCCGGTAAACTGATCCTGTACGGACTCAAACACCGGCTTCTGTTTTATCCCCCGGGGGGGAAAAATTTCGTACATATCAAGGATGTGTGCCGGGGCATCATCAACGCCATCGAAAAAGGGAAAATGGGCGACTGTTACCTGCTGGCTGGTCAAAACCTCAGCTACGGCGAATTTTTCCGGCTGCTGAA
The DNA here is from genome assembly GCF_056394125.1 of Chitinophaga sp. 10T418. Lineage (NCBI taxonomy): Bacteria > Pseudomonadati > Bacteroidota > Chitinophagia > Chitinophagales > Chitinophagaceae > Chitinophaga > Chitinophaga sp. 10T418. The sequence continues at coordinate 572,462 of NZ_JBFTHG010000002.1, forward strand.
AAAGATCTCCGGGAAACGGCAACTCCTGGTCCCTATCCCTAGGTTCGTGTTGAAAATTGGCGGTATGATCGGCTCATTGCCGGGTATCTCCGGAAAACTAAATTACAGCACTGCCTATATGTTATGCCTGGATAACTACTATACCGGCAAAAAATCAGAACGGGAATTACAACTGCATTATACCCCGGTAGAAGCTGCCGTTTCCGGTGCATTCACCTGGTTTAAGGAAAATAACTACATTTAGTAACATACAAACGCCAGATGAATTTTCAAGAGAATGAAAAATTGTTTTCGAGCAAAGTATTTCTGTACCTGTCCAGGATACTGATCCTGTATACGTTCAGCACCATTTTTAAATCCTTTGACCATACTTTCACCACCCGCTTGCGGATGCTGGATTTCCGGGGACAGATGTTCAGTTTGATCTATGTGGTATTTGGCCTGCTCGCCTGGGAAGGTGCTTCCTGGCTGGCCCGGACCATAGAGAAAAAAACGGTCCACAAAAACACTTCCACCCGGCTGGTCATCCTATGCAGCAGCCTGGTGATATATGGCCTGTTGATGGCCTTCCTGTTTAGTTTCTGCTATGGCGCAGCCGATGCCTTGTTGTTTCATCGTTATGAAGCCTGGGAAAGTTTCCTCGGATTCAGTTATGACCTCAACTTCGGTATCTTCATGTTTTACCTGCTGATACTGGCGTTTAACGGGATCGTCTTTTATTATTCTGAATGGAAAGAATACCAGTTGCAAACAGAAAGACTGATGCGCGAAAATATTCAGGCCCGATATGATGCGCTGAGGAACCAGATAGATCCGCATTTCTTTTTTAATTCTTTAAGTGTGCTGACAAACCTGGTGTATAAAAGCCCGGATCTTTCCGCTGATTATATTACGCAGCTGGCAAAGACCTACCGGTATATACTTGATAAGAAATTTGAAAACCTGGTGGCGGTACAAACAGAACTGGACTTCCTGGATGCATATCTTTTCCTGATCCGCATCCGCCACCAGCAAAGCATTCAATTCATCACCGACATATCTGAAAAAGTGAAAACAAAAGGCATGATACCGCCGGTGACTTTGCAGATGCTGATAGAAAATGCGATCAAACACAATCGGTTTTCTGCACAGGATCCATTGGTGATCACCATTAAAAGTGAAGGTAATTTCCTGATCGTTTCCAATCATGTAAGATTAAAAGTCAACCCGGAAATATCCTCCGGCATTGGCCTGGAAAACATACAGAAACGATATGCTTTGATCAGCAACAGCAACATCGAAATTTGCCAGACGGAAGATATGTTTATTGTAAAACTACCCATTATCACGGCCTCATGAGAATAGTAATTTTTGAAGATGAAATGCATAATGCCGAACGGCTTACACAGTTATTGCATAAATGTAATGCAGACATTGAAATAGCCGCTGTTATTGAATCCGTAGCCGAAGGACTTAAATGGCTGGAACAAAAACAGCCGGTAGACCTGATGCTGATGGATATACAGTTATCTGACGGCAACTGTTTTGAACTATTCAACAAAACAAAAGTCCGGACACCGATTATTTTCACCACTGCCTACGATGGCTTTGCCCTGCAGGCTTTCAAGGTAAACAGCATCGATTACCTAATGAAGCCGATTGACCTGGAAGAATTACGAAATGCCCTGAAAAAGTATGAACAGTTCAGGCCTGCCAACAATTATACGATAGACATCAGCCGGATTGCAGAAGAGTTCCTGCGCCGTGACAGTACCCGTTTTATTGGCCGGATCAATAATCAGTTGATCTATGTAAAAGCCAGAGATATTGCCTGGCTGCAATTTTCCAAGGGGACTACCTGGGCCACTACGTCCACTAATCAGCGGGTACCACTGGATTATTCGCTGGATCAGATAGAGAAACTGCTGGACAGAAATCAGTTCTTCCGCATTAACCGACAGTTTATTATTCATATAGATGCCATCAAAAAAATAACCACCTACTACAATAGTAGATTAATTCTTCAATTAGCACCCGATGTTGATACTGATGTTATTATTAGCCGTGAAAGGGTTACGGAATTCAAAAACTGGCTCGAAGGAAAAGATTATCTCAGCCCGGATGAATAAGCATTCCGCTCACCAACCCGGTTAGCGGCGGTAAGATAACGGCCCTGGTATGGGAATCAGGTGCACTTCATTGGGTTCCACCATATTTATCACCTGTCACCCGACCATCCTGATGAGACTACAGTGAGGCTCCCTGTTACATTAATACCTGGCTAATGTAGGAAATGTAACCGACCTCACTCTATTTTCCCCTACATCTTCAGGTACTTATTAATCAATGCCCCCAGTTTTTCATACCCCTCCTCTTTCGGATGCAGGCCATCCGAAAAAAGTCCTTCCTGAATTTTCCCGTCCGCCTGCAAAAATAATTCCCCGGCATCGAGGAACTGTATTTTCTTATTATCCGGAATACGGGCTATTAACCGGTTAATCCCGGCTACCCTGCTTTCCATATTCCTTCGTGGCAAAATACCCATCAATATAATCCGCGTAGCCGGTTGCTTCTCCTGTATTACCTGCAACAGGTTCTTTAACCCACTCACAATCTCCTCATCCGTGTTCAATTGCAGGTTATTGGTGCCTATCATCAACACCAGATATGCAGGGGAAATGCCATCCAGTTCCCCATGCTGTACCCGCCATAATACATTTTCTACGCGGTCCCAGCCAAAACCCATGTTCACCGCGCGTTTTGGTTCAAAGTATTTATCCCATGAACTACTACCCCTGATCACAGAGCCCACGGGTTTTCCTCCCCAGAAATGTGTAATGGAATTACCCATAAATACCACCCTGGACTGGTGCATTTTATTATACGCCAGTACTTCATTATGCCTGGTTTCCCAGTCGTAGGTACTGGCATCACGGCGTTGTGTAACAGGTGTAGTGGTAACGCTGTTGCCCGGATGCTCCTTTAAAATACTTTTTATTTTCTTCGTATATGCATTGGCGTAATTCATCATTCCCAAATCACTGGGATGTACCCCATCCACCATGCTTTCCAGATCCTGGCCTATTTCTTCTTTGGTCAATAAACTGATATTTTCAACACCGGATTTTAACATAGTGTCCACCACTGCCTGCAGAGTCACATTCACACGCGTATATTCTTCCCTGCTTTGCGTATTGGTGGAGTCATTACTATATCCATCATGCGCCGTCAATAAGATGGGAACACCCGGCCGCCTACGTTGCAGTTCCCTAATGGTTTCGGTAATACGTTTTTTCAGTTCCACTTCGGTAATATCTGCTGTTGTCAGATTAGGCAAACAATCCAGTACATACATGCCCGCATCAATTTCTGTCAGGAACTGTACCACTTCTTTTTCCAAACGCCCATTACCAGAAAACCCAAGATTGATCACCGGCCTGTCCAGTTTTCGCTCCAGGATATTGGTCCATGCCATTCCCGGGCGGGAAGCGCAGCCTCCCTGGGCAATAGAGGTACCATACACTACAATAGGTGCTTCCTTACGCACCGGTATAGGTGTAAATGCACTTTCCTCCGGTACTGCCACGGACAGCCATTTTACAGAATTATAGAGAGGCAGGTACAGCGTATAGTCTACATTCTTTACATGATGATCCTGCTTTTTCAGATTGGTAAACCGATAAACAATGGTATCCTTGAAACTATAGTTTCCGGCACAAAACATCCATTGCCCATCAATACTTTTTGCATACATATCCACCCCACTCACACCGGTAGATGGCATATGCGGCATGTTTAATACACTGGTGACGGTATATTTAATGACGATCTCATCTGCATCTGTTCTGAACCGCAGACTAAGCCCGGCACTATTAAGCGATAAATTCCAGACAGGCTTCCGCACCTTAGCTTCTGCCCGTTGCGGTAACCGGTCGTAATAATGATACAGCCCATCCTTCCAGCCCTGTCCTTCCAATGCATAAACGCTGCTATCCGCAGCCGGTATCCAGGTTTTAAAAGCACGTTGCGCCTGTGCTGCACATACGCTGACCAGCAAGGAGAGTAAGGCCATTCCCCAGATTATTTTCCTCTTCATAAGTAGGATACTTTTTTCACTGTAGTTAAAATAGTAACAATCGTTTCGCAAGTTCGCTCAAATTGAGCGGACATAATACATTATCATGGGAAACATGATAACCTGGTTTTCCTGTTACAAGCTGCCACACCTTGCTGACATCATTTTTGCGAATCAGTTTTCAATAATCTGCCACACACCGGCAAACCTATCATGCTGCGGCAAAATTTGTTTGGCCGGAACGATTAAATTAATATCCCCATTTCTTCATCACCTGCAGATCATCACGTACAGCATTCAATGGAGTCTGCCCCTGGTAAGATTCCTGTTCAATAATAAAATAGCGGGTGCCTCCGGACTTCTTACCCAGGTCAATCACTTCTTTCACTGGTATAATTCCTTTGCCCAGTACAGTGCTTTCATAGTTGCTACCCATTTCTCCTTTCGTGGTTTTGATTTCATCTTTTACATGCATCAGCTCAAACCGGCCGGGGTATTGCTTAATGATATCCAATGCCACACCACCTGCATGATACATATTACCGATATCCAGCTGCTGGGCCACCAGAGAAGGATCTGTATTTTGCAGGATCAGGTCGAAAATTTTCTGTCCGTTCAGCTGCTGACTGAATTCAAAATCGTGGTTATGATAGCCGAATTTCATACCTGACTTTTTACACAGCTCCCCGCTTTTATTGAATACGTCCATGTAGGCTTTAAAGTCATCATAGTTTTTACGCAGGCTTTCGTCCAGCCATGGGCTGATCACAAATTGCTGTCCAAGGATAGCGGCATCTTCCACCGTATATTTCCATTCATCTGTAAAATCATTTTTGGCAGCATCCCAATGTTGTTTTCCCATCACAGTATGTCCGCTGGGCATTAACAGGCCCAGATCACCCAGCATTTTCTTGAAATCGGTGGCATTGTAACCATAAAACTTCCGTTTACTATATCCTGCATGCTCTACATACTTATACCCCATGGCAGACAGCTGTTTCAGTGTGCCGGCCGGATCTTTTTTCATATCATCACGGATAGAATATAACTGGATGCCTAATACCGGTTTAGCCCCAGTTGCTGCCAACAATCCTTTTGGCATCAGTGCAGTGCCGGCCAGTGCCAGGGTTCCTTTCATCAGAAAATTTCTTCTTGAAATACTCATAGTAAAAGATATTTTAAATGTTGACGGATACGCATGTTACAAAGAAAAGGCAAGATAGGTGTCCCCTGACTTTTTTCCCAGCTTACCACCACCACAGGAAATTACCACATATTGTTTCCCTGCTACTTCATAGATGGCCGGCGTAGCAAAGCCACAGGCGGGCAAGGTCGTTTCCCATAGCAGTTGTCCGGTTCTTTTATTAAAGGCCCTGAACTTACTGTCTGTCGTAGCGGCAATAAACAGTAAACCGCCGGCGGTGACAACCGGGCCTCCATAATTTTCGGTACCGCTGTGAATGCCCCTGGCCTTGAGTTCCGGGTAATCACCCAGGGTATCTTTCCATAGCAACTGTCCGGTGTTCAGGTCAATGGCACTCAGTGTTCCCCATGGTGGCGCTACAGCAGGATAGCCTTCTTTCGTTAAAAATTTATTATACCCGGTGGCCCGGTAAGGCAAATTCGTATAGGCATCTACGTTCTTCCGCAAGGCTACAAACGGTGATTGTTGTATTTCTTTTATATCCAGGATAAAGGCTGCCAGTGCTTTTTTCTCGGTGCTGTCCAGCTGTTTGAAAGCAGGCATCATTCTTCTCCCGGCATCTACCAGTTGGGTAAAGGCCGGTTCATTATACTTTTGCCGGATATTTACGAGAGAAGGAAAAGTGCTGCTGCCTTTGCGTTCCGGTCCATGACAGGCCATGCAATAGGTGGTATACAATCGTTGCCCTGCCTGCAGCTGTGTTTCTTTTGTTGCTGTATGCTGATCTTTTGCATCTACCATGGTGAGTATCCAGGGCATTTCACTGGCATTTACATAAAGGATACCCGTTTCGGGATCTACTGCGGGGCCGCCCCATTCTGCACCGCCGTCAAAGCCCGGGAAAATCATGGTGCCTTGTCTGGAAGGCGGATTAAAAAGATGACCGGTTTTATAAGTTGCCAGTCTTGCCCTGATATCCTGGTAGGAGCTATCCGGCACTATTTTGTTCAGGTCCTGCTCCAGCAATGCCTGTCTTACAAAAGGTTTAAAAAAAGAAGGAATAGGTTGCGTGGCCGATAGCTGTTCTCCGGGCAATGCAGTATCTGCCGGCACCCGGGTTTCTACCACGGGATACAATGGTTGCCCGGTGTTCTTATCCAGTAAAAAAATGAATCCTGTTTTTGTCACCTGCACTACGGCGTCTATTTTCCGGCCTTCTTTCTTTACGGTTACCAACATAGGCGCAGTAGGTAAATCGCGATCCCATACATCGTGATGCACGGTTTGAAAATGCCAGATCCGCTTGCCGGTTGCTGCATCCAGTGCCAGCACACAATTGGCAAAAAGGTCATTGCCTTTACGCCGGCCGCCGTAAAAATCGTAGGAGGCAGATCCTATCGGGGCAAAGACAATCCCTTTCTCTTCATCCAGACTAAACCCTGCCCAGGCGTTGGCGCCGCCGGTATGCTGCCATGCGTCTTTGTCTTCCCAGGAATCGTAGCCGGCTTCACCGGGCTGCGGAATGGTATGAAAGATCCATCTCAGCTTACCACTATGTACATCATAGGCCCTGATATAACCGGGCGCCCCGCCAGCCTCTTCAGCTACGCGGGTGCCAACAATAATCAGGTCATGATAAATAATACCGGGTGTAGTAGAAGTAATATACAACTGGTCCATGTTACGACCCATATCATGATGCAGGTCTACATACCCGCTGTCACCAAAAGAAGTAATGGGCTGTCCGTTGCCCGCATGGATACAATATAGCTTTGCGCCCGCAGTATAAAATATGCGCCGGTCAGCACCACTTTCATAATAAGTAACGCCACGGCAGGCGTTGAACTGGAAATAGCCTTTGCCTTTTACTTCTCCCGAAAGGCTCACCGGATCAAATACCCAGACTGCTTTGCCGGTAGCAGCATTAACGGCAAATAATTTGAGTTTGGGAGAAACCCCATAAAGCATATCTCCCACTACTACCGGATTTACCTGTATCTGCGACATTTCTTCTGCATCGCCGGTATGATAGGTCCAGGCTACTTTCAGCTGGGATACGTTGCTGGTATCGAGTGCTGTTAAGGCGCTGTAGTGGATATTCTCCTTACTGCCACCATATACCTGCCAGGTACGGTGTGCATTGTTGCGGGAAGTACAGGCCATCAATAATATGGGAATAATCAGCAGCCGGGTTGTAGTGGAATGCATCAGAAAAGCAATATTGGTTCTCAGTTCCTTTAAAAATATCATTTTTAAAATGATTTTTTCAGAAAACTACACCAAAGGCTGCCAACTACTTCGCCAGGGCAGGCACCCGCTTTGCAAACATCCCTTTTACAATACCTATCACCATCCTGCGGGGAAAGAACCGGGCAGATAAAGACTGCAGATAATTGGAGAAGCCCACTACATTATACGTTTTTCCTTTCAACAACGCCCTCAGCCCATCTTCTGCTACACGCGCCGGCGTATCAAAAGGCATTCCACTGGTATTGGCATTGGCCACTGCAAAAAACTCCGTTTGTGTATTGCCCGGGCATACGGCAGTTACCGTGATCCCGCTGTCTTTATACTCACCATACAATGCTTCTGAAAAGCTCAGTACAAATGCCTTGGTAGCACAGTATACTGCAATGTAAGGACAAGGTTGAAATGCCCCGGTAGACGCCACGTTAATAATGCCGCCGGTACCGCGTTCCAGCATGGCAGGCAAAAACAAATGAGTCAGCTGTACTACCGCATCGATATTGACCTGTATCATATCGGTATACACCGGGGCTGTTTCATCCAGGAAATGCGCCCATTTGCCAAAGCCGGCATTGTTAACGAGCAGGTCTACACGCAGTTTATCCTGTTGCACCTGTTCATACAAATACTTTGGAGCATCGCGTTGGGTGAGGTCGGCGGTATAATAATGCACCTGCACTTTATGTTGCTCCCGGATGGCCGCGGCTGTTTGTTTTAGCTTATCGCCGGAGCGGGCAGTGAGTACCAGGTGGCAGCCGGCGGCGGCCAGTTTCCATGCAAATGCTTCTCCGATGCCGGAGGAGGCCCCGGTTATAAATGCGGTCTTTCCTTTTACGTTGTTCAGTGAATTGACTTTCATATTGATCCATTTGTGATTACACAAAGGTGGACCAACAGGAGAACAATCCACTTGACCTATGTTAGGAAATTATTTCGCGGCGGATACGGCTCAGCGACTCCGGTTTGATGCCAATGAAAGAAGCGATATATTGCAGTGGTACATGCTGTACAATATCCGGGAACTTATCGATCAGATTGAAATAACGTTCCCTGGCGGTGAGACTGACCAGGTCTTTCACTTTCTGCTCATTATACTTAATCACTTCTTCATAGATAATTTTCCCGAACTCAGCCCAGCGCTGGTTGTGCTTCAGCAGCTCTTCCAGGTCTGTACGGGATACCCGCAGTAATTCGCAGTCGGTAATACATTCAAACACCTCATGTGAGCGGGTTTGGCTGATATAGCTGTTAAAGGCAGTCATAAAGCCCATAGGGCAGTTAATATGGTTGGTCACCTCTCTGCCTTCGCCATCAATATGATAAAGCCTTAAATAGCCGCTATTAATGAAATACATATAGCGGGCAATGTCACCGCTGCTCACGAGGACATGTGATTTTCTGAAACTTACCGGTTCAAAGACTTCCCGGATCAGGTGCTGATCAAATTTATCTATGCGGACCAGGTCAGCAATGAGCCGCGTGATTTTCTGATAGGGCATAGCCGATGCTGTTTTATGTAGTCTGCAAATATAGAATGCATTTTCCTAATCTGCCCGCTACTTTTTTGGCATTAAAAAAGGGAAGGCAACTGCCTCCCCCCTTCCATATATTGCTTGCCAGCCTTTAAGATATTACTATTACTTAACCTTTCACTTTAACTACCAGCATGCCATCGGGTACATCTCCCGGGTGCAGCATGGACAGGTCTACCACACAATCTTTTCCCTTCTGCTGCCACTTAATCGCTTTACTACTACCCAGTATACTTACCACTGCACCTTTAGCAGGTGTATAGTTGCGGATAGTCAGCAGTGGCTGATAAGCAGGTAAAAAGCAATATAATGCGCCTGGTTTGGCTGTAAAGAACAATTCCACATTAGCATGGTCCTTTGATTTTTTTACCAGGTTGGAAATACTATAGCCCGACATGAAAGCTTCGTCTTTCACTTCAGGGCGTTTACCTGCGCTCCACTGACGGCTTTCCTTCCATGGTTTGGTATCATAAACACCCTCTCCATTCAGCTCCAGCCATTTGCCGATATCCAGCAACTTTTGCTGCATGATCACCGGAATGCGGCCATCTGCGGTGGGCCCTATATCCAGCAGGAGATTACCACCTCTTGACACGATATCTACCAGCATTAAAATCAGGTCACTGCTTTTTTTATAGTCATCGGCAGTTTCCATACGGTTATATCCGTATGACTGTCCGATACCCTGGCTTTCTTCCCAGATAACACCTGGCTGCATGCCGCTGCCGTATTCAGAAGTCAGATAGGTAGCCCCATTATTTTTACCACGGGTATTACTACCCCAGCGGTCATCCACAGCTACTTCATCTTTCACAGGCGATTCGTTGTACAACCAGGCCAGCAGCGATGGGCTATTCCAGGCAGTATCCGACATTTCCCATTCTCCATCAGAAAAAATAACGGAAGGCTTATAGCGGGTCACCAGGTCCTTAAACTGAGGAGTCATTACTTCTTTTACATAACGGGGTTTGTCTTTCAGCCACAAAGGATTAAACCATTCATACAGCGAATAATAAAACCCCATGCGCAGCCCTTCTTTACGCACTGCTGCTGTCAGGTCTCCCAGCAGATCGCGTTTAGGCGTACCCGTAACAGCATTCCAGGAATGCCCCCAGGATTCATTCGCTTGTTTATTGTCCCATAAACAATACCCTTCATGGTGTTTGGAAGTCAGCACTACATATTTGGCGCCCGAACGGCGGAATACATTAGCCCACTGCTGCGGATCAAACAGGGAAGCCGTAAACTGGCTCTCCAGCTTTTCATAGGGTACCCCTACCCCGAAATTCTTATCATGGAAAGCCTGTACTTTATCATGTGAGCCTTCTTTGGTTCCTCTCAGGTTATACCAGTACCATTCAGAATAACCACCTGGCCCTACCACGGCATAAGAAGGCACGGCATATACACCCCAGTGAATGAAGATGCCGAATTTGGCATCATTAAACCAGGCAGGAATCCCACGCTTGTTCAGAGAGGCCCAGTTAGCCTCATACTTTTGTGCGAAAGCAAGGGAGCTACACAGGAGAAAAAAGAATATTCCAACACAACGTTTTTTCATAACAGGTCTTTAAATGCTTAGAGTGCTCAAAATTAACAACTTCCTTCTCCTATGTTAATGCTATTTTCTCTGATGATAATAATTACTTCCCTGTCTGCACATATTACCGGGTTATCTGCACATTTGCAGATCTTGTCTATACCCTTTCTGCAGGCGTCGCCAATAGCAGTAATTTTATCGTGTCGCAGGGGATACCCTGAAAAATCAGTAGCTTTAATGCATACATCAGATGAACATCAGCATTCCATTCAAGAAAGTGATTATCGCACTCCATGTACTTATATGGAGCGCACTACTATTGTTGCCCTATATCGTTTCCAATGCTGCCACCGACTATCGCATCGGTACCTTCCCCGGCCTCTTCTTTACGATCTGTGGATTTATCCATATGGCCATCTTTTACACCCATGCATTATTCCTGTATCCCCGGTTATGGAATAAACATTACTGGTGGCTTTATTTCCCGGCTGTACTCCTGTTGGTTGGCGCCTCCTTTCCCCTGAAGTACAGCATCATGGCGCACTGGTTCCCTACAGTACTCGGTGATATGACATCCTATAGATATGTGTTTGCCCCATCGGTAGGTGCTTACATCGTCAGCCTGGTATATTGCAAGGTGGGAGACCGGGTCCGTGCAGAAAGAATGCAAAAAGATAAACAGGCAGAACAACTCAGCTCAGAACTCAAATTTCTGCGCTCACAGGTAAGTCCGCATTTCCTGTTCAACGTATTGACTAACCTGGTATCGCTGGCCCGGAAAAAATCAGATCAGCTGGAACCTGCACTCATCATGCTCTCCGACCTGATGCGCTATATGTTATATGATACTACCGGGAAAAAAGTACTGCTCACGAAAGAGATAGCTTACCTCAATAGCTATATCGCCCTGCAAAAACTTCGTTTCGGCAATGACGTAAATATCAACAGCCACATTGACACCGCTAACAACGCAGGACATTATACCATAGAGCCGATGTTGCTGATCCCTTTTGTAGAGAATGCCTTTAAACACGGCACCGGTTATACCCAGCAACCGGAAATTAATATACAACTGCTCGTTACCAACGACCTGCTTACGTTTGAAGTACAAAACCGGTTCGATAATGATCCTGCCGCCAGCAAAGATGAAAACTCCGGCATAGGACTGGCCAATGTGAAATCCAGGCTGCAGTTGCTGTATCCCGGCAGCCACCAGCTTACCATCAGGAGTCAGCAGCACGTGTTTCATATCACCTTAATTTTGAAACTCACATGATACGTTGTATAGCCATAGACGATGAACAACTGGTACGTGAACTGTTGGAAGACAATATTCAACAGGTGCCTTTTCTACAGCTGGTAAAAACCTGCCGGAACGCCATGGAAGCACTGGAAGTATTGCAGCAGGAACAAATAGACCTCATTTTCCTCGACATACAAATGCCCAGGCTCAATGGACTACAATTACTGCAATCATTGCAGCAGCCACCTATGGTGATACTGGTAACTGCCTATGAACAATATGCACTGGAAGGCTTTAACCTGCAGGTAGTCGATTACCTGCTGAAGCCCTTTAGCTTCGAGCGCTTCCTGAAAGCATGCAACCGCGCCAACGATCTGTTCCGCCTGAAACAAAGTCCCCCTTCTTCTACAGATGATACGCATTCTTTTTTCGTACACGTGGAATATACGCAGGTAAAAATTGTGACGGCCAATATCACCTATATAGAAGCCCTGAAAGATTATATCAAAATACATCTCTCCAATTCCCCCAAACCAGTACTCACCCGCATGACCATGAAGGCCATGGAGGAAAAACTACCCACTGCTGCTTTTATACGTACACATAAATCCTACCTCGTGGCGGTACAAAAGATCACAACCATTAAACGTGACCTGGTTTGCATTGGTGACATAGAAATTCCCGTAAGTGAATTCTTCAAGGAAAATGTCAACAAGCTACTGAATCAGTAAGTCTTTCCCGTTTTGTCGCGACACTTTCCCATCCCGTCTACTCTCCGGATAAGCGCTTGTTCTTCCGCATAATTTTGCTTGTACATCATCCTACAGGTAATGAAAACAAGTGCTATTTTATTGCTGCTATTCAGTTATACAGCCGGTGCACAAAACAGAACACCGGTAACAGATACCACTGTCAGGCCCACGCCCGCAGCAACGGATACAACGTTAAAACGTACAGCAGATACAACTATCCGGGCTGCACACGCTGCTGATACCGCCATCAGAAGCAAACGCTCCCTGCATGAGGTAGTAGTAAGTGCCGGCGCCTTTGAGGCCAGCGACAAGGCCAAAGGAGCTTCTCTCACACCTATTGATGCTGTTACCGTAGCAGGCAGCGGCGAAGATATCAGTCAGGCATTGCGCTCCCTCCCGGGGGCACAACAAATCGGTGAACAGGAAGGATTATTCGTACGCGGAGGCACAGGCGAAGAAACCAAACAATTTATTGATGGCACCCTGCTCCGTACCCCTAATTACCCGTCGGTACCAGGCGTACCACAGGCCGCCCGCATTAATCCTTTTCTGTTTAAAGGCATCCTGTTCAGTTCCGGTGGCTACTCTGCTTTATATGGAGAAGCCATGAGCAGTGCACTGATATTGGAAAGTGTGGATTTACCCGAAAAAACATCCGCCAGTTTCTTTGTTTTCCCCGCCAACCTGGGTGCCGGCATGCAACACCTGGCAAAGAACAATCGCAGCAGCTATGGAGTAAATGTGGGTTATAGCAACCAGTCGCTGTACAATAACATTGTCCCGCAGAAACCCGACTACTTCAGTGGCCCGCTCTACCTGGACGGCAATGCCAATTTCAGAATCAAAACAGGCAAAACAGGCATGCTGAAATTCTATACCAGCTGGGGCCTCAGTGATGTAGGCATGAACAATCCGGATATAGACAGCGGGGTATTAAAAGCCGGCTACCAGGTAAAAGGATGGAACAGCTATAATAACCTGAGCTTCCGCAGCTACCTGAATGATAACTGGAAAATAGAAGTGGGCACCGCTTACAGCTATAACCGGCAGGAAACCATACGGCAGCTCACCAATGAGAAAGGCAACAAGGTAATTATTCCGTATATCCCTTACAGTTATAAAACCGGTTACCGGGATATTATCACTGACTTTGCACAGGCGCGTATCGTTTTAACACATTTCTTTTCACAGGGACAGGCATTGCGTTTTGGTGCAGAGCAATTTTACACCCACGACCATGGCAGGACCAACGACAGTACAATCGGGCTAACAGACCATCTTACGGCTGCTTTTGCGGAAAGTGATATTTACCTGGCTGACAACCTTGCCGCCAAAGCCGGAATGCGCGTGGAATATGCTTCCATGCTGCGTAAAATGGTATGGGCTCCGCGTATCAGTCTGGCGTACCGCCTGCACGATGGCAGCCAGTTTAACCTGGCCTATGGCATCTTTTACCAGGAGCCGGCAAACGACTTTTTATATCAGTCAGATCAGCTAACATTTTCCAGTGCCACCCATTATGTGCTGAACTATACCAGGAAAGCCAACAATCGTTTTTTCCGGGCAGAAGTATATTACAAGCAATACAAGGACCTGGTAAAAACAATGCCCGCGCTTAGCAATAACGGTAAAGGCTATGCGCAGGGATTTGAGCTCTTCTGGCGGGATAAAAAAAGTATTAAAAACCTGGACTACTGGATTACCTACACGTATCTCGATACCAAACGTGACTTCCTGAACTATCCTTATGAGCTGCGCCCATCCTTTGCAGCACCACATACCGCGACGGTGGCTGTTAAAAAGTTTTTCCAGGATATTAACACCAGCGTGAACATATCCTGGGCCATGGCTACCGGCAGACCTTATTACAATATTGGTCCAAACGGCATATCGGATCAGGGCAATACCAAAGGTTACAATGCGGTAAACCTGCACGTGGCCTATCTCTGCTCCTTCCTTAAAAACAAGAAATGGAAAGACTTCTCCGGTGTGGCTATGGGTATCAATAACATCGCCGGAACCAGGCAGGTGTTCGGATACAATTACAGTTACAACGGCTTAATTAAACAGCCTGTCACCATGCCGGCTACACGAAATTTCTTTATAGGCATCTTCATGAGTTTTGGTATAGATCGTACCGATGACTTTCTTAATAACAATTTATAAATCTCTCAAAAAAAGAAAAATGAAAAAACTACTCATTTGTTTGTCCGCAGTATTTATTAGCTATAGTGGATTTGCACAATCCGATGCGCTGCAGCAGGCGGTTAACAAACTGGATCAGGCACAAACCGTAAAGGATTATGAACAACTGGAACAAACCTTTTCCAACATCAAAACAGAAGCTGCCTGGCTGCCATCTTATTACGCAGCTTTTTGCAACGCAAAGATTGGATTTCTCTTACAGGAGGATGGCGAAAAAATAGAGCCTTACAGCATCCGCGGAGAAGAACAGGCGAAAAAAGCACTGGCGCTATTAGATAGTTCCAAACAGAAAAAAGAGGCGGCGGAAGTATATACGGTGTTGAGTATGGTATATCGAACCAAAGTGTTCATCAACCCTATGACTTACGGCCGTAAGTATGGTACATTATCAGAGCAGGCATTGAAACAGGCAAAGGCACTGGATGCACAAAATCCCCGCGCATTATTTGTGACGGCGTGGGTGAAATATTATACGCCTAAAATGTGGGGAGGAGATAAAGAACTGGCCAAACAACTGGCTTCGCAAAGTCTGCAGTTGCTGCTTAACCCTGGTACAGATGTATTTCCTCACTGGGGTAGGTCAGAAGACCAGCAGCTGCTGAGTAAATTTAAGTAACCTTTAAATCAGAAGATCATGGGATTCGTGTTTATCATCTTACTGCGCATTCTTTTTGTGGCATGTATGGTGTTTGTTATCGGGTATGTTTTTGGCGGTTTTTCGAAAAAACCGGCCCTGCGCACCATCACCAGGGTGGCGACCATACTGGCAATCGTGCTATTTTTGATAACCAATGCGTTTTTCATGCGGATGGCTTTTGTTCGCGGTAACAGCCACTGGTGTCATGACCGGGGAGAGGTAAAAATGGAGGCACCCCGGCCCTAAGTCAAAAATGCAGCATCATTTATTTGCCAGGCAATTAAATGATACTGCATTTTAAAAATATTGACCACCAGCTATGCTGATATCCAGGTAATTTAGAAAGAAGAACTTGGCCCTTCCTCCCAAACATTGTCTATCGAAATATCAAAACCTGTTCTTACAGATCCATTACTACTCACGAGGTAGCCCGTGAGGGTTGTTTTCTTGTTAGGGTAGCACCTAACATGATCAATCACCTTGTCATAAGTTTCACCAGTCTGAAAATGATGACCGGTTACCCTAATCGAAAACTCTTCATTTGTATTCATAACATAGCCCACATACCCATCTCCTGGCATGTCTGGATTCGGTGGTATTTCTGTGCTATAGTTCTTTGTAGAATCCTTAAATGGTAAATCCGTCTCAAAATTAAATCCGGTGCTTTCTGAAAGTACTTCCACTTTCAATATGGCGTTCGCAGCGTCCTTAAATTTTATCTTCAGGCCACCAATGATACGTTTAAGTGTCATCTGGCTTCCAATATCTGCGCCAGTTGAAGTAACCGTGAAAGCCACTCTTTTATAGAACGTTTCAGGATACTGAGACACCTCATTCGCCGATGAGAAGTTAGCAGATATCCGGCCTCCATGAAGATCAGCTCCTGCCGTAAAATTCAAGGGTGACACAGATGCCGCAAAAACAGCATAATAATTCCCAATCGGAAGTGAATCTACTATAGATCCAAAACTGCTATTTGTGTAATCCTGCGTGATATAACTAATTTTCTCATAGTTACCACTTGTTGAATACACCGCATAATAAATGTAATTAATATTCCCTGGCAATGCACTTTCCCGGGAACCAATACTTACATTTGATTTCCTTGCATTGGGATTGTTTAAGTCTGATACCTGCTGAATAAAGTTCCCAAGACTAAAATTTACAGCCACCTTTGTTTTAGTGTCAAGTACTTTCTCAGGGGCATTATCTTTTTTACAGGAAAAGAGGAATAGGGACAGCGAAATGACTGCCAAGCTAACATACTTCATTTGTTAAATTTTACTTTACTGTTTAATGTGAATAAAGGTTATAGGTTACTAATCATGGTATAAATTTCACATGGAAATCTGACGCGTGGTTAAACAAACTTCTATGGGTACAAAACTAATAATTTTCTCTAATCAGCAAATTATTTTTTCAACTTGATATATTTACTGATACCATTTGCTAAACAGGATCACAATTTTAAAGTGAACAAAACGCTGAAGTAAATTTATCCTATAAAAATGCTGGCGTATCATATCAGGGCAGCAGCTTTTAATGAAGTAGTTACTTTCGAAATCAGTTCATGCGTAGTACGTTCATAGGCGTCATCTGAGTCATTGCTCACCCAGCAACTCAGGATCACTTTCACCGCACCGCCCTCTATACCGGTAAACCACACGGCTTTCGGTTTGTCGGGTACCACTTCTTTCATCCCTGTTACTATATCCGTCATGATTTGCTCCGCTTCTTTCAACTTATCAGACATGGGAATGGAAAAGGTGAGCGTGATACGCCGCAATGGAGTAAGCGAATGATTGATGATCGGTTTCTGAAAAATTTCTTTATTGGGAATGATCACATGCAAACCGTCTGCGGTGATCATCGTAGTAGACCTTAGCTGAATAGCATTCACCGTACCCGTGAAGCCATTCGTTTCAATGATGTGCCCTACTTCAAAAGGCTTTCTGAAGGTGATAAATATACCGGAGATAAAATTCGCCGTCAGATCCTGGAACGCGAAACCCAACGCCAGACCTATGATACCCGCACCAGCCAGCAGGGAAGTAACGGCTTTGTCCAGACTTAAAATATTCAGTGAAATAAACAGGCCGAGTAGTATAAAAATAATAAAGAGAACACTGGATATCAGGTTGGCGATAGCAGGCGTTTCAGAGAACCTTTGAGAAAACCGGAGACTGATTTTACGGGCAAACCGCGCCAATAAAAGGAAAAGAAAAAACATGATAACGGCCAATACGAGATTGGGCGTCATCTTCACGGCGGCGATCAGCCAGTTATGCAGTTTATCAAAAATCAGGTGACTGTAGCTGCTGAATGGTTCGTTCATAATAGATCAGGTTATTACTATAGAATTAATTGCACAATGGTGGTCATTATCTCCACAGGGCTCCAGCAACAAGCCCCTTGCCTGGATGCCTGTCAAGAGCATGTTCAGTGCTGCTATGCACTCCTGCCATGTGTATCCGTTGACCTGCGCCATTCATAATATGGCGCCATCGCAATACATGAAAACCAAAGTCATGCCACGGACTTTCTATAGCATATCGCTGTCTAAATAAACAGGAGCAGCCTTTCACTGCTCCCGTTTAATACTTCTCCATTATTTATATCCTGCATTCTGCACCAGGTTAGGATTCGCATCCAGCTGGGCTTGCGGGATCGGGAACAACTTCCGGAATGGCTGATCCGCCGGATGGAACTGCCAGGTGCTGTTCCATTTACCAAAGCGGATCAGATCCTGACGCCGGCATCCCTCCCAGATAAATTCGCGTCCACGCTCTGCGAGGAGATTGTCCAGCGTAAGTGCAGTGATAGGATGACCCGTTTCAAAATTGCGGCCACGTACCTGGTTTACCAGTGGCAGCGCCGTTCCGCCCTGCCCTAAACGCAACAGGCACTCTGCTTTCAACATCAATGCATCCGCATACCGGAAAATAACGAGGTCATTATCCTGATCGGAATAAGGCGTATTTTTCTCGATCTCATATTTTACTATTCGCACGCCTTCTGTTTGTGTGGCATTAGCCAGATCCCCGATGGTACGGGAAAAAATCAATGGCGCCCCCTGTTCTGTTTTCAACGGTGTACCATCCTGGGAATATTGTTGTCCTTCCAGGAACATGGTTTTACGTTTATCGGTATCCTCATAGGCTTCATAAAAGTCCTTCAACGTACACCAGCCATTCCAGGGTGAGCTGGGCAAACCATAGGTATAACGGTTGTTATAGTGCAGTGTCAGATAATGCAGCATCATACCCTTTGCATTAACAGCATCGTAAGGCACCACAAAAATATTTTCTTTTGAATTTTCATTTTTGGTAGAAAAATTCGTGAAATAATTGGGCTCCAGCTGATACCCCATGCTGGTAACGGAGTCGCACATACGAATACAATCAGCCCAGCGTGGGGTACCGGTATACACTTCTGCATTCACATACAGCTTGGCCAGCAACATAAAAGCCATGCCCTTGGTTACTTTGCCATAGTTTTTAGTGTTCAGCATAGCAGGCAATCCATTGATATTATCTTTGATTTCCTTTTCAATAAAAGCAAAAGCTTCCGCACGGGGCGTATTCTTTGGCGGCTCGGTTTGTTCGAAAGAAGTTACAATGGGAATATTACCAAATGCATCCATCGCCAGGTAGTAATGAAACGCACGCAGTACTTTCATCTGCGCAATGATCTGGTCTTTGGTAGGCAGCACCACATCTGAACCCTGTAACTTCTGCAGGATGGCATTCACGGGGTTCACACCATCACGGTAAATGAAGTTCCACATATCATTGATGTACTGATGTGTGATAGGAAACTCATGGCTAATGAGCACCCGCCATAGGCCACCTTCGTTCCAGTCGGCGCCGCGGGAAGGCACCGTTGTTTCATCCGTGGTCACTTCATTCATTTTCCAATAGCTGTCGCGGTAATTGCGCAGTTTGGCGTATGCCCCGTTGGCAAAGGCATTCAGCTCGTCCTCTGTTTTGAGAAAGTTCTCGTCTGTGCCGCGGTCGTAAAATGTTTCATCGAGTTTCGTGCAACTGAACACGGAGATGACCATCCCGGCCAGCAATGTATATTTCAGAATTGTTGCTTTCATGTGGATCGTTTTTATTTAAAGTTGACCGTAAAGCCCAGTGCAAAAGAGCGTGTTTTCGGATATACGTTACGGTTATCAATACCCGGCGCCAGTCCGTCTATCGGCAATTCCGGATCAAGCCCGGAGTATTTCGTGATCACAAACAGGTTTTGTCCGGAGATATATACCCGTGGATTGGCGAACAGCTTACTCTTCGCAGCAGGTATACTATATCCCAGGGAGAAATTGTCCAGGCGCAGGAAAGCACCGTTTTCTATAAACCGGTCGGATACATAAGTACCTTTGACATTGCTGTCGGCATACTTCGCCATGGCATTACGACCGGGTAAACGGCTGAAACGATCGCTCAGCACCAGGTCGGTGGCATTGAAGATCTGGTAGCCAAACAGGCTGCGTAATAAAAAGTTGAGGTCAAAGTTTTTGTAACGGAAAGTATTCGCCAGTCCTGCCTGGTATTTAGGCAACCCATTACCCGCCACGCGGCTGTCGCTGCGGAAGTCAAAAGTACCGCTGCCATCCAGGTCTTCGAATTGCTGATTCCCGTTGGCATCTACACCGGTATAATGCGGAATATAAAATGTACCGATGGAATAACCGGGTACTACTTTTACGATCTGCACGGCTGTTAAGCCACGGGCACCTACGGTACCATCATAAATTGCATCACTCTTGTACTGATCGTTGGCGATAGAAAGGATTTCGTTATAGTTGCGGGAAATATTGAAAGAAGCATTCCAGCTAAAATCTTTGTGCTCAATAATAGCGCCCGTCAACGACAGCTCTACTCCTTTATTGCTGATCTTACCTACATTCGCCAGCATAGTGGGAAACAGGTAAGGCGGGGAAGGCACGTTGTAATTAAAGAGCAGGTCTTTGGTGCGCTTATCATAGTATTCCAGTGTTCCGCTCAGTCTTCCCTTAAACATAGTAAAGTCAAAGCCGGCGTTAAATTGTGCGGCAGACTCCCAGCGCAGATTGGGATTTTCATTTTGTCCGATCTGGTAAGAAGTCACCCAGCGGCCATTGTCCATTACTTTACCACCGGGACTGTAAGTAAGTGGTGATTTATAGTTCTGGATTTCCTGGTTACCGGTAACCCCATAGCCTACACGAAATTTCAGATCCTGCAACCAGCTGCTGTTTTGTAGAAAAGGTTCCTGTGTAATACGCCATGCCAGCGAGGCTGAGGGGAACGTTCCCCATTTTTTGTCTTTACCGAAACGGGTAGAGCCATCTCTGCGGACGGTACCGGTCAAGAGGTACTTATCGTTGTAACTATAGAACACACGGCCAATGAAAGATACCAGCGAGTTTTCTTCTGCACCGGAAGCCACAGCAGGCTGATCGCCCTGACCAGCGCCCAGGTTGTTATAGCTGAAGATATCAGATACAAACTGTGTATTGCCGGCAGACATGCTGTTCTGGAAGAAATTCTGATAAGAGTAACCAGCCGTTACCTTCAACACATGCTGCTGCCATTGCTGACTATAGGTGAAATAGGTTTCCAGGGTTTTGTTATCCCATGTTTTAGACGCGCGGGTAGCGGTACCATTGCTGCCGGCGCCTTCTGTTACCGGTGATTTTTTTGAATAATACAGGCCACGATCGCTGGACGCACGTTCCAATCCGAGCAACAGGTCATACGTCAAATGACTGGTAATATCATACGTGGCTTTTGCAGAACCAATAAACCGGTTCAATGCCCGCTGATGTTTAATCTGGTTGGCCAGTGCTACTGGATTATAGTTATCGTTGATATCAAGCTTTTCGAAGTAGCTGCCATCCGCATTATAGATGGGGGCAGTAGGATTATAGGCGATGGCCTGCTCCCATATGCGGTTGTCACCGTTGCCATCGGGATCTGCGCCTACATATTTGTTCTTCTCTCCTACATAGTTCATGGACAGTCCCAGCCGGAGGCGGTTATCGAAAACGCCCTGATCCAGGGTAATACGTCCGATAGTACGTTCCAGGCCGGAGTTGAGTACCACGCCTTCGTTGTTGAGATAATTGACAGAAGCGCTGTAGCGGGTATTATCTCTTCCTCCGCTCATAGAAATGTTGTGACTATGGCTGATACCGGTGCGGGTAATCGCTTTCTGCCAGTTGGTAGAAGCGCCCAGGTCGAATGCCGAAGCATCAATATTATTATCCTTCAGGTATTTGCGGTAGTCTGATGCGTTCAGCACACCGTAGGTGTTGGACATCTTCTCCATACCTATATAACCGCTGTAAGACACCTGCGGAGCACCTTCTTTACCACGGCGGGTAGTAACGATGATAACGCCGTTGGCGCCACGGGAACCGTAGATAGCCGCTGCGGAAGCATCTTTCAATACATCAATCGACACGATATCATCCGGCGGCACTGCATTGATATCGATACCGGGAATACCATCTACTACAAAAAGAGGCTGGCTGCTGGCAGATAACGAAGACGCTCCTCTCAGACGGATACTCACCGTACCATTAGGGTTACCACCTGGTTTGCTGATCACCAGGCCGGCAACTTTACCTTGTAATACCTGAACGGGGTTACTGATAATACCTTTATTAAATTCTTTGGGCGTGATGCTGACGATAGAACCCGTGAGGTCTTTTTTCTGGGTAACGCCATAACCGATCACCACGACTTCTGTTAATGCACTGGAAGATTTTTTCAGCTGCACGTCCATGGCCGGTTTTACCGGCAATTCAAGTGGTTCGTAGCCTACGTAGCGGAATAACAGCGTTCCACCGGAGGGAGCATCCAGGGAGAAGTTGCCGTTTTCATCGGTGAGGGTACCGATAGTGGTACCTTTTACCTGCACCGTTACGCCTGGCAAAGGAACATGATCATCGGCACCGGTGATGTGACCTTTTACTTTTATGTTTTCCCATTCAGTATGTTCCGGAATGATCACCACCAGGTGGCCTTCCAGCTCTTTATAGGTAAAGCCGGTACCGGTGAGAACTTTATCCAGTACGCTTTGCAGGGATTCTTCCCGGGCGATGATACTTACCCGTTGTTGCAGATTTACTTTGCGGTTGCTGTACAGAAAGTGCACATCGGACTGCCCCGCGATGCGGTCCAATACCTTTTTGATCTCTGTATCTTTCATGTTCAGGCTGATATGCTTCTGGGAATATCCCGTGGCAGCCACCTGCATACAGGAAAGCAGGACAATAAAGAATGATAGCTTCATAATGATCAAATGCTTGAGCATAGCCGTTCTTCGCCGGCATGCATCCGATTGGTTGACTTTTTCCATAAATTTGTGATAATAGGTGATACAATAGCAATGCCCTGCCATCCCGTCCAAAGGAGCTGGCGCATTGCTGATTAACCTTCGCACAGGGAATGTTAGTAGCATTTCCTGTGTTTTTTCATTGAACTCTTATGTGGTTGTTAGCTTTTCATAAACGGTTTTTAATTGAACGTGTGCTTAATAAATGATGATTTGCGTGCCATTGTTATCGAAGTGAAAATCCTCTGTCAGCTGCAATGCCTGCAGTGCCTGGCTAACAGTTTCTGACGCGAAGGAGCCACTGAATACATATCTTTTTACCTGATCATTGCGGAATATAATTTTCACCCCATACCAACGTTCCAGCAGAGTAGCCAGTTGCGCAAAGTCGAGCGATTCAAACTGCAGCCGGTTGCTTACCCAGGCTGTTTCTGATATGGTACTGTCGATCGCCGGCAGTGCGTTGGCTTTTGCCTGCACTATTTTTGATATCACCTGCTTTAGTTCCAGTTTTTTTTCCGGAGATGAGATTGCATTGTTGTTGTCGTATGCTACTTTTTCGTAGGGACGTAAGCGTATTTTATGCGCAGGTGTTTTATTGAGATATACTTCTACTGCACCTTCCAGCAAAGTGGTTTCATAACGGGGATCACCGGGATAGGCTTTCACATTAAAGGAGGTACCCAGTGCCTGAATATTCATTGCGGCGGCGTGTACAATAAATGGGCGTTTCGGATCTTTAGCTACTTCAAAATAAGCCTCCCCTTCCAGCCATATTTCGCGACTGGAATTATTAAGGTCTAACCTAACGCGGCTGGATGCATTCAGGTGTACGATGCTACCATCGCTGAGCCGGAATTGCCGCCGTTCACCATTGCGGGTTTGCACTAATTCCAGATCAGGTGGTTTCGCCTGGTCACCCGGCAATAACCAGAGGGTGGCATTGAATAAAAACCCTATGACTACGGCAGCAGCCACCCATTTCCACCAGTCGTGCCGGAACGGAACGACTTTCGTAGCTTCCGGAGGTTCTGCTTTGGCCATCATCTCACTAAAAACAGTATCGGCAGGTGCCCCCTCTACAGGAACGGCCAGCCAGTATTGCTCCAGCAAGGTAAGCTCCTGCGCCCATTCCGGGTGTTGTTCCAGCAATTGCGCCAATTCCTGCTGACCGGCATCGTCCAGCATGCCACTCAGTTTTGCGGTCATTAATTCATCCAGTCGGTGACTGTCCATGTATAATTTGTTTAAACGAACAAATGTTCCCTACGGGGAGAGACACTAAAATGAAACCGATTACTTACAGGAAGAGAAAATATTTTTTTAGCGGGCAGGAATTTTCTGGTCGAAGCCGCTGCCATAGTGTTGCAATGCCTGTCGCAGGCGGCTGGTAGCTCTTACCAGTTGGGTTTCTACGGTGCGTGGGGAAATTTCCAGGATAGCGGCTACTTCTTTATACTTAAATCCTTCTTCGCGGACCAGGCGGAAAATGGTACGTCCCTGCGGCGACAGTGTGGCGATGGCTTTGTCGAGCCACCCCTGCATTTCCTTCCATTCCAGCTGTGGGTGTACATCACCGGTCAGCGGGGCGTTGTCGGCTTCCAGTTCCAGCCACTGATGCTTGTAGTGGTCACGGTGGTGATTATAGCAGCGATTACGAACGGCAGTAAATAAATAGGTCTTCATATGCAGGATTGGTTCACCGTTCTTCCGGTTTTTCCAGAGCTGAACAAAAACATCCGACACGATTTCTTCTGCGGTCTCCCTGCTGATAGACAGATCGGTTGCAAAACGCACTAATCCGCCGTAAAAATGATTAAACAACTTCCGGAACGACTGTTGATCGTCCGCTATGTAAACAGCATCCCACATTGCCTGTAAATCAGTTCCTGGCATAGACCCTTATTAGACGAAAAACATTGACCGTCAAAATAGCTAAATAATTATGATTTTCAGCAGTGCGTTCATGGCAAAGATGACATAAAACTACTGTAATGAATGCCAAAACGGCATCTGCGTCATTCTGGAAATAAATTTGAGCGCGTATATCATTATGGATAACTCAATTTCATTTCTTACGCACGAGGCGTCGAACGATTGGAGTTTATTAGATGCCTATTCCCAGACCGTTACCGGTGTAGTGGGTACTGTTGCTGAATCGGTGGTACATATAGAAGTACAGAAAAAGGTAAGCGACCGGCGTACGCGGGAAAGGCGCACGCAGGCGGGGACCGGCTCCGGCTTCATTATTTCTTCTGATGGCTTCATCATTACCAACAACCACGTGGTAGAAAATGCTGAAAGCATTAAAGTATCTTTTGTTGATGGCAGAAGAGTAAGTGCCGAAATTAAAGGCGCCGACCCTTCCACAGATATTGCCGTACTGAAAATTGATGAAACGGGGCTTAAAGCAATGCCACTCGCCGATTCATCCACTTTACAGGTAGGCCAGATTGCCATTGCTATCGGCAACCCTATGGGGCTGCAATATACTGTCACCGCCGGTGTGGTGAGCGCATTGGGACGTACCCTCCGCGCCAGCAACGGCCGGTTGATAGACGATGTGATACAAACCGATGCGGCCCTCAATCCGGGCAACAGCGGCGGTCCGCTGGTCAACTCCAGGGGACAGGTCATTGGCGTAAACACCGCGGTCATCGCCTCCGCACAGGGGCTCTGCTTCGCCATCTCCTCTAATCTGGCCGCCCAGATCGCAGGACAACTGATCCTGCACGGCAAAATCAGACGGGCACAACTGGGCATCGCCGCACATCCGGTAAATCTCAGCAGCCGCAT
Organism: Chitinophaga sp. 10T418; assembly: GCF_056394125.1. Lineage (NCBI taxonomy): Bacteria > Pseudomonadati > Bacteroidota > Chitinophagia > Chitinophagales > Chitinophagaceae > Chitinophaga > Chitinophaga sp. 10T418. Next base: position 597,941 of record NZ_JBFTHG010000002.1, read on the forward strand.
GATTGCCGCCAACAAACTATCCGTCCAAACCGGGGTATATGTGTACGAAACAGTACCGGACGGAAATTTCTACAACACCGAACTACATATCGGTGACATTATCATCGCCTTCGATGACAAACCAGTGGCTTCTGTAGATGCCCTTCACCTCCTGCTGTCAGAAAAGCAGATCGGGAAAAGGATCACGGTAGATGTGCTGCGCGGAGGAAGAAAGGTAGTGGTAGAAGTAATTCCGGGAGAGATTAAACAATGAATTTCTAAAGGCTGACGCGAAAGGATTCGCGTCAGCCTTTTATCGTTAGTCTTCGCGGGAGCTCCCATCATAGTTATAGTCATCCAACGTCCAGCCAATCGCTACCTCATTGACCCAATCAATAAAGCTGTCATTGGTGACTTCGGGAGCATCATCATGCCCATAAATATAGTGTGTTTGAAAAAAGACGACCGGGCAGGAATCATTTTTTGTAATTCTTGTATCGAAACAATAATAATTACCACCACCATCCGGAGAAAAAGGAACTAAATAATCAGGCATAGGTACATGCACCTCCTGGTGTTCGATATTATAAATGTTGCTTAAGGTATCAGGAGATGTACACGTTTCATCTATCCCATACGCCTCCGTACCCATCAGGTTAAATCCATTCATTTTCGAAATGAAGTATTTATAATCTACTGGCAGCTTCAAACGATAGGCGTCTTCGAATTCATCGATGCGACTATCTGTAATAATCCCACCCAATGTAATAATTGCCGGAGAAAACTTATTTAATTCATTAATAAGATGAAGGACCGCTTCTTTCATAGGTATCTACTTTCCGGTAACAATATTACACAATAAATCAGGCGCGGCATTAAACAAACCCGATTCTCCATTCAACCATTCCTATTTGCTCCCCTTCCACTAATTGCTTAAATTCCTGTTCAGAATATCTTTATTATGAAAAATTACCCGTTACTCCTCCTCACACTAACCTGCCTGCTTGCCTTTCAGCCGGCTCCTCCGGTAAAAACTATCCTGCTGAAAAACATCACCCTCATAGATGGCAATGGCGGCACCCCTGTGGAACATACCGATATCCTCATCAAAGAAGGTATGATCATTAAAGTTGGTCCGAACCAAGCCGCTAATGGCGCTACCGTCATCAACGGACAAGGTAAAACAGTAATGCCGGCTCTCATCAGCAGTCATGTACACATTGGAATGATACAGGGCAATAATAATAAAACAGATCCTTATACCCGGAAAAATATATTATCACAGTTGAAAAAATACGCCGACTATGGCGTGACCAATATCCTGGTCATGGGTTCAGATGAGCCTATGCTCTTTGAAACGGGACTGCGGGATTCGGCTGTTAATGGCCTGCTGCCCGGTGCCAGACTGTTCTCTGCCGGTTATGGCTTTGCCGCATTCAAAGGCGCACCTGCTATGAAAAAGGTCTATCACCCGGCCACCATCGCACAGGCTATCCGCGAACTGGACAGTGTAGCAGCTCTCAAACCCACCGTTATAAAAATGTGGGTAGATGATTTTGGCGGCTCCTCCCCTAAAATGGACAGCGCTATTTACAAAGCCATCATCACGCGCGCACACCAGCATCATATACGGGTGGCAGCCCATCTGTATTACCTCGCAGATGCCCACCGCCTTGTCAGCAACGGACTCGACATCATCGCACATAGTATCCGTGATCAGGAAATTGATGCGACACTCCTGCAACAAATGAAAACAAAAGGGACCATCTACATTCCCACTCTTTCCCTGGATGAATATGCGTATATCTATGCCCGTAAGCCGGAATGGATCGATGATCCTTTCTTCAAAGCTTCGCTGGAGCCCGGCGTATATGAAACGATTACCTCCCAGGCTTACCAGGATAACCTGAAAAACAGCCCTTCCTACCAGCGGAATGTACATGCCTTTGAAACAGCCCTGAAAAATGTGAAGATCATCGCAGATGCAGGCATACTGGTGGCCCTTGGCACCGATTCCGGCGCGCAGCCGGTACGCACCCAGGGGTTTTCTGAGCACCTGGAAATGGAACTGCTGGTACAGGCAGGGCTCAGGCCCCTACAGGCGATCACTATTGCCACCAGAAATGCGGCGAAAGCATTGAAAATAAATGATCGATACGGCACTATCTCCGTCGGGAAAACGGCGGACTTTATAATACTCGATGGCAATCCTGCACAGGATATAAAAAACACCCGCAAAATATCATCTGTGTATAAAGCAGGTGTTGAAGTAAGTAAAGGTCCATTGTTGCCATAAAATTTTTTCGCACCTTCACGGCAAGAATACCTGTTAATGAAAAAAATACCAATAAGACATATTCATGCTGCACAAAAAGAGTTGAATGCCGCCGAAAGCTTTAGCATCAGGGATATCGAGGATGTTCTTGCCGGAGAAGACATGGTACAGGAACTTCACAGACATGACTTCTTTTATGTACTTGCGCTAAAAAAAGGAGCTGGTCAGCACGAAATAGACTTTACCCCTTACCCAATTGATAACCATACCATTTTCTTTATGCGCCCCGGTCAGGTACACCAACTCACCCTAAAGGCAGGAGGTACGGGATATATGATGCACTTTAGAAACGAGTTCTATTCTTCTGCCGACAATGCAGCTAATCAACTATTACGCAGAGCCAGTAGTAACAATCAGTACTCACTTGATGCCGGCAGATTTCAAAAGCTGCTGACGATCCTCTCTAATATCTTCCAGGAAGATACCGACAAACAGGAACAGTACCAGGAAGTGATCAAAGCAAATATGCGGATCTTCTTTATCGAATTAACCCGAAAAAATAACGATACCCCGGCCGATAATGCGAACCTTTACGTACAGGAGCAACTGGAAGCTTTCCTGGCGCTTTTGGAAACACACGTTGCTGACCACAAACAGGTAGCGCAATACGCTGAAATGCTGAACCTTTCTACCTATCAACTCAATGCCATCACAAAGACAACTTTAGGCAAAACCTGTTCTGAAGTGATGAATGAATATATTATACTGGAAGCCAAAAGATACTTGCTGGTAACATCTAACCAGGTAAACCAGATCGCGGATCTCCTGGGATACGAAGACGTTTCCTATTTCATCAGATTCTTTAAAAAGCATACCGGCCACTCGCCGGAAACATTCAGACATAACTTCAAATAAGTCCCACACAACTACATCTTTGTCCTATCATGGCAGATGTGGGAGATGTTACTTTTGCAACAGATAAAACGATGTTGCTAAAAAGTAATCTCTCTATATGAAAACAAAGAATAAGTTAATTGCTTCCCTGAAAATATGGATCATCATCTATCCATCTATCACCCTGTTTCTTTATTTGTTTGGCAAGCCATTATCTGCACTTCCATTATATCAGAGAACACTTTTATTAACGATCACTTTAGTTCCCTGCATCGTATTTATCGGATTGCCACTGGTGGATATAATCATCCGCCGGATCACCTCCTGGCACGATAACAAAAAATGATTCTTTAAAAAATTAAACCCAAAAATATGACACAAACCTGGAATGAGATGTACAAAAACAAATGGGATGACCGATATAAAGAGGCAACCTATGCCTATGGAAAAGAACCCAATCTCTTTTTCAAGGAATGGCTTCAGAAATTTGAACCTGGATCTATATTGATGCCGGCAGATGGCGAAGGACGGAATGGGGTGTTTGCAGCTATGCTGGGGTGGAAAGTAACTTCATTTGATCTGAGTGCCGAAGGAAAAGCAAAGGCATTACAACTCGCCGGCGAGCAGCATGTTATCATGGAGTATATGGTGGGAGACCTCGAGCAGCTACCCTTTGAAAACGCTTCCTTTGATGCTATGGGATTAATTTATGCTCATTTTGATGCCGAAAGAAAATCTACCTTTCACAAAAAATTAAATAATTATCTCAAACCAGGTGGAATCGTTATCCTGGAGGCTTTCAGCAAAAGACACCTGGAACTGAAAAAGCTGGATCTTAAAGTAGGCGGCCCCGACGATTTGGATATGTTATTCTCTGAAGCAGAGATCCGTGCTGACTTTGAAAACTATGACCCGATCATGATGGTCGAAGAAGACATCCTGTTAAATGAGGGCGAGTATCATATCGGCAAAGGCGCGGTAGTTAGATTTGTAGGACGAAAGCGTTCTTCGTAACTTCCATTATACCGGGTTATTTCTTTATAAAAAATAAAAATTCACACCAATGAAAATTATCATCGTAGGCGCAAGTGGTACCATCGGAAAGCATGTGGCAAGCTCCCTGGAAAAAGATCACGAAATTATAAGAGTAGGTTCTAAAAGTGGCGATATTCAGACAGATATTACCTCACCTGCATCTATAGAAAATTTATTCAAACAGGCAGGTGCATTCGATGCATTGGTATGCACCGCGGGAGACGCCTACTTCGGGCCTTTGAAAAACATGACAGATAAGGAATTCAGAATAGGCGTTGAGAGCAAATTAATGGGGCAAATCAACCTGGTACTCATTGGGCAACACTATATCAACCCCAAAGGCTCCTTTACTTTAACCGCCGGCGTACTGACGAATGATCCTGTGGTAAGTGGCGCTAACCCATCTGCCGTCAACGGAGCGGTAGAAGCATTTGCACGTGCCGCCGCCATTGAACTGGAAAATGGTGTACGTATCAATGCGGTCAGTCCTACAGTGGTGGAAGAGTCCCCGGCCTACTTCCCTTATTTCCCGGGACATATTCCCGTTACCATGAAACAGGTGGTATACGGCTATCTCAAAAGCATACTTGGTGCAGGTACCGGACACGTAATAAAAGTGATTTAATTTTTACCCCATAAAACAGTTTGTATCCGCAGGTCATTATTGTAACAACAATAGCCTGCGGATATGAACTTATGCGGGAAGCCAGCTCACTCAACAAAACCGCACAAACAGGTGTACAGATCCGGACATATTTAAAAAATAAAATTATCAAAAAGATTGATAATCCTGCGCCTTAACTACTGGCATCTTTTTTAACGCTATCCGGCGTCAACCTGTTTCTATGATAACAAACTATTTCAAGGCTGCCTGGCGGAGTTTAAAGCGCTTCAAAACGCATGCTGTCATCAATATATCAGGACTTGCACTGGGCATCGCCTGTATCATACTGATTTTTACCATGGTGAAGTATCACCTGAGCTTTGATACCTTCCACCCCAATAAAGACAGGATTTACAGGATCGTCACTGCCTTTCATGAAGATAAAATACGTTATAATGCCGGCGTCCCTTTCCCTTTAGGAGATGCCTTCCGCAATGATTTTGCCGTATCCGAAAAACTGGCAAGGATAGCCTCTCTGGGTAAAAAAGTGATCTCCACTTCCCACGATAAAAAGTTTGAAGAAGATATTGCTTTTGCAGATCCTTCCTGCTTCGACATGCTCCACTTTCCTTTATTAACCGGCAACTCTGCCAGCATTTTAAAGGAACCTTTTACTACTGTTATCACAGAAAGAATCGCTAAAAAATATTTTGGGACCACAGATGCTATCGGCAAAACCATTCAGCTCGATGACACCCTGCATTTTACCGTAACGGGCATCCTGCAAAATATTCCTGCCAACACCGACTTCCGTGCTGAAATTTATTTCCCGTTTGATAACCTGAAAAATCACTCGCCCTGGCTAGTGGAAAAAGACTGGTGGCTGAACGTGAACAGGGGCATGCAATGTTTTGTATTACTGAAACCTGGCGTGGCAGCAACAGATGTAAATAGTAAATTACTGCCTGCTATCTCCACAAAATATTACGATAAAGAGACGGCAAAATTATTCCAATTCGAGCTGCAACCTATTGCCGACATCCATTTCAATCCGGCGTTAAATGGATACATCGAAAAGAAAAATTTGTGGGTAATGGCATTCATTGGCCTGCTGCTGATCATTACTACCTGCATCAATTTCGTGAATCTTACCATTGCCCAGGCACTGGGGCGCTCCAAAGAAATTGGCTTGCGCAAAGTATTAGGTAGTTACCAAGGACAAATTTTTCTGCAGTTTATCATTGAAACAGCCGTAGTTGTTTTTATCGCCATGCTACTGGCATATTTGCTGGCTCAACTGGCATTACCTTATCTCAACCATCTTTTCGATGTACAGCTGCGGATCGATATTTTGGGAGATACCTACCTGCTGTTGTTTTTACCTTTGCTATTCCTATCGGTAGTGTTACTCTCCGGTGCATATCCAGGAATGGTCATCGCCGGTTTTCAACCGATACTGGCCCTTAAAAATAAACTGTCGCAAAAAAATGCTGGTGGCCTGTCACTCAGAAAAGGGCTTGTCATTACGCAGTTTGCGATTTCCCAGTTACTGATTATCGGAACCATTGTGATCGCTAACCAGATGCGCTATTCCAAAGAAGCAAACCCCGGATTCCGGAAGGATGCCATCGTGATGTTACCCGTCCCCGATAATAGTGCTTCAAAACTAAGTACCCTGCGATCATTATTATCCCAGATTCCGGGAGTGGAGCAGGTTACTTTTTGCGGCAATGCCCCCGCCACTGCCAAATCTCCTTCTACCAGCATCCTGTTTGATACCCGGACAGAAGCAGAAAAGTTTACTATTTACAACAGAGCCGGCGATGCCAATTATGTAGGCACGTTTGGTTTGCAGCTCCTGGCTGGCCGCAACCTGCTGCCTTCAGATACCGCCCGGGAATTCCTGGTGAATGAAACTACTGTAAAAAATCTGCAACTGGCATCCAATGAAGCCGTGTTAGGCAAACAAGTCGATATTAACGGAGGTAAGGGCAGCGTGGTAGGTGTGGTAAAAGATTTTCACACACGCTCCTTCCATGAAGCCATAGACCCTATATTTATCTCTACTATCAGCGATAACTATTCCAATTGCGCCATAAAGATTAATATGGATCAATTCCAGAAAATGGAACCTGTGATGGCGAAAGCCTGGAAAGATGTTTACCCGCAATACTTTTATAAATACGCTTTCCTCGACGAACAACTCGCCGAATTCTATAAGCTGGACATGATGATCTTCCGGCTGATCAAAATGTTCACCGGTATCTCTATCATCATTGGCTGTATTGGATTGTATGGCCTTGTATCTTTTATGGCTGCCCAAAGAACCAAAGAAGTGGGGATCCGGAAAACACTGGGTGCCAGCGTAGAAAGTATTGTATGGCTGTTCAGCAAAGAATTTATCTATATGTTGCTGACAGCTTTTGTAGTGGCAGCGCCGCTGGCCTGGTTCGTCATGAGCCGATGGCTGGATACTTTTGCTTATCGCATCAACCTGGGCATCAGCGTTTTTGTGCTCGCCATCGTTATCTCTATTGTAGTAGTAATGTTCACCGTGGGTTACACCGCTATAAAGACCGCCCTCATGAACCCGGTGAAAAGTCTGAAATCCGAGTAGACTTACCATTTAATCCTATATTCAAAGAAGGGGGTCGCTGCTGTTAGCAGTGATCCCCTTCTTCATTTCTTCCCGTTCATTCTCGTTCAGCGGATTGCGTATTCCGTGGCTGATTTTCCGTACCAAGATGACCTTTTTCGTTTGTTGCCTTAGCCAGTTTATTATTGAGCGTTTTCAATTTACTAACATATAGACAGATCGTAGCGATGTCCAGCAGGAGAATAGCTGGCAGGGTAATCCAGCGGATGATAGACTGCTCCTCATGCCCCATGGCAATAGGCGTGACCAGGCTATAGTAATAATTGATTTCACATGCGATCACCGACCACACCGCCACTGCAATGCTGGCCATGAGCAAAGCGCGAATTCTGAATATCATCAGCGAGGCACCCAGCAGGAACAGGAATAACAGGTGAACTCCTTCTGTTAACATGCCTAAAACGGCGCTGAAATAAACAATCGCAAGATTATTAATAGCAACGAAGGAAATACTGGCCCAAACAGGCTTATTGGCTGCATTTAGCCGCAATACACCGAGGAACAGGACCGCTTCTATGAACGCAGGAATAAACAATTTCATTTCTCCCGTACCCACGTAAATAGCAATGCCGAAAAGCAGACAAAGTGTGGTTGTAATGATCGAAAAAATATTGACCATCCTGGTCGCCTTGCCCTGCGCTTCCTCCTGATCAGAAGTGCCGGCATTCACTATGTAGTGAAATAATTGGCGGATATCCATATGGCCATTCTTTTGAGAGGCATTCGCGGAAAAATAACATCAGATGTAAAAACTGTGCTGTTTTTAATTTCAAATACTATCACATGCATAAATCCTCCGCAAAATACACAATATTTATTTCCCTGCCCTTTTCACTTTTAACATGCTGGCATTAATGGCTACCACTACGGTACTGACAGTCATCAAAACCGCTCCCGCTGCTGGGCTCAGCAAAATACCTTCTTTATATAATACCCCGGCCGCTAACGGTAACGCCACTATATTATAGCCTGTTGCCCAGGCCAGGTTCTGAATCATTTTACGCCAGGTAGCTTTCCCAAACAAAATAAGATTCACCACGTCCTGAGGATTGCTGTTCACCAGCACAATACCCGCCGTTTCTGCCGCCACATCACTTCCACTGCCAATCGCAATGCCCACATCTGCCTGTGCCAATGCCGGTGCATCATTTATCCCATCACCCGTCATCGCCACAAACTCGCCCTGCTCCTGCAATTCCTTTATTTTGTCCAGCTTCTGATGCGGCAATACTTCCGCGATGAAACTATCCATCCCCAACGTTTTACTCACGCTTTCTGCCACCACTTTATTATCTCCCGTGAGCAACACCGTTTTAATATGATTTTCTTTTAACGTAGCAATAGCCCCCGCAGATTCGGGTCTGATCTGGTCTGCCAGTGCGATAAAGCCTGCAATCACATCATTGATCATTACGTAAACAACCGTCTCCCCGGATTGTATGTCTGCGCTCACGTTGCGGTCCTTAAACTGCTCCGCGATAAAACCCGGGCTCACCACTTTCACGTCTTTGCCATCCACTCTGCCTGTAATTCCTTTGCCTGTAATCGCTGTCACATTTTCTGCCGCCGGTACCGATAACTGCAATACTTTGACCTTACTGATAATCCCCGTAGCAATAGGATGCTCGGAGCTACCCTCCAGCGCCGCCGCCATTTGCAGGATCACTTCTTTCGATGTCCCTTGCTGTATTGCTTCAAAACGCACCACTTCAAAACGCCCCACCGTAAGGGTACCCGTTTTATCAAATACGATGGTGGTGATTTTACGTGAGTTCTCAAAGTCGGTGCGGTTCTTAATCAACAACCCATGCCTTGCAGAAAGTGCCGTGGATTTGGCAATCACCAGCGGCACTGCCAGCCCTAACGCATGCGGACAACAAATTACGATAACCGTTACCATCCGCTCTATGGCGAAGGATAAATCCCTGCCACTTAACCACCAATATAAAAAAGTAGCTACCCCGGCAAGAATAGCGATCAGCGTCAGCCAGCGCGCCGCCTTATCTGCCAGCAACTGCGTTTTTGATTTGGATTGCTGCGCATCCTGCACCAGCTTCACTACCTGCGATAAATAAGAATCTTCTGCCCCATGTGTCACCAGCACTTTAATAGCGCCATTGCCATTGATAGACCCCGCAATGACTTTATCATTTTTCTGCTTCTGCACCGGTTTTGATTCACCCGTCAGCATACTCTCATTCAAATAGGTTTCCCCTTCTGTAATGCTGCCATCTGCAGCTACTTTTTCTCCCGGCTTAATTAAAATAATATCTCCCGTTTTGAGTGTAGCTGTTTTTACTTCCATGACATGCTCCCCATGTACCAGGTGTGCATCGTCCGGCATCAGTTGTACCAACAACTCCAACTCCCTGGATGCACCGGCTACCGATTTCATCTCAATCCAATGCCCCAGCAGCATGATGAGGATCAGCGTAGTCAGCTCCCAGAAAAAATCCATTCCTGACAAACCTAATACGGTGGCTACGCTGTAGATATATGCCACTGTAATAGCAAATCCTATCAATGTCATCATACCCGGCTCCCAGGCCTTCATCTCTTCATACCAACCTTTCAGAAATGGCCAGCCACCGTATACAAAGACTACAGACGACAGTAGCATCAATACGTATGCATCTCCCGGAAAACTAATACTAATACCCAACCAGTGCTGAATCATTTTTGATAATAACATCACCGGGATGGTTAGTATCAGTACTATATAAAAACGTTTCCGGAAATCGGCAATCATCATGGCATGATGATCGTGATGCCCGCCCTGCCCACCGTGTCCCATGGCTGCATGATCATGTGCTGACATATCATGTTCCATTTTCATTTCCGTATGCTGATGTTGATGTTCCATTGCTGTTAGTTTAATAGCTTAATGTAATTCCCGCGCMTAATCCCATGTCACTGTCGTAATGCGTTGAAAATGCAAAGTTCTTCGTCACAATGTACCGAAACCCTGCCATGTATTCTTTATCGGTGTTCACCATAAAACTGAAGCGCAACCGCTTTGTTACCGGTACATCATCCCGCATCAGCTGAAACCGCAGCCGCCCGTCTGTATCCACAGAGGCATCTGCCACAATCAGCATCGGCAAGGTATACTCCAACCCTACGTGAAACACCTGTCTGAAATCTTTGGTATTCTTTTGTCCGAATAAATTTTTCTCCGGTTCATCCATCTTACGGTAACGCACATCCCAGCCTACGTATGGAAACAGCCATTGCATTTTACCAAAGTATCGTCCAAAATGACTCTCGCTCTCATAACCATGCCGGTCATTTAATCCCAGGCGCCATTCGGTAGACAAACGGTAACGCGTATTCGCTACCATGATTTCTCCGTCACTACCGGTACTTTCCAGTCCTACCCTGGCCATAGTATGCAACATGCGATCATCTTTCTTCAGCATACGGTAAGCCATCGCCGGATCCGGCACCTCCGGATTGGGTGGTGAATTTTCATAGCTGAACACACGTCCCATCCCACTCATCATGTGATAGAGAATATGACAGTGAAAGAACCAGTCCCCGCTTTCTGTGGCGGCAAATTCAATCGTATCCGTTTCCATAGGCATGATGTCCAGCACTGTTTTCAGCGGAGAATATTCTCCCTGTCCGTTCAATACCCTGAAAAAATGTCCATGCAAATGCATCGGATGCCGCATCATCGTATTGTTGTACAACACGATTCTTACAATCTCTCCTTTCTTAATTAAGATTTTATCTGTTTCGGAAACTGTTTTGTTATTGATACTCCATACATAACGGTTCATATTACCCGTTAGTTCAAAATTCAACAGCTTCACCGGCCCTGCAGGTAAAGTGGTTTTCTCCGGAGCTTTTAACATGCCGTAATTCAGTGTTACAATATCTCCTGCGGTACTGTCCATCTGCATACCATGCATATCATGAGCCATAGGAGCAGGTGTATCATCGCCGGTAATTTCGGGATACATCACGGTGTTCATGTCCATTTGCTGATTCGTCATCTGCATGCCATCACTGGTATCCAGATCCCCATTCATCTTCATCATGCCATTCATCATCTTCATCCCTTCAAAATATTTCAACCGGGGCAATGGCTTAGCCTGCATTTTCATGCCCTGTCCCAGCCATAGAGAAGTACTTCCTGTACGATCTTCCGCAGTAGCCATAAATTCATACTGCATATTCTCCGGTATGGTCACTATCACATCATAAGTTTCTGATACGCCTACCAGCAAGCGATCCACTTCTACTGGTTCCACATCTGCGCCATCATTGGCTACTACCGTGATTTTACCGCCGGCATAATGCAACCAGAAATAAGTGGAAGAGCTCCCATTTATAATGCGCAATCTTACTTTATCGCCGGCTTTGAACTGCGACTGTTCCGCCACTGCTTTGCCATTCGTGAGAAAACGTTCATAATATACATCACTCACATCCATGGCATTCATGCGTTTCCATTCATTGGTCACCTTGGTAGAAAAATGTTTATGCTGAATGGCTTCGGAATAACTCTGTACAGATCCTTTCTTAATCGCGAACCAGTCGTTGGCGTTGTGCAGATAGCGGTTAACGGTATGCGGATGCATATCTGTCCAGTCGCTCAGCAACATCGTATATTCCTTTGCGTTAGTTTCATTTCTTTCATGAATAACAATGGCGCCATACATCCCGCTCTGCTCCTGGAACATGGTATGACTGTGATACCAATAGGTACCATGTTGTACAATCGGAAATCTGTATAGGTGCGTTTCTCCTGCTTTTACAGGACTGGTGGTGAGGTAGGAAACACCATCATACTGATTGGGTAAAATAAGTCCGTGCCAGTGAATAGACGTTTCCTCTTTCAGAGTGTTGTGTACGTAAATTTCAGCGGTATCTCCTTCCGTCAGATGTAAGGTAGGTCCGGGAATGGTACCGTTAATAGACAGGGCATGCTTTGTTTTACCAGAGTAATTCACCATGGTATCACCTACATACAGGTCGTATCGGATCACCCTGGGAGTCTGATTTAAAGAAGCCTGTGCAGCAACTACACTACACAGGCTCATCAATGTTATATACAGAAATACTGCTTTCATAATTCAAGTTAAAGTACTATTTGATGGTATCACTTACTTTGCCACAGGTCAGCATCTGATTACCATAGTAAGGATTTTTAATAGCGTTGCTGCTGCTTAACCAGCACGCTTTTTTCATGGGGCAGTATTCCTGGTATACTGGTTGCGCGGACAGTGGTACCGCTTTGGCCAGCAAATAAAAGTTATCGGAGAAGGTTTTGAAATATTCCCGCTGTTTGCTGATATCTTTTGTGCCAGACATTGCTTTAGCATCGGCCAACAGTTTCTCCGACAGTGGCATGTAAGCGGTATGTGTAGCAGCGGGCATGGATGTCATATCTACACTGGCAGCGGCTTTTGCGAATTCATCTGCCTGAGCGGCTACAGCCGTCGCATTACTGCTGATCAGTGCATCTTTAATCTGATAATAGTGAGAAAGTAAAGGAGACAGTTGTGCAGATACTGTTTTATCCTGTGCCATGCTTTGTTGAAAAAATGCGGCTACCAATACTATTCCTGCCAGTAATATCTTTTTCATGTTAATTTGTTTTACTTTTTTAAGAAATTCATCCATGCCCGGAGGCGGTATATTAAGACAATGCTTCTGCTTTATAACCTGCTTTTTCTATTGCCACCCTGATTTCGCTTTTATCTAAATTTTCTTTTGACACAGTCAATACTTTATCCGGGCTGGCCAGGTCTACGCTCCAGTTATCGGCGCCGGCGAGGTTATTTAATACAGGCGTTACCGTTGCTATACATCCTGAACATTTAATGTTTGTTTTAAACTGTACTGTTTCCATTGTATGATTCTTTTTTCGTGAGATGAATATTTATTTGATGTTGTAAAATTACGTAGGAAGGAAGCGTCTGTTGTTATACAATTCATGATTCCTTTTACATAATTATAGTTTTGCCATTTTGAGGCGTAAGCTGTTGCTGACTACACTCACTGAGCTTAATGCCATTGCAGCCCCTGCAATCATGGGATCCAGTAAGAAACCATTGACCGGGAACAAAATGCCCGCCGCAATTGGAATACCGATGATATTATATATAAACGCCCAGAAGAGATTTTGTTTAATGGTGCGGACAGTTTTTCCGGATAATTTGAATGCCCGGGGAATACTGTTCAGGTCAGAGGTGATCAGCGTCATCTTTGCCACGTCCATGGCAATATCGGAACCCTTGCCCATGGCGATGCTCACATCTGCCTGAGCCAGTGCCTGCGAATCGTTGATGCCATCACCGGCCATGGCCACCACTTTGCCGGCCTGTTGTAGTTCTTTTACAAAAGCTGCTTTAAAGGCTGGCAGCACTTCTGCCCGGCAATGCTTAATGCCTACCTGTTGCGCTACAGCCGCCGCGGTGTGGGCATTGTCGCCTGTCAGCATATATACCTCTATTCCGCTGCGCTGCAATGTTTCAATCGCTGCTTTGGAAGTGGCTTTAATTTTATCCGCAATCGCGATGACGGCCAGCAAGGTAGTGCCGGTAGCAAAGTAGATCACCGTGTTGGCAGCGGCCTGTAAGGCGCCCGCTTTGGCGGTAATCACTCCATCCATGATCACACCATGTGCCTGCATCAGCTTCAGATTACCTGCATACCAGGTGCGGCCATCATAATTTCCTTCCACCCCTTGTCCGGTAATGCTTTCAAAGCGCTGCAGGGTAACAGGTTTGGTATGATCCCCTTCCAGGTGAGCTACTACGGCTTCTGCCAGCGGATGCTCCGATTGACGTTCCAGCGTGTATAAAACCGCTGCCGCATTAGTATCGGTAATGTTCCAGATAATATCTGTCACCACCGGCTTGCCTTCTGTAATGGTACCTGTTTTGTCCAGTATCAGGGCATTTACTTTATGCGCCAGCTCCAGGCTTTCTGCATCTCTGATGAGGATATTATTTTCGGCGCCCTTGCCTACACCTACCATGATAGCGGTGGGTGTGGCCAGCCCCAGCGCACAGGGGCAGGCAATCACCAGTACGGTAACAGCGGTGAGCAAGGCATGACTAAAAGCATTGTCTGTGCCCAGTACCATCCATGTGATGAAAGTTAAGATAGCAATACCTATCACTACCGGTACAAAGATGCCGGCAATTTTATCGACCAGTTTCTGCACCGGCGCTTTACTACCCTGGGCTTCCTGCACCATTTTAATGATCTGAGCCAGCAACGTATCTGCCCCTACTTTTTCAGCTCGGAACTGAAAACTCCCTTTCTGATTGATAGTACCAGCAAACACGGAATCACCCGCTTTCTTAGCCACGGGTACAGGCTCGCCGGTAATCATACTTTCATCTACATAAGAGGTACCGTTGTCTACTTTACCATCCACCGGGATCTTCTCGCCGGGCTTTACCACGAGCAGATCGTTTACCTGCACCTGTGCAATGGGAATTTCGGTGGTACTGCCATCACTGCCTACCAGCAATACGGTCTTAGGCTGTAAGCCGATCAGTTTTTTGATGGCAGAAGAAGTATTTGATTTTGCTTTTTCTTCCAGTAATTTCCCGAGAGAGATAAAGGCGATGACTACCGCTGCTGCTTCAAAGTAAACATGTGCATGCAAGCCCCGCTGGTGCCAGAATTCAGGGTAAAAAGTATTAAAGGCACTGAACAACCAGGCAATACCGGTGCTCAATGCTACCAGGGTGTCCATATTGGCTTTACCATGTCTGGCTTGTTTCCAGGCGTTCACAAAAAAGTGACGGCCCAGGAAAAATACCACGGGCGTGGCAAACGCCATCATGATATAGTTGCCATAGGGCATATCCATGAAAAACATACCTATAATCACTACCGGCAACGATAGGACGGCCGACCAGATGGTTCTTTGTTTTACCTGTTGGTAGTGCTTTTGCTGTGCAGCAGCCTGTTCTTCTTCCTGGTTTTCCTTGTTGATCAGCAAATCGTAGCCCACACTGCGGACGCTGCTTTGCAACCCTTCCGGTGTAACCACGGTGGGATCATACACTACCCAGGCACGCTGGTTGGCGAAGTTCACCCCTGCATCTTCCACACCTGGTACTGATTTCAGCATAGATTCTACGCTGACAGCACAGGCGGCACAGGTCATTTCCAGCACCGGGAATGATTCTTTAATCTGATTCTTTGTACGTGCAGCAACAGGCTGCGCGGATATAGCGATTGACATAATTGACTTATTTTATTATGCAAAGCTACTCCCCGCAGGAAGGCGAATTGTTACACTATTTAGTATTAGTTGTATATAATTTTAAGTATTACCGGAACAGATCCCGGTGTCCTATCTGCTTCAAAACCACCATTCCTATATAAAAGTTATAAAATAAAAAATGTCTTCCTTACATTTATCTTCGCATAGCGATTCCACGGGGTTTCCCTGACAACTTTATTCAGACAATACCACAATTATGAAAAAAAGAGTTCTATTATTGGCGGCTACCATGATAAGTTCCATGGCTTTCGCTACCGTTCGTTTACCCAACATTTTCGGGGATAACATGATCCTCCAGCGTGATAAGCCGATTCCTGTATGGGGCTGGGCAGATAAGAATGAAAAGATTACCATCCGGTTTAATCAGCAAACAAAGACCGTCAAAGCAGATAAAAACGGGCAGTGGAAAGTATTGCTGAATCCCGAAAAAGCCGGCGGCCCTTATAACCTGTCGGTAAAAGGTCATAACGACATTACGGTACATGATGTACTCATGGGGGACGTATGGATTTGCAGCGGGCAGTCAAACATGGAATTCCATGTCAAAGATGTATTCAATGCCGACAAAGAAAAGGCGGCTTCCGCCAACCCTGATATCCGGCACTTTTATTTACCGAAAGATATTTCCGCCACCCCCAAAGCCGATATTAAGCAAAGCGCCTGGTTACCTGCCAGTCCTGAAAATACCGGCGAATTCACAGCGGTGGGCTACTTCTTTGCTCGGGCACTCAACGAACAACTACATGTACCCATTGGCTTAATACATACATCCTGGGGCGGTACCATCGTGGAAACATGGATCAGCCGCGAAGGCCTGGCTGACAACGAAGCCTTCAGCGACCTGATGAAAAACACACCGGTATTGAACCTCGATTCTTTCGCACTCGTCAACAAAAACAGGGTAGCAAAAACCATTCAAACATTACAGGGCAGTTTGCCAGATGCTGCTACTGCAGCCTCCTGGTCGTCAGAAAATATCGCCGACCAGTCGTGGCTGAAAATGAAAGTCCCCGGTGCATGGGAAACGCAACAACTGCCTGATTTTGATGGAGAAATATGGTTCCGCAACAACTTTAATATAGCTCCCGCAGACGCCGGCAAACCCGCGGAACTGAGTCTGGGTCCAATAGACGATAACGATGTTACCTATATCAACGGCACACGGGTAGGCAGCACTAATCTATACAGTGCCAGCCGTGTGTATCAGATACCAGCAGGTGTATTAAAAGCAGGCAATAACGTGATTGCCGTAAAAATACAGGACACTGGCGGCGGTGGCGGCTTTACAGGGGAATCATCTGATCTGTTTGTAAACATAGCCGGCCACAAACAATCACTGGCAGGTAACTGGGCATTCCGCATCGCTTCCGTGATCACAGCAGACAATAGCGTTGGCCCCAACAGCTACCCTTCCCTGCTGTATAATGCCATGATCCATCCGATATTACCCTTTGCTATTAAAGGCGCTATCTGGTACCAGGGCGAAAGTAATGCCGACCGCGCCTACCAATACAGAAAAGCCTTTCCGCTGCTGATCAACGACTGGCGCAGATTATGGAACCAGGGCGAATTTCCGTTTTACTTTGTACAACTGGCCAGCTTCAACTCCGCTAACGGCACCAGTCAAAATGGTAGCAAATGGGCTGAGCTGAGAGAAGCGCAAACCCTCTCTCTCAACGTACCTAATACAGGCATGGCCGTTATCACGGATATAGGTGAGCCTAAAGATATTCACCCGAGAAACAAACAGGATGTAGGCAAAAGATTAGCCGCCGTAGCATTGCATAACACCTACGGACAAAATAATATATTCAGTGGCCCTGTATATCAGTCCATGCAAACAAACGGTAACAAAATCACCCTCAGCTTTACCAGCACCGGCGGCGGCTTAACGGTTAAAGACAAATACGGTTACATCAGAGGATTTGAAATAGCGGGCGCTGATCAGCAATTTCATTATGCCAAAGCATTCATCGATGGCGATAAAGTAGTGGTATACACAGATGAAGTAAGCAGCCCGGTAGCCGTACGTTACGGTTGGGCAGATGATAACCTGGAAGATAACCTCTTTAATAAAGAAGGCTTTCCGGCAGCCCCCTTCCGCACTGATAACTGGAAAAGTGTTACAGAAGATAAGAAATATAGCGTGCGATAAGCATATACAGATCATGCGAAGTGTTTCGGAAAAACACTTCTTAATAATATAAAAAACAACGAGGGGCTTTGCAGTTAATGCTGCAAAGCCCCTCGTTGTTTAAGATCATCTTAAAACAACAATGGCGCGGGCAATAAAACAACTTCCTCCCCAGCCACTACTGCAGCCAGCGATTGTACCAGTTTTCGTACCTGCGTCAACGTTCCTTCATCTGTAATCACGCCCTGATCGTTTACTTTTGTTTTCACGCCAGACACTATCAATTGTGCATCCTCACTTATTTTTGACTCAATAATCAACAAGGTCCCCAACAAAGACTGATGTGCCTTATGGCCTGAAGTACCCGCTGTAATTAATGCCACCGGCTTTTTAGAAAAGTGCATGGAGGACACCGTCCAGTCTATCGCATTTTTTAATGTTCCCGGTACCCCAATCGCATATTCGGGTGTGCAGATCAACACCGCATCCGCCTGTGCCAACTGCTCCCGGAATGCCTGTACCTGCGCAGGTGCACTATCAGGATCCATATCCAGATCAGGATTGAAATGCGGAATAGCTGTTAATCCTTCCAATATGTGCACCTGGAATAGATCAGCGCTCAGGTCTGTGATCGCCTTAATGAGATGGTGATTGGAAGAAGATTGCCGTGTACTGCCACAAATCGCCAATACATTTATTTTGTTACTCATAATAGTTTATTATTTTTATTGGTGCTACTCCGGTAAATCGGGGTTCAAAGATAAATCAATCCACATGAAAGAAATGACGGTACTGAAATCACTGATGTTATTATTGGTTTGTCACCTTACCACCACCGCCCAAACAAAAAACCTTCTTCCATACGTAAACACCCTCACCGGTACGGCTAACAGTACCACTGTGACTGCACAAAAACACGGCGCAGGTACCGAGCAACTGGCTAATACCATCCCTGCTGTAGGCATGCCTTTCGGCATGACACAGTGGACTCCTCAAACCAGGCTCACCGAACAGAAATGTGTAGCACCCTATTATTACAAAGACAATCTTTTCAGCGGCTTCCGCGGCAGCCACTGGCTCAGCGGTTCCTGTACACAGGACTACGGCAGCTTTACCATTATGCCTGTATGTGGCACACTGAAAACATCTCCTAACGACTACGCCAGTACGTATTCCCATCAGTCAGAAATAGCAACGCCGGCTTATTATGGGGTTACGCTGGATAAATACCAGGTAAAGGCGGAAGTCACGGCTACCGCACGTTGCAGCATGATACAATTCAGCTTTGACCGCGATGATGACTGTTATATCATTATACGCCCCAACAGCGACCGCGGCAAAGGCGCCATTTATATAGACCGTACCAACAACGAAATTTCCGGCTACAATCCTGCCTATCGCATTTACCAGGGACAGGGACAACCCGCAGGATTCAGCGGCTATTTTGTAGTCCGCTTTGAAGAAAGCTTCCAGGATCCAACCATATTCAGTGAATCATCCGTGGTGGTGGCAGACAGTATCAGCCAGCAACCCAACATAGGCAGCGCCGTAAAATTCAGGGTACACAAAGGCAGCATCCTTAAAATGCGTGTAGGCACTTCGTTTACCAGCATCGCCGCCGCCCGGGAAAACCTGGCCGCAGAAATTAACCACTGGAACTTCGATGCACAGGTAAAAGCAGGCAATGAAGTATGGAACAAAGCGTTGAATAAAATATTGGTAGAAGGACCGCAGGAAAAAAACAAACGCATCTTTTACACTGCACTGTATCATACCATGCAGCATCCCAGGCTTTTCAATGATGTAAAAGGTAGCTACCCTGCATTTTCACAATCCTACCAGGTAAAACAGCTGGCCAACGGTAACTACTACGATGACTTTTCTATGTGGGATATTTACCGGGCACAGTTACCACTATACGAAATATTGGACCCCGCGCTGATCAACGACTTTGTACGTTCGCTCCTATTAAAAGGTCAACAAGGGGGCTGGCTCCCGATCTTCCCTTGCTGGAATAATTACACCGCCGCCATGATCGGAGATCATGCCATTCCATTCATTGCTTCTGCCTACAACAAAGGCATACGTGATTACGATGCAGAAGAAGCCTACCGGCTGATGCGGCAGAATGCCTTTGACACAGCATCTGCAACTGACTACAAACAGGGCAAAGGCCGCAGGGCACTAACCTCCTATCTGCAATATGGTTATGTGCCACTGGAAGACAATGTACCCTTTGCCTTCCATAGCAAAGAACAGGTATCCCGTACACTGGAATATGCATTTGATGATTACGCCCTCTCTACCATCGCAACAGCACTACATAAAAAAGCAGATGCGCAGCTACTCCGCCAAAGGGCTAAAAATTATATGCATGTATTTGATCCACACCCAGGCTATGTAAATGGGCGTTATGCTTCCGGCAAATGGTATGAGCACCCGGACCCGGATAAAAAAGCTTTTTTCATTACGGAGGGTACTCCGCGGCAATACGGCTTTTATGTTCCTCACGATGTCCCCGGCCTCATCAATATGATGGGTGGCAAACAAAAATTTGAGCAGGCACTGGATAGTATTTTTGAAAAGAAGGAGTACTGGCATGGTAATGAACCCGGTCAGCAAATTCCATTTCTCTATAGCTACATCGATAAACCCAACCTGCTGCAACAGCGTGTGGATGAAATCCTGGCGGAGGAATATGATGATGGTCCCGGTGGATTATGCGGCAATGATGATGCCGGTCAAATCAGCGCCTGGTATGTATTTTCCGCTATAGGATTTTATCCGGTAAATCCGGTCGCTGCGGAGTATACCTTTATAAGGCCCCTGTTTGACCAGGTCACTATTCAGACAGGTCCGGGTACTACTACTACCTTCATCGTTCATGCGGTGCCTGGAAAAAAAGCACTGTTTATTGATACGGTTAAAAAAGACGGGAAAAAATATAACCCTACCACCCTCTCTCATAAAGATCTGATGCGGGGCGGTGTATTTGAAATAAGTGCCACAGACGATAAAAAAAACTGACTAGCGGCAGACCGGGGTAACAACCTCCCTTACAAATCGGGATGTTGTTATTCATCTCCATACGTTACAGACAAATAAATAATTCCTTTGCTTCAATACCTCGCTTTTTTTTGTATGTTGCAGCAACGGCGCTAACCAATAGTCGATTGTAACACGTTGGACACATGAAAAGAAGCACTTTTATACAACAGGTCACCGCGGGCATTATTCTCCCATCCTTACTGGGTACCAATAAGCTATTGGCCGCCGCCGGGGAACCTGCCTTCGCAGATAAACTCCTCACCGCGCCTGTAGGTGGCGGCTTCAAAATGGATGATTACTGGGTATGGGATCCTTCTGTAGTAAAAGGTGAAGACGGACAATATCACATGTTTGCCTCCCGCTGGTCAAAAGAGCTGGGCTTTGGCAACTGGGTTACTAATTCACAGATCGTAAGAGCAGTATCTCCCACGCCGGAAGGCCCTTATACCTTTGCAGAAGTAGTACTGTCGCCCCGCGGCAAGAACTACTTTGACGGCCTCGTAACACACAATCCCAGGATTGTAAAATATAAAAACAAATACCTGCTGTATTATATGGGTACCTCCTACGACTTCAAGGTACCCGATAACCGTGATGATGTTTGGGCAGACGGACGCGCACAACGCGCCTGGATGCATAAGCGTGTAGGCCTGGCCGTAGCCGACTCCGTTTTGGGCCCCTGGAAAAGAATGGATACACCAGTGATATCGCCACGCCCCGGAAAATGGGATGCTTCCATCACCTCCAATCCGTCACCTGTAGTAAAACCAGATGGCAGTGTATACCTCATGTATAAATCATCTTCCAGAGATCATACGCCTCCTCTGTTACTGGGCGCCGCAGGAGCCAAACAATACGATGCCGTATATGAGCGGCTTTCAGACAAACCTGTCTTCTCCTTTCATAGCAAAGAAAACATGGACAACGATGTGGAAGATCCGTTTGTATGGTGGTCAGGCCGGCAGTATGAACTGATTATGAAAGACCGCTTCGGACATATTTGCGGGGAAGAAGGCGGCGGTATTCATGCCACTTCAAAAAATGGTATCAACTGGAAATTATCGAGTCCCGTAAAAGCCTATTCGCGGACTGTGAAATGGAATGACGGCACCACCACTCACCAGGCTAACTTTGAAAGACCGTTCCTCTTATTTGAAAACGGTAAGCCTACACATCTGTTTGCAGCTACAGGCTCCGGACCAAGACCTTATGAAGTAGACAAGACCTGGAATATGGTCATCAACCTAAAATAAATTTATCCGGTATTATGGGAATAATCATCCCCCGCATTTTTTCAAGCGGCACCGGTTTCTTTTCAAAATATTACTTTTCAACAACTATCAAAGTACCCTGTTATTTTGAAAAAAAGCACCCCATTTTGATAGGGTTGAAAAATCAAAGTCCCGGCCATATCCTACCTAATTAATTATAAAACAACCACTTATAGCTAAAAACCCTTACTGGCACCTGTTTGGTGATGCCTTGTATCTAATCCATTCAATTCAGACAAGCCATGATGCTCCGCTTAAAAACAAAATTCACACTTGGACTGGTTTTTCTATTTGCCGTAACATTAGCGATTGGTATGCTCGGTATCTTCCGTATTTACCAGTTGAGCCGCAATGCCCGGCTGATGCTAAAGCAAAATCATAACTCCCTCATCTTCTCCAACAACATGCTGCTGGCGCTGGAGCAACATCCGGTAGCATGGACCACCTTCAACGAAAATCTCCTCCGGCAACAGCACAATGTAACAGAACCCGGAGAAGACATCGCCACCCGTAAAGCGGCGAACCTCTCCACCAGTCTGGCCCTGCAGCCAGGCAACGATACCCTGAAAGCGGCTTTACGCACTGCCATTTTACAGGTGGCAGTAATTAATCAGCAGGCCATTCTACGTAAAAACCAGGTATCAGCCGACACCGCAGCTACAGCGATTMTGTCACTCGCCCTCATTATTGTACTACTGATTGGCGTATCCATCATATTCATCATCAGCTTTCCGCGCATTGTCACCAATCCTATCCRCCTACTGCATGCCGGTATCCGCGAAATTTCCAATAAAAATTATAATACCCGTATCCATCTTTCCCAGGGAGATGAATTTGGCGAACTCGCGACTGTATTCAATATGATGGCAGGAAAACTACATGAATATGAACATGGCAACCTGGCACAGATCAGGTTCGAAAAAACAAGGATAGAAGCCATTATCAACCAGATGAATGATGGCATCGTTGGTTTTGATGAACATCACCAGGTGCTGTTTATGAACGCCTCCGCCACCCGCTTGTTTGACAATACCGATTTATCCTTACTAAACAAAACAGCCCCTGCCAAACATCCCTTGTTAACGGCCCTCATAAAACATCCGGCTAATAAACAACTGAAAATAATCAGCAGCGGTCATCACCACTTTTTCACCAAAGAAGTCATTACCGTCAGCAACAATGGTGACGCCATCGGAGAAGTGATGGTGCTGCGTAATATTACTGCCTTCCAGGAACTATCTGCCGCCAAAACAAAATTCATTGCCACAGTATCACATGAATTAAAAACGCCTATCTCTTCCATGAAGATGAGTCTTAGCCTGCTAAGCGATGAAAGAATAGGCACACTACACGCCGAACAACAACAGTTGCTGGACAGCATCAGCGAGGATGTGGAACGCATCCTGCAAATCAGTACTACCCTGCTGGATATCGCCGGGGAAGAAGTACTGGCCATTGAAACATATCCGGCAACACCAACCGGAGATATCCATATTATTCATTCTTAATTATTCATCACATGACTACGGGAACTATTTTATTGGTAGAAGATGAAGAAAAACTTCGCCACTTACTAAAACGGATCATCGCATTAGAAGGCTTTCATATCTATGAATGCGCCAGTATGAAAGCTGCCCGGCGCATACTGGACACAGAACCTATCGATGTAGTACTAAGCGATATCATGCTGCCCGATGGCAATGGTATAGACCTGGTTACTTATCTCCGTGAAAAAAATTTATCTGCCGAAATTGTATTGCTCACCGCCTATGGCAATATACCCGACAGCGTACGCGCCATTAAAGAAGGGGCTTTTGATTATATCACCAAAGGTAACGACAACGCCAAAATCATTCCCCTGCTGTATCGTGCACTGGAAAAAGTACAACTGCAAAAACGTATTCAACACCTGGAAACACGCATTGGTAAACAATACGCCAGCTTCGATGATTTACTGGGAACCTCCGCCAACATTACAGCAGCCAAAGAGCTGGCCATGAAAGCAGCGCCCAGCGAAGCTGCCGTACTCCTTTTAGGAGAAACCGGCTCCGGCAAGGAAATGTTTGCACAAGCCATCCACAGCGCCAGCAGCCGCGCAGCAAAGGATTTCTTAGCGATCAACTGCAGCGCCATCGGTAAGGATATACTGGAAAGTGAAATCTTTGGTTATAAGGCAGGCGCTTTTACCGGCGCCATCAAAAATAAAAAAGGACTGATAGAAGAAGCCCACCAGGGCACCCTCTTCCTGGATGAAATAGGTGAAATGCCACTGGACCTCCAGGCGAAATTATTACGTGTACTGGAAACCAGTGAATTCATTAAAGTGGGCGATACCAAAGTAACGAAAGTGGATATACGAATTATAGCCGCTACCAACAGAAACCTCGCACAGGAAATAGAACAGGGCCGCTTTCGGGAAGATCTCTACTACCGCCTCAATGTATTTACCATACAACTGCCGGCGCTGCGGGAAAGACCGGAAGATATCCCTGTATTTGCCCGCCATTTCCTGGAACTCTTCGCCGCCAAAACCAACCGGCAGATCAATGGTATGAACCGGGAATTTATGGAATACCTGAAACTCCATGAATGGAGAGGCAATATCCGTGAACTGAAAAATGTGATTGAACGTGCCGTCATCGTCTCCGCACAACCCATCCTGACACTGGAAGCACTACCCATTGAAATGAAGCTGCAAAAGAGTCCGCTACGTCAAAAAACAGGTACTTTCGACCTGGCTGCCATGGAGAAATTACATATACAATGGGTGATTAAATATGCCAGCGGGAATAAATCCAAAGCAGCAAGGCTCCTGAATATAGGTCTCTCTACGCTTTACCGCAAAATGGAAGAATATAGTCTTCAACTGTAGGCATAAAAAAAACTGCCAGGTAAAAAATTACCGGCAGTTATCGTTAAGCCTATATTAAAAATCAAACTTTCTCTCTTAGAATCTTACGATCAGGTCCATCGCTGCAGTAAATTGATCCTTGCGGGTACCATTGTCGTAAGGTGTAATGTCATCACCATAAGCACGCTCATACCTCACTTCCGGACGAATCCTGATCAGCTTATTAAAGTGATGTACCCACCCAATCGTATGACTGCTATAAGCAGTCGTATAGCCGGTACGGTTACCCTGCGGATCATTCAGGAAATCATTGCGGATAGACAAATAATCCTTCTCAGCCGACAACTGTATCTGGAAATAATTCACCAATCCTACTGCATTGGCAATACCAGGAATCGTAGCACCGAGACCAGTTCCCATATACCATTCTTTACCCGGACCGTCAATAGCCGTTCCACCTACTGCCGCATCATGCTGCCAGATATAATAAGCTTCGGTATTCATGTGTACTTTGTTACTGAAACGGTGTCCCCAGGTACCAACCACCATTTGCAGGTTGTCATGCGCTTCTTTATAATATCCGCGGCCTAATGAGTTAATACCACCGTACAGGGAGTTGTTGTTATTGGAAGATACCCAACGTACCATCGCCAAACCATTCACACTGGCAGATTTACTCCAGGGCGCCATATCATTACCAGTATGTATACCGCCAGACAGTTGCCAATGATCATTTAATTTTAAAATAGCATGCACCCCTGTAAACGTATATGGATCTACTGTAAACATGAGAGAGTGAGAATACAGGTAGTTATCAGGAGCCCACTGCGCTTCAATATCCGCAGGAGAAATAAACCGGCCCACTTTTATCAGTAATCCCTGCGCTACCTTTGGCAAATACAGCATACCGTATACCTGTGTAGGGTCATAACCATACAGGTTATTCTTCTTTAACAGCTGATCACTGAAAATACCTTTGGCCAGCGTATAACGATAATCAGTACCATAGATATTATCTATCACAAAACCCCAGTCTGCATGCTCTTTCTGCACCGTATTCGGCTGCCTTTCTACCCGAAGAATCGCCTGATCCAACACCACACGGTTAGGTACCAGGTTATAGGAAGTAGGCGCATTGGAGTTTTTAGAAGTACTCCCGTTTACGCCCACATCTATCCAACCATAAATTTTAATCCGGCTTTTACTTTTAGCCAGACCCAGTAATTTTGTTAAGGGATAATCAGGTGCATCCCATGGGGCACCAATAACTGGTGTGCCTACCCATTCCCCGCTGGGGAAAGGAGGTGAAGAAAGTGGAGAAGGGAGACTCCTCCCATTGGAACCATCTACTGCTACAGTATTTGTTTTGGTGGCTGCTGTGTCTTGCTGTGCATATCCATAAGACAGGGACATTGTCAGGATAAGCGACATTAATAATCCTTTTTTCATGCGTTGTTAAAGTTTATACTTAATCTTCCGATAGTATATCCAATCACATGCCCTGATAGCTACCATGTAATGCCAGATCCACACAACTCAACACCACAGCCAATCACAAACGCCCAACCAATATTGACTCACAAAAAAAAGAAGCAGAAAAATGATGTCAAAATGAAAAAGTATGTCAAAATGAACAACTCTTTTAGTAAAATTGCAGGATAAACCCGGCATGTTATTAATTTGACTAATATTCTCATTATGACATGGTGGTAAAATCACCTTACACCGGAACAAAAAACGGTAAACTCAATACTGTAGCAGATTTAACATTCATTTTACCGCGTTATTACGTTCGGGCATTTCTCTTGCACTTGTTATGGCATAAAACAACAAAATCATGAAAAGGTTGAAGAGTATTACAGGAATGGTCCTATTACTGATGAGCATCAGCATGGCCATAAGCGCACAAAAAAAGATAACAGGCATCTATCGTAACATGAATGATTACCTAAGCAACCAGCTTACCTATGCCCGGGACAGCAGCAGTACACCCGTAATTAAGCTTTACACACTTGCACCCAAAAGTTATGTTACCATACAATACAAGGGTAACCACATACACCTGAACAAAAATGAAATATTTGCCTATCAGCTTAGCAATGGTGAAGTGTATAGAATAATAGGGAACCACAGTTTCCAACTGCTGAATAATAATCCGCGGTTATTATTATATAAGAGGAAAATACCGGCCTCTCCCAAAGAAGGACCGGAAGATCAGTTTAAATACTATTTCTCTGCCGCCAACGGCGGCCTGCAGTCACTGACCGCGTGGAATGTAAAACAGGCCTTCGCAGATCATGCTACGTTACCGGATCAGATAGATGCGTTATTTAAAAGAGATGCAGAACTATTGACTTACGATAGCTTTCATAAGATGTATAAACTCGAATGGTTGCTGAAATAGCTTTTAGCCATTAGCTTTTAGCTGTTAGCATTTCAGATCAGCAGTGCTAACAGAAATGCTAACAGCTAAAAGCTAATGGCTAAAAGCTGTTTTCAATATAAAATCTACTATCGGCGTAGGATCCGGAAAACTATGTGGATGATGCGCAAAACCCGGCTTATGCATTACCGTTATATCGCCACCGGCTGCACGAATTTTTTCTTCAAAAGGTAAAGTATTTTCTGCCGGAGGCACATCTGCATCTGCATCTGCCAATACATGCAGCATGGGATACTTCCCTTTCACGATCTCTTTTACTTTATATAACGGACTGCCTTTAAATGCCAATGCCGCTTCATCTGTGGTCAGGTTATAATCTTTTTTGAAAGTCTCCCATTCCTTGCGGTTAGGCATTTGCTTTTTAAACTGAATGCCAGGCCAGCTCACCAGGTCCATTACGGGATTGTCTACATACACGGCAGCTACCTTATCCGGATTCACGGCTGCCCAGTTATATACATATACCGCGCCCCTGCTCATTCCTTCCATCACGGCTTTAGGAG
The DNA here is from genome assembly GCF_056394125.1 of Chitinophaga sp. 10T418. Classification (NCBI taxonomy): domain Bacteria; kingdom Pseudomonadati; phylum Bacteroidota; class Chitinophagia; order Chitinophagales; family Chitinophagaceae; genus Chitinophaga; species Chitinophaga sp. 10T418. The sequence continues at coordinate 625,891 of NZ_JBFTHG010000002.1, forward strand.
CTAATCCTTTTTGGTGAAGCATGGCATAAAAATCATCCCATAGCTGAATGGCTTCTTTGTTGCCAAACAACTCTGAAGCATCGCAATACACCAGGTGGAAACCTCTTTCCAGTAAGGCAATATCAGTCTGCGGTTCATGTCCCCAGAAACGGGCCCGCCAGATCCAGGGATGGCCTGCTGCTTCCCGCGCGGGTGCCACTACTTTACAGGCATGTCCTTTGAAGTCAAAATCTGCACAACGATAACCGAAAAAGGAACTGATAGATACCTGACCAGGCAGGTGGTTTGTAAGGTTCAAAGAAGACACCTGTTTAAAATGAACAACTTCATACAGCGTCTTCGCCATCATGGTATTGCCTTCCAGTTCCGGATGAATACCATCTGGCAACAGGGCCGGTTTACCAATGAACAATGCATTTAGATTTACTACCTCCAGAGAGGTTTCAAAAGCTACCTGTCTTACTTTAGGTAAAATTTTATTTGTAATCACCGGATCCCAGATCTGGGTAGTATCGGCCACAAAAGACACAATCGGTAATAATAGCAGGATGCGGGGATGAGTAGGCAACAATTGGAATGCACGGATCATATCCTTATAATCCTTTTCATATTCATCCAGGTATACCCGGTTCACCAGCTTACTATCGTTACCACCAAGGTCGATCAGCACGATGTTCGGTTCACCGGCCAATGCATCTTTGTATTGTTGGGTATTCCCGTAGGGATGATCTCCTTTTTTTAATAAAGTAGTGCTGCTCACACCGTAGTTGGTTACCTGGTAACCCGCTCCCAGCAATTGTCCCAGTTGAGCAGGATAAGATTGCGTTTCCGGATGGGCGAGTCTGGCGCCGGCGCAGATACTTGCACCCAGACAGGCAATTTTAATGGGCTTTGCGGGACCTGCAAAAAGGGGCATGCTATAAAGCATGGTCAGTAATAAAATAAAATACCGGGATGTCATATGCATAAGTTATACGTGGAATAATGCAGTGTTAAGATAATAAATTATTCCACGTATGTCCCTTATAGGGGTTCTTTTACCCAATACCGCGATCCATCTAACTTCTCAAAGCCATAGGTTTCGAGGAAGGGTATTTCTTCCTGAACACACGTCCCCTCTGTCCACATGGCATCTCTGCCCTTGTAAACAGCTAAGCATTTCTCCAGCAATGATATCCGGACATAGGTGTCTGCGTAGGAATGCAGCACAGCAAAAGCAGTTAACTGCACGATCCTTTTATTTTCCAGCGTGACCGGCCGCTCGCCTCCATCTGTCAGGAAAGCGAATCCTGCAGGCTGATCACCCACATATACGATCAGCCATTGACTGGAGAAGCTGTTCATCGTATCTACCAATATCTTCTTTGTGTACTGTCCCTCCGTTACGATGGCCGGATGTTCTGCCATCCAGGTACGCGTGAGATATAACAGGTCATCTATCATCCTGTCTGATGCCACCGCAAACTTTGTAATAATTTGTGTACTCATGTCCTGTCGCTTAAAGAATGAGTTACGAAAGTAGCCGATGCAGAGCCGCCGGGGAAATACAGTCAACAGAAATATAAGCGGTACAGGTTACATGCCTTCCGTGGTTACAAAAGTGCCCACTTTGCGGATAGCGGCTTCTTTGGCAGCCGTATACTTATCTGCAAATACCAGCCGGAAATGCCGGTCGAAAACAGGTGTAAAAGAAAACGCCGACCCTGGAGTGAATCTCACCCCCGCTTTTTCACAATACCGGTAAAATGCGGGCATATCCTGCTGCTCCGGTAACTGTACCCAAAGGTGATAGCCGCCTTGAGCTGCGGATATTTTCGTGCCGGCAGGAAAATGTGCTTTTATCAGCCGCACACTTTGTGCGCATTGTGCTGATAATTGCTGCCGGAAAACACGGAGATGTTTTTCGTAGGCGCTGCTTTCCAGAATTTTCAGCATCGTTTCCTGGTATATCGGGGATACGGCGCTGCCAATAGCAAAACGTATCTGCTCCGCCTGCTGAAAAAAACGGCCCGGCGACAGCCATCCCAGCCTGATTCCAGGCGCCAGCGACTTGGCAAAGGAAGAACAGGTCATCACCCATCCACTGTCGTCAAAAGAACGGATAGTAGTAGGCCGCTGGCCGTTGAAATACAGTTCTCCGTAAATATCATTTTCAATCAACGCAATACCGTTTGTTTGAGCGATCTGCAGCAACAAACGCTTTTGTTCATCAGACATCAGCGCGCCGGTAGGGTTGTGGAAATTAGGCGTCACTACAATCGCCTTAAAAGCATGCAGGGTGCATGCCTGCTGTAATGCAGCAATATCAAAGCCGGTACGCGGACGCACCGGGATTTCCACTACTTTCAGGCGTAATACCCGGATCACTTCCAGCACAGAAAAGATACAGGGACTTTCTATCGCAATCACATCACCCGGCGCACATACGGCGGACAAAGCAATGTACACCGCCTGTAAAGCGCCATCTGTAATGAGTAACTCATTCGATTGTAAACGGGTATTGTAATGCGCGGCACGTTTGGTAATCGCTTCTCTCAGCGCAGCCAGGCCATTGGCGGGATAATATTTTAACAGCGCGGCTCCCTTTTCCCGGATCACCTGCTGCATGGTTTTCAATAACAACTGCTGTGGTAATAACAGGTCACCGGGTGCAGCCACATTGAATTCTGACAGCGCGCTGCGTTGCAGGTTTTCAGAAGTAATCGCTGCCAGGTTATTCCGGAATACCGGATCCCGGATAATCATCGTTTCACTGGCCCTGGGATTGAGCGCCGGCTGAGCCTTCACAAAATAGCCCGACCGCGGCACACTCTCTACCAATCCCTTCAACAACAAATCGTCATAAGCACTTTGTATTGTACTTAAGCTGGTATGGTAACGTTCCTTCAATGCTCTTACAGAAGGTAATTTGTGGCCGGGCAGATACTGCCCGCCACTAATTTTACCTTCAATGTCCCCTGCTATTTCTTCGTATTTATATAGTTTCATCTGTTTATCCGCTACGGTTACCTGATAAAGGTAGGCGAATTATAACAGCTAATTAAACAGTACTTCATCTGCAAATACCCATCCCGGGGATCCCTTGCCGGCATGCCATTCGGGTAGCTTTGCCACCGGTGCCAGTACCACCTTTACACAAGCCAGTGTGGTAAGCGGAAAACTGCATTCAATATCCATGGCGGCGGCAGGATCATCTTTTTTCCCGGCAGCAGGTAAAATACGTTTCAGCAGTTTCAGATGTTGTGCATCTGCGCCTCCCCATATTTCTACTTTGGCAGGGGGGAAAATATACCCGTTAATATTTCGTAAGATACCTACCGAGATGGTTTTCAGTGGAACCGCTTTTTTAAACAACAACACCGCTTCCATAGACGTTCCGTTGTATCCCAGCCACTTCCCGTTGCCCTGGTCCATGCCGCCTTTCTGTCCGTCTGTCAATGTTTTGGCGCCACTACCCGCGTACGTACCGCTGGGTTGAGTAAGCAGCACCACACTGTCAGGGATATACGAAGATTTGTAAAAACTGTATTGTACCGGATCACTCGCATACCAGCCCTGCTTGCAGGCGATCGCACGAATGGTGGTATTGCCTTCCAATAACAGGCTATCTTTAAACACAGGAGAGTTTATACTATCCGGCATTGAGCCATCTGTTGTATAACGTATTTCCACGCCCCTAATAGGATGCTTCAGCAACAACGCTATGCTATTGGTAAAAATCATGGCCGTATTCAGCAACTGAGGCTGATTCAACTTCAGGGGTTGCTTACCATCATCCATAAATCCTTTGATCACTGCTACCTGTTTGAAGACTGTTTGTGCCTGCTGGAGATCTGCTGCCGACAGCGCCGTGTTCCACAGGTACAACTCTTTTAAAGCAGGCGCTTTTTTCAACGCCTGTAACTGTGCCAGCGTAACGGTGGTACCCGACAGAGAAAGACTTTCCAGGTGCGGCAGCCCTGCCAGCGCTGCCAGCGTTTGTCCTTTCAGGTTAGTAAAGCTCAGATTAAGCACCCGCAGCTGATCAAACTGAGATATCGTTTTCAGATCTGCATCCTGTACCGGCATCTTCTGCAGGTGCATTTCAATGATCTGCTTTTTCAAAGGCAACAGCTCTTCAATAGACTTACCGCTGAACTGATCTTTGTTATAGCAATTCACAATCAGTGGTGCAGCATGCAGGGCTATCGGGTAAATAACGCGGTAGTTATTATTCAGTTTCTGTACCAGCTTTTCATCTGCCTCAGCAAAATCATATACCGGCTCTACCTTCGCTGCAGGTTGCAGTATAGTAGCTGCTAAAAGGCGGAGACTGTCATGCACAGGCAATGCGGCCACTTTTGTTTTAAAGTCGGCGCCTGCCTTTATCCAGTAATACAATAATGCGATTTCTTCCGGCGTCAACTGGGGCTTACCTGCGGGAGGCATATGCTTTTTAGCATCTAATGGCATATGCAGTCTCTCCAGCAACAGGCTCACTTCCGGCTTACCGGCTACAAACAGCTTCCCGCTCTTACCTCCTTTCAGAAGCTGTTGAGGTAAGTCCATAGCCAGTTCTCCTTTTGCTTTGCCCGCATTGTGGCAATTCATACATTTTTCTTCCAGCACCGGCTTCACCAGGTGCTCATACACCAGCGCCTGATCAAATGGCACCTGCGGGCCTTTTCCGGCGGGTGTTACCGGCGCCAGTACAAAGTTCTCACCGTGCGTAATATCTGCGCCAAAATGGCCTGTAATGACCAATAGCAGCATCGTGATGGCCACGCCCCCTTTCTGCAGCAATGGACGGGGTATCGCAGACTGCCCCAGCCAGTATAAGGCGGAAGCCAGCCAAAACATACTTACCCCACTCCATTTATGCCATTGCAATATGCCACTACCGTTATACCCTTCCTCTTTAGACAAAAACAAGCCCATGATAACAGTAACGGCTGCACTGAGTGCACCGGCTAATAATAAAACTGCGGTCAGTTGCTGCTTCCAGGATTCCGCGGCAGTCTCACGTAAACGAATAAACGTTAACACGCCGGCAATCATGATCAGTACAATAGGAAAATGCAACAGCAAAGGATGCATGCGGCCCAGTACCTGCAGCCAGGGCGGTAATACCACCTGGTTATTAAAGATCAGTAAAAAGAGAATGAAAATATTTGCTGCAAACAGTATACTACTGCCTGCAGACTGCCACCGAAAACGCTGTTTCAATATCATTACACCCTCCTGAGTTTATAGGGATATACTTTCCCAGCATTCCACTGCGCCACGTATAAATTTTCGTCATTGTCCACACATACATCATGCGGGTGCACAAATATTTTTTCAGCCTGCTGCATCGGCTGCAGCTGACCATTGGTATATACTGGTGCGGTACCGCCAATATTGGAAACTACCTTATTATCCTTGTCCAGCACAGTCACAAAACCGCTGCCATTCAAATCCATATTGGGTGAGCGCAATACGGCTGCATACAGATGATCTCCTTTTATGACCGCACGGCAAACACAAGCCCCTGGCAGTGCAATCACTTCCAGCAACTTTCCGTCCATGCTGAAACGTTTGAAACAGTTACGCGTTCTATCGGTAACAATCAGCGTAGGCGTACCCTGACGATGATCCACGCAGATACCGTGTGCATTGTCCAGGTGTTCATCTCCCGTACCTCTTCCTCCCCAATAACCCAATAGCTTTCCATTGCGGTCGTAGCGCATCACATACTGCGCACCATAACCATCAGCAATGTAGAAATCACCGTTGGCTGCTACCGTGGTTTCAGTAGGTACAAACTCTTCTTTCTTCTTATACACGCCTGTTTCCGCAGGATAATCAATGGTCAGCAGTATTTTACCATCCATAGTAGTTTTATACACCTGGTGTTTTTCCGTATCCGTAATAAACAGGAATTCGGTGCCGTTCTCATTACTGAGCGTAAGACCGTGTGCACCGGGAAATTCATGACCCCAGTTTTCCAGTAATTTGCCGGATTTATTGTAGACGAGAATATTGTTTTTCGTTTCATTGGTCAGCAACAGGATACGTCCTTTTTTGTCCTGCACCATTTCATGGCAATCCTTCACCGGATACCTGCTGCTATCCAGGGTTCCCCACTTGGTATCCAGCGAGTAGCGCATATTATTGTGCCCATATACCGGTCCCTTGGGCTTCGCAAAAAGATCCCGGGAAATGTAAAAGGAGGCGGTTACTAACGCCGATGTCTGCAGGAATTTTCTTCTTTCCATAATACGTTTATTTATCAGGCCATTAATCCCGGTATTACTTTACCGGCAACATCTGTAAGCCGGTAACGGCGACCCTGGTGTTTAAAAGTTAATTTTTCATGATCCAGTCCCATGAGGTGTAAAACAGTAGCATGGAAATCATGTACATGTACGGGATCCTTAATAATGTTGTAACCAAATTCGTCTGTTTCTCCATACACGCCCGGCTTTACGCCACCACCGGCCATCCAGATGGAAAAGCAGCGGGGATGATGATCGCGGCCGTAGTTGTCTGCCGTCATTTTACCCTGGCAAAAATTAGTGCGGCCAAATTCACCGCCCCAGATCACCAGTGTTTCATCCAGCAAACCACGTTGTTTCAGGTCAGTGATCAGCGCCGCGGACGCTCGGTCTACATCTTTCGCCTGTCCGGCCATTTCGTTCGGCAGATTACCATGCTGATCCCAACCCTGGTGATACAACTGGATAAAGCGAACCCCACTTTCAGAGAGCTTCCTCGACAACAAACAGTTAGCCGCGAAAGTGCCTGGTACCAGGCAGTCCGGTCCATAAAGCTTAATGATATCATCTGATTCCTTAGAGAGATCTGTCAGCTCCGGCACCGCCGTCTGCATACGATACGCCATTTCATACTGCTGTATCTTGGTAGCGATTTCCGGATCGCCAAATTCCTTAAACGACTGATCATTCAATGCTGACAACTGATCCAGCATCTGCCGGCGATTAGCCATATCAATACCATCCGGGTTATTCAAGTACAACACAGGGTTTTCACCACTGCTGAACTGTACACCCTGATGAATGCTATCTAAAAATCCATTGGACCATAGTTTGGAATATACGCCCTGCCCATTTCCTTTACCCCTGGAAAGCAACACACAAAAGGCAGGCAGATTTTTGTTTTCACTACCCAAACCATAACTCATCCAGGAGCCAAAGCTGGCACGGTTTCCCTGCTGTGCGCCCGTTTGAAAAAATGTCAGCGCAGGATCGTGATTAATGGCTTCTGTAAACATTGATTTAACAATACAGATATCATCCACTACTTTGGCGGTATGCGGAAACAGGTCACTGATCCAGGCCCTGGACTCACCATATTGTTTGAAGTCGTAGTGAGACCCTACCAGCGGAAACGATGTCTGACCGGAAGTCATCCCGGTTAAACGTTGCCCCATACGGATAGATGGCGGCAACTCCTGTCCCATCATTTCCCGCAGCTTAGGTTTATAGTCGAAGCTCTCCAGCTGAGACGGTGCACCGTTCTGAAACAGGTAAATAATTCTTTTGGCTTTAGGTGCAAAATGCGGCATGCCCGGAATAAACGGGGCTTCTTCTGCACCCGATTTACTAAAGATGTCTGGTATCAGCAAAGACCCCAGTGCCAGACTCCCCACGCCCAAACTTAGTCGTGACAAGAATTTCCGGCGGTTCATATTCAGGTGGCGCTCTATAAATTCGTTTTTCATCTTCCTGTATTTGAAAGGGTGACTGCCCGGTTATGTTTTTGACAATGTTTCTTCCAGATTATAAATAGTGGTGATCACCTGCATCATGGCTGCCCATGAAGCATTATCCAGGTTGGTAGCCATAGGATATTCGCCCTGGTGCAACAGCTTCACCGCGTTTGCCGGTTGTTGTTTGTACAGTTGCTGCTGTTGCTCATAATACTTTTGTAACAGTGCCAGTTCCTGCTGCTGCGGTGTGCGGCAAACAATTAAGCGAAACGCCTGTTCAATATTCCTGGCAGCATTATTATCTTTCTGCAATAGCCGTGAAGCCAGTACCCTGGAGGCTTCCAGCACAGTAGGATCATTCAGCATAATCAGCGCCTGCAACGGTGTATTGGTACTGCTACGTTTCACTTCACACTGATCACGGTTGCTGGCATCAAAGATCATCATCGAAGGCGGAGGAACGGTACGTTTAATAAAGGTGTATAATCCTCTGCGGTAAAGACTTTCACCATGATCCTGTTTATACCTGGCGAGGATACCTCTGCCTGAAGTAGCCATTTCCCATAATCCTTTCGGCTGGTATGGCTTTACACTGGGGCCACCAACGGTGTGTACCAGCAAACCACTGCTTTGCAGTACCAGGTCGCGCACCAGTTCTGCCGGCAGGCGGAAGCGTGGACCACGGGAGAGGTAAATATTTTCCGGATCAATTTTTTGCTTTTCTTTGGATGTCACCGCTGACTGACGATAAGTGGCCGACATCACCATTTGTTTCATGAGTCGTTTTATATCCCAGCCATGCTGCATAAAGTCGGTGGCCAGCCAGTCGAGCAACTGCGGATTAGTAGGCAAATCTCCCTGCATACCAAAGTCGCCCGTACTTTTGACGATGCCTCTGCCAAAGATTTCCTGCCATTGCTGGTTCACAAAAACCCTTGCAGTGAGCGGATTGCGCTTATCAAACAGCCACTCCGCGAGTCCCAAACGGTTAGCAGGGTACTGCTTTATATCGAACGGCAGTACCGAATGCGGTGTTTCCGGCGTAACCTCCAGCGTAGGGTTATCATAGTTACCACGGCCAAGGATATACGTTTTTCGGGTGGTATCCCTTTCACCCATCACAGATACAATCAGTTTATTGGTATCCTGTTTATTGATGAAATGTAATACCCCCTGCAGATCTTCTTTGGTGATCTCCATATACGGCGTCTTGGCGTAGGTTTCAGGACCTCCTACAGTAGACTGCAATCCTACTTCTTTTACATTATTAAAGAAGGCGAAGAGCTCATAATATTCTTTTTGTGAAAAAGGATCATACTTATGATCATGACAGTGGGCGCACTCGATAGTGATGCCCAGCATACTTTTACCAAAGGCGTTCGTCCGGTCAGTCACATACTCTATGCGATATTCTTCATCTATCACACCACCTTCTTCCGTGATTTTATGATTACGGTTATAGCCAGATGCCAGCAATTGTTCGCGGGTAGCGTTGGGCATGATATCGCCGGCCAGTTGCCAGGTAATAAATTCTTTGTAAGACAGGTTTTCATTGAATGCATGAATCACCCAATCACGCCAGGGCCACATAGTGCGGTAGTTATCGTCCTGGTAGCCGTGGGAGTCTGCATAGCGGGCTACATCCATCCAGTGAATGGCCATTTTTTCGCCGTAGGCAGTGTCCTGCAGTAATTCATCCACCATGCGCTCATAACCTTGTGCGCCGGTATCTTTTGCAAAGCGCGCCATCCTTTCTGGAGAAGGTGGCAACCCCGTCAGATCCAGGCAAACGCGTTTCAGGAGTCTTTCATGATCCGCTGCGGGGTTAGGTTCCAGCCCTTTCGTTTCCATGTGCGCTAACACAAACCGGTCTATTTCATTACGCGGCCACTGTGCATTGTTAACGGCCGGCAGTGATGGTGCAACCGGTGCTACAAAAGCCCAGTGAGGCTTGTATTGTGCACCCTGCTTAATCCATTTCTCGATCAGTTTGATTTCATAGCCGGTGAGCGACATATTGGAGGAAGGCGGCGGCATACGCATAGACGTATCTTTGGTGCTGATACGCTGGTATAATACCGATGCCATCGGATTTCCGGGCACCAGGGCATGCGCTCCGGGCGTTTCTCTTAATGCTTTGTAGGCACTGTCTCCAATATCCAGCCGTAATCCGGCTTCCCGCTTATTGGCATCAGGACCATGACAGGCATAGCACTTGTCTGATAAAATAGGACGGATATTAAAATTGTAGTCTACAATTTCAGGTAGTTTTTCTTCCTGTTTATCGGCTGTCCCTCCACTATTACACGCATATAATACAATCAGGAAGCCGACGGTCAGTCTTACATAACGTTGGAACATATCTTTCTTAGTTAAATGTTCATTGCACACTTTATTTTTTGATAATCGCGGTAATTACAAAACATAGCAGGGATACCCGCCGATGATCAATCACTATAGCTGTTGGTTGTTTTTCTTGTTCTTTCGGTAAATATCGGCCATTAACGCATAGGTTTCTGGCACTATCTTGCCTCAAAGTAACACTATTTTATCAATATGTACATACATACCTACAAGAAAGCAAAAAGCTTAAAGCAGAAAGCAAAAAGATACCAAAGCGAACGGGAGCTTTTTGCTTTCTGCTTTAAGCTTTCTGCTAACCATTGGATACCGGCATTTTCACCACCCCTATATACTTTCCATGATGGCTCACGGAAACCGGGCAGCTTTTACMGGTATAACGGTCACGAATAAACGGTATGCCGTATTCATCTTTATAAAATACCTGCGAAGCAGGCAGTATATGTTGCAGATAATCCGGGTAGGAATAATAACGGGTAAAAACAACGCTGTCCTGCAGCAGCTGCGGGCTTTCTGCAGCATGGGTATGAATACAGGAGCCGATCCGGCTACTCTGGAAATAAAAAATCTGTTGCTGGTAAATAACACTACCCGCAACAGTGGCAGGAGAATATGGAGAAAGATAACAGGCAAACTGCTGTGGGGCAAACTTTCTTTCGCGGGTACTTCGGTGAACGATTTTATAAACGGCTTCCTTGCAACTCCACAGCAACCAAAGCATGGTAGCAGGATGGACCGCCTTTTCAATCATATCTTTTTCATGGGACAAAAATAATTTATCCCGGAATCCTTTGCGGTAAATATTGCTTTCGCGCTCCGCCAGGTGAAGGTCTACGATGTCGTTGCCAATCACTTTTCTTTCAGCTTTGCTTCTACAATATCGATAGCAGCCTGCACATTCAGCATACGTTCCATTTCTTCGTTTTGAATAACGATGTCATATTTTTCTTCCACATCCAGTACTACATCTACCAGGTTAGCAGAATTAATTTTCAGGTCGGTGATAAAATCAGTGGAAGCATTGATTGCTGCCAGGGCTTCCTGGTTCTTGGCATAAGGCCGTACTATTTCTCTTAACTGAGCAATGAATATTTCTTGATCCATGTTTAATCGTTTATGGTTGCAGGTATTTTTTCAATATAATACAGGCGTTTACATCTCCAAAACCAAAGCTGGCTTTCGCCACTAAATTTATGTCTTTATACAATAGTTGCTGCGGAATTCTTTCCGGATCCACCAGTGCCGCTATTTCCGGATGAAGGTCTTCACAATTAATATTAGGAAATACAAATCCTTCTTTTAATTGCAGTGCAGTAGCCACCAGCTCAATACTACCGGAGGCACTAAGACAATGACCGACCATCGACTTTAATGCATTGAGATAAGGAAAGTCTTTACCACCACGTTCCAGAGCCGCGCACCAGTTCCTCACTTCTTCTGCATCTTTTCCGGTAGCTGTAAGGTGACCATTAATCAGATCAATGTCGGCGCCCGACACACCTGCCTGTTCCAGTGCGGCTTTGATACAACGCTGTACTGCCATCGGATTGGGAGCTGTCATAGTACCTCCGTTACGCTGACCACCGGAATTAATATTGCCACCTAATACTTCTGCATAAATAGTAGCGTTGCGTTCCAATGCACTTTCCAGCGATTCCAGTAAAAGTGCGCCTGCGCCGCTACCTGGCACAATGCCACTGGCAGAAGCACTCATTGGTCTGGATCCTGCAGCAGGATGCTCGTTATGCTTAAAGGTGCATACTTTCATGGCATCGAAGCCACCCCATATATAAGGCCCGCTATCGCTGGTACTGCCTGCCAGCATACGTTTGGCGTGCCCATACTTAATACGTTCATATGCCATCAATACACTTTCCGCTCCGGTAGTGCAGGCAGAAGAATTAGTGGTTACCTGGTTGCCCAGTCCCAGCTTGCCTCCCAGGAAAGCACTGATACCGCTCGCCATGGTTTGCGTAACGGCGGTGCTGCCTAAACGACGTACCTGCAATTCATCTACCTTATAAATGGATTCACGGAATTTATCTACGCCCGAAGTGCCTGCACCAAATACAGTACCGCTATCCCAATCGGGCACATCTGCAGGAAATGGTAATTGTGCATCTGCCCAGGCCTGCATCCCGGCTATAACACCATAGATGATGCCCGAGCTGCTGAGCTGCTTCAGTTCCAGCTCATCAAAATATTGCTGCTGCAAGGCTACGGCGACTTCTGGTCTGCCTGCAATTCTGCAGGAAAATTGCAACGCAGCCATTTGCTCTTCATAACGGATACCGGATACACCGTTTTTAATAGCATCCCGGAAAGCCGCTACCCCTACGCCATTGGGCGATACTACCCCTAGTCCTGTTATAACAACCCTGTTACTCATTGCTTTTATTAATGATCATGCCTGCTATGATACCATCGCAGACTAACTCACCGGCAGCATTGTGTAATGCCACGCGGCATTTCAATTTATTAAACCGGAAATATATTTTCTCCGCTGTTGCTTTCACGGTTTCTCCGGGGGAAACGGGCAGGTAAAAATCTACCTGTGTGGAAGTCATGGCTACAGTGGGTACCTGTTTACGAACCTCCTCTCTCAATAAATAAATACCCAGGCAAGCCAGGCCAATCTGTGCCATCACTTCTGTCAGCAATACACCGGGGGTAACAGGATAACCTTTAAAATGGCCCTGGTAGCAGGGAAGATCCGCTTTAAATGTATACGTACCGGTTACCTTTTCTTCATCAATATATTCCAGCGCATCCACAAACAAAAAGGGAGTCGCATAAGGTAAATGCAGTAAGATGTCTTCTTTAGTCATAGCCTATTGAATATGCGTTCCCCCGTCCACTGGTATGATGGCGCCATTGATCCAGGCGGCTTCGTCTTTACATAAAAGGTATACCACATTGGCCACATCTTCCGGTGTTGTCAACCGCTGAAAAGGGTTCCTCTCTTTCCCATACGCCAGTAACTCCTTACTACCGGGAATTCTTTGCAGCGAGGCCGTATCTGTGATGCCCGCCCGGATACAGTTAGCCCGGATGCCCTGTGGGGCAAATTCCAGCGCCATACTCCGGGTGAAGGCTTCCAGTGCAGCCTTGGCTGCAGACACCGCTGCATAGTGCTGCAGCGCCTTGTAACTACCATCACTGGTAAAGGAAAGGATACGTGCATCTGCGGCAAATAGTTGCCTGTGCAAGGTCTCCGCGGCCCATTCATATAAACTCACCGCCATATGCTGGAGGGTAATGTTAATGTCATCTGCCTGCAACGCCGGCAATGCCTTGAGGTTGCCACGTGCAATACTGTGCAGCAAACAGCGGATACGCCCCTGCTCTCCCATCGCCGTCTTTAGTTGTGCTAATACCTCCGCGCGCTTTTCAGGATTCAACACATCAATATTAAAAGAAAGTACCTGTACACCGAGGGCTTTGATATCTCCCAAAGCCTGCGCTATAGCAGGTAGCTCTACGCGGGTATTACGATGCACAATGCAAACATTCATACCATGTGCTGCCAGCTTACGCGCCGACGCCAGCCCCAAACCGGTGCTGCCACCTAATATCAACGCCCAGTAAGTATCAAACTCTTTTACCATTGTAATAAAATTCGCTGTGCAGAAAATCCCGGACCAAAACTCAACATCAGTCCTTTGTCACCTTTGGGAAGCTGCTTTTCCATAAATCTTTCCAGTACATATAACACAGTAGCGCTGGACATGTTGCCGTATAAACGTAAAATTTCTTTGGTATCGTCCAGCTTCTTACCCATGTTCCGGAAAAGTTCTTCCACCAGGTTGATAATTTTTTTACCGCCCGGATGAAAGATGAGGTGATCAACTTCCGCTATGGTCATATTGTTTTTAGCGAGAAAGGGATGAACAATATCCCCGAAGTGTGCTTCAATTTTTTCCGGCACTTCTATGTCTAACACCATTTTCAGGCCGGTATTGGAAAGATGAAAGCCCATCAGGTAATCTGCATCATAGAAGTGATACATTTCTTCCGCAATGATTTCAGGTCCGCTATCCTGTTCATGTGAAGATAAAATAACGCAGGCAGCGCCATCGCCAAAAATGGCTGCGCTCACCACATTCGCCATAGAATAATCATCCAGCTGGAAAGTGGCGGTGGGCGACTCTACCGCAATAACAGCAGCGCGTTTACCAGGATTTGCTTCCAGCATTTTTTTAGCATAAATGATTCCGGACACGCCTGCCGCGCATCCCATTTCTGTTACCGGCAACCGGATGATATCCTGCCGGAGTTGCAACTCATTAATGAGATAAGCATCCAGTGAGGGAATCATGATACCGGTACAACTCACGGTAATAATATAATCGATGTCGGTGCCTTTCAGTCCGGCTTTATGCAGTGCACTTTCCAGACAGGTGCGCCCCAGTTTAATGGCTTCGCGTATGTAAATATTGTTCTTCTCTTCAAAACTGGTTTTGGTAAACACTTCTTCCGGTCCCATAATGGAATAGCGTTTATCTACACCCGCGCCTTCAAAGATCTTCTTTACTTTTCTGATGAAGCGGTCTTCCTGTCCGTATAACCAGGTATCTAAAAAAGGTAATATTTCCGGAGTAGATCTTGTATAGGGAGGGATGGCTTTAGTGACAGTCTGAATTTTAACGCTCATAAATTATTAATTATCCATTGATAGCGGAAAGCCCATTTCCATTGCAGGGAATATGCACCGATATTTAGTTCTGCTGATAAGTGATGTAATTCTTTTTTCTTAAATCCCCGGAGAATAGATACCTGACCATCTGCTCTTACCATGCTGTTTAAATTAAACACGAAACAGATCAGCTGAAACAGGCGATACGCCAGGGCACTCCGGTGAAGATCATTGATAACAATGCCTATCGTAGCCTGTTGCCGGAAAGCCGTCATCAGGAGGCGAATTTCTTCTTCTTTAAAATGATGTAAGGTAAGCGTACATAAAATAATATCATATTGTTGCTCCCGGAATGCCGGCGCCATAATGTCCTGGCAATAATACTGAATATCCGGATATGCTGTTGATAATTCCCGTGCATGCGTGACCGTAGTAAGATTTGCATCTACACCGGTAAGTTGAAAACGCCGGTGTAATTTTTTGCCGAACGCAGATAATTGTCTCAGCATATCACCGTTACCACAACCCACATCCAGGATGGTAATTGTCTGATGGGCAGGAATATCTTTTATCAGGGCTGCCACTCCTTTCAGTGTTATCCGGTTGCCACCCAACAGCCGGTTGATTTGAGCTATTTTACGTAATGTTTCTTTTAACAATTCCCCTTCCATGTTAAAATCATCCATAATTTCAGGCGCCTGACTTCTTTGCCGGGTGTTTATACGCATTCCAGTGCTGCTTTTAGCGGTTTGCCATGCGTACGTCTGATAATCCCTGGCAACAGGCCGGGGAATAAAATAAGTCCTTTCATCATGGTAGCAGATAATTTCTCATTCCTGAACAGTCGTGATAAAACACGGCCGGTGCGCATACGACTGCTGAACATTTTATTCCAGGCTTTTGTATAATCCTGTTCCAATGCCAACCTGTTTTTTACGGGTGCTGCAAAATACTGTAACACCTTTTCTGAGGCGATCTGCGCACTTTGTATAGCCATGGCCATACCGTTGCCGCAGAGCGGGTGAATAAGACCGGCAGTATCTCCTGTCATTAAAATATGGTGGACTACTTTTTCTTTTTCTGAAAAAGAAACCTGGCTAATAGTAAGTGGCTTATCAAACAGCAGGGTGCTGCTTTCGAAAATATCTTTCAGGTGTTGATTACGATGTAATACCTGCTCCTGGTGTGCACCTATATTTTTATAATTTTTGAAGCTTTCATAACTGACGAGATAGCAGATATTCAATATGTCATCTTCCACTTTGGATACGCCGCAGTAGCCTCCATCGAAATTATGAAGCCCTACCGTATCTGCCGGAAAATCTCCCCTGTAATGTGCTTTCACGGCCAGCCAGGGTGATTTCTCGTTCATAAAGCTACGGGACAGTTTACCATCCAGAGCAGCTCTTTTACCATAGGCTCCCAATACTACCGGGGCAGAAAACACCCCGTTCTCATGAGTGTCTATAAAGAATCGGTCGTTTTCAAATACCACGTTGGTAACGGTATCCCCGATCAACGCCACACCATTCTTTAGCATTTGTTGCATCAGGAACTGATCAAAAGCATAGCGACTCACGCCAAAGCCTCCCATGGGGAGCTGCGTTTCCAGTGTTTTGCCGTAATGATCTGAAATAATAAGCCGGTCGATCCGGGAAGGATTCAATGCTGCGGGATCAGCCCCGAGCGATTGCAGATAAGGTAACACTTCATTGGAAACATACTCTCCGCAGACTTTATGCGAAGGGTATGTATTCTTTTCAATAACGGTTACCTGTAAACCAGCTTTTGATAAATGAATAGCGCTGGTCAGGCCGGAAAGGCCGCCTCCTATAATAATGACATCTCTGGAACCCATACCCCTATGGTTAAAACAATAACAAGCTCCGACACAACATCGGTAGCTGTTCTCAATATAATGAAATTATAGCTGATAAAGACAGCGAAAAAAAGGATTTCTGGCACGCTCTACCGGCTCCGGCTATACGAAAAATGATTTTCGGGTATATACCTTTCACATCTTTAATATTCAATAAATATATAATTTACAAAAAGCACATACGTCTGTTTACCATGTCAGTATAAAACTTAACATTGCCAATATTATATAATTGTTAATTTTGAACCTAATTGTTTTTGTAAATAAATTATTTATCCATGACCGATTCCAGGAAACCGACCGGCAAGCATCTGAAAAAGGATGCTGGTTTAAAAGTAGCCGAAGTATTAACTGCCGCTTTGGGTGATTTAAAAGAGACTTTAGGGGAAAAGAAGTTTCTTCGTAACATTAAGAAGGCCACCAAGGCCATGATAGCAGGATTGTCAGAGAAAAAAGAAAAAGCACCTGCCAAGCCTAAAAAGAAAGCCGCTGCCAAAAAAGCCGTAGCAAAAAAAGCAACTGCTCCGAAAGCCGATACTCCCAAGGCTGATAAGCCTAAAACTGCCGCTAAAAAATCTGCTCCCAAAAAAGCAGCCGCAAAAAAAGCCTAAGCCAGCAACAGCCGGATAATCTTACCTGTAGTGTCTTTATTGTACCGTCCTGCCAGGGCAAATGATTGTCGTGCCCCTAAGCAAATGGTTCAGTAAAGATACTTTACTGGTGCGGCGGCAGCTGCGCATACATATTGATATCATAGGCTTTGTCGTCCCAAAGCATCCATTGTTGCAGTAATCCTTCATGACGGAAGCCGGTCTTTGTCAATACCTTCTCGGAAGCCTTATTGCCCGGCAACACCTCCGCTTCAATCCTCTTCAGCTCCAAAGTAGTAAAACCGTATTCCAGTACCGCTGCTATCGCTTCGGTCATATACCCTTTGCCCCAATACTCCTGCACCAGCGCAAACACCAGCACACCTTTATGACCCGGCACAAAACTGTTGAAACCAATCATACCAATCAGGTCCTGCCGGCCTGCTAAAGCAATCCCCCAGCGGATACCCAGCTTATCTAAAAAACGTTGCTTTAAAAAATCCACTACTCTTCTTACATCTCCCACCTCCGTTAACGGCACTACATGATAGTATTCCGTTACCCGCTTATCTGTTAAAAGATAAAACAGATCCGGTTGATGGGCATGTTGTATTTCAATGAGGTGCAGGCGTGGGGTTTGCAGTACGGGGAATTGATCCGACAGTGCTTTCATGGTTTACGTGGCTCGTTTTTAGAAACTAAATATAGCATAAAAACGGTTGTACCACACATCCTAAATGTAGGAATGCTTTGGTAAAAAAAAGTATCTTGTTTTCAAAATTTATTCCACGACATGCGATTAGTCACTCAGCGTCCGGCAGCAACACTGCTGGCAGTATTTATGATGGGTACAACTGCCATCCACGCGCAGCAACCCGCCTTTAATGAAAAGGGTATTTCCCGGCCTCTATTGGAACATTACCTCGATCATGCCGTTACCATGACCGAATTCCTGGCCGTAGACCCTTACGCATTAGATGCCCCCTATCCCAACAAAGAAGATGATATCCGCCTGATTCACAACCTGGGTGCAAAGTTTATCGGCAGAGCGATTTATCGCTGGGGAAGCGAAGCAGTACTCGCCAACAAAGATTACCTGGCCAATGCCAAACGCCTGGTACAGGAAGTACAGAAAAGCGATCAGGAAATAGTTTTTCAGGCAGCATTATTTGAACAGATCACCGGACAGGTCAACACCATCCCCATACCCGACTGGGCTTTTAAGGCACTGGGATACCCCGCGGAACAACGGCATTTCCGTTATGACGACATGCTCAATCTCAATGGGAAACTTGTGAACCACTGGAGCAAAGGCAACAGCGTACCCGATATTACCCGCAAAGAAACACAGCTATGGTTTATGTTCCTCGCCGGCACCTACATGGAAATAGGCTGTGAAGCCCTCCACCTGGGACAGATCGCGCTTATCGGCATGGAAGATCCTGCATTGACCACCTGGGCAGCATTCCTGGAAAAATTGCGCGCCTACGCCAAAGATCATACCCGCCATCACTGGGTACTACTCGATGCCCATACCCCATCCGGAGGTATGGTGGTAAATGGGGAAAGTTTACTTGATTTCAACTCCTTTCCACTGCGCATCAAATCCGTTCCCGAACATCCGCAACAAGGTATCCTTCAGATGGGTTTTACTGATGCCCTCTTTGGGAGAAGCAAAGGCGGCATTTCACCCAGTGGCTGGAAAGCCGCGTCCATGCCTTATCTTGTAGAGTTGGATAATTTTGGTGTTAGTAATCATCCCGGTGTACCAGATACCACCACCATCTACCCCTGGGGCTATGATGAGATCAGCTGGTTTTATCAGCAACCGGAGCAATACCGCAACGACTGGTTACGGTATGCCCATGCATGGGTGGCCTCTCATGATACAAATGGTCACTTACAAATGCCGGTAACACGCATCGTTACGTTGGACTATAAGAAACCCAGGTTGAAATTCCGGGCGAACACCCGTTCTGCAGATTGCCCGGATGGGATGAATACAGAGGAGACAATTAAAGAGATATGGCAGGCAACAGATGCAAAGCAATAGGGGAAAAAGTAAAGGGCGACCGTGATGGTCACCCTTTACTTTTTTATAGTCGTCAACTATTTATTTTTTCCTTACAAATTTAGCCACCTGTGATCCCGACACCTCCGTACCCGGTACTACCACCTGGCTGAGGTCAATCGTCATGGTCATATTATCGCCTTCCACCACTACTGTCGCATCGGCACCTTGCGTAGGAGCTCCTCCCATTCCGGTCGGATCACCCACAAATCCTTCATCCATGTGAATCTTATTCGCACCTATTTCTTTGTAGGGAGAAACAACATCATAAGGAGGTACAGTCACAACGATGGGCTGGGTCACATCCTGAGAAGGTATGCCAGGGGCACTCACCGTCATTTTCATAGTGCCATTGATAGAGTAAGCCAGTCCTGTGACGGTGATATTTTTACCATCAAAAACAAAAACACCCGCATTAGCCGTTGTTGTATATTCACTATATGATTTCATGGTGACCCCGCTCTCTCTCTGGGAGGTACTGCTCTTTACCGTTACACCCACAAAATTCCAGGTGCCTTCTATTTTAGCACTGCCTGCAGGTGGTGTTACAGGAGGAGGTGTACCAGGCGGGTAAACAGGATTCACATCCGGTCCGGCCATTTCAAGATTACAGGCAGCAAACGATAAACTAAAACTAGCTAACAGGAGCAGGGATCTAAAGGCGCTCATCTTCATAAATTTGGTATTACAACGGGATTATGGCAGCGAAGATACTACCATTCATTGTACTGTAAAAGGGAATGTATAGGATACTTATCTAGCTGACAGCGCCTTCGCCAACTCTCATCTCTTCAAAAAATGGTGTACGTCTTTCTTCCACACAACGTACAGCATACAGATACAGTGCAGCACTCCAGGTTTGCCACTCCTGCCCTTTTGCAGTGCCATCCTGTGCTTTCAGCCACTCATTGAATCCATATTCCAGGGTGCCGCTGTTGGAAATAGTAATAACGCGGGTTAATTCAATCAGCTTTTCTTCTGCCAGCTTATACTTTTTTGCTGCCACCAGTGCCGCCACATAAAAGCCACAGATAAAGGGCCAGATCCCACCGTTATGGTACTCGCCCGGCAGGTTATACATCGCATATCGTTCATGCCAGTCGTAATCACCGGGTTTCGTATAGGGGAAGAAGTTAGGAGGCAGTTTTACGGATAACTGCCCGTTTTTCATCAGCTCCCCGCATTCTTCTTCAATCCAGGACACCATTTCCGCAGCCCTGGTAGGTGCCGCAATGCCGGAAAGAATAGCCAGACTATTGCCCAGCAAGTCAAACCGTTCACTGCTCAACACCTTATAGGACCACATCGCATAATACGGTTTATGTTTTACCATCAGCCCTTCATGTACATGACGATGCTGTACGCCCCCGGTGATCGTAAAACGCCCCATGTCCTGCTTTACGCGATCCGCCCGCGCATGTTGCCCCAGTATGCGCAGATAGCTGTACACCAGCGTATTTACAAATAAGCCATAGCCAAGTACCCATTGCTCATCGCGCCAGTCGCTGGTAGGTTGCTGCGCTACCAGGAAACGATCAGAAGGACTCTGATATTCCATCCAGGTCAGGGACCTGTTCACCGCCTCTTCCAGGAACGTGGGATCATTGGTGAGTTTGCGGTACATGCCTGTAATCAGGAGAAACAAAGGCGTGCTGTCACTCGATCCCAGATCTTCTTTATCATGTACCAGTGAAGCAATATGTCCATGTGGGGTTTGATTTTTCGCCAGTGTTTCCAGCACTTTCCTGATACTTTTTATCAGCACTTCATTACCGGTAACGGCTATACCAAAAAATGACAGCAGCAAATCTCTCGTATAAGGTTCAGGGTATCCCCATCCGGCCGTGCGCGGCAAACCATGAAACGGCCCGTTCACATTATGCAGTAGTACCTGCAAAGCAGCGTCTCTTGCCGCGGTTATTGTTAACCAGGTGGATGCTTCCATGTTCAATGAATATTAAGTTTTTCATTCAACACCCGCACAAATTGCCGGGCTACCGTACGATAATCAAATTTATCTGCTACCCTTTGCCGTGCTGCCTTTCCTAACTGATCCCTGTACGCCGGATCGTTCATTAACCGTTGTAAATACCGGCCGATATCATTCACATCTGCCCTATAGTCTACCGTACGGGGGGTACCAAATACAACTTTATGATCAGCCGTAAAACCAGACTCCAATCCTAAAATGACTTCATTCACTACAATCCGCTCTGCCACACCTGCCATTAGCGCTGTTTCTTCATGCACCAGTGTATCCAGCATGCCCATTGCATGAATGCCGATCACCGGTTTTTCACAGGCCCCTGCTTCTATCTGCGGCATGCCAAATCCTTCCAGCCGGGATGGCGCCACATAAATATCGCAGGCATTGAGCAGGTAAGGCATATAATTCCTGGATACGATACTGGTTACATACTGTACTTTGCTTGTGAGTCCCAGTTGTGCCGCCAGCTCCAGGTCCGATTCATTCTGCAGCCGGGTACGGGGCTGCGGCCATACTTTGCAGATATACTTCCAGTTGGATGGTACCTTATCTTCTAATGCTGCCAACGCCTGCATCACCTCTCTGGCTCCCTTGGAACAGGCATCTCCTCCTACTGTCAGCAACATCAGCTCATCCGGCGCTATCCCCAACGATTCCCGCACGGCACTTACCTGCGGGTGATCCCGGGCCACGGGAGTAAACTTGTCTGTATTACATCCCACGGGTAATACCATTATCTTCTCACCGCTGATGCCATCGCGGATATACATTTCTCTCACCCATTGAGAAGTTACGAGTATCAGCGGCAGTTTATTGAGCACATCCTGGTAGTTGGCAATGTATCCGTCTGCCACCAGCCAGGGAACTGCCTGCAGCCCGAATTTCTGCGGATGCAGGATCAACTGGGGCGTATGTCCCCAGTAGCCTACTCCGAGTACCACATCGGGCTTAAACCAACGGTAGTACCACTCCTTTTCCAATGGAGAATCATAGTGGACCGAAAAGGCCTCTACCCCTATTTCCAGCAAACCGCGGTACAATAAATCCCCTTGCGTTGCGAGTCCACCCGGTGCGGGCGGATAATCATACAACAATAGTACTTTCATAATTCAGGTGGTAAACTGTTCAGCCATTGCAGCGCTTCTTCCGGATCACTAAAACACCAGAATGACTCCGCCAATGGTGTAGTGGCTGCTTCCCAGCTATCGCTCTTAAAACCATAAGTATTAGTGACTACCTCATATTTGCGTTGCCAGATGTCTTTCTCCAGCACATGGTAAATAGTAGCTTCGGGTACTGCTTCCGGATAATAGGCCTTCAGCCCGTCTTCATATGCAAATACCCACAGTTCATCTGCTATAATTTTACCTTGCTGCCACAACCGGATCACTGCCCGGCTTACTTCTTCATGGCGCAGGTGTCGTGTATATTCTCCTTGTGGATGATGCGTAATAATAAGGTCATAATGTTGCACAGGCAGCAGCGTCAGGACCTGCTTTTCTACGGTTGTCAGCGGCAGCGGCGTTTGTTCCGGGCCGTCATTCATATCTCCCATAATCCCCTGCGCTCCGAATACCTGTAATGCTTTGAAAAATTTAGGCGCCCGGTCTGTATCACTGGCTCTGCAAAGACTCACCACTGTCCAGTCCCAATGTTCATGATACAGGATAGTGCCTCCTGCCCACAAAGTTTCATCGTCAGGATGTGCTACTATTATTGCCGCGGCTTTCTGGCTCTTTATTACAGGGTTATCTATACTCATGATGGCTATTTTAATTTGATGGGAGGGTTAATGCATGGTTCTTGAAGTTACTGAAACTCAGGGAGGGTAACAAAGCATATTTTACTTCGTTTTCCTCATTAATTATTACTTCCAGCATTTATTTATGATCTTACATGAAATTTTACGGAAACATCATGAAAAGACTTGTAGCTATCTCCGCTTTCATAGCACTCAGCATGGGACTTAAAGCACAAACAATGCAATGGTATAATACACCGAAAAAATGGTCTGCCGCCGATAATAAAATCAACGTCACCGTTGATCCCGGCACCGATTACTGGCAGGTAACCCACTACGGATTTATCCGCGACAACGGCCCGTTTTACTACCAGGAACAGGAAGGTGATTTTACAGCCACCGTAAAAATTACCGGTCAATATAAGGAACTGTTTCATCAGGCCGGCCTGATGATCCGCACCAACGACAAAAACTGGATTAAAACCGGTATTGAATATGTAGATGGCGTACAGAATGTAAGCGCTGTAGTAACCCGTGAAGTATCTGACTGGTCAGTTGTGCCGCGTCATGACAGCCCTAAAAGTATGTGGCTGAAAATGCTGCGTAAAGGGGATTATGTACAGATTGAATATTCTTTTGATAATAAAAAATTTGATATGCTTCGCCTGGCGTACTTCCCTCCGGGTGGAAAAGTGCAGATAGGCCCTGTGGCAGCGGCTCCCGGGAAATTACCATTTAATGTGGTTTTTGAAGATTTTAATGTGGTGCCTTTGAAATAATCAAATAAGCGCGGCTGGTAGCCGCGCTTATTAATTTTGTGATGCCCCGTTGCTGGAATTATTTATGGGATACTTCTTTGGCGGCCTGAATGATTACAGCAGCTACTTTCTGTGGTTGTGATACATACACAGCGTGACTACCTTTGATCTCTGTCACCTTTGTATTGGAACGTTTATACATATTACGCTGGATATCGGGATTGATACTTTTATCTTCCGTAGCTACAATACCGAATGCAGGTTTGGTTCTCCATGCAGCCTCCGTAATCGGGGTCACAAAACATTTGCCGTAAAAGGCGCCCTGTGACGCATACATAAACTCCGCATCTACTTTGCTCAGATCACCGCAGAAACCTGCATGGAACTTTGCTTTATCATAGTAAACAATACCATTTTCATTAGGAGGCAATACGCCATTTTCTGGTGCAGGCTGGGCAGTCTGGAACCATTGTAAAGCTGTTTCATTATTATCTGGCTGGAAAGCGGCGATATACACCAGCCCGGCAACTTTCGGATGATTTCCTGCCTGTGTAATAACCGCACCACCCCAGGAGTGACCGGCAAGAATCGTAGGACCATCCTGCGCATCCAGCACAAGCTTTGTTGCAGCCACATCATCTTCCAAAGAGGTCAAAGGATTTTGTACAATAGTGACATGGTATCCCTGTTTGGTCAGGGCTTCATAAACGCCTTTGTAACCAGAGCCGTCTGCGAACGCGCCGTGTACCAATACTATATTTTTTACTACTTGTGCATTTGCTTCAGTTACTGCACCAAATAAGGTGGAAAGGGCCACTGTTAAGGCCAGGATAGCGCTTTTAAATATTGACTTTGTCATCGTTTTTGTTGTTGAAGTTTTTTGTTTGAATCAACGATACAAAGATGCGATGAAAAGCAGGTGGCAGCGATGAGCGCATTTCCCGATTAGTTGTGATTATTTCCCTTCTTTAGCTATTCCCGGAGAATTTCTGAAATCCGAAGGCGATACCCCTATATTTTTTTTGAAGAAGTTGGAGAAATAGGCTACGTCTTCAAATCCGAGTTCAAAAGTGATGTGTTTAATTGATTTGTCGGTATAACTCAATAGCCGTCTTGCTTCCACGGTGATTCTTTCCTGGATGATCTGTGAAGGCGTTTTCTGATTAAAAATCGCAAAAAGATTAGATAATGTTTTGGGGGACTTGCAGAGCTGCTGCGCATAAAAACTAACGGAGTGCTCCGACTTGAAATGTGCTTCTACCAGCAGGTTGAACTTTCGAATGATATGAAACCTTTCGTCGTGAAGTTTTTTAACAGGCACATATCCTGATTTCGCTAACCGGGTTACGTAAATGATTAAGCGCTTTAATAACACCAGGAGCATTTCATTCTGGATATGATCCGAGGTATTTAATTCTTCAATGAAAACATCTGATAGCAGTTGCAACTTTTGCTGAGCATGATCATTCAGCTTAACGAACATATGATCTGTACTGCTAAACAAGAACCCCACACAACTCACTTCACTATCATGATCGATAATACAATAGAATTCCCGGTTAAATTGCCAGGCAATAATACTTTCGGAATTTTCAAAGCTGAAAGACTGGCTAAACAAGAGCGTCAGCAACGTATTGCCGGGAAATTCATGGTCAATCCCATCGATGGTAACAGTCTGGCTTTCTCCCGGATTCCAGGCAATCGTAAAATATTTATTGAACCGGTCTTTGGAGAAAAACAACCGGTCAAAACCTGCTTCCTCCTTAAAAAGCAGCAACTCCCCGCCTGTATTATCTTCCCTTATTCTAAGCTTCATTCCTGATTTAATAAATGATAATTGAAATGCTGCACGGTAAACAAATGCCGTTTGATCAATACCCAAAATACGAAAGAAGAATGGAAGCCCAAAGTTTAAGTGCTATCATCAAATCCACTGGCCCCATTTTGCCGCTGGTGGCAAATGGGGTCTGTGGAAGAATTGAAGAGCCTTATTATCAGATGGACACGAATTGTGCCGCATCTGCGATGACAGCAGCAACTTTCTGCGGTTGTGAAACATAAACGGCATGGCTGCCTTTGATTTCGGTAAACTTGGTATTAGAGCGACTATACATACTACGCTGGATATCGGGGTTGATACTTTTATCTTCCGTAGCCACGATACCAAATGTAGGTTTGGTTCTCCATGCAGCCTCCGTAATCGGACTTACAAAGCATTTGCCGTAAAACGCACCCTGTGAAGCATACATAAACTCAGCATCTTCCTTGCTCAGATCACCACAGAAACCCGCATGGTACTTTGCTTTATCATAATAGACAATGCCTTTTTCATCGGGAGGCAGCACCCCATTCTCCGGAGCAGGTTGGGCAGCCTGAAACCATTGCAAAGCGGTTTCATTATTATCTGGCTGGAAGGCGGCGATATAAACCAACCCGGCAACTTTAGGATGGGTTCCTGCCTCTGTGATCACCGCACCGCCCCAGGAGTGGCCAGCCAGGATAACAGAACCATCCTGGTTGTCCAGTGCAAGCCTCGTTGCAATTACATCGTCTTCAAGAGAAGTCAATGGGTTTTGCACCACTGTAACATGATAGCCTTGTTTGGTAAGATGCTCATAAACACCTTTGTATCCAGAACCATCAGCGAATGCACCATGTACTAATACTACGTTTTTTACTGCTTGATTTTCCATTTTGTTTAGTTTTTAGCGTTTTTGTTTGTGTTGACATTACAAAGGTGCAGCGAAAAGAGAGGGTGGATAATGAACATATTTCCCGTCTATTTGTAATTAATTCCCTTTTTTAAAATTCGTGGTTGAATCATCTGTGCGTAACGATCTAAACCCGTTTCTGAGCTTGCACTATAATGGGATGTGGGCCTCTGATCCGTAGTCAGATGCTCGTGTCGTATTTATTGGGGAGAAATCAGGGATTTGAATCAATGGCCTACTGCGTAGAAGGCAGTAGGCTTAATGTGCGAAAGAGGAGATGCCCCGGGCTCAAATTAGCCCAGGTCAATGCTGCTGTGTTATTTTTTAAGGACCTATTTTGCCCTGTAATAACTAAGTTATACTCACTTATTGATATACCCGATGCCGTTTAAGTTTAAATAACAGCATATGCCTTTACTATTTTGCTATGGAGTCTGTTCTCTCTAAAGAGTGCTACACTCGCCGGCACCAGTTCACTCCACCAAGGCATTCTTCCGTTTGTTGGTAATTTCGTTTCATCTAAAAATAACCAGGCCTTGGCTTCGGCAACAGTGATGCACTTGTTATCCGTAGGGATAGTAGTGGCCGGGCGTTGACGGAAGTAACCAGCTGCTACTTTTTGTTGGATGAATTGATGAGTGACAAGGGAATTTTGTGCGGACAGGTGGTGCACACAAAAAAGGCATAGTAGTGTAAAAATGTATTTCATAATTGTTTAGGTGGTAGTATTGCATAAAGATATGTATTGCTATTATTACATAAAGGTTTTATTTAGATTCAATACTAAAGCCAGTTTTTTCTATGCCATCTAGATTTATATGTGCTATGGGAAGTGATGCCAATTTAAATTCCACTTTGAAAGGTTCCGCCTATCTATCCGCAGGAAATTAAACTGGTACAGCGATTCATTTTTATTCGAAGTAAACAAGCCAAAGCCCATATTCCCGGAGTATATCGCCACATAAAACGCAGGTACTTTGATTTAGGAAAATGAGGGTCATGTTCTCTTTTGCTAATTCAGGTAAGTTACTCTATTTATCTATCTCCCTTTCAGTAACCTAAAGAGATTGAAACCCTGCCTATATTAAATTACATGACAGATCAATCTAAATCCGTATGACTCCATGTACTCGTTCTCAATAGTAAGAACTGCATTCGTCATAGTGACACATTCTTCCAAAGTATCATCATACCCACCTCCAACAGAGAATAAAATACCATGTACACTTTGAGGGTCCACTAACTCTGCCTGCAAAGACTCTGTAGCTATATCCAATGACATTTCAATTACATTTCCGTACATATCAAATAATCCCCAAGGCGACGCATGTTTTCTAGCTACTTCATGTATTTTATTATTGCTATTCTCTTTAAACCATGAAAAATCTTCAAATTTGTTAGTATCAATTTCCCAGAAATTGGGAGTTTCGGGCGACGCTTTACTTATACAGGCATATCGCGACTGCAGATAGTTCGGCAATACAAACAACACTTGATTGTGTTCTTCACCAGTAACCAACTGAAGAGCATTTAATCGATCAATAAAATCATTTGTCATTCTAAAATCCAGACCATATACCGGCATAATATCTGAAAAATCACCCCCAAAAAACTCATCTCCAGTAATAGCTCTCCATTGACCGTTAGTAATCGGAGTTACAGTAATCCAGAATCCCTTGGTAAAAGATACCCGAACTTCCTCCTCCTCCGTTTTAATACACAATGAAGTTCCTATGGTAGGTTGGTTGTAATACCCGGGAGGACACCAAGCAAAATATATAGTTTCCTTTTCGTTTAACTTAAATGATAGCATATTCTTAGTCTATTTTGATGGTTTTGTGAACAATATGCGCACATTCTGATAAGTTCCATCTGCGTTTTTTGTTCCAGTCAGGCTTTCTACTTTTGTAAATCCTAACCCCTTGGCCAAACCGCCTGTAAAGGTTTCCAATGCAGCCTTGGATTCATCTTTGTATAATATCAGTAAATCGTTAAACTTTTTTAAATTATCTCCATAACGCCAGTTCCCTACAATAGCTCTAACTTTACCCCCAGCGCCAACAACTTTGTTATACAAAATCCCATATATCTCCTTTCCCTCAGGCGTCCCTTTTTGAGCATAATGCTTCCCAGTTGTCATATCTTTTAAGTCAAAAAAGGTTGAGTATTCCCCATTTACCAACTCTCCCCATGCTCCAAGACGTGCTTTACCATCCGTTGCATGCTCAGCAGGTATTTCGTACCAAACATCCATTCTCTCACTTCCCTGATTAGAGTTTGCCTCTCCTTCATTAATATCCGAAAGATCTCCAATCGTCTTATACGCGTTAATTAATGAAGATCCAGCCACAGAAAAACCATGAGCCGAAACTGTTAATGATATTCCCACTGTTGCTGGTGCTCCCGCTGCACCACCAGTCATTTCTGAAGCCCCCTGTATAAAGCTTCCAATATCTCCAATTATTTGCCCAGTAGCGTAAGCTCGAGCATGACTTCCCGAAGCATTTGTTAGCTTTTGAAATTCGCTTGCACTTTTTCTACCTACTCCCATAATCTGATTACTGGAATACGCATTAAGAGCTCCCAATCCCATTGAATAAGTATGTGTAGCTACTGTCTTAGCATTTGCCTTCGCATTTCCTAAAGCAGCTTTACCCTTCTCTTGAAGCATTTTCAAAAATGCATCCCACGATTCTCTACCATCTAAATCAATAAATCGAATAGGGCAATTCTCTGAAAATTGATATGGTGTTAAATACGGGAATTGCGCCTGTAAAGGATCTAGTGATAAAAACTTCCCTATCCTAGGATCATATACCCTCATCCCATAATCCTGCTGATTCCCCTCTCCCTTCACCTCATTATCATTCTCCTTCCCGTTAAACCCATACCTATATCTCCCCGCATCAAACCCTCTTCCCTGCAGCCCCATACCAAACGGCGCATAATCCTGCGCACTCGCCACGGCTGCCTCGTAATGGTCCACTGTATTGCCATTCACGGATATTGCTTTCTTGGCATCCGTCACAGTTGCCAGCACATTCCCCAGGTGATTACTTAATTCAAAGAACTTATTGCCTCGAACAAAGGTAGCAAACGTTCCGAAACCTAACCCTTGCAATCTTACCAACTGCGTAGTATCATCATTCTGCACCTGGATAGCCATGTTGTTGATTCCCAGTCGGCTGCTGCCATAAAGATGTGTTTCTGTCTGGCTAAGTAAGCCACTATTGATAGACTGATCACCGCTCACATACACACTCATCACGTTGCCGGAAGCATCCCTGATATAGCGCGTCTCTATTCCTTTGGCAACTTTACTGATACGGTTACCGGCAACGTCATAAGTATAAACGATGGTGGAGCTGTCGGCCTTCTTTATTTGTTTAATTTTTCCGTATATATTCCACTCTATGTCAATTTTTGCCTGCTCATCATGTACAAGGTTGCCAATACTATCATATACATAGTTATTGCTTACCTGACCATCAATATCATTATCATATGCACCAGGCGATACATCATCGCTGATCGACAGTAACTGGTTCTTACCTGGCTCATAGTGATATCGCATGCTATCCATCGACATTGACTTCCCTGCCCAGGTATAGTTACCATGACGATCATATGTCAATATGTTACCATTAGGGTCATAACTGATTCTTTCTCCAAAGTCAGACACGTTAATAGGAGCCCAGGTATTCGTAGCTGCATTCAGGTTATGTGCGGTGTTCAGCGCTACCAGTCTGTTCAGCGCGTCATATGTATAAGAATACATCAGCGGCGGACCTACCTTAGGAATATTTACACTCATGGCGCTGATGTTGCCATTAAACAGTGATTGTAAGGTGCCCCCAGCAGATGCAAATGGACGGACGCTACTGTTTATTGGCTTATAATCACTATCACCAAAATAATGTAACGCAAAGCCAAAGGCGTCTTGTGCAGTAATACCATCTTTAGCACCATCTTTCCCTATATCAAAGGCGCTGGTAGCAGTGGTACTATTAACTCCCTTGAGCCATCCCTGAAGCGTATAAGCGTAATCCAGTCCCTGTACCTGTTGCTGTCCGATAACGGATCTGGCTAAAGGTCCGTGTTTATAATACTGGTAGTAGGCATCATTCTCCCAATAAATGCTATCTCGGCTGGTTTCAACATTGGTGATCCTGTTTTCCGCATCATAACTATAGCGGTGATAGAATGCATCCCGCTGACCAGGCTGGTAGCTAACAGCATTTACTTTTCCACTAATCAGATCATAGTTATATTCAATCTTCTTAAAGCGGTTACCAGGGTTAGGCGTATTGGCGCTATAATCCTGCAACAACGTACGCACGTTGCCGTGAATGTCATAGTTATAATAGGTGGCAGAAGCCTGACCACCAGGTATAGTATCTGCAATATGATTGTAAACGGCACT
Source organism: Chitinophaga sp. 10T418 (assembly GCF_056394125.1). NCBI lineage: Bacteria > Pseudomonadati > Bacteroidota > Chitinophagia > Chitinophagales > Chitinophagaceae > Chitinophaga > Chitinophaga sp. 10T418. Next base: position 656,738 of record NZ_JBFTHG010000002.1, read on the forward strand.
CCAGGAAACCCGGTTGCGCAGATTCTTAGCCTGCCAGATATCCTGTTCCAGGAAGGTATTGGGCAAATCATACACCGTTCTGGTAATCTGCGCTCTGCTGTTACCTGCTACTGCGATCCATTGAGACAATGAAGTCGCATCCCGGCAAATCTCCGGTGTCATGCCAGCACTACTGGAAATTTCTCCGACTTCTGTAATACGGCCAAGGTAGTCATAAAGCGTATAGCTGTAAGCGTTAGCGAGTGCCTGTTTCCTGTTCTGAGATACCGCTAGTCTGCCTAAACGGTCATACCAGAAATGGCTCAGGTTACCATCCGGAGAATACTGCGCCACCACCTGATTTAAGGTATTGTAGCGGTACTGAGTAGCCATGGTATGAGCAGGTACTAAAGTCTGACCCGCTGCCCGTGCTGCTGCTACGCGACGGGCCCAATCAGGTGTGGCATCTTTCACAACGCCGGCAGGAGGAATCGTCTTCACCAGGTTACCTGCCTGATCGTAATAATACAAGGTATAATGATGCTCGTAGCTGGCATGCTGCACAGCAAACTGCTCTCCATTAACAGCAGATAAAGCCGTTCTCAGGTAAGACCTGTCAAAATCATTGATCAGTGAATCACGATATACATTGAATAGCTCTCTTCCTTTTGCATCTGCAAAGATCGAACTATCAGAACAATTAGTGATTTCAGGGACAGTGATATCCGGGAAGGTAGCTTCCGTATTACCACATAACAACGGACCTTCCAACAGCTCATAACAACTGTCTATACCCGGGCAGCTCTCTGTGCTAAATGCTGGTGTACATGCTCTCTCAACGATAGCCACCGTGCTGATATTGTTAGTGGTCAACACCACATCCGCCAGGGCGCCCATTTGTTTTTTAACAGCCGCACCGGTGATGTCAACAACACCCAGCGATTCCGGCAAATCAGTACACCCGGTCTTTCCCTGAGCATCCGCCAGCATCAGCATCGCATGATTGTTGTTTAATCCTACACCAGCAAAGCCACCACTACGGTTCTGCACCAAACGCGTCACCCATTCAGTGGCCGGAATATTTACGCGGCTACCCCACCTCGGTACGTTATTGGCATCGAGTTTATACCAGTAGGCATCTTTGGTAGATTGGGAAGCAATCATACCCCCATCGCTGGTACCAGCTACTACCCAGGAAACATTAGCGGTTTGTGAATCGAACGAAGCCGGATTCAGCATCTTTTTGGCACTAACAATGGTACCATCTGTACTCACGTCCATCAATACCCCGTTTACGGTGGTATTAGCTGCATTTTTCAGATTAGCGATCACCAAACGGTAACCGGTTGGTGTTTTTATGATATTGCTGCAAATATTGCCTCTTCCCTCCAGGTCATACTGGCTGCCTCCCAGTCCATTACCTGTTTGCTTGCTTACTTTGATAAGTGTCGCATCAAAGTTGGTACCATCCATAATAGAGGAAGCATATACCAGCGTATCATTTGTTTCTAACAGGTGAATTACGTCCCTGTTCACTGCAGAGCCCCCCTGCCTTAACCAGATCATTTCTCCGGTGGCGGTTAGCCTGCCTCCTATCCAATCGGTATTCACCCCTGCTGTACTCCGTAAACCCGCAAAAGCATAGCCACCTTCGGAAGTGGCGATGATATCATTACCCTGTCCTCCGTGGTCTTTTCCAAAGTCTACCACCTTATTCCATACTACACTACCACTGGAATCCAGCTTCACAATCAGCATAGCGCCCAGATCATAGCAGTAAGAATTGGTGCTGCCTATGGCAATATAGCCGCCATCCTGAGTAGGTGTTAATTTAGAGAAGGTGTCATCACCGGAGCCACCATAGGTTTTAGCCCAGAGCAGATCGCCTTTCTTATTGGTCCTGATAATATAACCATCTTTACCACCGTTGCTGCAACCGGTCGTATAACCAGCCAGGATATATCCGTCATCAGCAGTATTTTGTACATCTGTAATCACATCTGTACCTCCGTTGGAGTAGATGTTAATCATTCGTTTACTCTCAGCACTACCAGGCACACAAATATTTCGGTTTGTATGAACAGGCCCTTTACTACAGCTGTCTATAAATTTCAGATAGTCATAAGCCAGGTAATGATATCCCAGCCGGTTATTCATATATGCTGCAAACAAGCGGTTCTTCGCATTTTGCACTGAATCATTACTCAGGTTTAATGCTGGCTGCGACTGAGGATAAGCCAGTAAGTATTTAGCATACAAACTATCAGTAACATAACAAGGCACACAGGCTGGCGCCGCATTACAATCCAGTAATGCAGGAATATTAATTGGTTTTTGAAGATAGTTACAATTCAGGGTGGTATTGGTACAGGCATCGATTAGCGCATTCAGATCTGATTGTGGAATCTTTACGCCACGGGTACGCTGCAGGTAAGTAGATAAATCTATGTCTGTCGGTTCTTTCTTCAGGTTATATTCATTACGGAGCGACTGCAGCTTATCACACTCGCAGGACTTCGGCCGCGTGAAGCTACCCGACTTACTCACTGCCGCCTGTTTACCATAGGCAGAAGGATCGGTCAGCAATTCCGCATTGCACACATAAGGATTTCTCAATGGCAGATGACGCGCATTATAGCCGGCAATCACTTCTTCAAAATTGCCTGGTACACCTGGGACCGGCTGTTTCATTGTCCTGGAACCATAAGGATGATCCTGGTCGGCACCACCTTTACATACAATCACCAGGCTATCAGTAATTTCACGCAAGGCTGCAGAGTCATAGTTGCACGGCGCCAGCTGTTGCATCCATACTTTCACATAGGCCCGGCAGTTATCATCATACATTTTGGCCATCGCGTCTTTTGCAACCGTACTCGCTTTAGACGTATCCTGACCCGGGTCACCCAGCGTCACATACTCGGCCATATCCCTCACCGATGAAAAGTGAGGCATCTTTTTCATACCCAATAACGTAGACGCTTTTACACCACCAGGAACATCTAACCAATCATTGACCACATCATTTCTGATCTGCAGGTATAAGGTGCGGAAGGAACGCCATGCCATATCCAGATCACCTCCACACATCGTTGTCTCATTAAAGGCGGCAGACTCCTCCTGGTTAAGCGCTACGCAACCGGCGGCCATGTCAGGACATTTTACCGCCAGTGTTGCCATTACCCAAAGAGAATAATTCCTTCCTCTATATTGTTCCAGTGCACTTTTCAGCGCACCAAAATTCTTTGTCATCAGCGGATCGTGTGCGCCCGTCCCCGCAAAACGACTATTGGTTCCAATCGGATCAAGATAACCTTTCTGTTTGGCTGCAAAGTAGGTAGCTGTTGCCTCAAAGTCCTTGCCCCACAACTGAGCACCTTTTAGATTTTCCTGATAGTTTTTCCACTTCTGATATTCCGGATGATAGGGTAACAGCGCATCAGCCCAGGAATATTTAAAGGCATCGGCAAACTGCTCCGGCGATAAATCCTGAGGGAGGCCATTCTTGCGGGTAAGTGGATCCATTACTGAATCAATCACACCCACTTCATCGTAATACCGGATATCAGAACGCGCATAAGTACCACGGGAACCATCACTGCCGCCCTTAAATATGGAATACGCTTCAGTCGCTTTTGACAAATCAGCATACTGACCGGAAGGAGGCATCATGTCCTGCAACATCGCCAATTTGATATCATCTCCATCGGTATGCAGACTATCACAACCTGCACATACAGGATGACAATCCTTCTTTTGCGCTTCCTGTAATTGCTTTTCTATTAACTTCTCTACCGTAGTACATACTGCCGATGGAAGGAAAATACTGTCGCGATAGTAATCCATCGCCTGCTTACTGATTTCAAGCGTCTTTGTCACATTATAAACGCCCTTATAAAGCATCCGGCTAAAGGACACTTTAATGGTATCAGGTAAAGATGGATGCTGCCCGGCAATGATAGCTGCCGGATCGTAGTTACGGAAAACCACTTCTACTGGTTGTCCGCCTAAACGCTGGTTGCGGACATCATCGGTAATGCGGATCCGTAAATCATATAAACCGGTATAATAAGTAATCGTACTATCGCATCCCTTTTTCTGTAATACAGGCGGAGCCAGCAGATAATTAAAGCTGCACAGGCTACTATCTGCATCTATCAGCAGCGGAAACATACTCTGTATGCCACGTTCTGTGATGATATTATTATCTACGCCGGACAAAGAATCAGTAACCGTCAGCAACTTCTTTGAAGGAAGATCGTTCAGGTTCTTATTCCCTCTTTCTCCTGTCAGCGCTGTAGCAATCGTACGGCCATGCATATCCACGTAGCTGACAGACAACTGCCCGTTGGCATCGGAAACCGCATTCTTGAAATAATGGGAGGCCACACCAACTTCCGTCCCAAACAACGCATCTAACTCAGACTGTACTGGCCGGTTATAATAATATTTGGTTTCATGGTTGCTGCCTAACCGATAGGTAGGTCCTACTCCACTCTGCCGACTTATTCTGCCGGTATTATCTTGTGTGTACTCCGTTTCGGTGAATGCATATCCTTCCGCATCCGGGATATACTGAGACATCCCTTTATTTGCTTCCGGGTTAGCAGGAGAATAATACCGGTTGGTACCGGAAGTAGTATCCATACGTTTGGCACTGGCGCCCACCAGCTCTGTATCATCGGCAATGTAGTCGTAGTTGTCTTTGTCATATTCTACCCCGTTCAACGGTAAGTTAAGCCCTGGTGTATATTTCATCACCTTGTCCAACGTAGGAGTAGGTAACACCTGGATAACAGGTCTTCCCTGGTAATCATAAAAAGACTCTGCTACAACGATGTTCTGTGTGATATTATCTTTGGTCACCGTTTGCCGGTTACGTAAACTACCATCGAAATACTGCACCACCACTTTGCGCTTACCATCTTCCGCAAACGATATAGACGATTGCCAGTTCAGGTTACGCTGATGTCCATTGAAACTATATTGTCCTAATCCTGCGCTGAACTTTGTACTCCAATCTGTTTCTACCCGTATGTCATTAGGTTTTTCCTGTGCCGCACGCACACGGAAATATAAAACACCTACTTTATCATATAATAATGGAATCGTGTAATTGGTACCTGCAATGGTAACCCGGGTGGTATTATTAGCGAAAATATCTTTTACATCCGGCGTGGTCCAGCCCTTTGCCTCGATGGCACTGGAGTCAATATAGGCCCATTCCAGGTCATACGCATCTGCCCCTACAATAGCTTCCCAGCTAACAGGCAACTCATCGGCCTGATCTCCATTGACGGGTTGCTGAAAATTAATGGCCTTGATCACATCCTCCGTACAGGATAAATTATACACCGGACGGATCTCCATCTCATTATCCAGTACCAATGCAGCACTAATATCTTTACCCGCATTGGTAGTAATACCCAATACTTTTACGGTAACCTGGTGTGCATTACTAAATACAAAACTATTCCGCTGCGTATAGGTATGCGCCGTATCGTAATTAAGTGTCAGCGTTACTGTAGAAGAATCTGTATTCCCGTCCGGCTTCACATAAAATATACGAACATCTGCTGAAGCAGTGAAAGGAGCTCCCAGGTAAATAGTGGCGTATTCATTGAGCCGGAACGTGATAATGTTCCTTAGAAAATAAGCCGCATCCAGTTTTACTTTGGTAACAGGATCAAAGTAAATACTATCCTTCAGGGTTACCGAAGAATCCTTGACCAACTGTCCTTTGCTACCATCCAGTGTTTTTTTCAACAAAATGCCCCTGCCATTTTGAGCATGGACATTATTCATTAACAGCAGTAATAGTAACAAACAACTACACCTGGTAATCATTTTCAGCAAAATAGTCTTCATATATTTCAATAGGTTCGGGAATGCTTTTATAATGGCACTTACACGGTACAGCTACTCTACAGTTTCTTTTAACAATGCACTCCTGGTTTCTTTAATCGTTTTAATACCTCTTTCTGTTTCTTTCTTCACACGGGTAAGGGTACCATCATCATCATACTCATAGAAAGTAGCAAAGTTGTTCTCATCCAGTTCTCCCATTAACCGGAGGTTCTTAGGATCATAGACGTATGATTTCATATTGGCATTATAAGGGTGTACCCGTATATCATCGAAGTAAACGGTTGCATTATTGGTAGTAGCTATTACCAGGCTGAAGGCGGTGGACCCTGTCGGCACATCTATTACTTCTTCATACCGTTGCCATCCTTCAATAATGGCACCTTTCGGTTTCGCGGAAACCGTTACCCGTACAGGGCCTCCCACAAACAGCGTTACATTGATATTATCATAACTGCTGCAGTGACAGTCCTGCGCTTGTTTTACCCACGCACTGAAGAGTACTTTTTTACCTGCCAGTGGTGAGTAGATAGGTAATAATACATCTCTGTTTACCCGCACGCCTTGCAATACCGGGCTAACAGAACAATTAGTGGCCCCCATCCGGAAATCCGGGGCCATAAGTATTTTGTCGGTATCTGACACAATCGATGAAAACAGGATACTGTCTCCCGGCGCTACCCGCAAACTATATCTACCGGTGTGGCTTTGTGTAGTATCCATATTATTAATGTACCTGGAAAAATCAAAATGACGATCTACCGGGCAACTACCATCACTACAACCATTGCCCCCAAACCGATAATCTTCAAACCCTTCATATCCGGCTTCCCGGTAGTGGCTATTCTGTACTACGGCTACCGGTACGGCATTGCTGTAACCATATATTGCCGCGTTATAACGTCCTAGTGGATCCTTATTCTCAAGTTCAAAACTCTTCTTGTTAAAAATGGTACTTTCCGCATTCCATACCCAGGCTGGATTGTTATTCTGAGGTACCCAGTTTTTTGTTTGTTTTTGCCAGAAAGACAAGAAATCATTAAAGGCACCATCTTTACGGATATTGGTTGCCTGTGCAGGATCAGACTCTGCACGCGCGCCATAATAAGTATATGATTTAGCAGCACGCCAGTTACCTAACAGACCGTGTATATATGGGTTTACACTGGTATCTGTAACAGCGCTGTAACATTTGATGATGTAAGGAGCTACCCGCAGGTATACATCTCCCTCAATTGGTGAACCGCAAAGATCAGAGGTAATTTTTACGTGATAATTTCCGATATAACTGGAATCGACATTATATATCACCGCAGTTCGCGTAGTGTCAAACACCTGATGTTGTGGATTGGTCCAGGTATATTGTTTGGCAGTGGTAGGTAGATTGATAGCGTTAAAGTATACGGTATCACCTACGCAAAACAGTGGTTTATCTGCTGTTATCGCCTGAAAATTGGCAAAATCAAGGATCTTAATACCTCTTACTATAGAAGCTTTGCATTCATCCGTTATCTGTACATCATAGTTTTTGTTTTTCATCAAGGAGTAACGGGCATTGGACGCAAAATTTCCAGTGGTATTGCTATCCAGATATGGCCCGGTCAATCCGAATCCTTCCTCCGCCAACTTATAAGTATAGATCCCATTGCTGCCATTACCATTTGCTGCAATGGCCCTGATGCGGCCCGAATTATCCGGTGCTCCGGGGCATACCCAACCAAGGGAAGAATCCAGGTCAAGATTCTTTTGATAATAGAACACTTTTTTTACGTTTACACCATTTCCACCATTTGCAGGTGAAAAATCCATTACCGAGGTTGAACGGGCTGAAACACCAATTGTATATTCTCCACCTGTTTTCAACATAACAGACGAGCCACCTGGCACCGCAGGCCCATTGTTTAAAACAGCCATATATATAGGTAACGTATTGCCATTGAATTTTGCGAAGCCATTCGCCGTAACTAACAATCCCTCACATGTTTTTTGGGTGGTATAACTCCAGGTATATCTAAAAACATCATCCTCAGTAACACGAATCGTCACCGGATATTGTTTACACTTATCGGTAACAATAAATTTATAATCGCCGGGGATCAGTCTTACTCTTGGGTTATTATTAGGCCAGCCAACCAAATACCCATTGTCATCGCTGGTAGTATAAACATCAAATGCAAATTGCTGCGGGCTTACCAGTTGAATCCTGCTTCCCGCACTAATGTTGCCATTAGCATTCCAAAGAGATAGCGAAAAGCCACCATCATCTCCCACGGGCCCGTAAAGTTGATCAATCCGCACGTAGTAAGGGTTGCTGGTGTCTCTGTAAGCAACTACCCTATTCGTACTTAATTCATAACCGTTCACCGTTGTGGCTGTAAACTGATAAACACCAAATGGCACATTATTAATAGTGGAACTCAGCCCCTTGGCAATAGTTAGTGTATCCTTCCACGATCTTTTAGAAATGGTATCCAATATGCTTACGAACACCGGTCCACAAAGGTTGGGATTATACACACCGTATAGTAGATTAACAGATGTATCACAGTTAGAAGTAAAGCGTCCATAGAAATAAGGAGCTTCAAACCGATAGGTAATATCAAAAGGAGCCCCGCAAGGTGAGGTAATATAGGAGATAATATCTTTATTATAAAGACTCTTAAAATCAACTCCAGGTGGCAACTTAAACGTATTACCGTTCGCATTATAGCGATAATCCCGCGTACGGGGTAAATCCCCTATCTTATAGCTAACGGCAAAATTAGCAGTATCATCGTCTAAAAAAGCGGTGTACCCTGGTGCATCTGCATGGAAATAGGGAAGCTGAATCTGATCACAACTACCGTATACCGCAGCCCCCTGATATACACTGAAGGTACTGCTGCTAACAGTACCACTATAGATTTTTGCCGACCTTACCTTCCCATTACCACACTGGTCAGTCACCGAGAATTCATAGTCTCCGGTAGGCAGGTTTTTTACGGGAAATGGGTTTACATTTACCGCAAACGTTTTTGGACCAGTATAGGTAGCAGGAGCACTTAATATAGTAGCAGTAAACGGTCCCTTCCCATTTGTAATAACAATTGAAAGTCTTCCATTACTACAAGTACCCAGGGCAGAAATGTGAACATTTAAACTAAAATCCATATCCACATAGCTACCAGGCACAGTCACATCAATAGATTTCACCACCGGTGTACTGCTACACATACCGTTTACAGTCAACCGATAATTTCCAGGCCGAAGATTTTGAAGAATATTGGAAGAATTCTGTGCCACATCTGTTCCGCCGGTAGTCAACGCCTCCAGCCTGTACTGCAAACTATCAAGATTACGAACATCGGCACCTGTAAGTGTTACCGTTATTTTCCCATTGGCTGCGCAGGTAGCACTATCAATCTTTGCTGAAATATTCCAGTCGCTGCATTGTGCAAATGAACTAATCGCACTCATCAACAATAAAAAAATAATGCCCAATAAGCGCTTATACTTCATTAAGGGTAGGTTTAATGTATGCATACCTGTAAACTCCTTTGTATTAAATCGTAATGTTGAATCAGTTTGCCATTTCATAGTAACAGGTAAATACCAGTTTTACCGGCGTATTGGTACCGTTTTCACTATAGTAAGAAGGTGGCATCTCAAGAGACAACACTTTACCAGCCTCTATATTATAATTCCAGGGTACCCCTAACCTGATAGCTTCAGGAGACAAACGTTCTTTACCCCTTTTTTTATACCATAAATGCCCGTTAGTATCGGTCACATATACACCAGACTCAACACCATAATTGTGTTCTATTCTACAATCATATCCCTGGAATACTATTTTTTGCGGTACAAATCCCCGCACTGTCCGTATAGCATCGGCACCAGACAATACTTTCTCCTGCAGTAATTTCCGATCCTGCTGCGAATAAGTTTTAGCCACCACTCTGGTAATATTCCAACTCCCTGTCAATGCACCTGTAGAAATACTATCCTGCGCCTGAAGTTTTCCTGCGAAAAACAATACGATAACTATTAAAATATGACGTATATACATAGTTGATAGTTTGAATTTTAATAAACACACTCTTTTACTGATTTCATCGCATCTTCTACATGCCAATTCTGTTTGAACTCTGTTACCGAAGCATTAATGATATTTCTGCTCTTGTCAATCACCAACTCGTAGTTATTTCCTTTCTTCACCAACGGTGTCTTCATCATGGTAACAGCTCCCATACTGGCGCTTAAATTCTTACGCCCGGAAGTAATTATTTTCAGCGAAACATCCTCTCCGGTAAACGGCTTTCCTTCTTTGGTAAGGAAATAAATATCCGGCTCTCCTCCATTCAACGCATTGGCATCCACTGCCCATATTTTACTATTGCTGGGGAAAGTGGCTAATCCCTCAGGATCTCCAACACAAGGATCTCCAAACACCCGGTTCCTGGAATAGATCAGCATTTCATCGCCAGAAACAAAAAGGTCATTTTGCTCTGCTGCAGAAAGTCCTGATATGATTTTCCCGTTCCTGATATTCAAACCTCCCACAGTAGTCTGGATATTTTTATACGCACCTCCCATGCCATCATATGCCCAGGCTGCGGGGTAATTGAACTGATATATTGAATCTCCAAACTCATTCTGTGTGGCAGTTAGCAATACTTCACCAGTTTCACTGTCATACAGTAAATTTCGGGTCACTACTTTACTTCCTTTATCCACCACTTCTATTCTGTCTAAAATACCCTGTCGGTTAATCACCTTAGTGGCAGCAGCTGATTTGAATATATTCTCTTCATTCCGTGGATATCCAAAATACACAGGTATGTATATTAGATATATGCCAATCACAAAACCATCCGTATTAATACTCTTATCTGAGCTATGTGTGTGGAAGGTTTGCTGACGCATGTCCATCATCAACTCCACATTTTTCCCAATGATAGCAGCTGTATCTATCTCACCTTTTGCATTGATAGTAGTAACTGTATTACTCAGATGCTTGACCTCCAATGAGTCATTATCAACACGATAATAATAGGTAGTGGAGGCAATAGCGTCTTTACCCGATTCCGCGAAAGTGGACTTAGATCTTAACTTACCATGCATATCATTCAACTCTATTTTAAAGCCCTGACTAATAGCCATATGGTACTTGGAGTCAATCTTCAGAAAGTTCCTGAATCCTGGTTTATAGCGGAATTTTGATTCATCACCTAACTCTGAACTTTCTACAATAGTGGGAAACTCATAGGCCGTATAAAAACAGGTTTCTTCACTACCATTAGCAGAGCGTGTATGCCTGGTGTTGATAGATCGGGTAGTTACTTTAGCATAACCCACACCCGGTGCCGGGAAAAACCCTTCTCCCAAAGGATTCTCTACATAGCTGGTAAATACCGGTGCTAAGGACCCGGCCTGTTCGGAATAAATATTAGGTGTATGGAACGGATTTTCTTCGCCGCCTAAAATAGGCTCATAGATGGCTACTCCACTACTGATTTCCTCATCTTTTCCATTGATCTTTTTAGTGGTCGTATATTTATACTCGGTACCATATACAGACTCCTTTTTACCCGTCATCTTATTCCAGTGATCATAGATCAGTAACTTTTTCACCCGCAATCCGCCTCCATATTTTTTATAGTCTGGATCATTTAATCTGGCATAGGAACGACTGAGGTCCACTTCCTGTGCCCATCCATCTTTACGGGCATTTCTATCAAACGACACCAATTGCTTTAACGCACCGGCAGACATATTGACGACCATCTGTATGGCTTCTGCCATCTCCAGTTTGTCGCCGGTATTAGATCCCGGGAATGCTTTGGATGGAAGGTTTAAACGCAGGAAATGCATGGCCGCCTGAGCAAGTGGACTATAATCACCACCTTCATTGCCTTTCTTATTGATCGCACGTAGCTTCACATAAATAATATTAGTTCCCTCGATGAAGCCGTAATCTGATTTATCAATGAAACCATAGCAAGGCACATACTCATTTCCACTTCCGAAGTCATCCGATGGCATTTTTACATTTATTCTGAAAAACAGCGTATCATGTAATTCAGACAAATACCGTCTGAACACCTCTTCTTTAGAATTCACCTTCCGGGAAACATTAAATGCTACATACAGGTTATCATACTTCCAATCCAGGCCACGCTCATATAAATGATTGGAAAGATCCCCGGCGGCGTGAGGCGCTCTATCAGCAAATCCGGCGATATTCGTCATCTTTGCCGCCCTGCGGTTCTGTACATAGGCATAATCATCTCCCTCATATACTACCTTCATCCTTCCTCCGGATGGTAGTTTGATAGAGTCTAATGTCCAGGCTCCTGCATTGGCAGCTGCCAGTGTACTATCCTGTAACGCATACGGATATTCCGGGTTCGTCATCGGTTTTCCATCATTACCTATCGGATTCTGAGTCGCTGCTTTATAGTTACCCCACCGGTCGTAAGACTTGGCGCTGTATGCCGGGTTAATTTTATTATAGTTAAAAACGTAAGCGTTTTGTTGTGCCCTTTTGGGATTAGTTTTACTCTCGTTACCATTATAAGAAAACCATACTTTCTTAAGGGTAAGCTTCCCGGAATCGCTTTCAGGAGCATTTACTCCCGGACATAGCTCATAGCTATATTCAAAATGAACTGTTTTTACCGGTTTTGGCGTTTTACTATTTAAATAATCGGCCTTTACATACAGATTAATTTCCTTTAGCCGCTTTGCCTGGTGGGTATTACGTATCTTATTCCCCCGCTCATCTATTGGCAAAAGATCTTCCCTGTCTTCCAGCGTAAAGGTGGCCACCATATTTTTAGATTCAATGGAGTTCAGGTACCACAATTCTTTCTCACCATACACATAGCTACCCTTATCATCATTGTTTTCTGTTTTAAGGCCTTCATTGTAGGTTGCATTTCTGGTATAAGGTGTTCTCCACTTATAAGGATTGTCTTTACCCGCTGTTTTGGTATAATTAAACTTCACCGCATTACCGGCATCATCATCGGTAATACCATCCCCTGTTAAATCTACATAGTCGGGAGATACTACACCTGTTAACAGAAAAGAGTGGGCATAAGCAGGCGTTTCTTCTGAAACAAAATAATGATCATTACCACTTGAATTGGTTACACTATCCTCCCTTTGATCGCTGCCAGGTGTGGAATTATAAGATACAGTACCATCTTCGGCATTGCCATTCTCATGCTTCACTGAAAAGGTAACTTCTTTCTCTTTCAGATTGTATACCGGCAAACCATATACGTATTTCCTGCCATCATTATTTAGAACATCAATTTCAGAAAGATGATGAGGTTTACGGATGCTATCCACCCGTTCTTCTTTGGTCAGCTTGCCAGGTAGAATAGTGTAAGTAAAAATCTTAATCGGTTGATAAATGTCTTCGGGGCCGGCAACGTTATTGCCATAATATACATTCAATATTATCTTACCAGGGCCACCGAAATTACGATACTCGACCTTTAAATCATAGACGTTATCTTTTTCAAGATTCACTGTAAAAAACTCCTCCGGACGTGCATTCGGACTCCATTCCCACTTATCCCAATTAGTGAACGTTCTATCATTTATAGATATCCGTATCCCATCATCATACTCATATTTAAAATAATACTTTCCGGTAGCTGGCGCCTTTAGCTTACCAATCCAACGACAACTGATATGCTCATGGTTACTCAATCCTGTTCCGATCGTAATGCCATCCGGGTACCCCTCCGCCTTACTATGGTTTATAGAAGAGGCTATCATACCAATTCTTATATCCTTTGGGTCCAAATCCGGGTTGTCAAAATTCTCCCTCTTATACCCATGCTTTTCTTCAGGCGCTCCCGGATAAGTAGTAACGCAATTATTAAACACATACTGATTTTCCGAATAGTTTTCAATCAGCTTTGTAAACCCTGCCTTGCTGGCTTCCTCAGCTGTGAGATAGGAAATTACCTGCGTTCTTTTACTTCTTTCCTGGTTGGCAGCATTAATATTATTAAAAGGCAATTTGCCGATAAGCCTGCCTCCTTTATATCTCCACAACGTATCCGTTGTAGAGATGTCAGGCGTATTATTACCTGTCATTTGAGGAAACACCACATCATCTCCTCCCAGCATCTCATAATAAACTTTAGGAGCCGTAGTCATTTCGCCAGGATTCCTGAAATGAACTGCCTCATACTGTTTCTTTGACGCAGTAAAGGCAATGTCTTTCGCAAGTGGATTATTCTCGATCCACGCACCATTAACAGTAGTAGAATGTGTTTCTGTTAAATCTACGCCGGCATGCCAGGCGTTACCCAAACCAACTTCTGCACCAAGACTACCCGAATTATCCCTTGTAGCCATAAAGTGATCATACACATACCCGATATCATTACGAAATGCACGAAACATTCCTCCTGTACCTTCCCCCGAAATAGAAAAAACGTCATTAGTATATGACGGTATAGCAATGTTCTTAATACCTTCTTTAACAGGCATCTCCCGCTCCCGGTTATAGTCCAGTAACGCTTTGTCATTTCCTGCACCATTGTAATAGTAGAGATAACCAAATGCCGGTAAAGTCAGTACCCGATCCGCCGGCGCAATATATTGCCGCGATTGATATCCGGATGCAAATCCCTGCGGGTGAAATCCATTCACCTCACCCCCTAAAGCAAACTTACCTGTATACATTTCACTGGTATAAGGAATGCTCATGGAAGGAATGGAACTGGGATATGCATAGGAAATGCTGGAAGATATAAGGTTCTCGTGTGTGGAAAAGCGACCTAAAGTCGTTACTCCCTTTCTTGTTTTTTCAATAGTCCTGTATTTACTAACCCCTGCAGAATATTGCAATGCCTTCAGACCACCACGCGTATTAAATGTAAGCGTAGAACTTATTTGCCCACTGTAAACACTTTTCTCATTGGAAGCCTTCTGGTGTATGGCTACATCCAGGCTAGGGCTGATAGACACTCCCTCCTGTTGTGTACTCATACCAACTCCTATTCCTAAACCGGCAGTCAGTCCTCCCGCACTTTTATTACTGACCCCAATACTCGGACTAACACTCGCTTCCATTCCCCATCCTCTGTAGGTATTCTTAAAGATCCCTAAAGAGGCACTGAGATTAAACGAAAGGGAATCAAACACTGACCCCAACGCTCCCTTCAGATCAAGACCAAAAAGCTCAAACGTTATACCTCCCGTACCACCAGAAGTTTTATTCTCCTTAATGTTCAGCCTTTTTGTAATTGAGTCGGATCCATTAAAATCATCCGGTAATCCCCTTACATTCCTGGTAATCGTACCAGGATTGATATTCCATCCTAATCCGGTCCAGCTGGCCTCCTGGTCCATTGTGATTCCACTGCTGTATCCTAACGACAACGGATATCCGTCTACATCCAGCAAAGGGATATTATAGGAGAAATTGCCCGAAAACAAATCCACCATATTGTCGCTGTTCACAGACTGGAAAGTTTCCATTTCCGGCTGGGTAGGCCCTCCGGTGCCTTTCGGCAATGCTGATGCTGACACTGAAGCTGTCTTCGCAACTAACGGCGTTGTAGACCGGCCACCGGCCAAAGCCGGATCTTCCACCGGCATCGCAGTAGCAGGCCTGGCTACCGGCACACCTGCATCTACTCTATAAACAGTCCTCCCTCTTCCCAACGCATACGCGGGAATTACTGCTTCCAAATAAATTAACGCCAACATCACACACGCAATCGTCTTCTTCCCCTTTGCTGCAAAAGCCAGTATCATTTCAACGTAATTTTATAGGTATTACTATTAATCTTCTTTCGTGTAAATAAATTTCATCTGCCAGTATTCCTGTCTGGAATTCTGTAAGCGAAACAGGTATACCTGTCCGGAATGCAATCCCCGCCGCTTTTCCAATGGAACATCCAGGTGATTACTACCTCTTTTGATAGCTAACGTACCCGCATATACGACCTTATTACTGTTGTCCAGTGATATCAATTCGTAAGCAGCGGTACTATCTGCTGTCTCATTATTATAGCTTAGCTGCAGCACACGGTCGCCATGCATCACAGATCCATCCAGCTCTTTACGCAATTGCACATAAGCATTGTTCAGCATTCCAGTATTATTATTACTTCCCTTCACCCGGAATGTCCATACTTCTGTTTGTGCGGCAAACAAATTTCCATTCTTCGCAATCACCGACCACGCATAGGTATTGGCGCTATCCAGTTGTACACCACCCGATGGATAGTTCATGAAAATGTTCTTCAGCCGCGGTGCTCTCAGCACAGGAATATTCTGTTGTATCGCCTCTTCGGGAGATTGACCGCCATGTACTTCGGTCAGAATCAGCTCGTAATTCAGGTCACTGAACATATTGAGTGGCGCCGGTGGCAGCCAGGTAAACTGAGGTAAGAAGGTGAGCAGCTCACTCTGGTTAGCAGGACTGTTCAGCAGCGGCGGACTAACCGGCTCAATAGTAAATGGAACACAATCTTCTCCGGGCTGATTACCGGTCTTGTCTCCTACCACTACCAGGCTGTAACAAGCCAGGTAATTGCCTGCAGCCAGGAAACCATTCACGCTGCGGTCTATCACCGGGGAAAGATATTCATACTGTATCGGCATCAAATCGCCCGCCTGCAATTGCCGGGCTCCTTTGTTGATAGAAATGTTTCGGGTAATACCTGTCAGCACCGGCTGGTTGGTGCGCGCATCCATTAAACGCATCGTCACCTGTACGCTTACTGTATTACTGGAGGCCGACACCAACACTATATTCCACAGCTGCGCCTTTAATAATACACCCGCAGGAGGCAATTGTACCGTCATACTAACTTGTGCGCCTGCACGAACACAGCACAACATCATTAGCAGGAATAGGGATCTTTTCATATTAAAAACTTAAAATATTCTGGTATAGGTTAATCGCCCGGTTTTATTGGGGACCAACTGCTTATTTACTCCGGGCACAAATCCTTTATCTCCCATCACCGTTATTTCTCCTACTTTAGGTATGTTCACCCTCGCATTGGCGGAATAACCAATTTGGCGTAATTCAAATACTGTCTGGTAATTGTACTTCAAACCACCTCCCAGCTCCAACCATTTCAATGCTTTATATTGTACATTTCCATCTGCCCCATACACGGCATAATCCGTAGTGGTAGCAGATGATACACCTCCATTCAAGGTGAATTTGCCCAGGAAAACAGTTTGATTCAATAACAGGTTAGTACTATTGAAATACACAAAATTGCTGTCCGTCTGATGATTATAAAACCGGGTACCGGAGAAAATAGTATTCATACTAATCCCCCTGTACTGATAGAAATAACTACCGGTAGCCACCAGTGTGTAATACAGATTTTCCATATAACGATCTTCACTCAGTTTCATCAACTGTGAAGAAGGGAAATAACCAATAGACAATACCGGCCATTTCCTGCGACGGAAAGTAGCCTGTATACTCTTAAAAATAGTATTGCTCCGGTAACTGGAATTTTCAAAAACGCTGGTATACACATTCTGCCTCACAGCACCTGTAAGTGTGAGCTGCTGCTTAAAAAAAGGCTGTGTTACCTGCACCATCCAGGCGTCCTGTGCGGAACCTGTGGCATACAAACTAAAGGATTGGAAGTTGGCCCCCATCCTTTTATACATACCATTAATGCGTGTAGCCGTAGACGGTATAAATGAAAAAGTGCTGATGGCATATGCCTCATTGCTATGATCATTAAATCCTATCATACTGCTACCCAATCCCTGTTCATGCGCACTCCTGACATAGTAAGGCAAAGAAGACTTTGCCAGTTCCCCTACTACGTAGTTATTTTTATTCAGCTGGTACCGGCCCTCCAGCGACAAGCCCATAATCTTATAATCCGGTGTAGCCGTGTTACCGCCCGCAGGAGGCGTTGTATTGAAGTTGTACACCTGTTTCTGACCGAAATAATAAGAAAGGATAACGTGATTTCCTTCTTTCAAACCTTTGCCCACCCGCACCATATTCAGGTATTGACGGGTTCTGTTTTCATTGACAATGAAATCACGGAAACGATAATCCACCGCACCGGTAGCAAAAGCCAGGTACCAGGATGGATTCAATTCCGCCTGTACTCCCATGATACTGATGTTCTTTGCGGTAAGCTCAGAGTAGTCTACCATAGTGCGGCCAAGCCCAACAGACCTGATGGCTAACATGGTTTTATAACCTTTAGGTAAAATAGAATCCGGTAAGTTCAGCGATTCCAGTCTGTCTGATAACTCTTTATTATTGCGGCTATACTGCAAAGCATCCATCAGAGATCCTTTGCGCGCACTATACGCTTTTTCTTTTTTCTGATACAGCTGTTCGTTAGCAGCAAAGGCATGTTGAAGAGAGTCGAGTAAGGCTTTCTTCTCGTCATATTCTTTTCTGAAACGTATAGCAAGACTGTCTTTCAGCGTAAGCTTCTCACTAAGTACATCTACCGGAAGATCCAGTGACGGACGTTTTCCCAGTTTTGACAATTGTGCCAGAGAATCGTTTAGGCGCAACTGATATTCCCGCTCTTTCGCCTCCACTATTCTTTGTATCTGTGCAGGTGAATTAAACCAGGCTTTAAGTTTATTAATATCATTCCAGTCGTAGTCCAGTTGCTGCTTCAACTGATCTAGTGCTATTTTTTGCTTTAGCTTACCGGCATCCCACCCCCTTGCTTTGGCTATCAGCATATTTTTAAAATCCTGGTTGGTATACTGAAAATTAATGCCGGTAATATTCCGGAAAAGACGTGAATTTCCTTTACTGGTACTAAAAGCCAGGTGAAGCGGGTACTGGTCTTTTACAGTAATGTCCAGTACAGTTTGTAGTGTATGCTGATAAATATCCCGTTCAAGATAAGGAGTATCCGCATTGGATTGATAATACCCATCATAGGTTACATTCCCATGCACCACCAGCAGTGGTTTTCGTGTATCCACCACCGGTACGCCCTCTACATGTTTTCGCCTGATAATCTGGTAATGGGTATCTCCGGGAGGAGATGCATACAACACTACCAACACTGGCAATTTCATCTTGCAGCCCCTATGTATATAGTAATAGCTGGTATCTGACGCTCTACCATTGTTTCCAGGTAGATGCATCTGTGCGTCGCTATCATAGGAGAGAAAAAGGGACACGATCACTAATATCAGGGAAATACTTCTCAAACTACGACTTACTAAAAACACTAAAGGTTAACATATAGGCACAGGTACTCACGGGATAATTTATTTCTATCAGCAAATGTATAACTTAAATTAACATATTAAAATAAGCGGGTACTTTTTATAAAACAAGATTAATTAATGACGTACCACGCTGTACCACTGCTTTGTAGCTGTACACTCTTATTATAAGTACTAAAGATAAAATTGGGACCATTCTCAATCAGATCACCACTCTGGGGCTGAATAGTAATATTCACCGCATTGTTGGAAATCTTCTTGACATTATATACTCTCCCTTTATTACTCGCAGCAGATGGTAACGTCACAACTACTGCAGCGCTATTATTAATAATCGTTGTAAAGTCATTCGGTCCAAGGCTAATGTTTCCTTGTATCACGCTAATCGGCATAATACCTGTTCCGGGAGATTTCAATCTTACAATCCCATTCGCATCCGTTGTTAGTATGCTATCACCGGCGGCATTGTTTTTCGCGTTGCCAATCCGAACAGCCCCGTTAACATCCAGCAATGCAACAGGCGCATTTGTACCAATTCCCACACTACCGTTAGCGGCTATACGCATTCGCTCTGCATAAGTCATATCACCACTTCTCTGCCCTATAACAAAGTTACCTTGATAAGTACTACCACCTGCTGTTACAATTCCCATGTACACCGATTGATAAAGCCCTGCTTTATTAATGCCCTGGAACCCAATCCCTGAGTAAATACTATCTGCTTTACCCATATTATACAATCCCAGCATTGTACCTAGCGGATAGCTATACGCGATAGACTTAGTATCATATATTGCCGTAATGGAATCCGAAACACTGAGTCTGAATCCTGGCTGCGGTGTATTAACTCCCATATAACCATTTGTCCTGATCCCTTCGTTAAATGTCACGATACCATTAGCCCGCTCAACAGTCATCACATTGCTCACAAACGTTCCGGAATCACTATACCTCGCCAACCGAAAATCTGATCCCTGATTACCGGTGCCCGACTCCGTATTATAAAGGAAAGTAGCCCAACGGGAAGTATTTCCACCTGGCTTCAGCATAACGGTATGTGGTGAGTTAATAGGATTATTGGTCATGAAGGCGCCCGCTCTTCCGGTACCTGATATCCAAAAACCGGCTAGTGGTTGTGACACTGTTGCTTGCTGCCAGATGTACAAAGGATCAGCTGCCGTTTTGATCAACGGAGATAATGAAAGCGTATCCTGTCCATCTATTGCTAACGCATTTCCATTTACCTGCTTAAGTCGCAACCGTTGGAATTCTGTACGCCCCCTCCCTTTATTAAAGAGAAATCCTGGAATCTTCTGTGTACGATTTTCGAGAATCAATTCTGCAGTATCACAGGTATTATAGATCCTGACACTATCTGCTTTGATCTGGTAAATATTCTGGGCAAAACTAAAACTGACAGAAAAAATCAGCATGAAAACGGAGAAAAAAAACTTCATAGGAATAGGATACTGAATATAAAATGGCATACACAACTGATCAATAAACTTGCCGCAGGGCATAGTTATATTTTAATCTGATCATTCAATTGCCGGCTAAGATACTGCATACTTTAAACCCAAAAACAACAAAATGATACTAGATTATTATATCTTGTTTACCGGAAGATAAAAACATGAACATGAAAAGTTTTGCCACAAACTATCTGAAGAAAATCTGGATCCTGTTACTGCTGTTCGCAGTCAACAGTTACGGCCAACAACGTCCCAACATTATTTTCATATTCTCTGACGACCACGCCTACCAGGCTATCAGTGCCTATGGCAGCAAATTGGTTCAGACTCCCAATATTGACCGTATCGCCAGGCAAGGCGCAATTTTTAAAAACGCGCTCGTCACCAACTCTATCTGTGGACCCAGCAGGGCCACGCTGCTGACCGGCAAGTACAGTCACATCAATGGCTATACGCTGAATGAAAAGAAGTTTGATGTGGAACAACAACTGTTTCCCGCCCTGCTGCAGCAAAACGGCTACCAGACCGCCTGGATAGGTAAATGGCACCTGGGCAACCTGCCCAGAGGATTCGATTACTGGCGCATCCTCAACAGCCAGGGACAGTATTACAACCCGGATATCATTGGCCCCGGAGATACTACCCGCATAGAGGGATATGTCACCAATATTATTACCAAGCTGTCGCTCAACTGGCTCAACAACCGGGATACCACTAAACCATTCTTCCTGGTAGTGGGCGAAAAAGCTACTCACCGCGAATGGCTGCCGGATATCCAGGACCTGGGTACATATGACGATAAAACATTTCCGCTCCCACCGACTTTCAAAGACAATTACAAAAACCGGCTGGCCGCTCAAAACCAGGACATGACTATCGATAAAACCATGCGCCTGAAAGAAGACCTGAAAGTACATGCCGATTACGAAAAAGGCATCTATGGGCGCTTCACACCGGAACAAAAGAAAGCATACATCGATTACTACGAAAACAAAATCAGCAAAGAATTTGATGCCAAACATCTTTCCGGCGATGCCCTGGTGGAATGGAAATACCAGCGCTACCTGAAAGACTACCTGGCCACCGCAAAATCGCTCGACCGCAACATCGGACAACTGCTGGACTATCTCGATAAATCCGGCCTGTCAAAAAACACAGTAGTGGTATATGCTTCGGATCAGGGATTTTATATGGGCGAACACGGCTGGTTTGACAAACGCTTTATTTATGAAGAGTCATTGCGTACTCCTTTTATCATAAAATATCCTGGTGTTATAAAACCAGGCACCACCATCCATCAGCTGATGTTGAATATCGACTGGGCACCCACCTTCCTTAACATGGCCGGTGTAAAAGTACCCGCCGACATACAAGGCACTTCCTTTCTTCCCCTGCTGAAAGAAGATTCTAAAAATATATCCTGGAGAAAAGAAGCCTATTACCACTATTACGAATTCCCACAGCCGCATCATGTATATCCTCATTTCGGCATTCGCACCAAACAATATACCCTGGTGCGCTTCTATGGAGAGTCAGACAGCTGGGAATTGTACGACCTTAAAAAAGATCCGCATGAGGTAAACAATCTCTATGGGCAAAAAAGCTACGAAAAGCTCACAGCAACGCTGAAAGACAAACTGAAAAAGCTGATGGTACAGTATAAAGACACCGATGCGCTGAAAATACTGGAGACAAAATAACCGCCTGCTATAACAGAATATATGATGTACAAAGCCAAAACTTTTGACAATTAAGCCAAAAGGGCTATTTTTGACTCCTGATTGCAGTATTTACTGGTGATCTGCTGGCTTGAAAGTGCGACTGAAAATATTTCTTTAAGTTATTGATAAATAGGAAATTAAAACTTAAGGAACCGCATCAGCAACGGTGCGGTTTTTTTTATGCACCGTCATTAATCATTATACGATTATTATTTAAACATGAAGACATACTTCCGACTTTTATCATTTGCTAAACCTATTAACAGATTTGCGATCCCCTATATTATCTGCACATTATTATCTGTGGTATTCAGCACGCTGAACCTTGCCCTGCTGGCCCCTTTACTCGATACATTGTTTACTAAAAACCCGGCCAAAGCAGTTACTCCGATGCCGGATAATTACTTCAAAATTTTCGATGTATTCAAACATTACACCACCAGCATCTCCTATCAATACGGCCAGTTAGAGAGTCTGAAATTTATATGTATAGGCATTGCCTGTTCTGTATTAATCGGCAACCTGTTCCGCTATTTCGCTGACCGCACCATGGAAAGTTTGCGGATCCAGACCTTGCTGAACTTACGCAGAAGTGTATTTAATAATGTCATGGACCTGCACCTGGGCTACTTCAGCAATGAAAGAAAGGGAGATATCATCTCCAAAATAGCCTCAGATGTACAGGTAGTACAATATACCGTTACCGGCACGCTGCAGGTATTATTTAAAGAACCAGCCACCCTGATCTCTTTCCTGGTCATGCTGTTTCTCATTTCCTTTAAGTTAACACTGATTTCTATGCTGGTCATCCCGGTGGCCGGTCTTATAATAGGCAGAATTGTAAGAAGACTGAAAGCACAGGCTACCGCCTCCCATGAAACGTATGGCGTGATGATCAGTTACCTCGATGAGGCTCTCAATGGTATCCGCATCGTGAAAGCCTTTAACGCGGTAAATTTTATCACTAACCGCTTCGACAAACAAAACCGCCGCTATTCAAAGATTGCCCGTTCCATGGCAAAAAGACAACAGCTGGCGTCTCCTGTTTCTGAAACATTAGGGGTACTCATGGTAGCATGTATTGTGTTTTATGGGGGCTCTCTTATTATTAGTAATCAGGGAGAGATGGACGGATCTACCTTTGTGGTATATATCGCGCTCTTTTCCCAGATCATGCGTCCTGCCAAAGCTATTTCAGGTGCTTTCGGGAATATTCACTCCGGCATTGCTGCAGGTGAAAGGGTACTGAGCCTGATAGATGAAAAACCAACTGTATTCAATGCCCCGAATGCTACTACCCTTACCGGTTTTGAAGAAAACATCCGGTTTGACAATGTATCATTTGCTTATGGCGACAAAACCATTCTGAAAAATATTAACCTCACTATCCCCAAAGGTTCGTCAGTGGCTTTAGTAGGCCCTTCCGGTGGCGGTAAGTCCACACTAATGGATTTAATCCCCCGCTTTATGGATCCACAGGGAGGTAGTGTACTCATAGATGGCAAAAACCTGAAGACGGTTACCATGGAATCTCTCCGTGCGCTGATGGGGGTAGTGAACCAGGAATCCATCCTCTTTAATGATACTATCTTCAATAATATAGCCTTCGCCAAGCCATCTGCAACTGCTGCTGAAGTGGAAGCTGCTGCCAGGATAGCCAATGCACACGAATTTATTACCAATACGGAAAACGGATACGAAACAAATATCGGTGATAAGGGCTCCAAACTTTCCGGTGGACAAAGGCAGCGTATCTGTATTGCCCGGGCAGTACTCTCCAATCCGCCACTGATGTTGCTGGATGAAGCTACATCTGCCCTGGATACGGAATCCGAAAAAATGGTGCAGGATGCCCTCAACAACCTGATGAAGAACCGCACCTCGCTGGTCATTGCCCATCGCCTCAGCACCATTCAAAATGCAGATCTTATTATAGTGCTGGA
This sequence comes from Chitinophaga sp. 10T418, assembly GCF_056394125.1. Taxonomy (NCBI): domain Bacteria; kingdom Pseudomonadati; phylum Bacteroidota; class Chitinophagia; order Chitinophagales; family Chitinophagaceae; genus Chitinophaga; species Chitinophaga sp. 10T418. The sequence goes on from NZ_JBFTHG010000002.1 coordinate 680,924, forward strand.
TAACGGGCAAATTGCCGAACAAGGCACCCACCAGGAACTACTCAATAATAATGGTATTTATAAACGCCTGATAGAAATGCAGACGTTTAGTACTAACTAATAAAAAAGGCCACCTCGCGGTGGCCTTTTTTATATATAATTAGTTTTGAAATAATCAGTCTGTTGTAAGTTGGTGACGATAGCCATTGGAGCAATAAGCTATTCCCTGATTTAAGGTGTCCAGGTATACCCTGTAGTTAATATTCTCGTGTACACGGGAATTGAACGGGTGATGCAGGTGGTAACATACTGCTTTCAGCTTCACCTTTTTCTGGTAAAGCCCGGAATTAATAAAACGTGCTGCCAGCTCGATATCTTCATGCCCCCAACCCTTCAGCTCGTTATTATATCCATTCACCTTCAGAAAATCTTCTCTCCAGAAAGCACAATTACAGCCTATCCAATTCCTCGAACGCTTCGTCTTTTTAATGACTAAAGGCGCTAAAAATGGAATACGAAGTGAATTAATCCTGTTTCTTACCCCTTTACCAAATGTAGAAACCGGTCCGAAATTGCCGGTAAGAAGACATTTTTTAGTGATCTCCTCTGGCAACAATACCCGGCTGCCACGAATATAATAACCCCTTTCAGCTTCGCTGATGTGGTCTTTGATAAAAAGCTCATGCATCACAATATCCCCGTCAATCTGGATGATATAGTCTGAAGAGGTTCCTGTAATGGCTTGATTGATGATAATTGTTTTACGAAACCCCTCATCCGGATGCCAGAAATGCTTGATCGGAATAGACGTTTTTTGTCTGAAAGCATCCACCACAGCTCTGGTACTCTCTCCGGAGCCATCATCTGCGATGATAACCTCATCAGGGAGCACGGTCTGAACCAGCACACTTTCCAGTACCAGCTTTAACGCTTCAGGCCAGTTGTACGTTGTAACAAGTAAGGCTACCGACACTCTTTCCCCCATATTAATTATATATAAAATTAATGTTTAAAAAGCTCTAGTTGCTATCCTTCCATTGTATAACGCTCTCTTATAGCAATTTATTACGCAGTTTGCCTTTCTATCGTGTGCACGGTTGTATTCCGCTATATCTTCATATAATCAAGAAAGTGTAGGTCCCATCTTGCTATAAATTGGTTAGTTATACTTCAAGTTAGCTCTATGATAATAAAAACGTTTCTAGGATATAATAAGTTACACGTTGCTACCGTACTTTCTATAAAATTGTGCCAAATTGGGCTTTCTGAAACTTATCATGACATTTTATGGTTAAAAACATTTAAACAATAAAAACATAATAATTTTATGCAATTTATAATATAATTACGATAACCACATAATATTTTTTTTAACGATACAATCACTTATTCACCTGTATCTACCTTCTTCATCAGCTCCTCCCTCACTGCTGCCGGTACTTTGTCCAATAGCTTATAACGGGTAACCTTTTCTATTTCTTCTATGGAGGTAAGATAGGCCGACCACTTTGTATTAACATCATTTTTGTTCGGCGTGTTCACTGCAATGATGCGCGTACTTTTATTAATACGCTTCAGGTCATTGTTCCCCTCTGGCAAAACCACCATAATTTTCCAGATATGATCTGGCACATTCACATTGCTGTGGTCTATGTTTTTTGCGAGCCCTTTGCTGCCTACGCCTCCACAGCCATAACTTCCCATGATCACATACACTTCATTACCATCCATCACCAGCTCCCGGGTGTAATCCTCGAGATTTTTCCACAAATGCTGGTTATGGTTAGGCGCCTGCGGAATCATATTGGTCATCAGAAAAGTAGCCTCATTAGCAGCCCTGCTGGCAGTGCGGTCCCCGGAAGGACAATTATGCCCCCTGTCAAAACCACTTCCGATATAGCTGGTTTGTGATACCTGGTACCAATCGCCCGGCAGGTCCGCATCCGGCCTGAAATCATTGGCCCGGGACATTTTTCCAAGATCCCGACGCGAAACATGCCAGCACACCCAGTTAGGTGTTCCCTTATCGCGGTTGTAGGATAATTTATAATATCCCTTGTCCATGAGATAATTATTCGCCATCACCAATGATGTAGCTGCAGCACTGGGGTTGCCCAGCAGCATATTATCATCTTCTCCATCCGAAGGCTGCTCTGTTGGCGTGCTGGGCTCCAGCTTACCACCAGCGGTCACCCGGAATACATCAAAATTGATCCTGCTATCACCTTTGTCCGTCTTACGGATATCGAAACGGATGGTTCCTGTTGCCGATGTTGTAAAAGTAGCCGTGCGCAACGTGCTAGTGCTGACACTAACCCCCTCCCCTACACGAAAATAACGCTGGCCACGGTTTACCGATGCCCATAACTCCCATTCCCCTTTTTCATCTGCTCCATACAATGCATATTTCAGGGTAACTGTTACCGTACCTTTTGTTTCAATATCGAAATTCATACCGGCCATACCCCTGTTCCGGATACGCAACGCCTGTGCACCCGCTTTATGATCTTCTTCCAGCGTACCTACTACGGCATCCTTGAATTTCCAGGTACCACTGGATAAATCCACGTCACTATTATTATAATTTGTTTTGGAACCGGCTTCGAAATCCTCCACCAGCAATGGAGTGGCAGCACGCGGTTTATTATTTTTTTTGTGAGATGTTTTCCGGGTAACATGCTTCCCTTTATCAGCTTTATCACCGGCAATTTTCCGGGAACAGGTAGTCACTGCAAATGCTGCAATGAGCAGTGTAACGATAACGGCTAAACTATTGAATCCTTGATCCTTCTTTTTCTTCTTTGGCATAGAATGTAACGAACGGCCGCGAAGATAGTGGAAAAAGAAGAAAGCGGATTTTTTCTTAACCCAGATGATTAGGAGTAAGAAAAAAATCCGCCGGAATTATTCGTTACAATAAACGCCTGCTAGTAAAACAACTGCGACAATACGTTAGCAGCATCATTCGTCTTAGGCTTCAAACCCAAAAACCTGGTATACTGACTCAGCGTCAATAAAGTTTTCAACTTTGAAAATATCCCCTTTTGCAACCCACCGAATTTTGACGTATAGCCACTGGGGTTAGATTGCTGTAACGGCAGAATAGCTGCCTTCTTTTTCAGAAAACCTGTCAGCAGATTCTGTACCTTAGGCTGCTGCACACTGGTCAATGCCAATGCAGGAGTAAGCTTACCCAAAATACTGCTGGCTATACCACCAACATCAAAAGATGAACCCTGTACACTACCCGCTGTCTTTTTAGCCTGGTCAAGTATGCTCTGCGCCTGTGTGGTAGCTACACCCAAAAAACAAACACATGAAATGGCAAGAACGATTCGCTTCATAATTAGAGGGGAATTTAATTGTGGTTAATGGATTATTGACGCTCTTCTAAATATAATAAATTACTGCCAGAAGTCCATTGGCCGGATCTAACAAAGAATTGACCCAAACACACATATCGGCCGCTAAACGGCGGCGTATTTTTGTGTCCGCAAGTCACAACTGCGATTTTCACGCACCAGGACAACGAAATGATGACAAATAATGGCGCACATGCCAGCTATCGTGATGAACTGAATGATTATTTTTCCAACGCCTGTAAAATAGGTAGTCAAACACCTCATTTTTTACAGGAGGCCCCTGGCTGGCATGCCCGCTTTAAGGAAAACGGAACCCATGCTTAAAACCAATTCCTGTGTAGTTTGATAGCGTGATAAGTGTGATGATAAGAGGCCGGTACTTCAAGGAGAACCGGCTTTCTTTTTTTATAACTTACAGCGGATCAGGTTTTCAACCTGGGGAATATCTTTTTTCAATATCCTCTAAAGGCCCATACACTCGCATTTGTCATTCTCAAATCCCTACTACACTAGCTTTGAATATTATACAATACGCCATACACTCCCTTTAAATAATCTTCAATCTGCCCCGGAAACAGGTTCCCCGGATTATCTTATATTTATCTTATAAAAATAATCTCCCATGGCAAAACAAATGTCTGTCATTTCTTTTACGGGAAAACTCGGCAATCTCATTGGGTATAAGCGCAATGGCAACTACTTCCTGCGCTCCATGCCTCAAAGCGTGCAGCAAACGGCTGCTACCCGTCGCGCATCCCGGCGCTTTGGCATCGCCAGCAGGAAAGGCGCTTTTATCCGTCATGCGCTCTACCCCCACCTGGATATCCATTGTGACGGGGGGCACATCAATCGGCTCAACAGGCTGCTCATTGCTGCCGGCGATCATCACGCCGCCATCACAGGCTTCCGCTTCAATCAGCATACCGGAGTAGATCGTTTTTTCCCGGTGGCTCCACGGCTTCTCCCTAACGGGATATTAAATATTCCCGCACAAACCATCGCCGGGTGTAAAGGCATTGCTGCCCTGGAAGTAAAATTGATAGCAACACGTATTGATTTTAGATCACGCCAGGTGGTGGGTAGCGAAACGGTTACCCTAATGATAGATCCCGATACCACTTTCCAGGAAACAAATGTTTTGCTCGATGTACCCGGGGAGGGTTCACTGCTAGTAGTTTTCCAGGTAAGAGCGATGTTCAAGGATGGCCCATCAGGCAACAGACAATACATGGCCGCCGATATTATTGCCGTGGCAGCGCCACAGGTACCCAAATATGCTCATAAACGTACTTATCCCAAGCGGACAATATTGCCGCCAAAACTCACCTGGCCACACGCATATCCAGCTGTCATTCAACTGGAATAAAGCGACCCTTGCCTTCCGGAGATATTTTGATCAATAAACCCCTTATACCTGCTTCTTTTCAATAGTCTATCACTTTCTGTAGCTACAGCCTGACACTGAAGCAGCCCTGCTATGGCCACTTCTGACCTCCATCCATTTGCTGATGCAATTTCATCGGGGTTATACATCCGGAACTCATCCCCGCATCAAGTCCACCTCTCCTGCACGGCTTCTACAGGTACTTAGCGGGTGCTAAGCATAGCATCGATATCTGTGAGGCAGCCATTAGGGCTGCTGATAGGATTAGATCGGTAGCTTTCTTCCTGTATAGATTGACTAAAATTTTACACTATCCCCCAGGTCATCAACTTGATCCCTTACGGCTTCGTAGCCCCGCTGATCATGTATTTCCATACCGGAACAAACTCCATCCCCACTGTAGACCCATGTTTATCAGACTTATTAATATCTGTTACCAGTATACTACGGGTAGAATGTACCGGCGTTTGTGGCTGCACCATCGTTGTATCCGTTACAGCGTGATGATTAATCTGCGCAACATCTGCCACCTGGTACTGGTAATTATAAGGATCCTGTATATGCAGGAATGCATAATACCTGTTTACCGGTGTACGGCCATTTTCCCGCTGCCAGTGTGCAGGTGCATTAAAATATTGCAAGTAGTCCTGTGGACCGGAAAACATTAATACACCCCGCAGTTTAAATTGCTTACCCATATAAGCGGCATGCCCGGCCCCCTGCGAATGCCCGGCAGCGATGATCTTATCCCAGCGTGGCTGCCCATGCCTGACAAACTCACTCCACGCTGCATCCTGCTTCGCCAGGTATTGCAATAACTTTGTTAATCGATTCACCAGGCTGTTTACCGAATCCACCGCTACCTTATCACTCACCGGCGAACCAAACATAATTTCCTGCCTGAAATGATCAAAACAGGTGCTGTCTTCACTCTTTGAACAAACCGTGGTAATCACATTATTCAGATAATCCAGCGCCACCACATAATAGCCCATCTCCGCAAAACAACTGTCGAATGCCCTGAAATGTACCGCACTGCCACCGGTACCTGGTATCATCACCAACAACTGATGACGATTATGTTTCTCCACTGGCGTCACAGCGAGGTGTGGCGAATGAATAGTACTCAGGCCGGCCCCGGTTACCTCAGGCGCCACAGCTTGCAGCTTTACCTGTGCCCGGCCAGCCAGCGGCAACAATAGTATTGCGAAAAACAAAAGCGGTGTTCTTAATACAGACATGCTAAAAGAATGAGTGAGTTCATTTGAAGATACAATTTTTGATTCCTTTAACATAACGCCTATACGTTAAAAATGGTAAAAGAGCATTTATTGCTTAAATTAGTCAGATGATACCCTGGACAGAAATACTACTACGATTGGCACTGGCTGCGATTTTCGGCGGCATCATAGGACTGGAAAGAGAACGTAAAGATTGGGCTGCCGGCTTAAGAACACATATGATGGTATCTGTAGGCGCTGCGCTTACCATGATGGTATCTGCTTACGGATTTGAAGATGTATTGGGCACTCCCAACATCGTACTCGACCCCTCCAGGATAGCAGCACAGGTTATCAGCGGCATCGGGTTCATTGGTGCAGGAACCATTCTGTTTCTAAAGGAAGGAGTAGTACGGGGACTCACTACCGCTGCCGGCTTATGGACCGTAGCAGCTATCGGACTGGCGACCGGCGGAGGCATGTACTTTGCCGCATTTGTCGCCACTTCCATTGCCATCATTATCTTATGGCTATTACAACCGGTAGAGAAAAAATTTCTCTCAAAATTTGAACAGAAAACCATTCGCATTATCACACTCGAAAGGAGCAAATCTATAGAGGTGGTCGATCAACTCTTTCAAACTACTGCCCTCAATATCTCTTCCTGTAATATCGAACAAAACGATAGCCTGTTCTTTATCACTATCCGGTTCAGAAGCATGGACAAAGCCATAGTAGGCAAGCTCATTGCCGACATCCAAACAGATGCCGGCGTGAAAGAAGTGTCGTGGAACAGCTAACCTACCGGATCAGTGTTACCGCTCCCTTCACCAACTGTGTACTGCCATCCAGGAACTCCACCGTAGCGAAATAAACATAGGTGCCCATCGGCGCCGGCTGTCCTCTCACATATCCATCCCATCCATAACTTCTGTCGTTGACAGGCGTATTATGCGCTTCAAATACTTTATTCCCTAAACGGTTGTAAATATTAAAATCTTTCAGCTGCTTGATATCCCAGCTGCCAATCACATAAAACCAATCATTTTGCCCATCACCATTCGGTGTAAAAGCATTCGGCATCGTTACGCCGAAACTGGTGGAGGTTTTAATATACACGGATGCCGTATCTGTACAATAATACTGGTTAGTAGTGGTAACGGTATATCGCATAGATGACGTTGCATTGGCAAGCGGCCAGGCACAGGTAGTACACGACAAACCACTGACCGGCGTCCAGGCATAAGACACTGCAGGCCCACCATCTACAAGTGCATGCAGATTCACCGCTGCTGGTCTTGGCAACTCTATCAGCGAAGGATTCAGACTAACAGTAAAAGGAGTATACGCCCTGTTTGCCTGGTTATTGGTATAATTCGTTTCATCCATCACAAAATTCGTTCGCCTGTTTACGATGGCTGCAATCTCATTGCTGTGCGGAGCAGAAAGCACTGTAGTGAAATTGCGGCAAACACCATCTGTAACAGGTGTATAAAATAAAGGGGATAATACTTTGGTTTGCTCACTGGATGGATCACCATTGTAAAAAGATACCGGCACCCCCGCCTGAATACTGTCATAGCCATTAGCCGTGCATACTCTGAATGTCACCAGGATATGATCATTATCGTAGCACGCTGTTTTCAACAGGTCAATGCTAAAATCAGGTGGAAAGATCCGTACGTATCGCTGATCTTTTATTATGCAACCATACTTATTCGTCAGCTGTACACCTACAAAGGCACTGTCTTTCATAGTTGCCCGTGGCGCTGCACAGGAATAGCAGCTCAGCGTGTAGGCGTTATCGTTCTGCCATAAAATATCTTTAGGTGTAAAGTCAGTCACCTTATAATACAATGGAAAATCTGCTTTCCTGAACACGATGGTATCCTGTGGAAACACGGCAACAACAGGTGCTTTATATTGCCAGCGCGTGGTGTTATTATCAGGATTCGATTCATTCAAACCCGTTTCAGGCGGATGTATTGTACGGTCCTTGTTCACAATGGCGTATACATTACCGGTAGTGCTTTGCTTAATATAATTGCCATAATCCGCACAGGCGCCGGTACTCTGTAATGGTGTCAAAAATCCATTTCCCAGCAGTACTGCTGCAGGATCAGCAGGAGACCGGTCATAAAACGCTACCGGCAACTGAGCAGGAATATTTCCTTTGGTATATAAATTACATAGGGAGAAGTCTACATGTAAACTATCGCCTTTGGCACAATCCACATTTTTCATCGCTACGGTATAATCATCCACTACCGGTATATGCAACGTAGCGGTAGTGCTGTCGTAGCAGGCATTTTGTGTATATGCCATCACCTTCACAGTGGTAACCGTATCCTTTCTGTAAGGCGCAGTAAAAGTAGCATCCACACAGTTCGTACAGCTAAGATAATCACCTGTCCATATAGCACTTTGCACGGTACCATTGGTGCCTTCAGGTTTCAACACCACCTGTTGTTCCGGTGTAAGCGTATAGTCTGCCGGATCTAATGCTACCTTAAATTTAAAGCCGTGTTTGATACTGATATTATTACCATAATTAGTTTCCACTAAAGGAGTATTCGGAAGTGCCAGTGGCAGCGTAGAACCATCATCATTCAACACTACCGCCAGGCTATCTATACCGGCACGACCCGCATCCACAATAGTAGATAACAGCGTGGTAGAGCACTTACCTTTGATATCCCCCGGTAAAGGCCAGGTGCCTAACTTTTGTGTACCCGGCTTACGGGGATCTCCGTCATAAAAAGATACCGGTGTATTTTTAGGAATGGTATGATAACCGAAGTTGTGGAAATATAACGTTACACGCACTTTGGTTTGCTGGTAACATTCTATTTTGGTCACATACACCGCACCATCTGCAGTAGGATCATCTACAATAATTTGTACTGCGTTGGAAGTATCAAAGCAAACACCATCGGTAGCGGCTAAACGAACATGATAGTTAGCGGGTATCTTAAACACATATTTCAGCTGTTCATCTGTGCTGACTACCTGCTCCACCATTCCCTTGTCATTGCTCATGAGCCAACTCCAGCTGGTGGCGTTACGGGAGCGGTTATTAAAATATACACTATCCAGTTCAATGCCGTCTTTGGACGCAATTTTTCTTTTGCTGGGCCAGAAGCGGGCTACTACGCCACAACTCACAGATATCACATCATTGGAGGTAGCGGAACAGCCACTCACGGTATTGGTTACACGGAGAATGATCTCGTAATTTTTTTTCTGGGTAACGGTCAGTTGCATAGTAGCCGCTGTACCGCTGGGAACACCATCTACCAGCCATTGGTAGGCATTTCCGCCAGTACCACTGCTGGTAAACGTCACCACGTTGCCTACCACAGGATAGTCGATATCCCGGGTAAAAGCCGCAACAATATTTTCGGCGCAGGGTTCATTACATACTGTACTGGCTAACATACCAGGCAACGCCACATCAATAAAGCTGTGCATACGTGCCGCCTGACCGGCCGTAAAGGAAAGGATACAACCAATGCCCTGCCCGTAATCCATAAAGTTATCCGGAAGATCCGGTACGTCTACGGTAAATCCGGATAAGGTATCTGTACTACAGGAATTTTGTGGTACCCCACAGGCATAGCCGCCTGTAATTGTTTTTTCAGGTGGGGTATCACATACCATGTCACCATCTGTGAGACAGTCATTATTTTTACAATCCCGGTTCGCGAAAGTATGTGCCAGGCTAAGGTAATGCCCCATTTCATGCGCCAGTACGCCTACACCAAGTCCTGCTACCACAATGTCTCCACCAGCGCTGGCATAACCGCCCATCTTCAGCCGGGTCCAGTTGCCACAGTCGAAATCCTGCATGTACTCCGACTTAATATCCGTTACTACCCATATATTCACATACCGCGCAGGATCCCATCTGCCAAGGGCGGTAAGGTCTCCTCCTTCCATTTCATTATCAAAATCCGATAAATAGGAATGGGTACGTACAATACCTGTGGTTTTGCCACCGTCCGGTGCTGTTTTAGCCAGGCAAAACTGAATTTTTGTATCGGTACGGGCGCCGGTAAATGCACCGGTTGCGGCATACGCGTCGTTTAATTCCTTCAGGGCGGCCAGTACAGCGGCGTCCGGATATGCGGTTGGGTCTTCATTGATAATATGAAATACCACTGGCAGTACCACGAGTCCGGGTGGCTTTACAGCTGCTCCCGGTACCCGGATATATTGTTTTTGTAAGATGGCCTTGTTAATGGCCCGTTCACGCGCCAGGAAAGACGCATCTTTCCTCCATAATTCCTCTAAGGCATCTGTGCCACAGGGGCGCACCGTAGCAGGCATTCCCTCCTGTGCTTTCAGGACAACAGGAAGTAATAGACACACCAATAACAGGGTGTACAGGTTTTTCAGAGCTGGCAAATGCATCAACGACAGATATATTAACGATGGCGCAAATATATATTCATTTTTATTAATCAGTAAACTTATTATGTGCTCCTTTAACTTTCGCTTCTTTGCGTTAATTACTATATTGACCACCTAAAACGCCAACATGGTCTTTCCAACTATCTATACAGATAATGCTGGTAGCATAACTACGCATTTTGACACCAATGGAGAATGCATGCAGCTGATGCTCCGGAACACCACATTTACCGGCGCTAATTTCGATGAGCTTTCTTTAGTAAATGAAACTGACCATATTGGCGAAGGCATCACGCTCGATCAATGGAAATGTATCACCAACTGTACATTTGATATCTCCATACCTGTAAGAATAAGAACACAACAGGTAGAAAAAATGGCCACGCTGTCCTTTCGGTTGCATCTGGAAAACGAAAAAATCACCTGGTATGACCAGCTTTCTTTCCGGATAGATGAGCATACCACCCTTCATTACCCGGACAAAAAAGGGGAATTTATCATGGAAGGCATGCTTCCTTACCTGAAGAAAGACCTCCCCGAAAATGTAACCCTGTTATGCTGTTTTGACTGTGCCTTTGCTCATTACTGGCCCGCAGGGAACAGCGCTTTCGGAGGTATGCGCTGCTATAAAAATCTCCAACACCAGGTCCTGCAAATAGCAGATAAAGGTGACTTAATGGACCTGGACCGCTTTCACGGGGATCAGGTACTGGCTACCCAGGAAACCTGGCATTGCAACGAATTCCGATTCCCCGCTCCCGACCAGTGGCGATACATATAAAAAGGGGCCGCCTGTAAACACAGCCGGCCCGATCCATCACCCTAAATAATATTAATACCGGAATGCTTCCCAACCGGAAGCAGTAGCACGATTACAGGTCATGGCCTGCGTACCGTTTTCGCAGGAAACATATTTACCATTATTACCCCGGAGAGAAATGGAACCATCTGTATTAACAACCCAGTCAAATTTTTCCCAGTCTCCCACAGTGGTGCGGCTACAGGTAATTGGATTTAACCCGTTTTCGGACGATACATACTTACCCTGGCTTTTCAGGGCTACTTTACCACCACCGGCATCTTCTACCACAAACTGTTCCCAGGCCTGGGCAGTAGCCCGGGTGCAGGTCATCGCCTGTGTACCATTTTCACCGCTCACAAAAGCATTATTAAATCCTTTCAGGGTAATCGTACTGCCAATAGGCGCAGTACCACCACCACCATTAGTGATAGAATATACCCTTACATAATCTACATACATGTTGGCGGGCAACTTGCTTTCATCAATGGTTTGTCCGGGAAAATCACCGCCCACGGCCATGTTGAGGATGATGAAAAACTGATTATGAAACTCTTCTGTGCTGTTAATATTATTCAGAATATTGGCCGCAGCAAACTGGTTGCCATCCAGGTACCAGCGGATGGAACTGGCATCCCACTCTACCGCATATACATGATAGTCCGTGATGCTGGTGCTGGTGTTGCCTCCATAGGACACATGCCCGTTGGCATCCCAGTGAATAGTGCCGTAAATGGTGTTGCTGGTGTTTACCTGCTCCATAATATCTATTTCACCACATTTGGGCCATCCAACTGTGCCAATGTTATTCCCCAGCATCCAGAAAGCAGGCCAGAGCCCCTGACCGGAGGCCAGCTTAATACGCGCTTCGATACGGCCATACTGTGTTGTAAAATGACCGGCGGTATTCATACGCGCAGAGGTATATGGCCAGCCATTCACGCTCTGCTTTTTCGCGGTAATCACCAGGTTGCCATTACTAACGGTGGCATTGGACGATTGGTAATATTGCTTTTCGTTATTAACCCCGGGGCCGGTTTCAAAAGACCATTTGGAGGTGTTAACACTGCTGCCGTCAAATTCATCTGACCAGATCAACTGGTAGGAAGCGGCAGCGGCCTGCACTGCAGCTGCAGCAGGTTTGGCGTTTAACGGTTGCAGGGAATCGGTTTTCTTAGCCTCTTTTGTACAGGAGGAGATAATGGTAGCCATTAACAGGAAGGAACCGATGCTAATGGTAAATAGTTTTTCTTTCATGGAATTTAGAATTGAAAAAAGGTGAACAAATAAGGGTCATGGATCAACGCGGAATATTTTTATCTAGTGGAGTAAATTTGCAGCTTGTTGCCTGGGTAACAAAATTTAGGGGTACGTCAAAAGTACGCGGGTGTTGTCTTTTTCAGGATAATCCTGAAAAAGACAACACCTGTTATTGCTTCACAAAAGTGATCCCACTGAAATGGCATCCCCCCTGCACAAATGCTACCCGCAATCTATTGGTGCCTTTTGCCAGTTGAATGTTCTTCAGTTCCACCAACTGCCATATTTTATCATTGCCCGGAACAGCGATATTAGTTGCCAGCACTTTACCGTTACCGGTAATAGTAAAACGCGCTCCAACGCTGTCGGTGTCTGCCCGCACTTTCACCTGCAAGGTATAAGTACCGGGACTAGTCACCTCCGCAGTATATTGCAGCCACTCTCCGTTTTCTATATTAAAAACAAAAAACTCATTGCCTTCTTTTTTAATATCCACCCCATCATTACGATACGCATAACCACGGTTGCCCTGTGTATTTACCCCCGGTGTATAATGATAGCTTGCCGTATCCATATCAGCATAGGCAGATAAATTTCTCCCTAAATCATAATCCACTGCCTGGATGACGGCTTTATCCCTGATGTAATGTTCCTTAAATGGGATCGCCTCCGCGGAATGTACCTGTCTGAACATGGCATCTGTTACGTCTTTGTGGTACATATTATTCTCCAGACGGGTATTACGCACAAACTCCGTTAATGCTTTCCAGGCATCATCTGCCGCAGGCGTGGCTCCCTTGCCACTCCAGTAATCCAGGATCGCCTGGTAGCCCGGGCTTACCTTAATCTCCAGCGGTTGATTACTGCCTATCTTTTTCAACTGCCACCATGCCCAGCCAATATCATTGCTTTCCACCATACGGATCGTATTGGTATACCAGTTATTGGAATTCTCTCCGGACTCTCCCAGCCACAAAGGCAGGTTATACTTTTCCCGCAGGTCCAGGAAATGCTGAATGGAAGACACCTGCGTGAAGTTGCCGTATTTATGAAAGCTCATCACCATATTATCGTCCCAGGCAGGCAACAGGCCATTGTAATTATTCCCGAACCCATTCCCCTCTATAATAATGATATGCTTTTTATCTACTTCCCGGATCGCTTTGGTGATGTCCTGCATCAACTGCTTCAAAGGCACATTCTTTGTTTCCCTCGTGCCCCGGGTATCTGCGGCATCTTCAAAGCCCCAGTTGGGTTCATTAATAATATCATAACCGCCTATCCAGGGCTCATTGGCATACCGCTCTGCCAGTTTCCGCCATAACGCAATGGTTTTACTACGGTTAGCTTCACTTTCCCAGAGAGATGGTTTTTCAGGATGTCTGTCGGAAATAGGCAGATCCTTCCCCTGCCCTCCCGGCGCAGCATGCAGATCCAGGATCAGGTACAGCTGATTCGCCCTGCACCAGCTCAGTAAGGAATCGGTCAGCGCAAAACCTTTGTCCAGCCAGGTATTTTGTCCGGGTACCGGTTCCTGGTCTACCGGCAACGTGTACAAATCAAAGTGCATGGGCAACCTCACTGAGTTAAAACCCCAGGCTGCCATGGAATCAATATCTCTTTTATTGGTATGACTGCTCAGCCACTCCTCATAAAAGGCCTGTGTTCTTTCCGGTCCTACCAGTTCCTGTATTTTTGCACGGATCTTATATTGCTGCCCGATATTACCCAGCCGGAACATATATCCCTCCTGCAACATCCAGCCCCCTAATCCCATTCCCCGTAGAATGACCTTTTCATTTTTCTCGTTTACAATAATATGTCCCTGTGTTTTCAGATACCCCTGCCCGTTAGTTTGCCCAACCAATGCAGCTAAAAAAATGAGTACCAGCCCGTGGAATTTCAGCATGATCATCTGTCTTTTAAAGAAAGACCAAGATCTATATTAAATAGGGAAAATTCATTTTTTCACCTACGTCATTTCTACTTCAAATTGCAATAACAGATTGATTATTAATCCAACTTCATTACTACTATACTACATCAACAAAAAAATTCTACTTTTAGTAAAACGCTTTTACATGAAGCCTTTTCTGTTGTTGGCACTTTTATTCCACGTAAGTTTCATTTATGCGCAAAACACCATTGGTCTACCCTCCATTGTTAACTACAGCAAAAACCAATACCAGGGCAACGGGCAAACCTGGGACATAGATATGGACAAACGGGGCATCCTGTACTTCGCTAATAACGAAGGACTGGTCACCTATAATGGTAACTACTGGAAACTATACCCTGTTCCCAATAATACGCGGCTACGCGCCGTAAAAGTGGCGCCCGATGGACGCATCTATGTAGGTGCGCAGGACGATTTCGGCTATTACTATCCGGATGCCAACGGCATACTCGCCTATACTTCTCTCAAAAAATATATTCCCGCCGGACAAACAGAATTTGCAGACATCTGGAATATTGCCCTGTATGACAATGCTGTTTACTTTAAAAGCAACAATAAAATATTTGAATGCCATAATAATAAGATACAGGTATACACCGCTCCTGTGGAATGGAAAATAATGGGTAGCACCGCCCATGGCCTCTATGCACAGGATCTGCGACAAGGATTGCTGAAACTGGTGGCGGGTAAATGGCAACCCGTTTGCAAGGAAAGCTACGGGCAACAACCATTAGTGACCGCATTCCTGCAGGAAGAAAATGATACCCTTCTTATTGCCACACTAAAAGACGGGCTGTATAAAATCAGCAGACAACAACTGATTCCCTGGCATACTGCCGCCGATGAAGTATTCCGCAACAGCCGTATCTACTGCGCCATCCCGCTGCAACATGGCCAACTGGCCATTGGCACCTTTTCCAAAGGTTGCTATATCATCAATGGCACAAACGGAAAAGTAGTACAGCAATTCAGCATGGACGAAGGACTCCAGAATAATAATGTACTAAAGCTGTTTACGGACCCTCAACAAAATATCTGGCTGGCACTGGATAATGGTATCGACCAGCTCCGTTATAATACCGCCATCAAACAAATTCAACCCGACAAACATAATTCCCTCACCACTTATGCTGCGCTGGTATTTAGCCACCGCCTGTATATCGGCACCTCCGATGGCCTCTACAGTACACCACTGGACAGCGTTACAGATATCAGTTTCTCAAAAGGCAATTTCCAACCCGTACCCAATACCAAAGGACAGGTATGGAATCTGACGGCCGTTCAGCAACACCTGCTTATGGCGCACCAGGAAGGCACTTTTGAAATCAGTGGCAACAAAGCAACGCCACTGCTGAAAGATGTTGGCTGCTGGACTTACCTGACGCTGGGTAACAGGATACTGACAGGCTGTTACATCGGTCTGGCCGCTATTCAATATAATAGTACAGCCGTTACCGTTACCCGGCACATCACCGGATTATTTGAATCCCTGCGTTTCCTCGCAGAAGATAATGCGCAACGCATCTGGTCCTCTCATCCCTATCGAGGCGTATATCAGCTCACGCTGAAAAGCGATACCGCCCTGCATTCGAAGCTTTTTACACAAAAAGATGGCCTCCCTGCTACCAACAATAATTATGTATTCCGCATTCAAAACAAAATGGTAGCAGGCACCATGCAGGGCATCTACGAATATGAAGAAGCGAAACAGCAATTCGTCCCTTCCCCTTCCCTCTATCCATTGTTACAGGCCCGCAGTATACAATACCTGAAAGAAGATAGCAGTGGCAGGATCTGGTTTGTGTCCGATAAAAAACCAGGCGTCATAGACGCTGCTCACAAAACCGTGACCTGGTTTCCGGAACTGACAGGAAAAATTGTAGGTGGCTTTGAATTCATTTACCCTTATAATGACGAAAATATTTTCTTTGGAGGAGATAAAGGCATTTATCATCTTAATTATAAAAAATACAACAACCATGGCAACCGACTCTCGGTACTACTGGGACAAATAAAAGCCACCAGTAAAAAAGACACCCTCTTATTTGGTGGCTATGCGGTGCAGGATCCAAAACAACGGGTAACGCTCCCTAATGCATACAATAGTTTTCATTTTGAATACACCGCACCGGCGGCTGAACAAGGTAACAATATCACTTACAGCTATCAACTGTCGGGATTCGATAAACAACCCGGAGAGTGGACCAGCAAAACAGAAAAAGAGTATACTAACCTGCCCTATGGCCATTATACTTTTTCCGTAAAAGCAAAAGATAATCTTGGCAATATCTCTCCTGCAGCTACATACACCTTTACCATTTTACCCGCCTGGTATCAAACCTACACGGCATGGGTACTGTACCTATTGTTGCTGGCGGGTTTCATCTACTTCCTGTATGGCCGTCAAAAAAAGAAATTTGCTGCGCAAAAAGAAAAGCATGAGCAGGAACAACAGCACCTCATTTTTCAGCATCAGCTGGAACTGGAAAGAAATGAAAAGCAACTGATCCAGCTACGCAATGAAAAACTGGAATCTGATGTACAGCATAAAAACAAAGAACTGGCAACAGCTACCATGCACCTGGTGCAGAAAGGCAAGCTGCTATCCAATATCCGGGAAGAATTTATTCAGAGCGTAAAAAAAACAAACGATGCTTCCACATTGCCTTCTTTCAAAAAAG
This sequence comes from Chitinophaga sp. 10T418, assembly GCF_056394125.1. Lineage (NCBI taxonomy): Bacteria > Pseudomonadati > Bacteroidota > Chitinophagia > Chitinophagales > Chitinophagaceae > Chitinophaga > Chitinophaga sp. 10T418. The sequence continues at coordinate 697,979 of NZ_JBFTHG010000002.1, forward strand.
TAATGCGGTTGTTTGAAGAAGCAGAAAATAACGAAGAAGACTGGGCCCAGTTTTCACAACATTTCGATGAAGTCCATAACAACTTCTTACGCACCCTGAAAAAATTATTTCCTGAACTCACCACTACCGATCTCAAGCTATGTGCTTATCTGCGCATTAATTTAACAACGAAAGAAATTGCACAGTCCATGGGTATATCCGTACGTGGCGTGGAAACCAGCCGATACCGGCTACKCAAAAAACTGAACATTGCAGGTGAAACACCCCTCTATGATTTCCTGATTGACATCAAAGCTTCATAAAAACATAACAAGATCTTTACAGGGATCAGACAATCAGGCCGGGATTGCATCGCTTTTTCTGTTTATTTTTGCGGTGCATTTTTTAAAGAGATATTTACCTTGGCCAACGAACTCTCCAGAGCGAAATACATTTCGCTTATACTTATATTAGGTACACTTACTGCATTAGGACCATTTTCCATTGACATGTACCTGCCCGGCTTTCCGGCAATAGGTAAGGATTTAGGTGTAGACCCTACGCGGGTGGCACTCTCCCTTTCCAGTTTCTTCATCGGCATTTCAGCCGGCCAGTTATTGTATGGCCCGCTGCTGGACCGTTTCGGAAGAAAGAAACCACTTTATATAGGATTGATCCTTTATGTGATATCCTCTATCGGATGTATTTATGCGTCTACCCTGGACAGCCTGATCATCCTGCGGTTTGTGCAGGCCATCGGTAGCTGTGCTGCTGCTGTGGCGTCTGTAGCCATGGTGCGTGACCTGTTTCCCGTAAAAGAAAACGCGAAAGTATTTGCACTGCTCATGCTGGTAGTAGGTACCTCTCCCATGATAGCCCCTACAGTAGGTAGTTATGTAACCAGTGCCTTTAGCTGGCATGCCGTATTCCTCATACTGGGCGCTATGGGTGCGCTGATCCTGTTGGCCACCATTTTCTGGCTGCCGGAAAGTTTCAAGCCAGACACGTCTATGTCGCTCAAGCCCAGGCCCATTATCAATAACTTCCTTGCGGTAGTAAGTGAGCCACAGTTTTATACGTATTGCTTTGCAGGTGCCATCTCTTTTTCAGGCCTGTTTGCTTATGTATCCGCGTCTCCACAGGTTTTCATGGACATCTATAAACTAAGCGATAAAGCCTATGGCTGGATCTTCGCCTTCCTGTCTGTCGGCCTCATTGGCTCCAGCCAGGTGAATAGCCTATTATTAAAACGTTTCACCAGCCAGCAAATAGTGCCGGTGGCATTGGTCGGCCAAACCATTACTGGTCTTATTTTCGTGATATGTGCCTGGAACAACTGGTTATCGCTGCCGGGCATCATCGCGCTCCTGTTTGCATTCCTTTGCTGTCTGGGCTTTATCAATCCCAATACAGCCGCTTTATCACTGGCACCTTTTACTAAAAATGCCGGTAGTGCTTCGTCCCTGATGGGTGCTATCCAAATGGGTATCGGTTCCCTGGCATCTACGGTAGTGAGCTTATACAATACGCACACGGCTACTCCAATGGCAGTAACCATGTGCGGATCTTCTTTTGTAGCATTACTGATTTTAGTGATTTGCAGCAGGAATATCAAAACAGCGGTTACTGCTGCGCCTGCAGCTGCTGCGATGGCCCATTAAACCATCACGGCGCCGCCGTCTACCACAATGATCTGCCCGGTGCTGAAGCCTTCACGCATCAGGTATAAATAGGTTTGTGCAATATCTGCCGTTTCGCCTACGCGGCCTACCGGCAATGCCGCTGCCGCCTGTGCATACATCGCTTCACGGTCGGCCTCCGCCATCCCCGCCCACAGGTCGGTTTTCACAATACCCGGAGATACGGCATTCACACGTATAGGCGCCAATTCCATGGCCAATACACGGGTGAGTCCGTCCATGGCGCCACAGATACATGCGCCCGCTGCCCAGCCTTTCTGTGGCCTTAAACTGGCGATGCCGGTAGTCAATACTACCGACCCACCCGGCAAAATATGTGGACTGCCGTATTTCACGGCATTCATAGCACCCAGAAAACGTAACTGTAAAGCCTCCAGCATGTCAGCACTATTGAAATCAGCCACCTGCCCGAATGGAAAAGGACCTCCCGCTGTAAATACCAGGTGATCAAAAGCACCGGCACCATTAAAGAAATCACGTACAGCTGCTTCATCACGCAGATCCAAGGCAACACCCTGCGCCGTATCAGGCAAAGTAGCCAATGCCTTATTTACCCGTTCCTGGTTACTGGAAACAATGACCACCAGGGCGCCTTCTGCCGCTGCTGCCTGCGCCGTAGCCAAACCAATACCTGCTGAGCCACCCAATACCATCACCTTTTTTCCTGTCAGATTTGTACTCATAACCTTTTGTTTTTTATGAATACAAAATTCGTGTGTGGCAGGATGATGGCATTTACCAAATGGTAAAAACGATATTAAGCAGTATAGTTTTTCCGGATCCTGCTGAGCGATTGTTGGGTAATACCCAGGAAAGAAGCAATGGTACTTAAAGGTACGCGCGCCGCGATGTCCGGCTCCTGTTGCATAAAATGACGGTAACGCTGCGTAGCATCCAGCCCGGTATACTCGTTCCGGGTCTCTATCTTTTCCATCAGCACCCGCTGGTTAATAGTAGTGATCAGTGATTGCAGATAAGGGATCTTTTCGTATAACCGCAACAGTTGCTCCCTGTGCATCACTGTCAGCTCCGCTTCACATGCAGCTTCCAGCCTATAGGTGGCGGGCGTCTGCCGGGAAAAACTATCGAGTACAGTAGCGCATCTGTATTCTTTCAGGAAAAACAGGGTAATATCTTCTCCTTCCTCTGAATGCTTCACCAGGCGTAACACACCTTTGCTGATAAAGAATATTTCTTTCGCTACTTTGCCTTCTGCCAGCAGCACGGTCCCTTCTTTTACGGTACGTGTGCTTAGACTGGCAGATAACAACTCCCAGTCAGCCGCCGTAACGGGGTGCAACAATTGAAGATAATCGTGAAAAGATCCGGCAGTTATCATAGCAACTAATTTCTTTACAATATTATACAGAGAATTTGAAAATCCTTCCGCTATCTTTTACCTTTGAATCTTTTTATGAAGATACCAGCGTTTGCCCTGCTCCTGCTCTCCTTTACCGCCCATGCACAATCATTCAAACCATTAGCGGATAGCATCCGGAAAGCCTGTGATATTCCGGCACTCGGTTACGCCGTGGTGTCGGCAGACAGTATCCTGGAAATGGAAATGCTGGGAAACAAAAAAGAACATACACCCGCCACACTGAACGACCGATTCCGTATAGGCTCCAACACCAAAGCCATTACAGGTATGGTGGCTGCACTGCTGGTAAAAAAACGACTGATTAAATGGGATACCCCTTTCTTCTCCCTATTTCCTGAACTGAAAAACGGCAGCAACACCGCCTATCAGCATATCACCCTGCTACAGGCCCTTACCTTCCGCAACAAGCTCCCCCGCTATACGTACACCAACGCTGCCCCCGCAAAGGAACAGATCCGCGGTAATGAAACACAGCAACGTTACGCCTTTGTAAAATGGCTATTACAACAACCACCGGTAACAGATACGGCTACACTCAATCTCACCAATGCCGGCTATGCGTTGGCCGGGCTGATGCTGGAAAAGGTATCGCATAAAACCTATCCACAACTGATAGCTGCGCTTGGGCAACAATTACACATTCATTTCGCCTTTGGAACCCCTAATTACCCCGATAGTACCCAAACCTGGGGCTATGATGCCAACGGGCATACAGAGGCGCCTGCCAGCAACTATAAACTCAACTGGCTGATGGCGGCAGGCAACATCAATATCACCCTCCCCGATTACGCCCGGTACATACAGGAACAACTAAAAGGGCTCAACGGCAACTCCACCCTGCTCCGGGCAGATGAATTTGCCTTTCTCCATTACGGCCTGCCAAAGTTCGCCGTAGGCTGGTTCTGGCAAACCAACGATGCCAGGCACCTGCAATCCGAAAACACCGGTAATCCCGGCACCTTTATCACAGAAGTACATATTATCAAAGCGGCCAACAGGGCCTATATCTTCTTTACCAATGTGCAACGCGATAATGTATATGAAGGGTTAGCGCACCTGCGGGTAGCACTGGAAAAGCACTACGGCTATTAAAGGGAAATCGTATCTTTATCATCTCCCAAAAAAATAACACCCATGGCACACAATGAAAAACTGGCTGACCGTGTTCGTGAAATTCTCGCTGCAGCTACCAGCAATGTAGAAGAAAAGAAAATGTTCGGCGGACTCTGTTTTATGGTAAACGATAAAATGTGCGTGGGCGTGCGTCCCGAAAGAATAATGGTAAGAATAGATCCCGCCACCTCCGACGCGGTGCTGGAAGCAACACCCGATGCCAAGGTAATGGTACATGGCGGTAAAGAAATGAAAGGATTTATTTTTATAGACGAATCAGCACTGACTACTAAAAAACAACTACTTCATTGGATTAAAATGGCATTAGAATTTAATGCAAATGCTAAGTCTTCAAAGAAAAAGTAATCCGAAACCGCCGGTCAGATAATGATTTGCCACATTTTTTTCTATCTTTAAAGCCCTCCGGAAAAATTGTAGCATCATTAGGAACCTGATTTTTTAACTGGCATTATTCGATTTGCTTATGAACACTTTTACACTGATAACGGCTTTAGTTACTATTAGTGCATTAATTTCCTACATCAATAACCGTTTTATTAAATTGCCGGGAACCATAGGCGTGATCGTGGTTTCGCTCCTGTTGTCCGTGCTGATTCTGCTAACCGGTAAAATATTTCCGGATGCCTTTGCATTCATTAAAGACCTCACCAATGGCATCGACTTTACAGGCACCCTGCTGGACGTAATGTTAGGCTTCCTGCTCTTCGCCAGCGCCCTTCATTTTGATTTCAATAAACTAAAAGCGCAACGATACCCGGTGCTGGTACTTAGTACCGTAGGGGTTATCGGCTCTACCTTTATATTCGGATTCCTGTTGTACTGGGCTACAACGCTGATGCATATTGATTTACCACTGGTGTATTGCCTGCTCTTCGGCGCATTGATTTCACCCACAGATCCCGTGGCTGTGTTATCCATCTTAAAAAAATCAAAAGTACCACCCGCCCTTGAAACCATTATCGGTGGCGAGTCTTTACTGAATGATGGTACCGGCATTCTCTTGTTTGTGATCCTGAAAGAAGTAGCAGGACAGGCAGATACACACGTCTCCCTGTCACACGCCGCTGCCTTGTTTTCACAGGAAGTTTTTGGTGGTATTGCACTCGGCGTTATCTCCGCCATCGTTGCTTACAGAACCATGAAACGGGTAGATGACTTCCAGATCATTGTAATGGTATCCTTGTCCATGGTAATGGTGATATCTGTGCTGGGAGCGATGTTACACGTGTCCATTCCACTGGCGGCAGTGTCAGCGGGGCTGATCCTGGGTAATACTTCCCTGGGTACCAAACAGTCGGAAGATATGCAACACTATTTTCACAATGTATGGAGCCTGATAGATGAATTACTGAACACCATCCTGTTTGTGATGATAGGGCTGCAGATTGTGATCATGCCGTTTTTACAAAACTATTGGTTCACCGGTTTATTAGCCACCCTATTCGTACTGGTAGCACGCGCACTGAGTATTACCGTGCCCTCTATTCTATTAAAACGTACGCTGAACATTAACTATAAAAGTATTACGATCCTGGTATGGGCGGGGCTGCGGGGAGGTATTTCTGTAGCACTGGCGCTGTCTTTGCCGGAATCACCGTATAAAGAAATTATTCTTTCGGCCAGCTATTTTGTGGTGTTGTTCTCTATTATTGTACAGGGATTGACCCTCAGGAAAGTGGTAGACCGCATGGTATAGCGGATATCCCCTTACGCGGCAGTAGCGCGGCGTAAGGGGACATTATTTATTTTATACGCAGTTCCTTTGTGAGCACAAAGTCTGCAGAACTCTTTCCTATATTAATCTTATAAGTGCCTTTATATAGCTTCCAGGCATGTTTGGATAAATCCCATTTCTGTAACTCTGCTACCGGTATTTCCAGTTGCACAACTTCCTCTCCGCCCTGTTTCACCAGCACCCGCCTGAAAGCTTTCAATTCCTTTACCGGCATGCGCTCTACATCAGGATAGCTGATATATGCCTGCACTACTTCATCACCATCATACGCGCCGGTATTTTTTACGGACACGGCTACACGAATGGTATCATTATTCCTGTATTCCTTTGCAGGAGCTGCTTGCCAGGCGTAATCAAATTTCGTATAGCTAAGGCCATAACCAAACGCGTATGCCGTATTACCTTTAAAATAGCGGTAGGTACGGTTTTTCATGCTATAGTCTTTATAATCCGGTAACTCATTCAGAGAATTATAAAAAGTAACCGGCAGGCGCCCTGCGGGCGAATATTTTCCGAAGATGATATCCGCGAGGGCATTACCGCCCTGTTCACCCGGATACCAGGCCAGGATCACTGCATCTGCATAAGGCGCAATGGCCGCTACATCTACTGCACTACCGGCAGTAATCACTGCTATGATCGGTTTTTTATGTGCTGCCCGCAGCTTCTTCATAAACAGGATCTGCGAACGGGGCAGACTTAAGGTACTTTTATCTCCACCGGAAGCAGAAAGAAATGCATCACCGTCTTCACCTTCCAATAAAGGAGTTAAGCCAATCACCGCCACCGTTACATCGCAGTTTTCAGAAGCCCAGATACCGCCAAAGTGAAGTGTATCCGTGAAATCACATCCCTGGTCGTATTGCATCGCCATACCGGGACCCGCAGCTTTGGCCAAACCAGCAGCAAAAGTAACCATGTCGCCCGATACGCCATGATAGTTGCCCATCAATGCTTCCAGCGAAGCAGAGTTAGAACCGGTTACCAGCATGGATGCATATTTATCCCTGTTCAACGGCAACACACCATCATTCTTCAGCAATACCATACTTTCCCGGGCAGCTTCCCGCGCCAGCCCGGCATGGTAGGCGTTGTTTACGCTATCAACGCCAAACCGGCCATAAGGGCTGGCTTCCGGTGCGTTGTAGAGTCCCAGTTTCAGTTGGGTGCGTAAACTGGCACTGAGCGCACTGTCTACGTCTGCAGCGGTGAGCCATCCTTTATCGATCGCCTTCATCACATCGTCCTGCAGAATATTGGCGCAGTCCAGGTTTACACCCGCTTTAATAGCTGCTGCCGCCACTTCTTCACGTGTAGGAATGGCTTTATGCCTCAACCAGATATCATCCAGGGCCCAGCAATCCGTTACTACCTGGCCACCAAATTTCCACTCGTGGCGCAGAATATCCTGTAACAGCGTATTTCCGGTGCAGCAAGGCTGGCTGTTTACCCGGTTATAAGCACACATGATAGACTCCACCTTACCATCTACCAGCTTCTTAAAAGCATAGAGGTAAGTTTCTCTTAAATCCTTTTCATCGATAATCGCATTGAAACTATGACGGTCGGCTTCCGGGCCGCTGTGTACCGCAAAGTGTTTGGCGCAGGCGGCCGTTTTCAGCATACCCGGCACATCCCCCTGCAGGCCCTGTACAAAGGCTCCGGCCATCGTGGCCGTGAGGTAAGGGTCTTCTCCATAGGTTTCCTGTCCGCGGCCCCAGCGGGGATCCCGGAAAATATTAATATTAGGAGTCCAGAAGTTAAGCCCCATGTACTGTACATGCCGGTGCTGCTGCACTGCCAGGTTGTACTTGGCCCGCGCTTCCGTGGAAATAGTATTGGCTACCTCCCGCGCCAATGGCGCATTAAAGGTGGCAGATAAACCAATCGCCTGCGGATACACCGTGGCTTCCCCACCCCTGGCAATACCATGCAGCGCCTCATTCCACCAGTTATAAGCCGGCAGCTGCAACCGCGCTATCGCCGGACTGTTGTATCCCAGCAGGGAGATCTTTTCCTGCAGGGTAAGCGTATGCAACAAATCATTTACCCGCTCATTCATCGGGGCAGCAGCATTCCTGAAAACTGCCTGCTGTTGCGCCCCCGCCTTAAAGACGAATAAAAATACAATTGAATAAAGAATGAAATACTGTTTTCTCCACATGCTAAAACCTGAATTTTTATGTAAAATATGTCCTGCCACCTCCGCAAGTTATCACATAAAAGAGATAATCATTCCGCCGCTGCCGCTCACTGATTTAATTTGTTTAATATCGTGCAGGAAATAATAAAATAGTATAACTACCAGCATATGAATAAATGGGAAACAATAAGAGCCGATTACCCGGTGACCAATAAAAACGTTTATCTGTTTACCAATGGCGGTGGCCCCGTAAGTACCCCATTTGTACAACATGCCCATACCCTGCTCACTGAGCTCAGCGAAAAGGGCCGGATGGTGATGCCGGGGTGGGATCAACGGGCAAATGAAGTACGACAGCAGGTGGCTCAGATGATCAGCGCACAGGCAACAGAAATTGCGTTCATTACCAACACCGCACATGCCATGACCTTACTCTATGACATGTTTCCAAAAAGCTATGAAATCATTACCATGCGGGATGAATTTCCCACTGGTATAGTGGGCTGGATGCACAGCGGATATACCCTCCGTTTTGTAGAAAGTGATGCCAATCGGCACATCTCCCTGGAGGCCATTGCCGCGCAAATTACTCCCGCCACCAAAATACTGATCACCAGCCATGTGATGTTCAGAACAGGCTTCCGTCAGCAACTGAAAGAAATTGGTGCCTTATGCAAACAACATGGCATCATCCACATCGTAGATGCTACACAGTCTTTTGGCGTAAATGATATTGATGTACAGGAATGTAATATAGATATCCTCATCTTTCACGGCTACAAATGGGTAACCTCGGGATATGGCACCGGCGCTATGTATGTATCACAGCAACTCCTGGATAAATACCCTCCTACCGTGATGAGCTGGTACAATGTAGATTATGAAAAGCCTGAATTTGATCTGGTGAAAGACTATACCATTTTTACACCGAAAAAAAATGCCCTGGCTTTTGAAACCGGTACACTTCCCTTCATCAATATCCTGCTGTTGGGCCATACGCTGGAATATCTGCAACGTATAGGCATCCCCGATATAGCCGCCTATATACAGGAGTTAATTGATTACCTGAGGCAACAAGCCAAGGCACATGGTATCAGACTGCTGTCGGATTATGCACCGGCCAACCGCTCTGCTATTCAACTGTTGGAAATTACGGAGGAACAAAACTTAAAAGTGGTACAAAATAACATTAAGGCGAGATATAAAAATAACAGGCTGACAGTTGCGCTTAATTTTTATAATAATAAGGAAGATATAGACCGCTTATTTGCAGTACTGTAATATATCTGCTTCGCCTGTTGACCAGGCGAAGCAGATAACACTTATTTAAAAATCAAATTTATCCGGATCTGGTCCTACTCTTTCTCCGCGATCCAGTGCAGCTATTTTCTGCACATCGTCTTCGCTGATATTAAAGTTAAAAATGGCTGCATTGGAAATAACCCGCTCATTGCGGATGCTTTTAGGGATGGTCACCACTCCTTTCTGCAGATCCCATCTTAATACCAGTTGCGCTACAGATACCTTGTATTTGGCAGCCAGTTCTTTCAACAAAGGCACATCAAAGGCTTTACCCTGCATCAGCGGGCTCCAGGCTTCATATTGTACCTGGTGTTGCTGACAGAAGTCCAGCAATGACTGCTGTACCAGGTAAGGATGAAACTCCAGCTGATCTACCATAGGAATCACCTTGGCCGTCTGAAATAAATCTTCCAGGTGATGTTGCAGGAAGTTGCTGACACCAATCGCCTTTACCCTGCCATCGGCATACAATGTTTCTAATGCGCGCCAGGTTTCTTTATATTTCCCTTTCACCGGCCAGTGGATCAGGTACAGATCCAGGTAATCTGTTTTCAGTTTCTCCAGGGAAGTATCAAAAGCCTTCAAGGTACTATCGTATCCCTGGTCTGCATTCCATACTTTGGTAGTGAGAAAGATATCTTTTCTGTCGGTCGCATTTTTCTCAATGGCAATACCAACGCCTTCTTCATTACCATAAATAGCAGCAGTATCTATATGGCGGTAACCCGCATCCAGTGCGTAGGTAACAGAGTCTATTACTTCCTGTCCTTCTTTTGTTTTGAAAACACCTAATCCGAAATAAGGCATCTGTACACCATTCGCGAGTTGTACAGTACCGTTAATGTCTGTAATATTCATCTGATGGAAGTTTTATTGTTTTTAAAATGTTATCTGATTGTTTGAAACGCCAGCGATGCCGGTTTGTTCATTCTTATATATAAAATCGCACCAGGCAACAGCCCGGTAACGGCAAGCGCAGCCCCTGCATATTCCGGTGAGGTATAGCTATCACCCGCCGCCAGCGGTAACGATCTGTGAAACGCAAATTTACGACCATTCCTACCGGCAGCCCTGGTAAATATTAATGATAAATTTGTATAAAGATGGGAAAAAGGACCTGCGCCTGCTGCCAGGCCATCAACCCACGAATGTCAACGAATTAGTTTTTTTCATATAATTAAAGTATCTTTGCGAAGCAATTTAAAACACATGAAACGTATTCTCACATATCAGGCAACCAGGCACACAGCTACCGTTATCAGAGCGGTAATTGCAAGTACTTGCATTGTCTTAATTCAAGACGGGGAGGCAGATCCATCCCGGATATGAGAGGTTAATATATAACTCCTGAAATCTTTTCAAGGGGCCTCTTCATCCGAAGAGGCCTTTTTTATTTGCTTCCCCCACCACCCCACATTTTTCCAGACACGAAAATTTATAATGATGAACTGCAACAGGAAATTTATTATTAAAACATTGTCAGTTACACGGCCGGGCCGGTAATGCAGGGCATCCTGTTGCATGTTTGCAAAGGCCTCTCATTACCAGATGAGAGGCTTTTTTTATTCCTTTTTTAAATAGAAATTATATGAAACGCTTAGCGGATTTTAGAAATATAGGTATCATGGCTCACGTAGATGCAGGTAAAACAACGCTCACGGAACGCATGCTTTACTTCACCGGCTTTACACATAAACTGGGTAATGTAGACGAAGGCAACACTGTTATGGACAGTGATCCCCAGGAAGAAAAAAGAGGTATCACTATTTCATCTGCAGCGATTACTACGTATTGGAAGCACGGGGATAACACCTGGCAGATCAATATTATTGATACACCCGGCCACGTAGACTTCACCGCTGAAGTAGAACGTTCGCTGCGGGTACTCGACAGCGCCATCGCGGTATTTTGCGCCCGCTCTGGTGTACAGCCTCAGTCAGAAACTGTATGGCATCAGGCCAATCATTATAACATTCCCCGCATTGCGTTCATTAATAAAATGGACCGGCAGGGCGCGGACTTCCGCAGAGTAGTGAATGAAATACGGGAACGCCTGAACGCCAACGTATTGCCGGTGCAAATACCCATCGGTGCGGAAGATGATTTCACCGGCGTGATTGACCTGGTGACCATGAAAGCACTCGTATGGAATACACCCGATGGCAAAACGTATGACACACTGGATATTCCTGCTGAATTGCTGGAAGCTGCACAGGAAGCAAGGAACTATCTGCTGGAAGAATTATCGCTGCTGGATGAGTCGTTATTGAATAAATACACCACCCATCCCGGAAGCATTACGGCAGCGGATATATATACCGCCTTACGCGGCGCTACCATCCGTATGGAAGCAGTTCCCGTACTGGCAGGTGCCGCCTATAAAAACAAAGGCATACAGCCCCTCCTGGATGCAGTAGCTACCTATTTGCCTGCGCCTTCAGACGTAGGTATGGTAAAAGCTGCTGACCCGGATACAGATGAACCCGTGATGATACCCGTGAGCGAAACATCCCCATTGGCTGCCCTTGCATTTAAAATCATCACAGATGATTACGTAGGGAAGTTAACGTTAGTGCGTGTATATGCAGGCATCTTACGCAGTGGAGATACGCTCTGGAACAGCCGCACCGGCCGTAAAGTCAGGATCAGCCGTTTGATGCGTATCATGTCCGATAAATATGAGACCGTGGAAGAAATTGGTGCCGGCGACATTGGCGCGGTGGTAGGATTAAAAGATGTGAAAACCGGCGATACCCTTTCACATCCCGATCACCCGGTACTGCTGGAAAAAATCAGCTTCCCGGAACCCATGATAGGATACGCGATTGAAGCTAAATCAGCCAAAGAAAACGATAAACTCGGTGAAGCACTGGCCAGATTGCTCGATGAAGATCCTACCCTCAGCGTAGCGGTAGATAACGCCACCGGGCAAACGATCCTGAAAGGAATGGGTGAACTCCACCTGGAAGTAGTGCTGGAAAAGCTGGCATCACAATATCACCTGGAGGTCAATAAAGGACAACCGCAGATTGCGTACAAGGAAATATTTACGAAAGCCGTTACCCACCGCGAAGTATATAAAAAACAAAATGGTGGCTCCGGTAGTTTTGCGGAAATAGAATTTGAATTATCTCCGAAAGAAGATGATATACCCGGACTGGAATTCATCAACGAAATCAAAGGCGGTGCTATTCCAAAAGAATTCATCCCTGCGATCAGCAAAGGCTTTGAATCGGCCATGCACAATGGCGCCCTGGCGGGTTACCCGGTGAAGTCCATGCGCGTAAAATTACTCGATGGAAAAATTCACGATACCGATTCACACGCCATGGATTTTGAACATGTGGCTGTCATCGGTTTCAAAAAGGTAGCAGCCAAGGCTGGTCCCCGCCTGCTGGAACCCTGGATGAAAGTAGACGTAACCATGCCGGAGGAATATACCGGCGCGTTAACAGGTGACCTGAACAGACGCCGTGGTGTAATCAAACACATCGCCATGGATACACAGGTACAAACCATTACCGCAATGGTACCTTTATCCGAATTATTCGGTTATATAACGGTACTGCGTACACTCTCGTCCGGCAGGGCTTCAGCCACGCTGACGTTTGAGGGCTATCAACCCGTTCCTGAAAATATCAGCAGCGGTATACTGGTGAAATAAAAAGAAAATGGTGAAGGAATAAACCCCTTCACCATTTTTGTTATTGCGAAAAAACCATGCGCTAATTTGATAAAACACGATCCTCCCGTACATCCTGGTAAAACTGTTTCACCAACCGGCTGTCCGGCAACGAATTCAATACGGCAATAAGCCATTTCCCATCCTTATGTACCACCTTACCTTTGTAATATCCCACAGACATCAGCTGTATCTGTCCGCTGGTCAGATCTGTCCATAAACAGGAAGCATACATGCTAACTTTCACGGTGTCATTTACACCAGGGAAAAACTGCATGTTGGTAATCATATGTCTGGGTTGAAAATGGGAGTCCTTCGTGCTCATGACTAAAGTCTCGATTTTGGCGGTCCAGTTCTGTTTCCCCTTTAACTTCACCCCGTCTATCTCTCCACGGATACTGTCGTCCATAAATTCCACACATTTAGCCAGGTCGCCATTATCAAAATGCTCGCAGAAACCAAGTATGACGCTTTCTATTTGCTGTTGATCCTTAAATCCAAAATCACTGGTGGCAGCGGTGTCACGTGATGCAGCCGGGCCGGCCGGGATAAGTTTTTCTTTGGGAGAGGATTGACAGGAAAATAATCCTGTTATGCAGCAGACTACTACAACGGCAATAAGGGAGTATTTGAACATCAGGTGAATTTTATGATATAACAAAACAAACGCATAATAAGTTTTATTATATCATAAAATATTCTTTCTATAAGGCAGTTATCGGGAAACCTGCTATTGATACATATCCCTTGTTATAAGGGACAATTCTGATGATAGTCAATGAGTTCTATGGGTGCATTCGCCAGTTCAATGCCTTTATAGTAGGCTTCAATTTCATCCAGCACTGCTTCTACTTCTTCCACCGTTTTCATGGTCACCAGGCGGCTGCGGAATTGCTTGATATCCGGTAATCCCTTCAGGTAATTGGCATAACAACCGCGCATTTCATTGATCCCCTGTACCGGCCCTTTCCATTCTACGGATAAGCGCAAATGTTTCTTACTCACAGCGATACGCTCTTCCAATGTAGGACCAGCCATAATTTCGCCCGTCTTAACATAGTGCTTGATTTCACGAAACAGCCAAGGGTAGCCAATCACCGCCCGGCCAATCATAATACCATCCACCCCATATCGGTTCTTGTATTCCAATGCTTTCTGCGGACTATTGATATCTCCATTACCAAAAATGGGAATATGTATACGTGGGTTGTTCTTTACTTTTCCGATCAGGTCCCAGTCGGCCTGTCCTTTATACATCTGGCAGCGGGTACGCCCATGGATAGCCAGGGCTTTGATACCTACATCCTGCAAACGTTCTGCTACTTCTTCTATATTTTTAGAGTCTTCATCCCAGCCCAGCCTCGTTTTCACGGTCACAGGCAGTTTGGTCGCCTTCACACAGGCCGCTGTCAAGCGCACCATCAGGTCCAGGTCTTTCAACACACCGGCACCGGCGCCTTTTCCCGCTACCTTCTTCACCGGGCAGCCGAAATTAATATCCAGCAGGTCAGGATTGGTGACGTCTACTATTTTAGCCGCCATAGCGAGACTGTCTTCATCGCCGCCAAAGATCTGTATGCCTACAGGACGCTCGTATTCGAAAATATCCAGTTTCCTCCTGCATTTGATAGCATCGCGTATCAACCCTTCACTGGAAATGAATTCCGTATACATCAGATCAGCCCCGGCATCCTTGCACACCGCCCTGAACGGAGGATCACTTACATCCTCCATAGGTGCCAGTAGCAAAGGAAAATCGGGTAGCGTTATGTTGTCAATCTTTACCAAAATCAATATTTTTTCGCAGAAGGCGCAAAGATAAGCATTATTGCCGAATGAGTGGGGGTTGACCGCTAACCCGGAATATGGAAAAGCTTTGTTGCAGATAGGCAACTTTCTCCGGGACCGGAGTAAATGGAATAAGTATAGCAGATACTTGAGAATTATTTTACCGAACGTTTGGTAATTAAAAACTTTCTCTTACCTTTACACCATGAGACCGCAAAAAATAGATGATATCCAGCTGATTGAAGGACTGATGTCAATATTGCAATCCAAGGGCTTTGAAGGCGCCAGCCTCAACGACATGGCCAAGGCTACAGGCTTGCAAAAGGCAAGTCTTTACCACCGGTTTCCTGGCGGTAAAAATGAAATAGCCATTATGGTCCTCCAGTTTGTACATGCCTGGATAAAGGATCATATATACCTGGTACTGACAGAGAAAGGCGTAGCCCCTACTACCAGATTGCAACGGGCCATACAGCACATCAGGCAACTGTATCAGAACGGTGAAAAAAGTTGTATCCTGAACGCACTGTCTCTCGACTCAGGATTGGTAGTATTAGGCGATGAGATCAGCAAAGCAATGCAATTGTGGATCGATGCCTTTACCGCGTTTGGTATCGAGCAGGGCTTTACCACGGCCCAGGCCAAAACCAGGGCCAGACAATCACTGATGCTCGTGCAAGGGAGCTTAGTGCTGGCCAAGGGATTGGGAGATCCCACGCATTTTCATAAAGCACTTTCCGATGTGAAACTACTTTTTGCCAGCGAGTAAAATTTTTTTCTCTTTAATATTACCGAACGACCGGTAAATAATATCATTATCATTAAATTAAATAAAATGAGCATCGTAAAACACAACACCGCATCAGTGAATGGAATCGACATTTTCTACCGGGAAGCCGGTCAAAAAGGCAATCCTGTCCTGGTATTATTACATGGCTATCCCAGTTCATCACATATGTACCGCAACCTGATGCAGCACCTCGCGGATGATTATTACCTGATTGCTCCCGACTACCCGGGATTCGGCAGGAGCGCCCAGCCACATATGGCCGACTTCAACTACTCATTCAGCAGTTTTGCCGGCATTGTACAAGGTTTGCTGGATCAGCTAAAACTGGACAGGTACAGCCTTTACCTGATGGATTACGGTGCACCGGTGGGATTCCGCATCGCCACCGCTCATCCTGAAAGGATCGAATCGCTGATTGTTCAGAACGGCTGCGCATACGATGAAGGACTCGAGCAATTTTGGGATCCTATTAAGGATTACTGGAAAGACAAGAACAACAAAGTTGCAGAACGCACGCTGGAAGGCTTTCATAGTATAGAAGGACTACAATGGCAATACACCCACGGCGTACCCGATACCACATTAGTCAGCCCGGACAACTGGGAGCATGACCTCCGGCATTTGCTACGCCCGGGCAACGACAGGATACAACTTCAGCTGTTCCACGACTATCAGAGTAATGTAGCCTTATATCCGCAATGGCAGGAATACTTTCGTACCCACCATCCCGAAATGCTGATCGTTTATGGCAAGAACGACTATATTTTCCCGGTAGCCGGCGCCGAAGCTTATAAAAAAGATGTAAAGCATCTCCAATACCATCTGTACGATACAGGTCATTTTGCATTGGAAACCCATGGTGAGGAAATTGCCGCTACCATCAGGGAATTTCTTAACAGGAAAGTTATAAGTAAATCACCGGCCACCGCCTGATAGTGATATAGCATCACCGGAGCGCGCTTTTACAGCCACTCCGGGCTACCATCTTTTTTATTTACTGATAGTTACCAATATAAAAATCATCATCACATGAAACCCCGTTTGTCTTTTCAAATCACGCTAATCTGGATATTTATGATAATCACATCAACTGCTGCTGCAAAAAAAGAATACCCTGTGTACCACAGAACCATGAAGGTCGACGGCATTACCATCTTTTACCGGGAGGCTGGCGATCCTACCAGGCCTACACTCCTGCTGCTACATGGATTCCCTTCCTCTTCTCACAATTTCAGGACGCTCATTCCCCTGCTGAAAGATGACTTCCATATACTGGCGCCGGACTACCCCGGTTTCGGATTCAGTGATATGCCATCCATGTCCGAATTCGACTATACTTTTGAAAACTATTCAATTTACATAGAAAAATTTCTTGTGCAGAAAGGCGTGAGCAAGTGCAGTATGTATTTGTTTGATTATGGCGCACCAGTAGGCATGCGGATAATCCAGCGCAATCCCGGTATCCTGGAACACCTGGTTGTGCAGAACGGTAACATTTATGCAGAAGGCCTGAGTGATATACTCAAAATGTACAAGAAAAATATAGATGAAAACACCGCAGATTCCCGTGCCCAGGTGTATAAGGCGTTTGAACTGGAATACACCATGTTTGAATACCTGCATGGCGTAAGCGACAGCACGAAAGTAGCGCCGGAAAGTTACCAGCTCGATCAGTTCCTGATGGACAGACCCGGCAACAAAGAAATACAGTACAAACTGAAATACGATTATCGTTTCAATATTGCAGAATATCCCAGGTGGCAGGAAACCTTGCGTAAACTTGCCCCCCGCGTACTGATTGTTTGGGGAGAGAATGATCCCGTATTCCTTAAGGCAGGAGCGCTCGCCTTTAAAAAAGATATTCCTGCAACAGAAATGTATTTTTATCCCACAGGACACTTTGCATTAGAAGAGTACGCAGTGGAAATAGCGGAAAAGATCAAGGTCTTTTTAAAACAGTAACATGGTATCATGCTGAAAGGCATAAATAAGTTCATACTCCAGGTGGCACGGGCTACCTTATCGCCAAGGGAAAAGGGCTGACCCAAAAGGTAGGCCCTTTTCTTTGCAGGAAAAGGCCGATCTTGGGGTCTGCTCCCCATAATTCACAAATTTTCCCTACATTTCCTTGGTATAATCTTTGGCCCCGCTCCTTAAAGCTTTCCATATGCAAAAATTTGATGCAATCGTAATTGGATCTGGTCAGGGCGGAAACCCGCTGGCTAAAAAAATGGCAGAAAAAGGATGGAAAACAGCAATGGTAGAACAACGTTACCTCGGTGGTACCTGTATTAACGATGGCTGCACCCCTACCAAAGCCATGATTGCCTGTGCTAAAGTGGCCCATACTGTTTTTCACAGCAAGTTATGGGGTGTGCATAGTCACGGCTTAACCGTAGATCTGCCCTTTATTGTTGCCAGGAAAAATAATATCGTGGAGCAGTTCCGCGAAGGAACCGCAAAAGGCCTGCAAACAGATGGCGTCACCCTTTTTATGGGCAGCGCAGCTTTTACCGGTAATAAAACTATCAAAGTAACCGGACATAAAGGAGAAGAAAATATCCTCACCGCAGATCACATCTTTATCAATACCGGCACTACGCCCAACATCCCGCCCATTCCAGGTTTGAACGAAGTCCCTTATTTTACTTCCACCACCATCCTGGATGAAGTAGTGATACCCAAATCACTGATTATCCTGGGCGGCAGTTATATTGCGCTGGAAATGGGACAACTCTATAAGCGTTTAGGCAGCGCCGTAACAATTATTGAAACATCCCCGCAATTGGTGGCCAAAGAAGATCCGGATGTAGCCGCAGTGATTAAGAAAATGCTGGAGGCAGAAGACCTGCAGATATACACCGGTACACAGACAGAACGCGTCAGCAGAACAGGTAAAACGATCCAGGTAGATATCGTGACTGGTACCAACAGGGAAACACTAACAGGAACGCACCTACTGATAGCTACCGGCCGCAAACCACAAACGCCTGCACTACAGCTCCAGCACACCAGCATAACCACCGATGAAAAAGGATATATCCAGGTGAATGATCAGCTGGAAACAACAGAGCCGGGCGTGTACGCCATTGGCGACGTAAAAGGCGGTCCGGCATTTACACATATTTCTTATAATGATCACCTCATTATTTATAAAAATCTGTTTGAAAATGCTACCTTTTCCGTCAAATCAAGACAAGTACCCTATTGCATGTTTACAGATCCGCAACTGGGTCGTATTGGCATCACAGAAAAAGAAGCAAAAAAACAAGGCATCCCTGTCAAGGTCGCCTGTCTGAGTATGGATAAAGTAGCGAGAGCAATAGAAACCGGGCAAACAAGAGGCTTTATAAAGGCACTCGTACATGAACATACCGATGCCATACTTGGCGCCGCCGTCATCGGCCCTGAAGGAGGTGAAATCATGTCACTCCTGCAAATGGCTATGCTGGGAGGAATTACCGCCTCACAGGTACGTGAAATGGTATTTGCACATCCGCTGTATGCCGAATCGCTGAACAACCTATTTATGACCCTGGAAAAATAGGCTCCAAATTGAGCAAGTTTTTCCCCATATCATCCAATAAAACAAATGATTAAACTGGATCATGTTTCGAAAAGTTTCGGCCCGGAAAAAAAAGCGGTAAATGATATTTCCTTCGAAGTACCCGAAGGAGAAACGCTGGTATTACTGGGCACCAGTGGTTGTGGTAAAACCACTACCCTGCGCATGATCAACCGGCTGCTGGAACCCGGTAGCGGTCACATCTATGTAAATGGAAAAGAAATAAGACAACTCTCCCCTGAAATACTCCGCCGCAGCATTGGCTATGTATTACAAAACACCGGACTGTTTCCGCATTACACCGTTAGTGAAAACATTGGTATAGTACCGTCACTACTGAAATGGGACAAAGCACGTATCCGGGAACGCACCATAACGTTAATGGATAAACTCCGCTTGCCGGCAGCGGACTACGCGGAAGTATATCCGCATCAGCTCAGTGGCGGACAACAACAACGCGTAGGCCTGGCCCGCGCCCTGGCAGCGGATGCACCGGCACTGCTGATGGATGAACCCTTCGGCGCCCTCGATCCGCTTACCCGCATCAGCGTACGGAAAGAATTCAAAAATCTCGATGAAATCAGTAATAAAACCATCATCCTGGTGACACATGATGTAGAGGAAGCCTTTGAACTGGGCAACCGTATCTGCCTGATGAACGAAGGCCGTATTCAACAGCTGGGCGCACCCGCCGACCTGTTGTTTCACCCGGCCAATGACTTTGTCAGCTCCTTCCTGGATCCGCAACGGTTACAGCTGGAACTGAAAGCACTGAAAATAAAAGACCTCTGGGCATGGATACCTGCCCGCCATGAATCCGGCGGCGACACCACGCTGACAAGCGAAAGCACCTGCTGGGAGGCCCTGGAGGCAATGACTTCCCAACCGGTAGCCGTTGTATACAATCAGGAACAAAAAATAATAGATGGAAATGGATTAATGGACGCAATAGCCGCCTATAAAAAATAATACGACCGCATGGAATCCCGGGAAACACTATTTGATTTCGTACAACAACAATCCGGCAAACTGCTGGAACAAACCCTGACGCATACCGGTCTTACTTTTATATCAGTATTGCTGGCAGTTACCATTGGTGTGCCCGCAGGTATCCTGATTACCCGTAGAAAAAAATGGTCTGGATTGGTGCTGGGCTTCGCCGGCGTGATGCAAACTATTCCCAGTATTGCATTGCTGGGATTTATGATCCCCCTGCTGGGCATAGGTCCCAAACCCGCTATTGTGGCGTTGTTCCTGTATGCCTTATTACCTATTATCCGCAATACCTTCACCGGTATCAACGGAGTCGACCCCAGCATTACAGAAGCAGCTACCGGCATGGGACTGAGCAAAAGGCAACTGCTGTATAAAGTGCAGTTGCCACTGGCCTTACCCGTTATCATGGCAGGTATACGCACAGCCACCGTGATCAATGTAGGTGTGGCTACCCTGGCTGCCTATATTGCCGCCGGAGGACTGGGAGAATTTATTTTCGGAGGCATTGCCCTGAATAACACCAACATGATGCTGGCCGGCGCCATACCAGCAGCCCTGCTGGCAATTCTGTTCGATTGGCTCCTGTCGCTGTTACAACATGTCAATATCCGTAAAGCCCGGAAAACATTATACATACTTCCCATTATCTTCGTGGTGTTATCTTCTTTCTACCTCATACCGGATACTTACAACAGTAAAATGCTGGCAGGATTTACCCCGGAATTTATGGGTAGAAAAGACGGCAACCTGGGACTGAAATCGGTATACGGTTTACATATCCGTACCCTGGTGATCAGCGACATGATCATGTACAAGGCTGCCTATGAAAAAAAACTGGACGTTATCAGCGGAAGCAGCACCGATGGCCGGGTAAAGGCATTTGACCTGGTGGTACTGGAAGATGATAAACATATCTTCCCTCCCTACTACGCTGCTCCCATTGTTCGCAATGAAACCCTGCAAAAATATCCGGAACTGGAACCAGCACTCAATGTTTTGTCTGGTACAATTAATGATAGCATTATGACGGATCTGAATTACCGCGTAGACTATCTGAAACAAAACCCGGAGAAGGTAGCAAAGGATTTCCTTATCGCACAAAAATTATGGAAACCGGCCGGCAGCGGCGCAAAAGGAAGTATCCGCATCGGTTCCAAAATATTTGGTGATGGCTATATCCTCGCCAATATGTACAAAATGCTGATCGAAGGATATACCGACCTGTCGGCAGTAACCAAAACCGGATTGGGCGGCACCAAAATAGTATTCGATGCCTTAACCAATGATCAGATAGACATGTACCCGGAATATACCGGCACCGGCTTACTGGTAATACTGCAAACACCACAACAGGTAACAGACAGTATTATCAGCGACTCAAAAAAAGTATACGATTACGTGAGTACTGAATTTGAAAAACAATACAGCATAAAATGGCTGAAGCCAATTGGATTTAATAATACTTACGCATTAATGATGCGGAGATCAGCAGCCGAAAAATTACATATCAGCAGCATTTCGGCATTTACACATTATGTGAATCAACAGTAACGACCTGTAATTATGTTATTGAAAAAAGAATATGAAACCGTGCGCCGGCGAACAGAAAATATCTGCGCGCCGCTGAAAACAGAAGACTACGTAGTACAACCTATTGTGGATGTAAGTCCCCCTAAATGGCACCTGGGGCATACCACCTGGTTCTTCGAAACATTTATACTTGTGCCTAACGCAAAAGGCTATACGGTATTTGATCCGCAATATAATTATGTCTTCAACAGTTATTACGAATCAGTAGGCGCCCGCGTTATACGCACCAATCGTGGTAACCTCAGCCGCCCGGCGGTAGAGGATATTATGCGTTATCGTAAACATGTGGACGAAGCCATGATCGCTTTCCTGGAAACAACAACGCTTACTCCGGAGTTGCAGGCACTCTTTACCTTGGGCTTAAATCATGAAGAACAGCACCAGGAACTACTGTATACCGATATTAAGTACATCCTGGGACACAATCCGCTATTTCCGGCATACGACCCCGCCCGTAAAGATATTCCGCCGGTGAACAATCAACCCGGTTCCTGGTTAAATATGAGGGCCGGCATCTACGATATTGGATTTGCCGGAGAAGGATTCAGTTTTGATAATGAATCAGGCAGACATAAAGTATACCTGGCAGATTACGTCATCAGCGATACACTGGTAACCAATACAGAATACCTGGACTTTATCCAGGCAGGTGGTTACCAGGATTTCCGGTACTGGCACGCAGAAGGTTGGGACTGGGTAAAAACGAACCAGGTCATCACCCCTATGTACTGGTACAACATAGACGGGCAATGGATGCATTACACCTGGCAGGGACTACAGCCCCTGATGCCCGATGCCCCGGTAGCACATGTGAGCTACTATGAAGCGGCAGCATATGCTGCCTGGAAGGGAGCCAGATTACCCACAGAATTTGAATGGGAGGCAGCAGCACCTCAGTTGGCATGGGGCCTTCGCTGGGAGTGGACAGAAAGTGCCTACCTGCCCTATCCGGGTTTTGCCAAAGCCCCGGGTGCCATTGGTGAATACAATGGAAAGTTTATGATTAACCAGATGGTACTGCGCGGCGGATCTGAGGTTACCTCACCCAACCACAGCCGTATTACCTATCGTAACTTTTTCCATCCTTCTCTCAGATGGCAATTTACCGGAATCAGATTGGCAAGATGATTGAACAACTACTCTGAAGAATCAGGATTTTTTTGAGACAGTTAACTGTCAGTAGAAAGATAACATCAAAAAGTATTTATGACTGTAATTCCAACTGTGCTTCCGTGTAAACGCAAGCCCGCCACCGAAACATTCTACCATGATGTAGTGCAGGGCCTCAGCGCTCCGCAGAAATACCTGGACCCCAAATATTTTTATGATGCCACCGGCGATGCACTCTTTCAGCAAATTATGCAATGCCATGAATATTATCTGACGGGTTGCGAAATGGAAATCCTCAGCACCCAATCCGATCAGATTGCACAGGCATTACAAAAATATGCCGGCACCTTCGACCTCATAGAACTGGGCGCGGGTGATGCTACCAAGTCGATGCATCTGCTCCAGACATTGCTTGATAACGGCGTAGACTATACGTACTTTCCAATAGATATCTCTGCCAATGTTATTCATCAACTGGAAAAATCACTGCCGGAAAAACTGCCGGGGCTCCAGCTGCATGGATTAAATGGGGAGTACTTTCATATGCTGCAGCAAGCGAACCAACATACCAGCCGGAAAAAAGTGCTGCTGTTTATGGGAGCCAATATTGGCAATTTCAGCATCACCGCCGCCAGAAGCTTCTGTCAGCAACTGAGGCAATACCTTCAGCCAGGTGATCTGTTGCTCACAGGATTTGATCTTA
Source organism: Chitinophaga sp. 10T418 (assembly GCF_056394125.1). Taxonomy (NCBI): domain Bacteria; kingdom Pseudomonadati; phylum Bacteroidota; class Chitinophagia; order Chitinophagales; family Chitinophagaceae; genus Chitinophaga; species Chitinophaga sp. 10T418. The sequence goes on from NZ_JBFTHG010000002.1 coordinate 721,577, forward strand.
AAAAGCATCCGCAGGTCATCCTGAATGCTTATAACGATAGCCGCGGCATTACCCGTGCTTTTAATTTCAACCTGCTGCATAGGATTAACCGGGAGTTGCAGGCCGATTTTGATACCACAAAATTTGCGCATTTCCCTACCTACGATCCTGGTACCGGGGCCTGTAAAAGCTACCTTATCAGCCTGGAAGAACAAGTAGTACATATAGGCGACCATCTCACCGTTTCCTTTGCAGAAAACGAATCGCTGTATATGGAAATCTCCCAGAAATACAGTCTGGAAGAAACGGACCAACTGGCCTCCTTTGCAGGATTTAAGCCGGTAGCCCGTTTCTTCGACCGGAAACATTGGTTTACAGATTGCCTGTGGAAATGCATATAGTCCGCCCCGTCATTTAATGCCAGGCGCCTAACATGCGGCGCAGGGTCACAATTTCACCGGTGTGATAACTGGTATGATCCAATAACAATACTGCTTCCCGGAATAAATGTTGCCCGTTTCCCCATGGAAACGGGCTAAACAGGTCTGCACCCGGCGCTTCCAGTAAACCTATAAAAGTATGCAGGTCTTTATTCACCTGGGACACACTGTGTTCCCAGGCTGCATCATCTGCGGGCGCGGTCTCTTTCGGCCAATAAGCTTTAGGCCACTCTATTTCCTTATAATCAGGATTACGGGAAAAATCAAGGATATCGAACTGGGTAATGCGGATATGCTCTACCAGCTGCCAGATACTATAGGGCATTTCCTCGGGTACTACTCCCCTCAATTTGGCGGGGACCGATTTCACTGCGTCGGCAAATGTCACGTGTGCATTCGCTTTCAGCAACATTTCCTTTAAAGACTTTACTAAAGTTGGAGCGTTCATAAGATAATATTATTTTGATCTGAAGCCTGTCAGGCTCCTCATTTTTCTCCCTAATGGTAAGGAGTGTTAACAAAGCGACAATACAACAATCATTCCACCCAAAAGTTGTAAACGATTCGTTAATCTATTTTCATTTTGATTGTTTTTTACATTTTCTAAGAATGTTGGTGTTTGATTAACACTTCCCCATGTTGGTGGGGCTATCATTGCAAAAAGAATTTTTCAACCAAATAAATGCAATGGCCAAATTCGCTCTAACGTTAACCATCCTATTGACTGGCATTCATCTCACCCTATTTGCACAGAGAGAGATAAAGGGAATAGCCTATGATAAAGATACAAGAAAACCATTAGAAGGGGCTACAGTATTACTATTTACAGCTGAAAAATCGATTTTAAAAGGACAGAGTCAATCTGACAGAGACGGCAACTTCCTGGTAAAAAATGTGCCACCGGGCAACTTTGTACTCACCATCAGTTATATGGGGTACACTGCCGCTACGATCCGTCTGTCCGCTAATGAAAAAGGAAAGGTCAGTCAACCCACTATACAACAAACAGGCCTGCAAAGAAACTCCATCAGTCTAAGCAGTGTAAATATCAAAATAACCAAACCGGCTTTTATTATCCGTATAGATACCATCGAATTTTCCGCAGGTGATTTCCAGACAGCTGAAAATGCTTCGCTGAAAAACCTCCTGCAAAAGATCCCTGGCCTGACAGTCGACGCCGATGGCAACTTCTTCTACCAGGGCAAACCCATTAAAGAATTATATATAGACGGCAGGTCCGTATTTCAAAATACCCCTAACTCCTCCGGCGATCCTCAAAAAGTATCCAGGATGCTCCTGGCCAACCTGGTAGACAAAATACAGGTGGCTGATAAAAAAGGATTAGATGGCATGATTGAAGGAGGTAAAAATGAAAAGGTCATTAACATCACCATCAAAAAAGAAATGAAAAAAGGCATCAACGGAACAGTGGGCGCAGGATACGGAACGGATGACCGCTTTAATGTTGCCGGTAATGCCAATATGTTCCGGGATAATAAACAGGTAATTGCCATGGCCACCCGCAACAACGTAAACTCCTCCAGGGGCCCCTCTTCCAACGATGAAAATTTAAGCAGAGCGGAGAACTACGGTGGGCTGGCCATCAGGAGCAATGCCAGCGGAAACATATCTCTCGACATCGCGAAAAAAGTAAAGCTGAACGCTAACCTGATCCACTTCGATAACCAAATCAATAACGCCCAGTTTCTGCAACGCGACAACATATTGCCCGACAGCAATTTTCGTTACAATAGCACTTCACAAAGTATCACGAATACCTCGTTCAATAACATGTACGCTAACGTGATGATACAACCCAACGACAAAAATTTCATCTCCGTAGACCTGATGGGATCTCTCCAGAAAAATCAGCCCTGTACCGAAAATAAATACATCTCCCTGGGTGGGAAAAATAATGATACCATTAATATGGGAAATACCATTAACAAGGAAACCAGGAAAAACAGTGCCCTCAGCATAGGCGCTACATTCATTCACATGTTTGATAAAAAATGGGGCAATACCAACTTCAATATAAATGTGGAACAAAATAACACACGTGATAACCAGCGCAATTACAACTTAAACTTCGTGCCCGCATCAGACATATCCGACACCATCAATCAACAGCTGGCATATAAACTAAATACCCGGAAAATCACTACGGGACTCAGTTACCAATACCCTATCACACCGGTCATTTTCCTGAGCGTAGGTTACAGATATACCAACAACCTCACTCAAAATGACCAGCATGCATTTGATTTTAATGGTATAAAAAGAGGTTACGACATCCTCAACAAAACACTGACTTATGACTTCCAAAACAGGTACACCGTAAATGCATTCAGCACCGGTATTACCATCAATAAAAATAACTTACAGGGCCAGCTGCTGATTTCTTACAACAACACCAACTCCATCAGCAACAACTATACAGACGGGAAAGAATACCGGCAGAAAGTAAATTACTTCGCCCCAAACCTGTTCCTGTCTTATAAAATTGATAACTACAAAACTTTCAGTGCAAACATTTCCCGCGAAACACGTGTCCCCAATACAGGCACCATGCTAGTACCCGTAGTATCCATCAGAAATCCATTGTATGTGCAGCTCGGCAATCCGGACCTTAAACCAACCATCTATAATAATGGTTCCATCGGCTATCGTTCTTACAGTGTAAAAGGCCTTACTTTCAGTACCAATCTGAGTGTGGATATTCCCGAAAATGTGGCAACGCAAACCATCTACTCTGATTCCTCCGGAAGACAAATCAGCCAACCGATTAACGTAGATGGCACCTACAGTATTAACCAGGATATAACGCTTGGCAAACGATTCAACAAATCCGGTATCACTCTGAATTATACGCTGGGATACAATTTCAGTCACACCAACACGTTTGTCAACCAACTTAAAAATACTACATCAAACTTTGGCAGCATGCAGGTCCTCACCGGCTCCTGGACTTACAAAAAACTGCTGGAACTGGAAGGAATGTTTTGCATAATGTACAACGGCAACTCCTACTCTATCCAGGACAATGCGTATTATGATTACCTCAATTACAACCTGTCCCTGTCAGCCAATACCTATCTTCCTTTCAATATTAACTTCGGCGTAGGCACTACTTACTACAATAATACCAGTCAGCGACAGCAATATGTAGTTGTAAATACCTGGGTCTCCAAAACCTGTTTGCCCGATAAAAGCCTGCAGGTGAAGCTATATGTATACGACCTGTTCAGAGAAAACCAGGCGCTGCTGACCATGCAAACATTTACCTACATAGAGCAGCAGCGGAATAGTATACTTGCCCGTTATGCCATGCTAAGCGTATCCTACTTTTTTGGTAAGAAAAAACCCGCAACAGGCCCTCAGCCGCCACAATTATAAAGACGCAGTCAGCGCCCATAACTGGCCACTGGCAATTGTATTTACCCACACCTTATTTTCCTCCTGATAGCCACGTAACGTTGTTTCGGCAGCATCAAAAGAGAGATCATTTAATACTGCAAATTCTTTGGTGGTAAGCGTTGGAAAATAGGAAAATAATTCCAACCCCATAGCGTAGGTCCGTGCCCGTGCTTCCGGCATGAGCTTATGTAAAGCAGTCGTAAATACCGTATACGGCTTGGCACCATATACCAGTTCTGACTGGCCGGTATTATCTATAAAAAAGACAGAAGGAAATCCACGCACGCCTAATTGTTTTCCCAATGCCAGATCCGCTTCAAACAATCCCGCCGCTATGTTGTCAAAATCTGCCTGCAACTGTAATATATCCAGCCCCGCAAAAGCAGCAGATTTCAATACCGGCTCCGGCTTACAGATATTCTGCTTTTCCATAAACAACAACTCCCTCATACGCCGTAAAAAAATCACCGCTCTATGCTTATCCTGCTGCTGCGCCGCTTTAAACCAGATAGAAGGTGGATATGAAGAAGGCAAAGGATCTTCCAGCCAAACATTACCATCAATGGGCATCTGGTAATGCAAACTCACCTCATCCCAGTGATGGGCCACATCGGATGGACCACTGATTCCACCGGAACTGTATACATCCCAGGAAGGCAACAATCCTCCCATATGATAACTGATATCCAGCACATGCCCATACTCAAGTTTTAACCGGCGCCATTGCGGCTCTATCCCCCAACAGGTGGAACAGATAGGATCCGTAAAATAAACGAGCCTGATCGGTTTATCGGCAGACGCTAATCCATTCGTTACCCGGGCATCCGTAATAGCACGACCCGGAATCTCACAAACACCACTCACCGGATCACAAAACATAGGTTCATTCATAGCAGAAATTATTTATGCGGGCAAAAATAAGGGAAAGCATAAAGCAAAGAGCATAAAGTAAAAAGCGTAAAGCAAAAAGCTATTGCAGCGAATGATCATACGCTACAATAGCTTTTTGCTTTACGCTTTTTGCTTTATGCTCTTTACTTAGTTCGCTGGTTTCTCCAGTAATTTGAAGAACTGGTCCAGCTGAGGCAATATCACGATCCTTGTTCTGCGGTTCGCTGCTTTACCTTCTGGTGTATCATTGGAAGCAACAGGTAAGTATTCACTTCTACCGGCGGCAGTCATGCGTGCTGGCGGAATGTTATACTGGTTCTGCAGTATACGCACTACCGAAGTAGCTCTTTTCACACTCAGATCCCAGTTGTCCAGTAATACATTAGGACGGTAAGGCACATTATCCGTGTGACCTTCAACCATAAATTCGATATCCGGCTGCGCAATCAGCACCTTGGCAACTTTACCCAGCACTTCTTTTGCTCTTTCATTGATATCATAGCTACCACTTTTAAACAGCAGTTTGTCAGAGATATCTATATATACCACACCTTTATCCACCTTAATATTAATGTCCTTATCATCCATATTACCAATAGCACCCTTCAGGTTCATTACCAGCTGCATGTTCAGGGAATCCTTACGGGCAATGGCGGATTGAAGGTCCTTGATATAGGCATCTTTAGCGCCAATATTATCAAGTGATTTTTTAATACTTTCTGCCTGTGAACTGGAGATAACAGACAATTCCTTCAGATGATCCAGCATCTGTGAGTTATTGGTTTTTAACTGCTGTTGCTGTTCTGTCAGATTCGTTACTTTATCTTTATACGAAGCGGCGGCGCGGGCGGCATCTTCTTCGCAGGTTCTCAGCTTACCATATGTAGCCCGGTAAAGGCTATCCAGTTGAGCATTCCTGGCTTGTGACTCTCTTAATTTTCTCGGAGCGGAACAGGATGCGAAAATGGTTACTAAAGCTACCGGCAAGGCTAGTTGTGCTACTCTCATAAAAATGTTATATTTTAATAATCTAACAAATAACTATATATGATTAATAAGGGATACAATGGAGGTATCCGCTATATAGCAAATAACAGGCCGAAGCACCCATCAGTTCGTTAGAAAAGTGTTAGAAAATCTGTAAATCTTCACCAGAATAGACAGAAAATTATGGGCTGCTTATTAAATACGCATTATTCATAAAAAAAAGTTAATGTTTTCTAATATCTAAGTAACTTGTCCGGCAGAGTATAACGCTGTATCTATTTTCTATTAATTGCTGAAATGTATGAGAAAGGTGGTTTCTTCGGGTCAACCAACAATAAAGGAAATTGCAAAAAGGCTGAACATCTCTGTATCTACAGTATCAAGAGCGTTACATGATCATCACAGTATAGGTTTAAGAACCAAAACCAGGGTAAAAGAGCTGGCTGCTGAGCTGAATTATGAACGTAACCAAACAGCTATCTATTTCCAACAGGGCAAAACCTTCACCATCGGGATCCTTTTACCGGAGCTGTCGGAGGCATTCTTTGCCAGCGCTATCAGCGGCATTGAAGACACCGCGTACAGCAACAACTATACGGTACTGCTAGGACAATCGCACGACGATGAAGCCCGTGAAAAACAGATCATCCAGAGCATGAAACAACACCGGGTAGACGGATGCATTGTGTCTATCGGAAAAAACACCAGCAACTACGAACACTTTGAAATGCTGCAGCAGGCACGCATTCCGGTAGTATTCTTCGACCGCATTCCTGATCTCCCCAATATGCACTCCGTTTCCTGTAACCTGGAATCCGGTACTGTGCAGGCGGTAGATTTTCTGTTAAAACAAGGTCACCGTGTAATAGGCATGATCAATGGCCCGGAAACCATGGTGGCCAGCAAGGAACGCGCTGCAGGCTATAGCAGGGCGCTGCACAAACATCGCCTCAAATATGACCCTAAACTGATCGTTAATGCTGACCTTACCGCTGCCGGTACGGAGGAAGCCATGCAGTACCTGCTGTCACTGAAAAGGAAAGTAACCGCCATCGTTACATTCAATGACTATGTAGCCATGGATGCAGTACAATATGCCATAAAACAAAAATTGGAAATAAATAAGGATATAACTTTTGTATCTTACGCCAATACACCGGTAAGCGGTTATACGGCTTTTCCTCCTGCTGCTTCTGTTGAGCAGTTCCCTTATGAGCAAGGGCAGGCGGCTACCAATATGCTACTGTCTCTCCTGAATGGAGAACACGCATTAAACGATTATCAACGCACCATCATGGAGTCACAACTGGTGATTCATAACCGCTGAGGCATCTTCTTATCGATAACCTTGCCACAGCAGGTGACCGTGGCACAGGTTATTCGACTTCATTGTTCGCTGTCTATAATTGCTGCTTTTCGAGCTTAGTTCACTTTCTGATTAATTGCTACAACGATTCTACATGATTTTTTTAACATTACGTATACGCAAACGCTTGCGTTATCAGCGCAAGCGTTTGCGTAAAGCCATATTTAGCCTAAAAGCAACAGGCAAAAAGCAAAAAGCTATTTTCCCGAAGATATCCTGGAAAATAGCTTTTTGCTTTTTGCCTGCTGCTTTTAGCTTTGTGGCTGCTGCACAACCCAACGGTTGACCGTATTCAACGGCGCCTCCAGCACAATCTTGTAAAACCCGGCAGGAACATCTTTTATACTCAATTCCGCCTTTTCTGCCGATACAGGTACTTCTCCCAGCAATTTATACGTATCATGGCCGCCAGTCTTGTAGTTATTGGTGGTGGTCACCCATATTTTCACCTTGCCTTTTTTATCGTACGACTTCCACCCTACCTGCAACTTATCGTTTGCTACAACAGCTGTAGGCTGTGCCAGTGAAATAGCACCGGTAAGCGGTACACCATCCAGTTCACGGGCATTTTCCACAGGTATTTTAATATTCATAAACCGCGCAATAGAAGGCAGAATGTCTACAATGCCCGGTTGTGCTGTTTTAAAATAGGTATTCAATCCTTTGGCGTTGGTAACAATCCAGGTAGTACGCTCCCGGTCCGATTGTCCACCATGCCCATGGCCTCCTTTGGCATCCCGGCCATGATCTGTGGTAATATAGATCTGCCAGTCTTCATTAAAATGCTGACGGCGGTATTCCATTGCATCCCAGATCTTACCAACCATATCATCTGTCATACGCACGGCGGTATCCATTCTGGCGCCGGTACCATAACGATGCCCCATGTCATCACTGTATTCCAGGTACAACCAGGTCATATCCGGTGCGTCACTTTTTACATACTCCGCAGCCTTAGCAGCTACCGTTTCATCTATCTGATGTATATACCAACTGTCTTTGTCGTGCGGAAACTGCACCGTATCATGTTCCAGACCATCTACCGCATGATCTATATGTAAACCACCGGTTTGAGGTAAGCCATCTCCCACTAACTTCGTTCTGTTATCCAGCCAGGTAGAAAAAATCGCAGTGGTGCCTTCCGGATAAGCCGATTTAAAAAAACGGAAAATGCTGGGGTACGAATAATTCTGCGCCGCAATATCATTATCCCATACATTGTGCTTGTTGACCCAGGTGCTGGTCAGCAAACTATTATAACCAACGGCAGAAATAGTGGGTGTTTGTGAGTATCCGTTCTTTTCTCCACCTACATAAGCCCTGCAATACCCTCCTTCCCTGGCAATACGTTTCAGATTTGGTGTTGGCTGCGATTCAATCACATCTGCCGGTATCCCGTCCGCAATGATGAATAATACCTTGTGCTTTTTCTGCTGCGCTGTTAATGTAGAAAATGATAAAAGGCCCATCGCCAGGAATAAATATTTCATTGTATACTGTTTTAGGTAAGCTGATCGCAAGTAGCATAAAATAATGAAGCGAAGATAACAGCGAATATTAATTTTTCGCTATGATCTCCGCTTCATTATTATATTGTTTAATCTAACAGCTAATAGCTAACTGCTAATAGCTGTTATTTCAGCTGTGCATCAAAATAGTCCGTTATCTTCTGCATCAGGTGTACCCTGTCTTTTCCCAGCACATTATGTAAATGTCCCGGATATACGAAATAATCCAGCTGCACTTCATTGTCTACACAAGCTCTCACGAAATTAATGGAATGCTGCCATACCACTACATCATCGTTGGTACCATGAATTAACATCAGGTGCCCCTGCAGGTTTTTAGTTTTTGTGAGAAGATTAGCATTGGCATAGCCTTCCGGATTTTCCTGGGGTGTATCCATATAGCGCTCTGTATACATGATTTCATACATGCTCCAGTCGATCACCGGCCCACCGGCTACAGCTGCCTGAAATACACCAGGATGCCGCAACATCAGGGAGGTGGTCATAAAGCCTCCAAAGCTCCAGCCATGTACGCCCATTTTCTGCTGATTAATGTAAGGCAGTGATTTAAGATAAGCAACTCCCTGTAGCTGATCATTCATTTCTACGGTACCCAACTGACGGAAAGTAGCCTGTTCGAAAGCCATACCACGGTTATCACTGCCACGGCCATCCATAGTAAAGATAACATAGCCATGCTGGGCCATATATTCATACCACAAGTTACCGCTGTAGGGATAAGTATTACGGATCAACTGCACATTCGGGCCATTATACAGGTATACAATTACCGGGTATGTTTTGGTAGAATCAAAATTCACGGGTAATATCAGCTTACCATACAAAGGTGTACCATCGTCGGCCTTCAGCGTTACCGGTCTGATTTGCGGGCGTTGAAAATCTTTCAGCGGATCTGCAGCAGTGATAATAGCCTGTTCCCAATTGCCGGAAGTAGCTGTCACTCTCGCTACATAAGGTGTGGTGCCTGAGCTGTAGGTATCCAGCACATAGCTGCCATCACTGCTCACCTGTGCATCATGCCAGCCGGCAGCTTTGTCCAGGCGAACATATGGGGTTGCTTTCTGATTTTTTGCATAGTTAACGGCGTAAATATGCTTCTCCATCGGGCCTTCTTTCGATGCCGTAAAAATCACATTGTTGGGTTTCACATCCACCAGTTCGTTTACCACCCAATCACCCGCTGTAATTTGTTTTAACTGCTGCCCCTGGGTATTATAGAGATACAAATGCTGGTATCCGCTACGTTCACTGAACCAGATAAACTGATCCGGCTTGCCAGGTACAAAAGTAAGTGGATGCGTAGGATGTACATATTTGGCGTCTGTTTCTTCAAACAGTGTTTTCACCAGTTCGCCGGTAACTGCGCTGTATTGATTTAGCCACAGATGATTTTGCTCCCGGTTCAGTAATCCTACGTAAACGGATTGCTGATCAGGCGACCAGGTAACACAGGTCAGATAATGATCTGCGGGACCACCTGTTTTCAGGAAAATAGTTTTTTGGGTAGATGGCTGATAAATGCCCAGGGTCACTTCGTGCGACTTACCACCCGCCATAGGGTATTTAATGTTATGGGCATGTGCAGGCGTAACAGACCAGTCAATGATCGGATAATCATTCACCATGCGCTGATCCATGCGGTAAAATGCCAGCAGATCTCCTTTCGGAGAAAAGAAAATGCCTTTATCGATGCCGAATTCTTCCCGGTGTACGCTTTTACCGTTCACGATATTTTCATCTGCATCGTTAGTCACCGCCTGAACGGCATCGTTAGCAGTGCGAATAAAAAGGTTATTTTTTACGGTCCAGGCAATCTGACCACTTTGTGTATTGACCGTAATATTTTCAGCAGCAGCAGGCAGTTCACACCAGTGACTGAATTGCATCACGCCGTTTTGCAGGGTTCCTTTGAACAGCTCGTTGCCAATGCTAAACCATGCACTGCTGGCTGAAATCCAATGCAATGGAGGTAATCCTCGTAAGGGTTTGGCAGAGAATAACTGCTGATTAAGATCCGTCAACCTCAGCAAAGTATCTGCTTTAATACTATTGCCTGCGGGTGTACTCTTTACCCAGGCAAAGCTACCATTTGCTGTTACTACGCTGGTGTAGGCGTTTTGCTCCGGAATCCACTCAAATTGTCTTAATCTTTCAGGCGCCAGTTGCTGGCGAAGTCCGTTGGTTGCTTCGGCCATCGTATACTGACGTTGCTGGGCCTGTGTATACAGCCCACTCATCATCGATCCTGTCAAAAGCAATAGGAAAGCTTTCTTCATCTCTCTTTTTGGGAAGCTAAATTAAGGAATAGCATTTAGCTTTTAGCCATTAGCTTTTAGCTTTTAGCTTTTAGCTTTTAGCTTTTAGCAAAATGCAGCGGAGAACATATAAATGTTCATCTCCGCTGCATTTTGCTAAAAGCTAAAAGCTAATGGCTAAAAGCCAACGGGCTGATATTCCTTCTTACCCATTCTTTTTCTTCGGGCAACAGGTAATCGGCTCTTTTTTCTGTAATCCAGGAAAAAGTTTTTTTGATATCTGATTTAACGGTACGGAACTTAAAAAGGAATTCCATGCCGAGCATGAGGTCTGTGAATCCGTTCTTTACTGTTTCTATGGTCATCCGGGCACTGCTGCGCCTTTTGGATAACAGCTCCGTAATGCGGGCAGTAACGGCCTGAATGGCATTTTCATCCGCATATTTATAAATGGCTTCCATTGCCTCAAATTTCAATTGTCCCCGCAGGAGGTAACGCATGTAAAACATCGCTTCCTTTTCTTTCTCAATATCGGCCATGGCAGCAAAAGCGAGACTTTTAACGTCCTGACGGTGATATTCCAGTAAGCGGCGTAAGGAAGGAACACTTTTTTGGGTACCTACTTTATGCAGTAATAAAGTGATATAGTAGATATCATATTCATTCATGGTCCGCTTTAACAGGGACAGTGCCCAGTCTTCCACTGCCGGATTATTAGTACCCCTGAGGGCCAGCAAAGCCGAACGGCGGATATTATTATTAACAGATAAAGTATTGTTGAATAAGGGCTCCAGGTTAATATATCCCGGAATAGTAAGACCACGTTCGAGGTCCTGTTGAATAGCGGTGATCATATCAGCATCCTGCTCTACTTTGAGGCGATCCAGCAAAAAGCGGATCACTTCGGAATCGTTGGTGTTTCTGGAAAGCTGTGTGATGACAAAAAAGGCGGCGCGGCGTTTATCTTTGTCGGGCTCCTGATCAATATATTGGTACAGCAGGGGAATATAAGCGTGATTAGCGAGTTGTTCCGCTTCGCGAAGTGCCTGCCAGCTGGTTGTCTGGCCATTATGCAATTGTTCTGAGCGGTCGCATATCCGAGCTACGAGGTTAGTAAGGTAGTCAATCATCAGTAGTTATTTTGATCTGCTACCCCTGCATTTTCAATTATCATACCAACCTGAACAACGATCCGAAAAGTACGAACGGCCGGCTTCAACAATTAACAGTTTTATGTTACATTTGCCCCTGTATTTTCGGACAGGTATAGAACGTAAAGCATGCACATATTACTCAAGAACGTAAAGATTATAGCGCCTTCCTCACCCTTGCACGGGCAGCAAAAAGACATTTCCATTCAAAACGGCATCATTCAACAGGTAGCTGATAACCTCGAAGATGCCCGCGCAACGGTCATTTCAGGTAACAACCTGCATGTTTCCGCCGGATGGATGGATGTTTTCGCACACTTCTGCGACCCCGGTCAGGAGCACAAGGAAGATCTGCAAAGCGGCATAAAAGCAGCAGCCACCGGTGGTTATACTACCGTGATGATTGTGCCTAATACCCAGCCGGCACTGCATACCAAACCGCAAATCGAATACGTGCTGAGCAGATCGCGCCATTCGGCTGCTACCGTCCTGCCAATTGGCGCAGCCACCAAAAACCTGGAAGGCACCGGCCTGGCAGAAATGTATGAAATGCAGCAGGCAGGAGCCGTAGCCTTCTCTGATGGCCTCAAACCATTACAATCACCCGGATTAATGCTGAAAGCCCTCCAGTACATTAAAGCTTTCGATGGCACCCTCATACAGTTACCGGATGACCAGAGCATTTCTGCACATGGACTCATGAACGAAGGCATCTATTCCACCCAGCTGGGGATGCCCGGCAAACCCGCCCTGGCAGAAGAACTGATCATACAACGTGATATAGAACTCGCTAAATACACCGACTCCCGCATTCACTTTACCGGCATCAGCACCCGCAAATCAGTAGAACTGATTGCTGCAGCTAAAGCAGATGGCGTAAAAGTAACCTGCTCCGTTACGCCTTACCACCTGTCGCTGACGGATGCCCACCTGGTTAACTACGACACCCACCTGAAGGTAAACCCTCCGCTGCGTACCGCAGATGATGTAAAAGCCCTCCAGGAAGCCGTATTACATGGCACCATCGACTGTATTGCCACCCATCACCTCCCGCAGGACTGGGACGCCAAACAGGTGGAATTTGAATATGCCAGAAATGGTATGATCGGCCTGGAAAGTACCTTTGGTGTGATCAGACAATACCTGCCCCAGTTACCACTGGAACAGCTCATTAATATGCTGACTACCCATCCCCGTAAAATATTCGGGCTGCCTCAGCCTGTACTGCAGGAAGGCGCCACGGCCAATCTTACTATCTTTGATCCGGAAACCAGCTGGCAGTTTACTACCGCCCACATTGCTTCCCGGTCCAAAAATTCAGCGTATATTGGCGAACAACTGAAGGGTAAAGTACATGCCACCGTGAATGGTCCCGTTTTTCATATAAATAATTAACCTGGTATGCAGCAAAATTCTAACCCTGGCCTGAAATGGGGCTTGGTCGGCGGTATTATCTTAGTATTTTTAAATGTACTGACCTATATAGCTGGCCCCACTATATTATTTTCCTGGTGGAACAGCGTTATACAGCTGGCTGTCTTTATTGTGATTGCAGTACTGGCTGGAAAAGAAAGAAAGAAACAACTGGGTGGATATATCAGTTTTAAAGAAGCACTGCAACCAGTGTTTACTGCTTTTATCATTGGTACCGCCATCATTACAGTTTATCAGTATATCCTGTATAAATACATAGATCCACACCTGGTAGATGCCTTAAAGCAAAACCTGCTGGAATCTACAGAAAAATGGATGCATAAGTTCAAAGCACCACAGGAGGAGATAGACAAACAATTAGACGAACTGGCTAAAACAGACTTTAAAGTAGGCCTTGCAAAATCGTTCATGGATTTCCTGAAAGGAATTATATTCTATTTTGCGGTGGCAGCCATTATTTCACTGATCATACGTAAGAAACCGGCCGAAGGGCAACACTTATAATACTATTCTATTAAGATGAACATATCCGTAATCGTTCCTTTAAAAAACGAAGAAGAATCGTTACCTGAACTCGCCGCATGGATTGAAAGAGTGATGGATGCTCATCATTATACCTACGAGGTATGGATGATAGATGATGGTAGCACCGATGACTCCTGGGGTGTCATTCAGCAACTGGCTGCGCAAAACCCACATATAAAAGGCATCAAATTCCAGCGCAACTACGGTAAATCAGCCGCACTAAATGAAGGCTTCAGTGCAGCCCAGGGAGATGTAGTCATCACCATGGACGCCGACCTGCAGGATAGTCCGGATGAAATACCTGAACTATACCGCATGATTATGGAAGATGGTTATGACCTGGTGAGCGGCTGGAAAAAGAAACGTTACGACAATGCCTTTACTAAAAACCTCCCTTCCAAGTTATATAACTTTACCACTACCCGTATGAGCGGCGTAAAGCTGCATGATATGAACTGTGGCCTGAAGTCCTATCGCAAAAAAGTGATCAAGTCAATAGAAGTATACGGTGAAATGCACCGCTATATTCCTGTTATCGCCAAATGGAACGGGTTCCGCAAAATCGGCGAAAAAGTAGTGGAACACCGTGCCCGCAAATACGGCGTTACCAAATTCGGGCTGGAACGTTTTATCAACGGCTTCCTGGATCTGGCCACCATTATGTTTATCGGCAAATTCGGCAAACGCCCGATGCACCTGTTCGGCGCCCTGGGCTCTCTGTCGTTTTTTGTGGGTTTTGTAATTGCACTTTACATGGCCATTGCCAAAATATTTTTTGATAAGGTGAATATGACAGACAGACCCCTCTTTTACCTGGGGCTGCTGTGTATGATTATTGGTTCCCAATTGTTCCTCACCGGTTTTATCGGTGAACTGGTAACCCGCAATGCTACCGAGCGTAATTCTTATCTCGTGGAAGAACGCATGGATCACACCAGTAATGTTACGGATGACGATTTACAACTGTCGAATCTTCATGATCGCCGGCTTTAATCCTGTAATTCACTATTCGTAATTTGTAACTATGGCTAACAAAAAGAAAATACTTATTTTAGGTACAGCCTATCCTTTCCGGGGTGGGCTGGCTGCTTATAACGAGCGACTGGCAGAAGAATTACAGCAAACAGATGACGTGGAAATATGGACGTTTACCATCCAGTATCCCAAGTTGTTTTTTCCTGGTAAAAGCCAGTTCTCTACTGATCCTGCACCCAAACATCTTAAGATCAGACGCCTGATCAATTCCGTCAATCCACTAAACTGGTTAATCGTGGGCCGTAAGATCCGGAAAATGAACCCGGATATTATCATCACCAAATACTGGTTGCCTATCATGGGGCCCGCACTGGGATCACTCCTGCGACTGGGAAAACGCAGGCATACCAAAGTAATTGCTGTACTTGATAACGTAGTACCACATGAAAAACGCCCCGGCGACGTAGCTTTTACCAAATATTTCCTGAAGCCGGTAGACGCTTTTGTGGCAATGAGCCAGTCTGTACTTAACGATCTCCGTGTGTTTGAGCCTTCTAAAAAAGCATCGCTCATTCCCCATCCTATTTACGATAACTACGGCGCGCTCATCACTAAAGAAGCAGCCCGGGCACAACTGAAACTTCAGCCGGGCAAACGTTATATCCTGTTTTTTGGTTTCATCCGCCAGTATAAAGGGCTGGATCTGCTTTTGGAAGCCATGGCAGATGAACGCATGAAGAAACTGGATGTACATGCTATTGTAGCCGGTGAATATTATGAAGATGCCACTCCTTACCTGGAACTGCTGAATAAATTACAACTGGGCGACCGGGTGCTCATGCACACCGATTTCATTCCCAACGAAGCTGTTAAAAATTATTTCTGCGCCGCCGACCTGGTGGTACAACCTTATAAAAGTGCTACCCAAAGCGGTATTTCACAGATCGCTTATCACTTCGAGAAACCAATGGTAGTAACCAATGTAGGCGGACTGGTAGAAATGGTGCCGGATGGCGTAGTGGGATTCCAGGCGGAACCCAACCCCGCTTCTATTGCTGCCGCTATTGAAAAATATTTCCTGGAAAACAGGGAAGCTGATATGGTAGCAGCCCTCCGTATAGAGAAACTACAATATTCCTGGAGCCGTTTGGCGAAAGAAATTCATACATTGGCAAGCATTTAACTATCAGTGGCTGGCTTTTTGATAAATACCGCCAACTAACAGCTAATCTAATATCTAACAGCTAAAAGCTAACAGCTCGCATGATCTACAGAAGCAAAGCACCTTTACGTATAGGCCTTGCCGGTGGTGGCACAGATGTAAGTCCGTACTCGGATTTATACGGTGGCGCCATTCTCAATGCTACCATCTCTTTATATGCCCGCGCATCTATAGAGCCCTCCACTGACGGAAAAATTATTTTTGAATGTGCCGACAGAAGAGAAAGTGCTTCCTATGATGCCGTATATCCTTTACCGTTAGATGGTAAACTGGATATCCTGAAAGGCGTGATTAACCGGGTACAAAAAGATTATGGTTTATTGCCGTCTACCGGTTTTAAACTCACCACTTTTGTAGACGCTCCTGCAGGCTCCGGTCTGGGTACTTCTTCTACCCTGGTGGTGGCCGTACTCGGCGCTTTTGCCGAATGGCTGAAGTTACCGCTCGGAGAATATGATATGGCTCACCTGGCCTATTCTATTGAGCGGGAAGACCTGCAACAGGCCGGAGGTAAACAGGATCAGTATGCAGCGACTTTTGGAGGTGTAAACTTCATGGAGTTTTACAAGGGCGATAAAGTAATTGTAAATCCACTCCGCATCAAAGAGATCAATCTCCATGAGCTGGAAAATAACCTGGTATTGTTTTACACTTCTACCAGCCGCCTGTCTTCTACCATCATCTCCGAACAACAAAAAAATGTAACCGATAAAAAAGATGCTTCCATTGAAGCCATGCACCAGTTGAAAGAACAGGCGGTGATGATGAAGGAAGCCCTGCTGCGGGGTACCATCGACAAAATCGGTGAAATCCTGAACTACGGTTTTGAAAACAAAAAGAAGATGGCCCAGGGCATTACCAACCCCCAACTGGATGAAATATACGATGCAGCCCGCAAAGCCGGCGCCAGCGGAGGTAAAATTTCCGGTGCCGGTGGTGGTGGTTTCATGATCTTCTATTGCCCTAAAAACACCCGCTTCGCCGTGGTAGACGCATTAAGTGGTTTTGGTGGTGATGTAAAACGCTATACCTTTACTAATCACGGCATTCAAACGTGGAGTATTTAAGGTTACACCAAATCAAAAAATCTACTGATGAAACAATATATTATCAACAAGCTCAGGGAAAGTATCACTGTAAAAGAAGCCATTTGCCAGGATGAGCCACTGTTGAACACCATAAAACTGGTAGCAGATACCATTACGCATAGTCTGCAAACAGATCATAAAATCCTTTTCTGTGGTAACGGCGGCAGCGCTGCCGATGCACAACACCTGGCAGCTGAATTTTCCGGTCGCTTTTATAAAGACCGTATGCCACTGTATGCAGAAGCGTTACACTGTAACTCTTCCTATATGACCGCAGTAGGTAACGACTACGGCTACGACCAGGTATATGCCCGTATCCTGAAAGGGATCGGTCGCCCCGGTGATGTGCTGGTAGCCATTTCTACTTCCGGCAATTCCGGTAATATCCTGGAAGCTATCAAAGTAGCAAAGGAACAGGGTATGATTGTAGTAAGCATGACAGGTAGCACCGGTGGCAAAATGAAAGCCGGAAGTGACTATCTGATTAACATCCCCTCCAATGATACACCGCGTATACAGGAAGCACATATTACCGTAGGACATATCATTTGCGAAATAGTAGAAAATAACCTGTTTGGATAATGACCAGTGAATGTATTGTACTCGCCGGAGGCTTAGGAACACGCCTGCGCAGTGTAGTGGCTGACAAGCCAAAATGCATGGCCCCTTTGGGAGAACATCCTTTTTTATATTACCTGTTACAATACCTTCACAAACAAGGCATTACCCATGCGGTGTTGTCACTGGGCTATTTATCTGAACAGGTGATCGGCTGGTGCAACAATATGGACTTACCATTACGTGTATCCTTTACCGTAGAACAGGAGCCACTGGGAACCGGTGGCGGCATTCTTCACGCCCTGCCTGCTTTAGAAGGCAAAGAAGTGTTTATTGTAAACGGAGATACTTATTTTGATGTAAATCTGTCCGCGTTCCATCAGTTTCATGCGGCACATCAAAGTCCCCTGTCACTGGCGCTGAAACCCATGCAGCAATTTGACCGCTACGGCAGCATCGAACTGGATGCCCGGGAGCGAATCAGCGCTTTTCATGAAAAGCAGTTCTGCGCGGCCGGATTGATCAATGGTGGTATTTATCTCACCTCCACCGACTTTTTAAACAGCTTGTCTTTGCCGGAAAAATTTTCTTTTGAGAAGGAAGTCCTGGAGCCCGGTGCCGCTGCCGGCAACTTATACGGATTTATCAGTGATACTTATTTTATAGATATCGGTATTCCGGAAGATTATGAAGCAGCAAAAAAAGTATTGGTATCATGACATTATTTCTCGACAGAGATGGGGTAATAAATGATGAAATCCGTGATGGATATGTACTTCGTCCGGATATGTTTCATTTCAGTGAAGGAGTACTAACCGCCATGCCATTACTGGCCAAACATTTTGACCGCATAGTGATGGTTACCAACCAACGCTGTATTGGCCGTGGCCTGCTTACTGTAGAAGGTTTACAGGAGATCCACGCACAAATGCTGCGACAAATTGAGTTACATGGTGGCCGTGTCGACAGGATCTATTTTTGTCCGGATCTGGATAACAGTAGTCCTTGCCGGAAACCGGCTACAGGAATGGGATTACAGGCACAAATAGATTTTCCGGACATTGATTTCACAAATGCGGTAATGGTAGGAAATACATTAAGCGATATGCAGTTTGGAAAAAACCTGGGCATGCAAACCGTATTTATTCCTTCTACCCGTCCGGAAGTACCTTTCCCTCATCCTTTGATTGACCAGCGGTGTCAAAACCTGTTGGAGTTTGCACAGTCCATACAATAATTCCTGTCCCGAACCGTATAATAGATATGGCAAAAAAATCATTACTGTCACTACTACTGCTATTCGCCTGTTTACTGACCTATGCGCAGCAACCGAATGCTGCGGGCTTAAAACAGCTGAAACACGACCAGGATACCCTGCAGGTACTCAGTATGGATATATTCAGTGGCAAAGGCGATGATGGCAGGGAAAGGGCTAAGGATGCGTTTATTCCAATGCTGGTGCGGGCACTGAAAACAAAATACTCCTTTCGTTTTCCTTTTGACTCATTGAAAACGATTTCCATCCAATATCCGCAAGACAGTACCTTCCGCATATTCACCTGGGCGCTGGAACGTGAAAATGGCTTCTACCGGCACTTTGGCGCTATACAAATGAATACAGCAGATGGACAGCTCAAGCTGTTTCCACTGTTTGATGCATCAGACTATATCACCAATACAGATACCATTGCAGATAATAAATCCTGGTATGGTTGCCTGTATTATGCAGTCATACACCGCCATTATTTCAACCAGGAATTTTATACGCTCTTTGGCTGGGATGCCAATAACCCACGCAGCCAGAAGAAAATAGTAGAAATGCTCACCTTCAAAAATGGTGCACCCGTATTTGGTGGTCCGTTCTTTAGTTTTGCAGAAGACAGCACGCCCAAGCCTACTCGTAACCGCTTTATCATAGAGTATAAAAAAGAGAGTACTGCTACCCTTAACTATAACAAGGAACTGGATATGATCGTATACGACCATCTTATTTCAGAAACCAATGAGCCGGCCAAGAAATTTACCTATATATCCGATATGGACTACGAGGGGTTCAAATGGCAGGCGGGTAAATGGATGCACGTAAATAAGATTTTTCACGATGCTATTCCTATGGGAAAAGGTGCTCCTACCCCACAGCCCCTGGATCAGAAGAAAAAGATTATGACCCAGCCGAAATCGGCAGAAGATTACCACGAGGCACCCCAAAAACCTGTGCAAAAGAAAAAGCAATAGCCATTAACAGTTGATTCCAACCCTTTTTTATGGATACCTATTCATTTCCATATCCATCAGGGTGAAGAAATATCTATTTGATAACCAAATATTTAAACAAAAACGTACACCCGCTTTCCATGACCCGGGTAAAAAATCACCCACTTTTTTACCCCTCTTCCGAAAAAAAGTTTGATATTTTTTTTAAAAGAACGATCATTCGATTATATTTGCATCATAAAAGAGCGAACATTCATTTATTAACTACCTACTAATGCAACTCAATCACTTAAACCTCACTGTAAAAGATGTGCCTGCAACACGCACTTTTTTTGAAACGTACTTCGATTTCCGCTGTACAGACCCTAAACTTAATGATAGCTTATCCGTTTTAACAGGTCCCGATAACTTCCTGCTCGTACTGATGAACCAACGCTTCAACGATAAGGAAAACCATACCTATCCGGATGCTTTCCATATCGGCTTTTACCTGGAAGATAAAGATGCTGTAAACGGTATGTATCAACGTCTGAAAGATGGCGGCATCGTATTGGACCAGGCGCCACAGCCCATGCGTAAAACATTCGGCTTCTACCTGCATTTCGATACTATCATGATTGAAATTACCACACCTGTCAACGATTAAAACACTTGTATGCAATCCGAAATCAAAAAAAAGCTACCTATCGGCTGGTACCTCAAAGAAGCGGACAGCCTGATTACACAATATATGAATGCCGCCTTTGAAACCTTTGGCATCAGTAGGTTTCACTGGCAGGTAATGAAGAATATTGATACACACACAAAAATCTCCAAAACACTGTATTACCACCAGGTGAGCAGGTTCCTTTCTGAAACTGAACTGGAAGAAATGCTTCAATCCCTTGTATCCCGCGGCTGGGTGCAGCAGGACCAGGACATGTATTCCTTTACATCAACAGGAAAAATAAAATTTGATGAGATAGCAGCCAACCAACAGGGAAATCATGAGAAAATACTCACCGGCACCACAACGGAAGAATATCTTTCTACGATCAACTTCCTGGAAACAATTATTAAAAATATGGGAGGCAAAATTTAATATACAATGGTGGTCCGAAGATAATATCATCTTCAGACCACCATTATTTATTTAAAGTCCGTCATTCCAGTTAGGATTTTGCGTAAGATGCTTGTTTAATGTACGCTCCTGGATGGGCACAGGATACAGGTAATCCCGGTTTTCGTTAAAGCCTTTGGCAATATTCCGGTTCACCATCACAGAGCCACCAGATGTGCCGTTTTCAAGGTCTATTTCAGTACCCAGTTTCAGGTAAGCGGGTCCTTTGGGGCCTGAAGGTTTAGTGCCTTCGTAAATCACCACATCCACTTTTCCATCATTATCCAGGTCATACTGACCAAGACCAGGGAAATACATTCCTTTGAAAGGGCGGGTAAGCATACTCCCCTCTTTCCATCGACAAATATCACTCCAGCGGAAATTTTCAATGACCAGCTCTATCCGGCGCTCACGGCGGATTTCAAGCAGTACGCCACTAATGGTTTTATTGCTGTACCGTGCAGCCTCGTACGGATCAGGATTCCCATTTGCAGCGGCAACATTCAGGTTGGGCATACCCACCCGGTCACGCAACAATTTAATAGACTGATCTATATCACCCTGTGTAAGCTGTCCCAGTTCAGCCTTTGCTTCCGCATAGTTCAGCAATACTTCTGCATAACGGAATACCGGCATATCGTTGTCATTCTTTACATAAGAATCCTGTGTTTCATCTGTTACATATTTAATGAGCTGATAACCCGTTACTGCCGCCCCAAAATCTGGCACCAGTTTATTGGTATTCCCAATACGTGTATAACCTGGCGTGCGGATCGTTTGCGCCAGCCGTGGATCACGATCCTGGCATTCTGCATAAAACTGTATTTTATTATAGTCCGGTTTATCTGTAAAACGGCTACCATCTTTCATCAGGTAACTATTCACAAAACTCTTTTCCAGTCCGGGTTGACCATAAGAAGCAGTAATCGTATAGTAGTTAGCGTTATGATATAATTGTAAACCTGCGCTGTATTTTCTGCTTAATATAATTTCGTCTGTATTTGCCGCTTTCGTAGCAAAAAGGTCGCGGTAAGCATTGGCTGCCGTGCTGGTGTAAATACGGTATTGTCCACCAGCCATGAGCTGTGCTGCAGCATCTGCAGCTGCCTGTAAAAATTTATTCTCATCCGGTAAATTGAAATTGGCTTCTTTGTGATATTTCCGGAAAGTTCCTTCATAAAGACAAATACGTGCTTTCAGCGCGAGCGCCGTCCATTTCGTCACCAGCTCATTACTTTTCAGGGCATCCAGGGAAACAATGGCAGAATCAATATCTGCTATCACAGAATCCATCACCAGCTTACGGGGATCTCTCGCTTTTTGCAGCAATGCCTGATCATTTACATCCATGGGGGTATTATACCAGGGTACATCTCCAAATTTTTTGACCATTTCAAAATAAAACCAGGCCCGGAAAAATTTAGCAGCACCTACATATTTCCTTGTAGTGGCATAAGGCAATACTTTATTGCAGTTGATCAGAAAATAATTAATCTTCCGCAATTCCGTCCAGGTCCAGCCACCGCCGGTAACCGGTACCTGCCGTTTACCAGTGAGGAATTCCGATACACTGGATTTCACCACATTATCCATATCCTCATTATAAATCGTTTCCGCATCCGGTACCATGGTGTACATGGAGTTGATATATAGTTTGAGGTCCTTCTCTGTTTTAAAAAAATTCTCAGGAGAAATTTTCGCCAGCGGGTCTCTGTCCATAAATTTATTACAGGAGCTAAAAGCCAGTACCAGCAGGCATATAACAAGTAGATTAGTTTTTTTCATCGTCTTTTCTTTTACAGGTTAAAAAGTGATATCCAGTCCTGCTGCAAATGTTTTACTAAAAGGATAAACGCGGCCATTAGCATCTGTTCTTACCAGGTTGGGATCACTGGAAAGTTGTTCCGGGTCCAGGTATTTGCTCTGCAGCTTACTGATCGTGAGCAGATTTTCGCCGCTGAAATAAATCCGGCAACGGGTCAGTTTAATCCGCTTCATCAGTGATTCCGGGAGAGAATAACCTACAATCAGGCTTTTCAAACGGATGTAGGCCAGGTCCTGCAGGTATTTATCATTATTCTCTTTCAGTGAACCGTTATCATTTAGGGCAATGTATCCTCTCAATCGCGGGAAGTAGGCATTCGGATTTTCAGGACTCCATAACTTATCCGCAAAATCTGTCGGAATAAAAGACATATAAGGACGTGAGAAAGGACCCCAGAATTTATCCGCATTGTTACCCGGATACCAGTTCTGACGGCCTACTCCCTGGAAAAAGAAACTAAAATCTATTCCGTTCCAGTCTGCTCCTCCCCTGATACCGAACGTATACCTGGGCAAAGAATTACCAATAACTTTTAAATCACCGTGATCTGCCAGGGTATTCTTTCCTTTGTTGATGGTATTATCTCCATTCAGATCTACAAACTTCAGGTCACCGGCGCGGAGCTTGCCCCATTCACCCGGTGCTGAAAAAATGTTGTTGCCCACTTGTGTCTGATCTACTTTCCAGTCTGCCGCTTCTTTATCTGACTGGAAATAGCCTGCAATACTATAGCCCCAGATATCACCCAGCTGCTGCCCTGCGTAGTAATCACTTAAAATGCTGTTGGGGTTATCAAACCGGGTAATCGAAGCCTTAAAATCACCTACGTTGAAACCAAGATTATAATTAAACGGCTTACCCGCTACCTGCAGGGTACTACGCCAGTCCACGTTTACTTCCCAACCCTGGGAACGAAGATCTGCTGCGTTTTGTTTAGGCTCTCCTGCGCCGAAAACGGCGGGTAAGGTCATGCCTTTGGTAAGCATGTCTTTTGTATTACGTACATACCAGTCTAAAGTAACATTCAACCTGCTGCGCAAAAAACTCATGTCCGCTCCGAAATTGGTAGAATTCACCTTTTCCCAGGTGAGGTCTGGAGAAATCGGAGTTGGCAGGGTCACATACTGTGTACGCTTACCTTCCGTGATATAATCTATCGTTCCCATACCCATAATAGGGATATAAGGATAGTAGTTATTACGCACATCCTGATTCCCTAATGCACCATAAGAAACACGCCACTTTATATCGTTGACCACATTTCTTACCGGTTTAAAAAATGCTTCCTCACTCATACGCCAGCCGGCTGAAACAGAGGGGAAAAAGCCAAAACGTTTACTGGAGGGAAAACGGGAAGAGCCATCGTAACGCCCATTAAATTCCACCAGGTACTTATCAGCGTAACTATAGGCGGCACGTCCAAAGGTACCCAGCAGGGCCAGTTCCTGGTTATTACTGTTTACGGTAGCATCACCGGTACCCAGCGCTACTTCATTCAGGTCTTCTGACAGCAGGTCTTTCCTTCCTGAATACAGCATTTTATATCGTTGCAGCTCCTGGTTAATACCCGCTGTGAGATTGATCGCATGTTTACCGAAATGTTTGCTGTAGTTACCATACAGGTTAGCTACATGCACAAGACGGCTATCGTCCTGCTGCCATAACTCATCATTATTAACATAGCTGATTATACCCGGGAAAATAGACCATGGAGACGCTGTTTGCCGGTGGTAGCTGTTGCCATTCGCTACGGTCAGTGTATAGTTGGCATTGATATTAAGATCCGGCGTGATTTTAAAGATAGCCCCTACTGTGTTCACCAGTTCTGTTTGCTTCATCGCCCCCTTACTTTTACCATGGAGCAGGTCCGCATAAATACCATCACCAATGGTATAGTTGTTTAGCTCTGTTCTATAAGTGGCAGTGCCATCAGGGTTTACAGGTACATATGACGGTAACGCATGTACGCTTACAGATACGAAATTACCATTCACCGTGCTGCCCGGATACGTATAGTCGTAGGCGTTAAATTGCGTATTGCTGGTTAATGTGAGCCAGGGCTTTACCTGCGCTTCAATTTTAGCCCGGAAATTATAGGAATTATAAACGTCCTGTTGAATGCGCATCATACCCTTCTTCTGATATGCCCGGCCGGATACCATATAATTTACCTTCTCTGTGCCACCACTTATATTCAGGCTATGCTCCAGGGAAGGCATCTGGTCGCGGAACATGGTATGCCACCAGTCGGTATTACCATAGTATACATACATATCTTTCCCTTTACGATTCTGTATTACTACAGAAGGCAGGGTGGGATCTGTTTTTCTTTTCAGCAATTCTGCATAGTCTTCGTCTGTATAACCAGTATAGGTTTTTCCCAGTGAAATTTTAAATGCCTGATCATTCAGCATGGCGGCATCATAACCACTGGTCACAAAATCGGTACGACTGGTATTACCTGCCCAGGCATAGTTGGTGCCGTAACTGATCTGCATTTTACCGGACTTCCCCTTTTTAGTGGTCAGTAATATCACACCAAAAGCACCACGGGCACCATATATAGCAGCCGACGAGGCATCTTTCAAAACGGTTACAGATTCAATATCCCTTGGATTTACGGTATTAATATCTCCTGGAATACCATCTATCAGGACCAACGGCGCCCCACCAGAGATAGAAGTAAAACCGCGGATATTCAAGGTGGCATTGCCGCCCGGGCGACCGTCACCAAAGTTTACATTCAGATTAGGAATGGCGCCCTGCAATGCCTGTCCCACATTGGCTACGGGTCTGCTCTCAATTACGCTGGCATCTATCTGGCTGACTGCCCCGGTGAGGTTGACTTTCTTTTGGGTACCGTATCCTACCACCACCACATCGTTAATTTTGGCGCTACTGCTTTGCAACGATATCGTAAGAAATGCATCATTGGCGATCACCACTTCTTTTGTAGTATATCCCACATAAGAAACAACCAGTATATCACCTGTCTTTACGGTCGCCAGCGTAAATCCTCCAGCTCCGTTGGTAACCATTCCTCTTTTTGTGCCTTTCAGGAAAACGGTAACACCTGGCAGCGGCTCCCTGGTCGCGCCATCTATTACCTTTCCTTTGAGTCCAAATTCCTGTTCATCTTTAGGATATATGACCAACAAGTCATTTACCACACGGTAAGACAATGTGGTAGGTGCCAGCAAAGAGTCCAGCAGGTCATCTGCGAAACGCCCGATGGCCTCCAGTGAATCCATACGGTAGTTATCCGCTTCTTTAGCATCATAAACCAGTCGTAAATGTGTTTGACGGGCTATCTGCTTTAAGATGGTATTCAGATTGGTGCCGGTTACTTTCAGGGAGATGTTCTTTTTTAGACTCTGCCCCTCCAGGCTTTTAGCCCATAAAGACAAACTTGCTACGGCAAAACAGGCTGTCAGCAGACTTAGGCGCATAAGATAACGGATTGTAGAATTGCTTACTACATTTTTCATAAATTTGAACAGTTTTTATGTTGAATTAAAAACACGCTGCCTCATCCGGTAATTAGCGTTACGGAAGGATTTGACAGCAAAACAAGTGACCGGTTATGTTAGCGCATAACCGGTTTTTTTATAGATGCATAGATGAAATACTCATTGTTCTTTTTCTCGTACGACAGGCGGTGTACGAGGCATAATGCGTCCAATACGGCTGTTAATGTATGACTCCTGGTAAAATCACCTGAAACGCGATACTGCTGCAATGCCGGTGTTGCCAGCCGGATATGCACCTGGTAGCGGTTTTCGAGTACTTCTGCCACTTCTTGCATGCTGTTCTGATGAAATACCAGCGCTCCATCCCACCAGGAAGTGGTGATGTTGGCTGGTTGAAAAAATGTGCGCACGTGATTGTTGCTGGTATTTATTTCAATGCCCTGCTCCGGCAGCAATAAGCGGCTGCTATCGGGCGGACTAGCCAGGGTGGTGGCCACCTTTACCTTTCCGGATTTCACTACAATTTTCACCGTACTTACACTTTTGGTAATACGAATATTAAAAGAGGTACCCAATACAGTAGTGGCAGTTTTATTGGCATATACCACAAATGGATGCCCTGTATTTTTCTTCACATCAAAAAATGCCTCTCCGGCATCCAGGAATACTTCGCGGACACTTTTATCAAAGGGCATATTATAATACAAACTGCCGGATCGGTTGAGCATCACCACTGAACTATCAGGCAATATTACTTTACGGATAGCATGGGTAGCTTCCACCCTCACCCGGTATTGTATAGCCGGGGATGACTCATTTGCTGCTACGGGCGCTCGTTTGGCAGTAGTACTTTGCCAGTAATAAAATAAAGACAGGCTACCAATACAGAATATAACAACTATGGCTATACGCTGAATCCAGGGTATTAAACGTCTCACCCTGGTGATTGAGGTTTGTTCTTCCGGCTGTTGCAAATACATCTGACCCCGGAAACCTTCCTGATCCTGAACGGGAATTTCTTCCCCGCCTGATTCCTGTACATGGCCGTTGTGTTGCCGCAAATGCTGTAACATATCTGTCCGGACCATTTCCAGTTCAGCCGCTGTAAGGTCTACCGGATTATCTTCCGTAGCGGCGAGCCATGCTTCAATCATAGCCTGATCTATAGCGCTGGCTTCTCCTTTCAGATAGCGTTCAACAATACTTTTGAATTCGGATGTACTCATACTATAGTGAAGCGACAAAATCAAGCACTTAGTACCATCCCGGAATGTTAACTAAATGTTAAGGAAGTAAATGATCCCTGGGAACAGCAATGGGATCACGGTAGCCTCTTTTAAATGCATACGCAGGCGTAGCAAGGCTTTAGATAATTGGTTTTTCACGGTTTGCTCAGACAAACCCAGTTGCTGTGCTATGTCTGCAACAGATTTATGCTGCTGCCGGCTCAACAAATAAATTTCCTTCATTTTAGCCGGCAAATTATTCACGGCAATTGACAACGCATGCTGCAGTTCCTTCTCGCTTAATAAGTCCACTGTAGTGGCTCCTTCTACTGGCAGAGGCATTAAATCCATTGCCTCGCTTCCGGAAGTCTTCCTGGCAGCTGCTATTTTTTTCAATAGCTCATATCGTACTGCTGTAAAAAGATAGGTACGCAGCGATGCGGTTAATTGCAGGGCACTTCTTCGTTTCCACAGGTTAATAAAAACATCCTGCACGGCATCTTTAGACTCCTCCTTATTCTTCAGCCGTTTATAAGCAAAAAGAAAAAGCGGTTGCCAATACCGGTTATACAATACTTCGTACGCAGCTCCATCATCGGCTGCAACAAGTTGTAATAGTTCGGTTTCGGCTAAGTTTTCGTATTTCATTCCAGCAATAAAAATATGGACAGGCGCAAATTAAACATCCCTATTAAGATACTGTTTTATTTAATTGTTAAGAGAAAATATGCGGGGAAATAAAGACCTGTTCTTCATAGCACAAAAAAGCGGATAGCAACTGCTATCCGCCTCATATATTTATCCGACTTGATGATTAGAACAATTCTCCCTGTCCACCTGCCGGGCCTTCTTCATTTGGATCTGGATCTTCATCTTCAGACAACAATTCTGCACTAATCAGGTCATCACCTGCAATCCTTGTTCCTACTGCTTTCCAGCCGGTTACTTCCACAAACTCGGAGAGGTCTATTTCCTCTTCTTCCGGACTCCGTTTCTTGCCGGTTTTCAGCAATACTATAGGCTGGGTATGGGTGGTCACCATCTCCAGGTAGTTGGACGCACCTTCTTTAATGAAGAGGAATTTATTATTCAATGTTTGCGTTTCAATCCTGAAACGTTTTACATTAAACTGCTTTTTATCTGCATCAAAATAAATGGCGGTCACCGTTTTTTCCGGGTTAAATTTCTCAATGTATACTACATCACCGGATTCGTAACGATTGGTAAGATCATAGTTGGTGAGCTCATAGCTACCATTCTTAAAGGCAACAAAGATTTTGTCTTCCCCTTCAAATGCACCGATATATACACCACGCTCTTCCGTATTTAAACGACCGGTTTCTGTATCATACCAGATCTTTTGTCCCGCCAGTGTAGATACGCCTTTCTCTTTGAATTTCACGCCACGGATCGGGTACTTCGTTACCACGTTACCCATGGAACTACGTCCTTTGATAGCAATGGTTTCGAAAAACAGGTCAAATTCCTTGTTACGCGCGCTACAGTTAGGACTGAGTTTGATCGTTACTATTTCCGCTTCTCCATTAGGGTTGGAGGAGAAATACTGCACCTTGGAGTTTTTCTCTCCTTTATGTGCCAGCTCGTATTCTTTGTCGCGGGTAACACCCGTTACATTGAAACGCTTCGCATAGCTCACGCCGGTTTTACCTTCCACATAAATCATGTTGTAGGTAGTACGTTCATCATTTTTGCGGAATATATCCACGTGAATGATATCCTTACCCACAAAGGTTTTATCGGCTACTTTCGTTACCAGCATTTTACCATCCCGGCGGAATACAATGATGCTATCCAGGTCAGAACAATCTGCCACAA
Organism: Chitinophaga sp. 10T418; assembly: GCF_056394125.1. NCBI lineage: Bacteria > Pseudomonadati > Bacteroidota > Chitinophagia > Chitinophagales > Chitinophagaceae > Chitinophaga > Chitinophaga sp. 10T418. The sequence goes on from NZ_JBFTHG010000002.1 coordinate 751,064, forward strand.
ACTCATCTTTCTTCAGGGAGGTACCAATGAAACCATCTGCACGGTTCACATATATTTTGGTATTGGCAATCGCTACCTGAGCTACCTGTATGGTATCAAAAGTTTTGATAACTGTTTTACGTTCGCGGCCTTTACCATATTTCTTCAACAGGTTATCATAGTAAGCGACAGTGTAATCCACCAGGTTAGCCAGGTGATTCTTTACTTCCTTGATTTCAGCTTCAATATTCTTGATCTGTTCGTTCAGTTCATTGATATCGAGACGGTAAATTCTACGTACAGGCTTCTCCGTTAATTTCACAATATCTTCGCGGGTAATTTCACGCTTCAATTGCTTTTTGTACGGGTTAAATCCTTTATCAATAGCTACCAGTACTGCCTCCCAGTCCTTGTGTTTCTGCTCCAGCTCCTTGTAGATCCCTTTTTCGAAGAAGATCTTTTCCAGGGAAGTGTAGTGCCATTTTTCCTGTAACTCCGACAGCTTGATTTCCAGTTCCTGTTTCAGCAGGTCTTTGGTATACTCAGCGGAAGATTTCAGCAAATCGGAAGCGGTGAGGAATTGTGGCTTATCATTTACAATTACGCAGGCATTCGGAGAGATAGATATTTCACAATCAGTGAATGCGTACAATGCGTCGATAGTAATATCCGGAGAAATACCCGGTGCCAGCTGCACTTCAATTTCTACTTCAGCGGCAGTATTATCCACCACTTTCTTGACCTTGATTTTACCGCTGTCATTCGCTTTCACAATAGACTCCATCAGCTGGGTAGTGGTGATACCATGAGGCACATCCTTTATCAGCAGGGTCTTTTTATCTTTTTCTTCAATATGCGCACGTACACGTACTTTACCACCACGTTTACCATCGTTGTAGCTGGCTACATCCACCATACCACCGGTCGTGAAATCGGGGAACAGTTCAAACTTTTTGCCCCGGAGATACTTCACTGAAGCATCTATCAGTTCTATAAAGTTGTGTGGTAATATTTTGGTAGATAAACCCACGGCGATACCCTCTGCTCCCTGTGCCAGTAGCAGCGGGAACTTCATAGGTAATGCGAGCGGTTCATTTTTACGGCCATCGTAGCTGAGCTGCCAGGAAGTCGTTTTAGGATTAAATGCTACGTCCAGTGCAAACTTCGACAGGCGCGCCTCTATGTACCTCGCAGCAGCCGCATCATCACCCGTTCTTACATCGCCCCAGTTACCCTGTGTTTCAATAAGCAGATCCTTTTGCCCGAGGTTCACAATAGCATCGCTGATGGAAGCATCCCCATGCGGGTGATACTGCATCGTTTGCCCGATGACGTTAGCCACTTTATTAAAACGGCCATCATCCATTTCTTTCATGGCGTGCAGGATACGACGCTGTACGGGCTTCAACCCATCTTCCATGCTGGGCACTGCCCGCTCCAGGATTACATAAGAAGCGTAATCCAGGAACCAGCTCTCATACATGCCTCCAACGTGGATGACATTGTGCAGAGATTCGTCTGATGTTTTATTTTCCATGTCCATGTATAATACACTTACGGTTTTACGTTAATCATTTTTTCAAAATCCTCCCTCCATATACGAACACTGTCCTTTTGTACATCTTCCAGGGAGTTTAATTCAATAAAGCAACAATCAGTAACAGCAATCAGCTGATGCCATACATTCACCGGCACTTCTACCCTGGCCGGTGCAGTTACTTCCGTTACCACTATTTCGTTTCCTCCCAGCGGGCACCAGTGAATAGCTGCCTTGCCGGTAAAAAGATACAGTACTTCCGGGTTCTTATTGTCACTTTTACCTTCATGGTAATGCTGGCCGCTGCTGCTACCGGCATTACGGTAACATACCAGGAAATCTCCTGTGCGGTTGCAATTCCAGAAATAACCGCTGCCGCGGTCATCAGCTCCCAACAGGTCAAGGGATGTTACCTTTATCATAGGGTAGTTGGATTTTCGGTGTTGTCCGTACTCGCTGCGTTATCTGTACTTTCTCCAGGTAACTTCACTTCAAAATCACGGATGGTTTTCAGCTCGCCCCTGCTTTCCAGTTTACCTTCGCGGATCAGCTCTTTCAGCCTCCAGCCCAGGAACTGATCCATCACAGGGTATTTCAGTTTACCGGTTACCTGTTGTACAATCCGCCATGCTTTCACAAATTCTTTTCCGCTCTGTGTTTGCAACTCTTTGTCGTAAAACAGGGTAGGCTCACCTTTTATCTTTTTACCACCTTCCAGTAAACGGATACCGGCGTTTTCATTCATCAGGCGATGCCATTCATCTCCATCCAGCTCATATTCTGCCAGTGAAATAGGACGCGCCAGTTTCTTGGCCTTCAGGAATTCCTTGGGCAATATCTGGTGCAGATGAGTAGGATAAAACACGGCCCCCTTCTCATTGAGGAAAGGCAGGTTGTTGAGGTAGATAATATGTATGCGTCCTGCAAAATCATACAACTGACTCACCAGCCAGTAATAGCCGCATACATCCTTGGCATTTTGTCCTGCCCAGATCCATACTTCCTGTTCGGGGTTTTCCTTCAGCTGTGCTTTCAGGGTGTTGAAACGGTCAGCATCTTCCGGATCCTCATCAGTGCCAGGCGCCACTACAGGTACCGGCTCTTCCTCCGCAGGTGTTGGTAACGGTGATATCCCCGCCAGCTGTTGCCAGAACTGTTTACGCCCGGCCCGCCCCTCTTTGGTGTCCAGTATGAACAGAGGTCCAACCGACAGATCATCTTCAAAACAAAGAATGTCTCCGCTCATTTTCTCATCCATCGCTACCGCTTCACCCAGCACAGGAACCGAAGACTGACCAAAAACAATGTGTATTAAGCCCATATGCCTTTCTATACTGTTTCTTCAACTAAATCCTTTTCATACCGCAGGTTATTAATGATAAACTCCTGGCGGGTCTGGGTATTTTTACCCATATAATATTCCAGTAACTTCTGGACATGAATATCTTTCGATAAGATGATCGGCTCGATACGAATATCTTCTCCAATGAAACGGCCAAATTCGTCAGGAGAAATTTCTCCCAAACCTTTAAAGCGGGTGATCTCCGGTTTGTTCCCCAGTTTCTTCACTGCTTTTTGCTTCTCATCTTCTGTATAGCAGTAAATAGTCTGTTGCTTGTTACGAACACGGAACAACGGTGTTTCCAGGATATATACGTGCCCGTTCTTCACCAGGTCGGGGAAGAACTGCAGGAAGAAAGTCAGCAGCAGTAAACGGATGTGCATTCCATCTACATCGGCATCGGTAGCTACCACAATGTTATTGTAGCGCAGTCCTTCCATCCCTTCTTCAATATTCAGCGCATGTTGCAGCAGGTTGAATTCTTCGTTTTCGTATACGATCTTTTTAGTAAGACCATAGCTGTTCAGCGGTTTACCACGCAAACTGAATACCGCCTGGGTTTCCACATTGCGGGATTTGGTAATGGAACCACTGGCGGAGTCACCTTCTGTAATAAAGATGGTCGAATCCAAACGGCGGGCTTCCTGTTCTGCTTTATCTTTTCCGGTGAGCTCATCGTTCAGGTGTAAGCGGCAGTCACGCAGCTTCTTGTTATGAAGATTCGCTTTCTTGGCTCTTTCGTTGGCCAGTTTCTTAATCCCTGCCAACTCTTTGCGCTCACGCTCACTTTGTTCAATACGTTTCTTCAACGCCTCTGCAATAGCCGGATTACGGTGCAGGTAATCATCCAGGTGTTTGGACATGAATTCCAGTACAAACGCCTTTACGGAAGGACCACCTTCAGAAATTACCTGGGACCCCAGTTTGGTTTTTGTCTGTGATTCAAATACCGGCTCCTGCACACGAATGGAAACAGCCGCACAAATAGACGCCCGGATATCAGTAGCTTCATAATCCTTTTTATAAAAGTCGCGTACTGTTTTCACAAATGCCTCGCGGAAAGCCGCCAGGTGCGTACCACCCTGGGTAGTATGCTGCCCGTTCACAAATGAATAATACTCTTCTCCGTACTGACTTTCATGCGTGATGGCAACTTCAATATCTTCTCCTTTCAGGTGAATGATCGGATAGCGAAGATCTTCTTCATTGGTTTTACGCTGCAACAGGTCCAGCAAACCATTCTTTGAAATATATTTCTTTCCGTTAAAGCTAACAGTCAGACCAGCATTCAAAAAGCAATAGTTCCAGATCTGGTTCTCCAGGAATTCCGGTATAAAGCGATAGTTTTTAAATACGGTATCATCCGGTGTAAAAGTTACCAGGGTGCCATTGGGCTCTGTGGTAGCAGTTTCCTTATGTTCTTTTGTGAGTACGCCTCTTTCGAATTCGGCTACTTTCATGCGGCCGTCACGAACGGATTGTACGCGGAAATAGCTGGACAGTGCATTCACCGCTTTGGTACCCACCCCGTTCAATCCTACTGATTTCTGGAAAGCCTTGCTGTCATATTTAGCACCGGTATTAATCTTACTCACTACATCCACCACTTTTCCCAATGGAATGCCCCTTCCAAAATCACGGATGGTGACATGGTGTTCTGTAACCTTGATATCTACCTGTTTACCAAAGCCCATGGTATGCTCATCGATACAGTTATCTGTTACCTCTTTGAGCAGGATATAAATACCATCATCCATGCTTGATCCATCTCCCAGCTTACCGATGTACATACCAGGCCGGAGGCGGATATGCTCCCGCCAGTCCAACGACCGTATGGAGTCTTCCGTATAGGAAGCAAATAGATCTTTGTTATCCGTTTTGTCCGTGTTTGCCATAATATATTAAAATTTCCTAAATATTATTATTTCGTGGGTTAATCAATGATCTGCAAGGATACTAAATCTTTTAGCAAAATCAGATTGCTGGCAAAAATAAAGGATTCATTGAATCATCCCAAGTATAAGTTATGCACTATGCTTACATTATTGAAAGCCAATAAATTAAGACTTATGAAAATTATATTTTTGGGAGATTTTCGCCTATTCAGGGCATTTTCCGGGGGAGATCACATGAAAATGGTATAAAAAAAATTTATGTGAAATTAAACTTATATCAATAAAATAATTATATTTACATAAGTCAACTTTTAAGAGATATCCTAACCTAATCCTTATGAAAATACTATTTCTAATCCTGCTATCAGCAGTTATTCTGGTAGCGCTCGCAGCTACTTACTTCATCAAAAAAGAACAGGATAATCGTATCGGCAACAAATTTCTCACCCTTATCCGGAAATTTGATTCGTGGCAAATGATGCGATAATCAACTTATTACAACTTTACAAACGGCTTTACAACAATATTCACAACTAGTCACATCAGCCTGGCAATAGCCATCAGGGAGTATTATGTCTTATACTTAAATGTATTAACCTATTAACCGTATAATCCCTATCCTATGAAAACTGGTTTATTATTTAAACTCGCCTGCTTACTGATTGCTGCTGTTGTGTTAAGTGTGCATCTGCTTCGAAGAAGCATAAGGCAAAAAGCATAAAGCAAAAAGCTATTGAAGCGAATGATAATCATTATATAATTATGTATTTTATCATTCGCTTCAATAGCTTTTTGCTTTATGCTTTTTGCCTTATGCTCTTCGTCATCTGTTGTAATACTTATTCACTGCATCCGTACGGCTCCGTACATGCAGCTTTTCGTAGATGTTGTGTACATGTCGTCTTACCGTTTCAATACTGATAAACAGATTGCTGGCAATTTCCTTGTACAGATATCCTTTGGAAAGTTGATCCAGGATTTCTTTTTCACGGGTAGTTAATGCCTCGAGTGCCGGATTTGGTTTTGCCTGTTTCTGGAAAAACGCAACCACCCTTCTGGCTATCTGTGAACTCATCGGAGAACCGCCATCGTATAAATCACGAATGGCTTCGAGTAATTCACCCGGAGATGTTTTCTTGAGAATATATCCACTCGCACCGGCTTCCAACGCCATGAAGATCTTATCATCATCTTCATAAACGGTCAGCATCATAAATTGCATGTCGGGATGTTCCCGTTTCAACTGCGCAATACATTCAATACCATTCATACCACCCGGCAGGTTGAAATCCATCAGCACTACATTTGGCATCAATTGAGGGATCTGTTCTACTGCGGTTTCTGCATTATTAAAAGTCCCTACACAGGCATAACCGTCAGAACCATTAATCAGCAATTCCATAGCCGTGCGGATATCATGATTATCTTCTACTATCGCAATAGTGATAGTGTCCATGTTATCCTGGGACTTCTTCTTTGAGTATACCGTCATGTTTAAAGGAATTATAACACTTAAATGTTATTAAAAACAAATGTATGTCAATTTAGTGGGATATCGAGAAAAACTATTGTTCCATTGTTCGAGGAAATATCCGCATTCCCCCCTACAGATATCATTCTCTTCTGAATATTTTTCAAGCCATTACCGAATAATCTTACTTTCTCCTGGTCAAATCCTTTTCCATTGTCCTTAATCATTATTGTCATGTTCTTATGCATCTTCACTTCTACAATTACCTCTGTTGCTTTTGCATGCTTCACTACATTATGCAATGATTCTTTTACTGCCAGGTAAATATTCCTCCTGGTACCACCACTCAGCTTAATATTAGGAATACTTTCCGGGATATAAAACTGATGTGTAATATGCGCATGCTCTAAAAACTCTGCAGCAAAACTTCTCATATAGGCGATGAGGTTAGCCAGTGAATCATTGGAAGAACTCATCGCCCAGATGATCTCACTCATTTTATCTACCATCTCTCCCGCTGTTTCGGAAATACGTTCCACTTCCCGCGTTTGTGATGGATCCTGTATTTTTCGTTTCGCCACTTCGCTCAATAAACGGATAGTAGATAATCCCGAACCAAGGTCATCATGCATATCGCTGGAAATACGCGCCCGCTCCTGATCTACGGCCTGCTCTTTCTCCAGTTTTAATTTCTCATGCCGTATTTTATAATCCAGGTAAAGCGTAGAGAAATAATAGGCAATACCCAATAACAGCAACAGCAATAAAAACCGGAACCATAATGACTGCCAGAATGGAATTCTGATCACAATCTCCAGCGTGGTGGGAACCGTGCTCCAGATATCATCATTATTGGAACCTCTTACTTTAAAAGTATAACTGCCCGGATGCAGGTTGGTGTAACGGGCCATCCTGAAAGTCCCTGCCTGTACCCAGTCTTCATCCGCTCCTTCCAGTTTATACTGTACTTTGTTCTTTAAAGGATTGGTGTATTCCAGCGGTACAAATTCTATTGCAATCGTGTTCTGGTTGTAAGGCAACTCTACTTTCTTCAGCAGCGAAATGGCCGTATCCGATTCATAAGGCTTATCCAGCACTTCCATGCGCCGTATGATCACTTTGGCATTAGAGAGATTATCCCGGAAATTTTTAGGATAAAATCCATTCACCCCACGGATCCCGCCAAAAAATAATTCGCCGTCAATAGATTTATAAAAGGCCCCGGTATTAAATTCGTTCGACTGTAAGCCATCTTCGTAATTATAGGTAGTGATCTCTCCTGATAACGGATTAATCTGCGATAGCCCCTTATTGTGGCTCACCCAAATTCTGTCTTTGTCGTCCAGCAGCACACCATACATGTAATCGTTAATCAGTTTCGGATTGTCGTAACTGTTATAATGCTGCTTGATGCGCCCTGCCTCATCTATAATAAACAATCCTTTGTTAGTGGCTACCAGCAACTCTTTATGGGCGTTCTTATTAATAGATTTCACGGTGGTACCCGATGGCAGCGGTACTGATTTCCAACGGGAATCAGATTTGTTTTTTGCATACAGCGAAGATTTCGTACCCACGTACTGGTTACCCATAAAATCTTCATAGTAGGTAGTCAGTAATTCATCCGCAAAATTATGGACCACCGATACTTCATACCCTTTATTGGTATCATCGAACAGGAGCAGATAACCACCATAGTTGAAATACAGTTCTCCATTGGTACGTTTAAACAGGAAAGGCCATGGATCCCGCTGTATTGGCAGTCCCAGCGCGGTTACCTTACTGGTGAGGTCCAGGAATGATTTGGTTTGTACATTAAATAAACCGATGTACATGTTTGCAAAATGCAGCCATAAATGATCCGCATTTTCACGACAAATGGCTCCCAGGTCATTGCCCGGAAATTTACCAGGATATAATTCATTGGAAATACGTTCCAGGAATTTGCCACCATCTTCATAAATATTCAATCCATCGCGCATAAGGCCCACATAGAGTTTGCCGTCATCATGCTTATACACCGCCTGCACCATATTATGCGTGATGTAAGGAGACCTGTACAGATTAAATACCTTTTTATGAGGAGAATATTTTTTCAGGCCATCACCATCTGTACCTACCCACATATTGTCGGAGATATCACGGTAGAGATAGGAAACATTGTTGAAGGACCTGGTTTCAAATGTATTGAAGCTGACGATATGCCGCAGAATTTCGTTGCGGGTAATACTGTAGATGAGTACTCCATCATTCCCTCCTATCCACACATTTCCAAACTGATCCACTTCCGATACAGCAGGAATAAAGGGTTCTCCTTTTTCATTCCGCATATCAAAAGTCAGATCGCTGAACTTATTGCGTTGTTTATTGAAGATGGTAATATGCCCCGCACTCACAATGATCATAGAGTCTTTGTTCAGATTGCGGATCACTGGTTGATTGCCTACCCCTGGTAAGCAATAGGTAGCCAGCCGTAGATTTTTAATATTCAGTGAAAACAATTCTCCGGGTTCCCCATTCATCCAGATGGTATTACCATCTTTCATCACGGCAGTAGGCAACACTCCTTTTTGCCGGAACTGTGGTGGATAGAGGATAATGCGCCTGATAGCGTAGGTGGTGTTATCCAATACATACAATCCTTTCATAGGTCGCCATACCCACAATGAATTGGTAGCGGTATCCTCCCCCAGTATAGTGAACTTCACATTATTGTCGCGTTCCTGCGCATTAACATTAGAAGTATCTTCCAGTAAGGTGCGGAAATTATTACGATACTTATCATACACACTGATCCCGTTGTTATGGGCCAGCAACATCTGTTGACGGCTGTCTTTATAAAAAGTAAAACCTTTATATCCTTTGAGATCAAACCGGTTGATCACCGCCCGGTTGCCGGTAGAACCACGGGGTACCAGTTCCCCCTTGCCTTCTCCGGCTTTGTAGAGTGTACTTGGTTTATACCGGTATTCATTAAAGGTATAACCATCAAAACGATTGATGCCATCCCTGGTGGCAATCCACATAAACCCCTGGTCATCCCGCGTAATATCGAAGACAGTGCTTTGTGAAAGTCCTTCGTTAACACTATAGCTGTCGAAAATGTATGGCTTGTCCTGTGCATGCAGTACCCCGGGGAGAAGCCCCCATAAGCAACATAGGACGAACATTTTTAAGCGATGCGGTTGATGCACTATGATTATGTTATTGAAGTAAGCAGGTTAGGTAATCTGCAAATATATAAATCTGTACCACACTTTGTAGCAATTTTGTAATTTTCTTGCTGGTAACAGATTGGGAATAAATGATATACTTTATGAATTCAGTTAGAACAAATCCGGGCATAATAGCCTTAGATACTTTACAGTGGCTGTTTATCGCTGGCGGGCGCAGGCGCACTGCCGGGCTGTTGGCCATGATATGCTTTTATTTAGGATATACTGTTTTACCGGCAACCGCCCAGAAAAAGGAAACAGCATACCAGATAAACGTCATTACATCTGCGCCGGCGAAGAGCATCCGGGGCCTCAGCGTGGTAACGGATGATATTATATGGGCTTCGGGTACGGAAGGTCAGGTAGGTAAAAGTACAGATGGGGGCGCTCATTGGCAATGGACCGTGGTACCAGGTTGCGATAGCTGCGACTGGCGCTCGCTATATGCTTTTGATGCCCGTAAAGCGATTGTATTAAATGCCGGTGCTCCTGCACTTATTTTTTTAACGGAAGATGGAGGCACTTCGTGGAAACAGGTTTACTACGATAACCGCCCGGGTATTTTCTTCGATGCCATACAGTTTGTTAATGAACAGGAAGGAATTGCCATCGGTGACCCATTGGATAATAAATTTACTGTCATTCGTACACACAATGGTGGCCGCTCCTGGGAAGGAGATGCTACAGCTACATTGCCTGCTGCCGCCGCCGGGGAGGCGATCTTTGCGGCCAGCGGAACCAGCCTGGTCACATTACCCGGAAAGAAAGTGTATTTTGCCACCGGCGGTAATGTGGCACGACTTTTTGTATCCGGTGGTAACTGGCAAGCCTATACGATTCCGGTAGTACAGGGAAGCAGTACCACAGGCGCATTTTCCATTGCCTTCCGGGATGCCGCTACCGGCATTGCAGTAGGAGGCGACTATAAAGTGGATACTGCCAGAAAAGGCAACTGTATGCTTACCAGCAATGGCGGGCGAAACTGGTACGCTCCGGTTACCCCTCCGGGTGGATACAAGTCCGGAGTGGCCTACATCTCCCCGAAAATACTGATAGCTACCGGCACGTCCGGCACAGATATTTCGGAAGATGGCGGCAAAAACTGGAAAAGAGTGGGTGATGGATTTAATGTAGTAGCCAGAGCAAGAAAAGGAACGAAAGTATACCTGGCCCGAAAAGATATTGCGGTACTGGGTAACCACTAATAAAAAGGTGCTCCTGGAAAGGTGCACCTACTAAAATAGGTTAAAGCAAAAAGTAAATTTATTAATATGAAGTTAATAAGTAATTAAATCACTTTACGTTATTTTTTGCGAACCACTGAATTTAAAGGGTAAACGCAGAAATATCAGCATCTAACGCGAATTGACTATAACTACTCTGAATTTTTATGTAATTTAAGACCATGGTAACGCATTACCATGCATCCAGAAAAAGAGATTATGCAAGTTGAAACCTCGTCAAGTAAATACGGCGCCAAGCACTATCCCGACAGTATCAGGGAATGGAAAAAAGAAGGTAATTATTTTTGTTTTTATACTACAGAAACAATTCTCGAAATAAGGGTCATTGCCGATAAGATCATTCGCTTCAGATACGCCGCTGACGGCACTTTTCAAAGGGACTTCTCCTACGCCACCAGCGATACACTCGAGGAATCACCTATATCATTCGGTATCAAGGAATGGGAAGAAACTTTTGAGATATATACAGATGCCCTCCGGGTATTTATAGCCCGTGATAACCTGCGTATCACGATTTCTGATAAAGAAGGCAAAGTGATTAACCAGGACGAAATGGGCTTCCACTGGCAGCACTACCTGTTGAAAGGCGGTAAAATTCAGTACTGCAGCAAACTCGTGCAGGAAGGAGAATGCTTTTATGGATTAGGAGATAAGCCTACCGAACTGAATCTGCGGGGCAAACGCCTGGAAAACTATGGTACAGATGCCTACGGCTATCAGAAAGATACGGATCCTCTTTACCGCAATATCCCCTTCTATTATGGACTGCACCATGGTATCGGTTATGGCATTTTCTTCGATAACACCTTCCGTACCATCTTCGATTTTGGTAAGGAAAGAGAAGATGCCTGCAGCTTCTGGGCACGTGGTGGTGAAATGAACTACTATTTCATTTACGGGCCGGACCTGCTGGAAGTAGCAGAATCCTATACTAAAATTACCGGAACACCGGAACTACCTCCCCTGTGGGCCCTGGGATATCACCAATGCCGCTGGAGCTATTACCCCGATACCAGGGTGAAAGAAATTGCCAAAGAGTTCAGAACACGCGGTATCCCCTGTGATGTCATCTACCTGGATATCGACTATATGGAAGGATTCCGCTGCTTTACCTGGAATAAAGAATGGTTCCCCGATCCGGCAGGATTGATAAAGGAGCTGGCTGCAGAAGGCTTCAAAGTAGTGGTGATCATTGACCCGGGTATTAAAGTGGATCCCGATTATGCCGTATATAAAGAAGGCATGAAAAACAATTACTTCTGTAAACGTGCTGACGGCGCCCTGATGGAAGGCGATGTATGGCCGGGCAAATGTGTGTTTCCCGATTATACCAATCCGGAAGTACGCGAATGGTGGAGCAGCCTGTTCAAAAGTCTGGCTGAAATCGGTGTACGTGGCGTTTGGAATGACATGAACGAGCCCGCTGTTTTTGAAATGGGCTCCTTCCCTGAAGATGTGCGCCACGACTATGATGGAGAAGAAGTAAGTCACCGCAAGGCACATAATATATATGGTCACCTGATGAGCAAGGCTACGGCTGCCGGTATGAAAAAATACCTGATGCCGAATCGTTCTTTCCTCATTACCCGCTCCTGCTATTCCGGCGCCCAGCGCTGGTCCTCCGTATGGACCGGCGACAATGTATCCAGCTGGGAACACCTGTGGCTGGCCAGCGTGCAATGCCAGCGTTTAGCCGTTTCCGGTATTTCATTTACTGGTAGCGACATTGGCGGTTTCATCGGTGAGCCTGATGGAGAACTGTATACCCGCTGGATTCAGCTGGCAGTATTTCATCCGTTGATGCGTACACACTCCGCCAGCAATGAAACCGGTTTTAACCAGGAGCCCTGGAGCTTTGGAACCGAGTATGAAAAAGTAGTGACTAAGTTCATTAAGCTGAGATACAAGCTGCTTCCTTATTTATATACCACCTTCTGGCAGTATGCTAACCAGGGTACACCTATGCTGCGCCCGCTGGCCTTTGTAGCGCAACAGGATGCGGCTACCCACAACTGTTCCCACGAATTTATGTTTGGTGACGCGTTGCTGCTCAGCCATGTGAGCGAAAAAGGAATGAAAGAAAAAGCAGTTTACCTGCCCGCAGGTAACTGGTATTATTTCTGGAATGATCTTAAATACACCGGCGCCCAGGAGGTAACTGTGAATACACCGCTGGATGAAATGCCCCTGTTTGTGAAAGCAGGTGCGGTGCTGCCGCAGTATCCCGATATGCAATACACACAGCAAACACCGGTAACAGAAATGCTGTTGCACGTATATTATGGAGAACAGGAGGTGAAGAGTGTGCTGTATGAAGATGCAGGAGATCATTACGGCTACAAAAACGGACAATATAATGTGATCCGCTTCAAGCAACATTCTACGCCGCAACAGTTCCATCTCAGAAAGCAGTTTTATGTTAATTATGAAACCTCCTATAAGAACCATCGCATTATCATACATGGCCTGCCGTTTCAACCTACATCGTTGCTGGTAGACGGGCAACCCGTGGTATTATTGCCGGAAAATCTGTTAGCAGATAGTACCGTGTCATTTGTGGTACCAAGAAGCTTTGAAGAAATTAAGATGAGCAAGGACTAAAGTGGAAAAAAGAAAAGGCACTTCAGATAGAGATCTCGCGCCGGTTTCATAACCTATGCCAACTTTAGAGATACTAAATTAGATGCTTAATCTGAGTGTACAAAATGTCTGGTGTCTGGAAAGGCATAATGAACAAAATGAATAACTTATTAACGTTGAATTAAGAGTGTCTGGCAAACATTAAAAAATAAAATCGCTGGTAATGCTTTACTGTAAAGAGTTACAGCATAGAAAATCAATTTAGCAAGCATAACCGGAAGGGCATAAAAGCGTAAGGCGCAAAGATGATGTATCACCTTTGCGCCTTACGCTTTTGTGTGTTGATGATTGCAACACGTATTGATTGCTTATGCTTAGTAAAAAATAGAAAGAAATATAATTGATGTCAGTGCGCAAAACACTAAAAAGATAAAAACTGCCCTAAACAGAATCTCCATCTTATCGGTCGTGGTATAATCAATTCCATGCAATTCTTGCGGATTCTCCCCGTGGTTGATAATCAGGCTTTTCATACAAACAAATAATTAAAAGGATTAAACAATAAAAATCATTGTGGACTTGGGGTTCCAGAAGATCAACATCCTTTAATGAAATTACAGAAAAAAAGCTAAAATGGACAAATCTTTTTGTTCATTTTAGCTTTTTTTCTGTTCATTTTTATTTCTGTGTTTATCCTTTCTTTTTATGCTTTCCAGCATTTTCATGCGGTAGCTGTAAAACGGCTTTTTTAACAGCAGGTTGCTCTTCCGCAGTACTATCCCCCAACTCGCTGGCAGTAACGGTTTCACCACGTTTATAATATTCCTTTACGGCCTTCCCCGTTTCCTCATCATACAATTTCCAAACACCATTGCGCACAGAATTTCCTTTACGGATAATTTCTGTAGGAGTTTCTGCATTCGTTACCGGATCAATGATCATAATCGTATCCCGCTGCCCTTCTATCTCAGTAGAAATAAACGCTCCCTCCTCACTCGGCTTTCCATTGGAATAATAGTACTTACAATAACCATCAAGTACATTGTTCTTATACGTTTCTTCCGCTATCAGGTTGCCAATGGAAGTGGTCTTCTTCCATACCCCTTCTTTACGGTCATTCTTATAAGTACCCTCCCAGGTATATCCGGGTTCTCCTCTGACTTCTCCCACTTCCTCCACCCAGTATCCCTGCTTACGATGTTGCTGATCCCGTTGATTGGATTTAACCTGTGCAAAACTGCTGCTAATCATTATAACTTGCAACAGCATATATAAAAATCCCTTTTGTATCATCTTTGTTTCTTTAGCACAAGTTAAATATTTTATACATATAATTGAAAATCCGGACGGTGATATCTGCTATTAACGCATCACCATCCGGATTAATTATTATTTATGTAGTTTGATATCTCCTACCCTCGTGTCTTTACCGCGTTCTACTTTCACCCCGGTAATAGTAGTGTCCTTGTAACCATTAGAGGCATTCACAAATATACTCCAGTCACCTACTTTAAGACCACGCACTTTATAATCACCATTTCTCCATGGCAGCGCATATAGAGTGTCCTTATTGCTGTTGTAAACAGACAGCACAGGATATGCATCCCATGGTGTTACCCTACCGGAAAGACTGCCCATTTTAAGAATGGTAAATACATTGATGTAAGGTCTCAGAACGAACTGTCCGTTCCAGGTTCTGATAATAGAACGCTGTATATCAAAGTCCAACCACAATTGCAGATCATCTGTACTCAGCTGGTCCCATTCATTATGACGCACTCTTACAATAATCTTTGACTGCCCGGATATAGACTTCAACGGATAAGTAACACCATCTTTTACCAGTGAGTTCTGGGTACCTACCGTGATACGGATACGTTCCATTGTTCCTTTGTGTACATTACCACCGGCCAGTAAGGTATCTGCTCCGTTACGCAGGGTCAGCAGATCATAAATGCCCGGATGAATACCCAATGAATCCCATAACTGGCAGGTATCAGGTTTGGGGTTCCTGTCGTGATCGTGATCCTCATCCCACCAACATCTGTCTTTATCATCCCATCCATCATCATCTGTTTTACCACACGTATCTACCAGCACTTCCACTTTACGGATATCCAGTAATACCTTGTCGAAATAACCCGGATCATCGGAAAGGAAGAGACTTACCTTTTGCTGATTGGGTGGAATATTGGAGACGGAAGCTGAATTATCCTTTTTACAGGCTTCCATCATAGTAAAGGCAACGATTGCTGCCATCACTAAACCAAGCCCCGGCTTACGGAGAAAGTTTTTCATAAATGAATGGTTTTAAGTGTCTAATAAAAGTATCGTTCGATTCGATCTGGCTGAAAGTTCACGTCCTATATAAAACGCCTTATGCCTGGCATTATTGCTGTTCCGGAACAGTCCGGATAATAGATGGTGCGAAGTGCGGAAAGTTTAAAGCGAACAAAAAATTAATCCAAAAAAATGATCGTGTATCATTATTAAAAAAATGAATCATCCTCTTTTTGCGTATTACTATCCAGGTACTGTGTACCGTATTTTCCTGATTTTGGATCTTTGAATCAATTTTATCTCAAATGAAATGAGAAAATATACACTTAAGATACTACAGTACAGACAGTAAGGAATTTACATTCAATGTGGTTTAAACTTATTGAATATAAGTTTTTGAAAAAATCAATTGGGGAACAAAGCAGCATGTGAACAGGTATCATGCCTTTGGATATGGTTTTAAAATAAGCAGAGCATTGAACATTTGTGTAACAAAATTGCTGATTAGTAGCAATGTTCCATTTTTAAATATGCTTTTTTTGCTTCTTTATCCAAATAATTCCCATTATGAAAAAACAAACCTCACTAACAAGAGTAACCTGGAGGGTTACCCTTGGTGCGGCTGCAATCATTGTGTTTGCAGGCGCTACAATGCTAACAAGCTGTAAAAAAGAGACAATGGCGGATCCCAAGCCAGTTACAACTAGCTCCAAAGGCAAAGCCACGGAAGAATCATTCTACCAGTCGGGGACACATAACGGCTTCTTTTGGTCACTTTGGAAAAGTGACGGTGCTACCGGTACAGTTAATTACGCAAATGGTTCGGGAGGAAATTACAGCGTTAACTGGAACGGATTCAATGGTAATTTTACTTGCGGCAAAGGTTATTCTGTAGGTTCCCCATCCTACAAAATAGGATATAATCTTGGCACTTATTCAAATTCTGGTGGTGGTACTTTCGGCTGGTATGGATGGAGCAGAGCCCCTTATTATGAGTATTATGTGAATGAAACATGGGGCGCAGTATCACCTCATACCGGCACTTATCTGGGGACATTTGACAGCGATGGTGCAGGTTATAATGTATGGACCCGTTGGGTGACAGGTAAAAATATTGATGGTGGTGATGGATTCAGACAGATTTATAGCTCCAGAGTTACAAAAGTTTCTACCGGGCAAAATCACGTCATTACTTTTGCCAACCACTATAACAAGTGGGTAAGTTTAGGATATACTCTTGGTCAGTTAAATATTCCCGCTATTATGGTGGCAGAGACATGGGGCTCTAATACTAATGGTAATATTAACTGTACTATTTGGGCACAATAAGCACTGGTTTAAATTGATAACAGACACCGACTGCCTGGCAAAAAGCCGGGCAGTATTTAGTGCAGATATTTCCTATCACTAACCTGGATAGAGAATGCCCTTTAATATTATTTAACAAATTAGTTATGATGAGATCAATACTTTGTTTTCTTGCTTTTTTCATTTTTGCTCTTCCTGCCTGCGATTCACCGAATCTTAAAAACATAGAAGGTGATAAAAAATCACTAATCGGAAAATGGCATAGATTTTCAATGGCAAATGGATATAGCGAATTTGATATTGATTCTCAATACATAGTTTTCTATAATCAGAAAGTTGGTCGGTTCAGGCTTCCCTATAAAATAGAAAATGATTCCTTGAAATACCTTACAAATCAATACGCGGCTAAGATTACATACTACGGTGACTCAGTACTTTTTGAAGGCAACGATAGTACCAAAGCCACTTTACACAGGTTTAAAGAATCGCATGTTCCTTTTAAGACAATTCCTGAAGAAAAAGATTCTTTGCCATTCGTATCATACATCGCAGATTTCGATAAAAGATTAATCCGGGAGTTTGAGAAAGCCGGAATAAAGCTTTCTGATGGTACGGAAAAGCATGAGGAGCCTGCATATGAAAAATTGTTAAAAAAAAGATCAATAACAAATAAGTAAGTTCCCACTCTGAGTACAAACTTCTATTATGATACGGCCCCTTTATCTGGCATTAAATTTTTTCAGCAACGTAAATAGTATACTTGGCTGATCATGGATAACTAAAGCGTTTGCGCCCCCCATGACGGTTCATCTGTATTACTGCAGCTTCAGTATCGTTGCGCCCAATGGTGGCAAACGTAAAGAAAGCGTATAGTCTCTACCGTTATAGATCTGTTGCGTTGTTTTTAAGATACCTGTATTCACCACACCACTGCCATAATACTGAGGTGCATCACTGTTGAGTACCTCTACCCACTCCCCTCCTACAGGCAATCCTACCAGGTAATTCTCCCGCACTACCGGCGTCATGTTCAACACCACCAGTAATACGTCTCCCTGCTCTTTTCCTTTTCGCACATAGGCGATCACACAATTATCATAATCATTCACCGTAATCCACTCAAATCCGGCCGCATCAAATTGCTGCTCGTACAAGGCGGTGGTATTGACATACAGCTGATTAAGATCTGTCACAAATGCTTTCAGCCCCTTATGCGTGGTATGCTGCATCAGGTGCCAGTCCAGCTCACCACGGTAATTCCATTCTGAAGTCTGCCCAAACTCATCTCCCATAAACAGCAGCTTGGTACCGGGATGCGTATACATATAACTATACAACAGGCGGAGATTGGCGAATTTCTGCCAATCATCACCAGGCATTTTATACAACATCGGCGACTTCCCATGCACTACCTCATCATGACTCAGCGGCAGCATAAAGTTCTCACCAAAGGCATACACCAAACTAAACGTAAGATCATTCTGATACCATTTACGATGTATCGGATCCTTTTTAAAATAATCCAGCGTATCATTCATCCAGCCCATCATCCATTTCATGCCAAAGCCCAGTCCTCCCATAAACGTAGGCCTGGACACACCATAATGTGAAGTGGAATCTTCCGCAATGGTCTGAACATCCGGAAACAGGGCATAGATCGTTTCATTCATTTTCTTCAGGAAACTGATGGCTTCCAGATTTTCATTTCCACCCAGTTCATTCGGCACCCAGGCGCCTTTATCACGGGAATAGTCCAGGTGTATCATAGAAGCAATCGCATCTACCCGCAAACCATCTGCATGGAAACGGTCGAACCAGAACACCGCATTACTCAGCAAAAAAGATCTTACCTCGTTACGCGCATAATTAAAAATATAGCTGTTCCAATCCGGATGATAACCCTTACGCATATCCGCATATTCATACACATGCGATCCGTCAAAACGATATAACCCATGCGCATCATACGGAAAATGTGAGGGTACCCAATCCAGTATCACCCCAATGTCTGCCAGATGGAATGCTTCCACCATCTCCATGAAATCCTGGGGTGTACCATACCTGGAAGTTGGGGCAAAATAACCGGTCAGCTGATAGCCCCAGGAACCGTCAAAAGGATGTTCCATCACCGGCATCAGCTCCACATGGGTAAAGCCCATTTCCTTCACGTAAGGCACCAGCATGTCAGCAATCTCCTGGTAAGAATAAACACGCTCCGGATCCGAAGGGTCCGGACGACGCCAGGAGCCCAGGTGTACTTCATATACCGCAAAAGGACTGTCCAATGAATTACGCTTCGCCCGCTGGCTCATCCACTTCTTATCATCCCATTCATAATCCAGCGGATATACCACGGAAGCCGTTTTAGGACGCACTTCCCAGTAATTCGCATAAGGATCGCCTTTAATCAACTCTTCCCCACTATGAGACCTGATAAAATATTTATAGAGAGAACCGGCTTTTACACCAGGTACAAAACCTTCCCATATACCGGAGCTATCCCAGCGGGGCAGCAAGGTGTGACTGTAGTGGTCCCACCCGTTAAAATCACCCATCACTGCTACAAATGCAGCATCCGGCGCCCATACGGCGAAATAAGTCCCGTTAGCACCTTCCAATTCCATAGGGTGTGCACCAAACTTTTCGTATAGCCGGTAATGTGATCCGGCCTGAAAGAGGGTAATATCACTGGAAGAAAATAGGGAAAACGGTTCAACATACTGTAAAGCGCGATTAGTATCTCCGATCATAGTAACGTGTGAATTGGGTGTCTAGATAAACAAGGTAGTTAAATTTTGGGAAAATGGCAGATACCGGGAAACAGTTATTTTAAAAGAAAAGAGGCTGCCCGGTACTTTGACAGCCTCTTTAATTGCTCACTATTCGTGCAGATACGCCCATTTAAATAAATCAAACGAGCCAATTGTCCTTAAAATAAAAAAGCGCCTCAATATTACTGAGACGCTTTTTTCGATATCGCTACTCCGTTAACCGGATTAGTATTTCTTTTTGTACGGAGGTTTACCACCGCTGCCGAAAGACTCGCGTCTGTCGCCACCACCGGTACGGCTACCGCCTGGACGGCTGCTACCACCTTCAGAGCTCCAGCTTCTTTTACGCGGACCATCTTCTCTGCGTGGACCACGATCTCCGCCACCGCCACCAGTGCGTGGGCGTCTGTCGCCATCCTGAGACATTTCTATCCTTACGCTGCGGCCGTTGTATTCCACTTTCTTGAAAGCTTCTGTTACTTTAGGCAATTCTTCGTTCTCTACTTCAAAGAAAGAATAAACTCCTTTCAGATCAATACGACCGATTTTATTACCACGTAAGCCAGTGTTGTCGCACAGGTAACGGAGCATATCGCCACGGTTGAAATCATCTACTGAACCCAGGTTGATGAATAAACGGGTGAATTTGCCGTCGCTTCTGCGTGGACCTCTGTCGTCTCCAAGGGTACCTGCACGTCTGTCGTCTTTTGCATTCAGATCAGGTGCATCCTGGTAATATTCCAGGAACTGGTTGAATTCGAGAGAAGCAAAACGTTTGATCAGATCTTCCTTGGTCATAGACGCAAACTCTTCGTTGATGCGCTCCATGTAAGGTTCAATCTGTTCTTCGTTTACTACTACGTTATGTACTTTATGTACCAGGCCAAACAGTTGTTTTTCACAAACTGCGAAACCATCCGGTACTTCTGCCTTTACAAATTTCTTACCCAGTACTCTTTCGATCTGGCGGATTTTACCGGTATCACGTGCGCTGATGATAGCAATAGAGATACCTGATTTACCTGCTCTACCGGTACGACCACTTCTGTGGGTGTAGTTTTCTACGTCATCCGGTAAATCGTAGTTGATGACGTGTGTAACGTTATCCACGTCAATACCACGGGCTGCCACATCAGTAGCTACCAGCACCTGCAGTGCTCTTTCGCGGAAACGCTTCATTACTTTATCACGTTGCTGCTGCGTCAGGTCACCATGCAATGCATCTGCATTGTAGCCATCCTTAATCAGTGATTCAGCAATTTCCTGTGATTCAATTTTGGTACGGGTAAAGATGATACCAAAAATTTCAGGGTTGAAATCCACGATACGTTTCAGGGCCGCATATTTTTCACGCGGACGAACGATGTAGTATTCGTGTTCTATATTAACGTTACCGCTGTTTTTGCTACCAACAGTCAGTTCAAACGGATCTTCCATGTATTTCTTGGCGATACGACGAACTTCCTGCGGCATTGTTGCAGAAAACAACCAGGTAGTTTTGCTATCCGGTGTGTTAGACAAGATACTGTTGATATCTTCCTGGAATCCCATGTTCAGCATTTCATCTGCTTCATCCAGTATTGCGTAACGCACGTTATCAAAATTAACGGCACCACGTTCTATAATATCCAGTAAACGACCTGGAGTGGCCACTACTACGTGAACACCTCTTTTCAGTTCCCGCAATTGTTGTACAATGCTGGAACCACCATATACCGCTACGATGCTAACATCGCCGAGATATTTACTAAAATTTTTCAGATCACTTGTGATCTGAAGACACAGTTCACGAGTAGGACATAAAATCAGACTCTGTGGTTTATTAATTTTCAGATCCAGTTGCTGCAGCAAAGGCAGGCCAAATGCAGCAGTCTTACCGGTGCCCGTCTGGGCAAGACCTACGAAATCGCGGTCACCTCCTAACAATACTGGTATTGCCTGTTCCTGGATGGGAGTTGGGGAAACGAAGCCCAGGTCCGTAATTCCCTTTAAGATAGGCTCTTGTAAGCCCAGTGATTCAAATGTAGTCATTGATTTGCATTAATCAAGCTCCGTCGGGAGCTGTGGATATAGCTTTTAGCGATTAGCTATCAGCTGTTAGAAATATTATTTACACCAGCTCGCCTTCGAGGTCGTAGTCAAATGCTTTGGTGATACGGACTTCTACTAAATCGCCTGGTTTCAGGCGTTTGGTAGTATCGATAATCACTTCGTTATCTACTTCCACCGAATCAAACTCGGTACGGGCTAAATATCTGCCCGCTTCTTTCTTGTCTATTATTACTTTGAAGATCTTTCCTACTTTCTCCTGATTCTTTTCCAGAGAAATTTCCTGTTGAACTTCCATAATTTCCTGCGCTCTTCTCTCCTTTTCTTCTGCCGGAATATTGTCTTCCAGTGCATACGCGCTGGTACCTTCTTCGTGRCTGTAGGTAAACACCCCTACACGATCAAAGCGCATTCTTTCCAGGAAGCCTTTCAACTCTTCTACATCATCTTCCGTTTCGCCAGGAAAACCTGCAATGAGGGTGGTACGTAAACAGATACCAGGTACTTTAGCCCGGATATTATGTACCAGCTCTTCTATTTCTTCACGGGTAATCTGACGCTTCATTGCTTTTAACATGGCATTGGAAGCATGTTGCAATGGCATATCAATATAGTTGCAGATATTGGGGAACTCATTCATCACATCCAGAATTTCCATAGGGAACTTCGTTGGATAAGCATAGTGGAGACGAATCCACTCCAGCCCTTTTACACCTGCCAGCGCACGCATCAGGTCACCCAGGCGGCGTTGTTTGTACAGGTCCAAACCATAGTAGGTCAGCTCCTGTGCAATCAGCATGATTTCCTTTACACCTGATTTTACCAGTTTCTCTGCTTCCAGCACCAGCTCTTCAATGGGTTTGGAAACGTGTGTACCACGCATCAGCGGAATCGCACAAAAAGAACAGGTACGGTTACAACCTTCTGCAATTTTCAGGTAAGCATAGTGAGAAGGTGTACTCAGTAATCTTTCACCAACCAGTTCTGCTTTATAATCTGCATCAAATTTCTTGAGGATCAGGGGTAGTTCCATGGTACCAAACCAGGCGTCCACACCTTCAATTTCTGATTCCAGGTCGCCACGATAACGTTCGCTCAGACATCCGGTAACATATACTTTATCCAGTTTACCGCGCTGTTTCAGTTCTACCTGCTCCAGAATGGTATTAATCGATTCTTCTTTGGCCTTGTCAATAAAACCACACGTGTTCACCACTACAATATTATGGTCGCGTTTGGCACTTTCATGCACTACATCGATATCATTGGCCACGAGCTGTCCACTCAGCACCTCTGAATCCACCATATTCTTGGAGCAACCAAGCGTAATTATATTAACCTTGTCTTTCTTTAAAGTTTTTGTCTTCAAGCGCGAATTGTTTTAAACAAGCGGTCAAGCATTCTTTGAACCGCTACCGCCACGAAGACACACAGACACTGATTGAATTTAACAGCAGACTTACTGTATGTGACTTGAGTCTTAGTGGGGGTTGAAATAAGGAAGGTGCAAAGGTAGCAAAAAGAATTGACAATTGGAAATTTATGCTAAGTAACTGTTGTTTAGCTACTTAGCATCTATTCATCCTATATCAGCTCAGTTCCTGCAAGGCCTTGTCTGCACGCGCTCTGGCGAGTCTTCTTTTGTAATAGTACCACCATTTGGGGGCCATCTTAATCATCAGGTTATTCATCCCTCTCAGGCCAACCAAATGATATAATCCGTTCAATTTACCCAGTAAGGTAGGATCCATTGCCCGTAAACTCATGGCAAACCCACCATCCAGGTACTCCATATGATGCCAGTAACCTGCCGGCATAAACATGGTATCTCCGTGATTGAGAATAGTGGTATAGCCCCTGGCATGTTTGAGGGCGGGAAACTGTTCAAAATCCAGGTTCTCATGCCAGTTGACAAAGTTAGCCGCGCTCTCTACCGTAAAAGGCATGCGGTAAATAAACGGCGCCTGGCTATTTTCCAGTAAAAGCACCCGTTTCCTGCCCAGGAATTGTGTATGAAAGATATGGGACAGGTCAATATCGTAATGCATATGCGCTACTGAACCGGCGCCTCCCACAAACAACATGGGATACTTTTTCAGAAAACCTGTGGACAGGTTATCCGGCCAGGTAAAATCTTCCACCAGCTGAGGTGCGTGCTGAAAAATATTAAAGAGAAAAATGCGGAGGGCTACCGGTCCCTGTTCCACCATAGTAAGGTATTCACCAAAAGAAATGTAATCATCTGCTCCATTAACAAGGGTATTCACGCCGGCGCGCTCATTATTATATACCCCCACAGTCTTGTCTCCCACTATCGATTTGAAATAATCCCACGTCCACTTTGTATAAGCCGGCCAGTTTTTGCTGAGGCCTCCTGCCGAGATGATAACAGGTTTACGTGGATGGTAGTAGTTCTTCTTGAATTCCGCTGGTGTAATATCTTCAACTCGATCTATGTGCTGTACTATCATACTTACGAATTGTTAAAAAGGGTACAAAAAGGGAACAATATTCAAATGTAATAAATGCAGTTTTATTGTATCAAAACAAAGAAACAGGCTGAATGTTGATGAAAACGGCCGGGCTCCGTACAGGGAGCCCGAACAATGATTTTTTATTTAAAGTAAAATATTAAGCAAGCCTTGTGCCAATTATGAAATAACAGTTATATTAGTCAGATAATCAAGCATTTACACTAAAGAGTGAATCTACAAAAGTTTCCTTATTAAACACTTGTAAATCCTCCATTTTTTCGCCGATACCAATGTATTTTACAGGGATTTTGAACTGATTGGCAATGGCCAGTACTACTCCACCTTTGGCAGTGCCATCCAGCTTGGTAATAGCCAGTGCGGTTACTTCTGTAGTAGCAGTAAACTGCTTCGCCTGCTCCAGGGCATTCTGACCGGTAGAGCCATCCAGCACCAGCAATACTTCATGCGGGGCATCCGGAATTACCTTTTTCATCACACGTTTGATTTTGCCCAACTCATCCATCAGATGGAGTTTATTGTGCAAACGGCCTGCCGTATCTATAATAATTACATCTACATCTTTAGCGGTGCCGCTTTGTACTGTATCGAAGGCCACAGCCCCCGGATCGGAACCCATTTGTTGCTTTACAATGGGCACCCCTGCTCTTTCGCTCCAGATAGTCAGCTGATCTACTGCCGCAGCACGGAATGTATCCGCAGCACCCAGCATCACCGATTTACCTGCTTTCTTGAAGTTATAGGCCAGTTTCCCGATGGTAGTGGTTTTGCCCACACCATTTACGCCTACCACCATGATTACATAAGGCTTTTTACCTGCCGGTACATCAAAATCACGGAACCCACTATCCGGTGCGTCTACCAGAATGGCTGCAATCTCTTCCTGCAACATCCTGTTTAATTCACTGGTTCCCAGATACTTATCCTTCGCCACACGTTGTTCTATCCGGTCAATGATTTTTACAGTTGTATCTACGCCTACATCAGCAGAAATAAGGGCATCTTCCAGGTTATCCAATACTTCGGTGTCTACCGTTGACTTCCCTGCAATGGCGCGTCCTATTTTACTCAGGAAGCTCTCTTTGGTTTTTTGTAAACCCTGATCCAGATTTTCCTTTTTCTCCCTGGAAAATAGTTTATTGAAAAAGCTCATAGTTAGTTTAATTGGGTCCGGGTCGTCCCGGTTTATTTGAGTTATCCGGCTGCTTAATCACAGCATCATTTACAACA
The DNA here is from genome assembly GCF_056394125.1 of Chitinophaga sp. 10T418. Taxonomy (NCBI): domain Bacteria; kingdom Pseudomonadati; phylum Bacteroidota; class Chitinophagia; order Chitinophagales; family Chitinophagaceae; genus Chitinophaga; species Chitinophaga sp. 10T418. The sequence goes on from NZ_JBFTHG010000002.1 coordinate 776,457, forward strand.
AGTTGCTAAAATACGTCTTTTTAGCTTCTAGCCGTTAGCTTTTAGCTTTTAGCAAAATGCAGCGGGCATAAATTATATACCCGCTGCATTTTGCTAAAAGCTAAAAGCTAACGGCTAAAAGCTATATCAACACAAAAAGCTGTCCGTTTAACGGGACAGCCTTTCAGTATTATTAGTAAAGCCGAATTACTTTTGTGTCATGTACTCCTGGATCTTGTCCTTGTGTACAATTGCTTCCTTAAAAGTATAAGCACCAGTTTTAGGAGAGCGGATTGCTCTGATCACCTTAGTCCATACTTTTGATTCAGCTGCTGCTTTAGTATCTTTGACTTTCGCGTTCTTTGAAGCTACTTTTGCCATTGTATCTATTGTTTTTATGGTCTAATGGCTAATTGGCTGGTATGCAAATACAGCCATTCACCATCAACAATTACTTATTTAATTTCCTTGTGAACAGTTACTTTCCTTAAAATAGGATTGTACTTTTTCAACTCCAGACGCTCAGGAGTATTCTTCTTATTCTTGTTAGAGATGTAACGGGAAGTTCCGGGTTTGCCAGAAGTCTTATGTTCTGTGCACTCCAGAATTACCTGTACTCTATTGCCTTTTTTTGCCATTGTGTATTACAAATTAAGTGAGTCTTAGAATTAGATTGCCTGACCAGCTGCACGCAATTCCTTCACAACTGCATACAAACCTCTCTTGTTGATGGTTCTGATACCATCAGCAGAAACTTTCAATGATATCCATTTGTCTTCTTCTGCCAGGAAAAAACGCTTCTTTTGCAGGTTAGGAAGAAACCTTCTGTTTGTCTTAATGTTGGAGAAGGAAACATGGTGACCTGTGATCGGCTTCTTTCCTGTCACCTGACATACTCTTGCCATGATCTAAAAATTTAGGAATGCAAAAGTCCAATTTATTTATGGATTTTGCAAATATTATTAAATGAATTTATTCACAAGTACATTTAAAGTCACTTATAAAGCGCCTTTACTTAAAATGTGAACACAATGCAAATTATTGATAATCAAATGATTATCAGACAAATTTTCATCTGTCTTTTATCTGAAAAATAATTTTACAATAATACAACAAGGCTACGTAAAACAGCGCCTAATCTTACCGCTTCCAACACCCTTTGCTGATCCGTACCATGTTTCAACAAGGCTTCTTCGTGGGAAGTAACGCACATTTCGCAACCATTGAGTGCAGATACCACCAGGCTCAACAGCTCAAAAAATTCTTTCCCTAATACCGGGTTGGCCATAATGCTCATCCTGATACCGGCAGGTGTAGTGGTGTAAAATTCCTTATTCACAAAATGCCTGAAACGATAAAACACGTTATTGGCATTCATGAGGGAAGTACAACTAATCACTTCTGCGATATCTTTATCCACTGCACCTTCCTGGATAGCCAGCTTTTCAAAAGCCGCCTGCAGGTCGGTATGCTTCTCATTCACGGCTACCGCCACCCCGATCAGGTAAGCCTCTTTCTTTGACAGCGTAGCTGCCGCAAGAGAGTTGGATACATTGATCTTCAAATCTTTCAGGTAACGCGCATCCACATTTACCAGTGATTGCAATTTGCCGGATACCTGTTCACCTGTCAAACCCACTGCTTCCAGTAATTGAACTGCCGTATCCTGATTTGTAGTTGCAAACATAATATGTATTTTTTTTATTCCATGATTTTATTATTTGAATATTTTGCCGGAACGAAGCGGAACCCCATCTCAGCAAAATATTCAAACAATAAAATAAAATGACTTAATAAATTAAACAGTCAGCGTAGCTTCGCCTTTAGTCCAGTTGCAGGGACACAGCTCATCTGTTTGCAGTGCATCCAGTACACGCAAAACTTCTTTTACGCTACGGCCTACAGACAGGTCGTATAAAGAAACCCAACGTACAATACCCTGAGGATCTACAATGTAAGTAGCACGGTAAGCAACTTTCTCGTTGGCTTCCAGGATACCCAGTTCAGTAGCGAGAGATTTGGAAGTGTCAGCCAGCATTGGAAATTGTAATCCACGCAGATCATCATGATCTCTTCTCCATGCAGCATGTACAAATTCACTGTCAGTAGAAGCACCGATCAATACAGCATCACGATCAGCGAAATCCTGTGCATGTTTGTTAAATTCAGCTATTTCAGTAGGACATACGAAAGTAAAGTCTTTAGGCCACCAGAACATCACCATCCATTTGCCGGAATTCTTCAGTTCTTCAGAAGACAATTCGTAAAATTCTTTACCTTTTTCGATAGAAACAACAGCCGTTTTTTTGAATTCGGGAAACTCTGACCCTACGGATAAGATAACATTTTTCATAATAACTATTCTCTTTTTGATTTACAGACTAATGATTTTTATTCTTTGACGGCGCAAAGATCACATTACATTCATTAGTAATCAAATAGATTTTAAAAATGTGACATTGAGTTTCTCTATATATCACCTTTTCCACTGTGTCAGCAAGGGGTATGACAACAATCGCCTATATAATCAAAAAAAATATCCCGGAGTTAACATTTTAATGCTATTTCTGTAACATTTTGGCACGTTATTTAGTTATATAAGTGGACTTTTTTAATACAAATAGCATGGAAATGAAGAAAAAATACTTTTTACTGGTGGTTATAACGATTGGACTTGCTTTGATTCCGTTTATCAAAAACAGCATCATCAAACACGATGAATTTGACGCTACCCGAGATCTGTTCATTTAGTGTTTAGCGGGTCCCATTGACCGTTCCTAAAACTGCCCCAAAGCGGGGTCGGGTTTCCATTGGCTGGCCGGTTCATAATACTGCCAGAGTGTAAAACCCACCTTCCGCAATAATTGCCATGCCTCATTATCATGGTTCCAACCCTGGTCCTTGTTGTTTTTGGTAATAATACAATACACATAATCGCCGTGAGGCGCATTTACCATGATCACCTCCGAACGTGATTCATCCACCGCGCCATTTTTTGACGCGGTGCGAACGTTTGTGGGTACCTGTAACACCCCTTCCCCATCCCAGTAGTTACGGGTGAGATTACGGTACATCCGCTCACTTGCGGCAGGGCTAATCACTTCTCCCTTATAAATCATCTCCAGCAACCTCGCCATTTCCCTTGGACTGGTCTGCCCCCATCCATATTCCTGCCGGTTCGCTTCCCTCCCTTTCGTACGGGAATTAACCCGCAAATGCTCAAATCCATGCTCCTGCAACCACTGATTAATTACCAGGCCCCCGCCAGCCAGTGACTGCAGCCACAAACTGGCCGTATTGTCACTCATTGTCAGCATCAGCATCACTGCCTTATCCAGCGTAATCTGTTCGCTATCCCGGAAAGACCCTAATATGTCTTCCCCCTTGTATAACAACGAATCCCTGTACACCAGATGCTGGTGATATTGCAGCTCCCCTTTCGCCAACTTGTTAAAAATGCCTACCTGTATCGCTGTTTTAATCATACTGGCTGTAGGAAACGTGGTATCGGCATTTATAGCCACTATACGGTCCGTTTTAAGGTGATGCACATAAATACCAGCCTGCCCGTGGAAAGCCTCCAGAAGGGGCGCTAAAATAGCAGTGAGCCGTTTATCGGTTTTCTGGGCGCCGGCGGATAAAGCAACCAGAAGCAGGAGTAGCAGGGAGGGTAACTTTTTCATATAACCAAGATAGAAAAAATAGCAGGTAAATTCTATATCCCCACCGGACTGACAAAGGATCAAATTAAAAAATTGGGAAATATCTTTTCTCAATATTCCATTCAACCCGCTAAATTATCTTTAGCGGAGCCACTATGGCTGGTTCCAACCTCCATCTGGTCTTCGTCATCCCCGCATCAAGTCCACGTCAAGTCCACGTCAAGTCCACGTCAAGTCCACCTCCCCTGCAGTGCTACTATAGGTGCATAGCGGATGCTAAGCATAGGCTAGGCGGAGTGTACATAATGAAAAGGTAAGTTGACCATAATGATGAGGGTTTTATGCTTAAAACTTACACTATCCACCAAATTTTCAACCTGATCCCAGACAAGCTGGCCACATAACAAAATGCAGCGTACCCCGACTGGTATACGCTGCATTTTGCTAAAAGCTAACGGCTGAATGCTAACTGCTAGGTAGTTTTATTAATCATATCCGCAAAACTCCGGACACCAATCATTTTAGCGGAAGTATATCCCTCAGCATACTCCACTCCTACCATTTTGCCCAGCATTTTGGCACGATACACCACGCTGTCAAAAAAATTGGAGCCGGAAATATAAGTCTGGGGTTCGTTGTCTTTTGGCGCCAGGAACTGGGAGCTGAAGCTCTTGATGGCCTCCAGTTTCCTGTCTATCACTGGTGTAATATCTATAACGAAATCTGGTTCATGATAACGGTCCTGCAGGAAGTGATATACCTGCTTTGGACGCCAGGCTTCCTGTGGCTGCCCGTCTGAAGATGTTTCGATTTTCCTTAAGCCAGCCATAAAACAGCTGTCAGCTATCAGTTTGGCGGCCCGTCCATGATCCGGATGACGATCATCAATGGCATTTGCCAGTACAATATCCGGGCGATACTTACGGATAGCCGCAATGATCGCCAGTTGCTCCATGGTGTCATTTCTGAAAAAACCATCCGCCAGACCGAGATTTTCGCGTACTTCCAGTCCCATGATCTTTGCTGCAGCTGCTGCTTCCTGTATCCGTAGCTCCGGAGTACCGCGGGTACCCAGTTCTCCACGCGTAAGATCTACCACCCCTACTTTCATTCCCTGTTGCGCATGTACCATCAGTGTGCCTGCACAGCCCAGTTCCACATCGTCCGGGTGCACAGCTATAGCCAGTATATCTAGTTTCATATGCTGTAAATTGAGGTGCAAAGATGGGAAAATATTTAATCTTCTGAGCTGGTAATGACTACGCCCGCCTTCCGGTCCATTACCTGGTACTTATCCTGTACCTCTTTTTCATCAATGATCCTGACAGCGCGAAATGTTTTGCGGTCAACTGTCATTAAACCGGTTTCGTTGGTGGGCGTTACGGGCTTGCCGTTTACAATAAAATAAAAGCTGCTGTCGTTGCCGTATTTGCGCAACAGGCTGTCGTATGCGGGAGATTGGCTGCTTAACAGTGCATTGACCCTTTTACGGGCAAAGGGTTTGGTTTCTATGTATACTACGCCATTGGCTGCCTGGCTGCCGTATTTCAACACCGCTTTGGAACCTTTGGCAATGGTGATGACACCGATGCGATCCGGTGTTACCTGGCCAATGGCTGCCTGGGTCACTACCACACTGTCCAGCACATACACCGGGGCATCATCTTCTACAGATTGCGCCATAGCGCCTATTGAAATAAACAGTAAGCTGATAAGTAAGATCCTTGCTTTCATAATAGTCCCTTTTTCTTTACAGGCGAATATTACGAAGATAGCAGAATTAATTATAGGCGCGGTAGTGCTGGTACATTTCCAGCTCCTGAACAATTACCTCGATGTCTTTATCTTCCTGCTTGTCATACTCGCTTTTAAGGTTACCACCAAAGAAGAAAGCAACGGTTTGCCATACACGGGCATTAAATCCGCCTTTGAGTTCCTTGATAATTTCAAAGCAATTCTGACCGGTTTCGCGGTCGATGAGTTTCATGAGTACTTTGCCCTGGTATACGGAGAGATTTTCCAGTTTATCGCCAAACTGGGCTTTGAGTTCTTTTTCTTTGGTGGCCAGGAAAGCTTTGCGCTCTCTTTTGTTCATATTAGCCATGCTGGAGTTCACGTCTTTCAGCACTTTTGCGGCAGATCTGGCATAAGGATATGTTACATAAACGGCATTTCGTAAACGACTCCAGCGCTCGCGCTCCTTACGCAGTGCTTTCGGCATTTTTTCCACCACATCGAATATAGCGAGCGTAATAACCGGAATGGTGTCTTTACCCACCACAATTGCATGCAACGGAATAACATCCGCACCATGTGCCTCCTGCGCCATCGCACCTGTGTGACAGAGGGATATGCCCAGTACCAGGAAAACAAAAACGATGATCTGTTTGAAACGAAGACGCATAGATTACTTAACGTTGCTTAAATGTAGAATGTTACCACAAGTTAAAAAAGATTTCAGATTTGCCGCTAACTAAATCATGTTACTGTACCGGGGTCATTTTTAACTTGTTGATAGCTAATTCACTGATCGCCTTTTCAACCGCCGGTAAATCATGCGAAGTCAACGATGAACCTATCACGTGTGCACCTGCACCTGGAATGGGGATGGCCTCCTTCTCCATATCAGGGGTACCCAATTCCTCCTGCATCTGTAAAATAGCTCCCACTCTTACAGTAGGGTCCTGGTGTGTTTCATCTTTATAATAATACAGATTCAGTACCGGCTGTTTTATCTTTTCAAATGTTTGTGTGGTCATGGTAGATTCCAGCAGACTTTCCAGCTGTACCACCCCTTCCAGGCGATAATCGGTGTACCAGTATTTTGCCCGTTCCGGGTCTTTATCACTGCCACGCCTGAAATCCCCCTTGCTGACCGCCCTGGCCAGTTGCAGGCCCCATGGATTATTCGCCAGGAAGGCAAGGTTATCATTAATAGCAATATTTGGCGACATATTGATCAGGGCATAAACATCGTTGGGGTAAGCGGCAGCCAGCTGCAATGCCAGCGTACCACCAGTAGAAGTGCTCATCAGGATCACCTTTTCGCCCAGCGCTTTGCCTATACTCAACGCTTCTTCTGCATCTTTCCACAAACCCTCGGCGGTCATATGCAACAGCGGATCTGAAGTATCTATTCCATGCCCGTCCAATCTCGATAAATAAAGATTGCAACCAAAGCGTGCGGCAAAATTGCGGTGTACCGGGTTACCTTCTTCCTGGCTGGCGGAGAAGCCATGCAGGTATACCACAGCATAAGGTGTTTTGCGATGCAGGGAATCATACCATACAATGCGGGCCTGGTTATCTGGCTTCAAGTGATGCTTTGCTTCCCTGGCATCGATATAATCATCCAGCGCAGCACCGGTAGCCGGTACGGACGGTAATCGATGATTATATACCGGATCGGCCGGTTTCGGTCCAAGGAGGTATACCACTGAAAGTGTGGCTATAATGATGAGCGCAATACGCAACCACCTACGCATTATAAGGAAATTTAATGACACTAAATGTAGATAAGAATTCTGAGATGTTGCGCGCACCCTGGTTATTTAATAAAGAAAAAATCCTTCAACAGCGGATGCCATTGAAGGATTTCTACATTTAAAATATTTCTGTCAGTTATCTTCTTCTCAATTTCTGATAAATGCTCATCGCAGTACCCAGTATAGTGATGAGGATACCCAGCCATAATACGTTGATATATGGGAATATCATGGCTTTCATCACGATATAGTCGCTGAAGCCATTGGCTTCTTTTACCTTCAGTTCTATTTTGTTTTCCGCAGGCATAATTTTAGAGAACCTTACATTCAGTCCCAGTGGGGCCAGCGTATCTTCCACACTGTACTGGTAACTGCTGTCGCGGATAAAATAAATCGGCTGTAATTTAAAGTGATCATCTGTTTGCGTATACACTTCCAGTTCAGCACCTACTGCCAGATCACCACTCTGTGCAACGTAATTGCGGCTTTCAGGTTTGGTATTCAACCCTTTCAGTACAATGAAGCCCCTGGAGAAAAACACAGAGTCACCTTGTTTCATCAGATGCGTTACATAAGGGGTGGTATCCTGTTTCGCTTCTTCTTCCTTGTTAGGTGCCGCTGATACGTAGGTAAAGATATCCTTGGTCAGATAATGTCTGGAAGCGGGATTGGAAGAAATCGCATTCTCTTTCCTGTTCACAAAAGCATCCGGATAAAGGGTAAATTTCTCCACCACATTACCGTTTTCTTTATCTTTTTTCTCGTAGAGTACTTTATAATATGTTTTAGGATCGCCCTGTGCAATGGAGTCACCGGCATAGGTTACATGATAGTCACCCATTTGTACCGGAACATCCTTTGGCAGCATGATATTTTCACGCGGATTTTGTTTGCTTTCTTTTCTGAAGAAGCCATCGTTCAGCATCTTCATACGATCCAGTGATATTACTTCCATTTTAGCAGAAGAAATCAGGATGCCCAGCAATACCATTCCAAAACCGATATGTGCTACAGAAGCACCTGCATTTTTCAGTTTACCTTTCAGGCCGGTGAATATGTAAGAGATATTGGCAACGATCGCATAGATGCTGGCAAACAGCATCAGGTAGATAGCAGTCAGGAAGCCGGCGCCATAATTATCATAGGTGATAGTACCTTTCCAGGCCACCAGACCGGTTAATAATAAAGCTACCAATGTGGGAACCGCAAGTTTCTTCGTGATCTCTCCACGTGGGGTATCCTTGTACCTCATGAATTGCACAACTGCTGTTAATACACCCAGTACGATGGCAATCCAGATCTGAATCTTATTGTAGTGGAAAATGCTGTCTGATGGCGGCGCAATATCGTTCATATTGAACAGTGATTTCAGGCCGGTGAAACTCAGCAATTTATTCCATACCGGAATAGAGGTAGTGAAGGTAATCTGAATGGCTGCGATGAGCAGGATCAGGGAACCTACAAACAGCCAGAACTCGCGGGAGTAGCTGTTTTCTTCTTTCTTCACTGCCGGAATTTCCTTTCTGCGCATGATCAGCAATGCAATAGATGGTACGGTAAATACCAGCATGGCAAACAGCAGCTGTGCGGTCATTCCCATATCCGTAAAGGAGTGTACAGAAGTATCTCCTAAAACACCGCTCTTGGTAAGGAAAGATGAATAGAGAATCAGTACATAGGAGATAAAGAAGAAGAAGATGGTAGATTTCAGCGAGTGCCCGGTAGCTTTATATGCCAGGAGCGTGTGTACACCTGCTACCATGGTGAGCCATGGCACCAGCGACGCATTTTCTACGGGATCCCAGGCCCAGTAACCGCCGAAGTTGAGTGATTCGTAAGCCCAGGCAGCTCCCATCATAATACCGGTACCCAGCATCATAATAGCAAACAGGCCCCATGGTTGTACAGGTTTTACCCAGCCGGTATAATCGCGGGTCCAGATACCTGCAAAAGCAAAGGCAAAAGGAATGATCATGGAAGCAAAGCCCAGGAACAGTACCGGCGGGTGAATCACCATCCAGTAGTTCTGCAGGGTCACGTTCAAACCATTACCGTCGTGGATATGCTGCATATAGTCCGCTGTCTGGAAAATAGGCGCCAGTTGATTTTCAGGTGCCTGTCTCAGTAACATAAACGGATTACTACCTACTTTATAGCCCAGTACAAATATACCAAGCAGCATACTGGCCATAATCAGCTGTGCCAGTGAGAAAGTAGTCATCACCGGCGCTTCCCATTTTTTGGAAGTGCGGATCAGGATAATACCTAATATACTGTTCCAGATACTCCAGAGCAGGAAGCTGCCTTCCTGATCGGACCAGAGACTGGATAATAAGTATTGTATAGGCAGGTCGCGGGAAGTGTTGCGCCACGCGTATTTATATTCAAAAAAGTGGTTATACAGAATATAGTACAGGCAGCTGAAAACGCCGATAACAGCGGCTGACTGTATAATGAAAGACCAGCGTGCCAGTCTTTTCCAGGAGTCCTGTAAGGATGGTTCCTTTAATTTAACTACATTATAATAAGCTACAGTGGCTACTATAGATGCTACAAACGCCAGTATGGCAAAGAAGTGGCCTATTTGGCCCGGCAGTAAATGTTCCCCTACAAACTTCATAAAATTCCTCTAGAGATGTGAATATTCCGGCACCTGACGATTTTGATATAGCCGTTTACTACCAGTTGCCTGGGAATAAATAACCAAATATCAAAATGTTCAAATAATTATATTAAAGTTGTTTGTTGCTGATAGCCACCTGGTCGTCCTTGTATTTAGACGGGCATTTCATCAGTATTTTGCTGCAATGAAATTCGCCTTTTTCCATTTTACCCGTGAGTACAATAGATTCGGCTTTTTCAAAATCGGTAGGTTTGGCGCCGTAGAATACCACTTTATGTGATTCACCGGTTTTATCGTGGACGTAGAAGCTGAATAAGTTAGCATCTTTCATCGGGTCGTAATTCATCGCCTTTAAAGTGTCGAGTTTCCCGATGACATGGAATTCTTTTCCTTCCTTTTCACGGGCCGTTGCGAAAGTTTCATAGGTACTGAAATCTCCCACCATTGTTACTATCACTCCAATTGCTACCGCAATTACCACCAGCAGAATAATATTTGTTTTTTTCATATGAAAATTATCTTCCCTATTGATTTGATACAAGCTGCAAAACCCTTTACCAGTGCGCCCTTAACGATCCCTGCTTTTTGCCGTACTTTATTTGTTTCCGATTAATCGGCAAAATTAAGTCAAAATGACCTTCTTCGGACAATTTTTATATAAAAGGCAATTCTTTTTATGAGAAGGACGGCTGTAAGTAAACATAATCCTATCTTTGCGCGGAATTTAGAAAAGTACGATTTTATCATGGCAGATTTATCTCAATTTGACCCTAACTCAGTTGGCCTGCTGTCCAACAACGTTTTTGGCTTACCTTTTTCTGAGGAAGAAGCCCGGCTGGTATTGTTACCTGTGCCCTGGGAAGTAACGGTATCCTATAATAATGGTACTGCCCGTGGACCGGAACGTATATTCAGGGCGTCCTTCCAAATCGACCTTTACGATGCGGACGTGAAAGATGGCTGGAAACAGGGTTTTTACATGCGTGAACCAGATAAGCACCTTTTACTGCGCAGCGATTACCTGCGTAAGGAAGCGGAGCTGTACCTGAAATTCCTGACTGAAGGGGGAGATATTTCCGAAAATGAATTCCTGAAGAAAACACTGGTAGACGTAAGCAACGGCACCAGGGCCATGAACGAATGGGTATACACCCAAACCAAGGCGCTGCTGGAAAAAGGCAAGCTGGTAGGACTGGTAGGTGGTGATCACAGCACCCCGCTGGGCTTCTTTAAGGCAATTGGTGAACACAAAGGCGACTTTGGTATCCTGCAGATAGATGCACATTGTGATTTACGTGATGCCTACGAAGGATTCAAATACTCACATGCCTCTATTATGTACAATGCCCTGGCAGAAGTACCTCAGCTGTCAAAGCTGGTACAGGTGGGTATCCGCGACTACTGCGAAGAAGAAGTGGATTATATCAACAACAGCGAAGGCCGTGTAGTGACCTTTTTTGATAAACAAATCAAAGAAAGACAATTCGAAGGGGAAACCTGGAAAGCAATCTGCGACAGCATTGTTGAAACTTTGCCGCAACAGGTATACATTAGTTTTGATATAGACGGACTGGATCCAAAATTATGTCCGCATACCGGTACCCCGGTAGCTGGCGGTTTTGAAGTAGAGCAGATTTATTATCTCTTCAAACGCGTACTGGCCAGTGGTCGTAAGCTGATTGGATTTGACCTGAATGAAGTAAGCACTTCACACGATGAGTGGGATGCCAACGTAGGCGCCCGTGTGTTGTTCAAGCTTTGCAATCTGTTGATCAGTTCTAATTCCTAATCTTACATTTCGGTTCATGCATAGTTTGCGCATCCTGCATCCCAATACCAGTAGCAGAATCCGGTTATTACCGGTTATGCATGGTCTTACGGGCATACTGTTTCTGATAAATGCGATTGGTGTATACCGTAGTCCGCGGCCTAACTGGTTCCTGGTGGTMTTTTTCCTGGTGGTTGGACTGATGGCAATTGCCTTTCCGTTTACCATGAAGCGGTTTAAGCAATTCAGTGAAGCAAATACGGTAGCACGTATGATAGAGGCGCTTATCTGCTTTACCGGCAGCTTATACTTCCTGTCGCACCTGCAGCCGCTGACCAGTCTGCTGTTGTTCCTGACAGGGAGCGGGCTGGCATATGTAGGCTGGATGGAATACAAGATTTTCCAGCCATCGTATGTAAAGATGGACATCACCGGTATTACGCTGCCTACCACCTTTTCCAAAAGGCTGGTTGGCTGGAACGAACTGAATAACGTAATTTTGCGGAACGACCTTCTGACAATAGACTTTAAGAATAACAAGATTCTGCAGCTGGAAATACTGGATGAACCTGGAAAAGAGCAGAGAGAAGTATTAAATACCTTCTTTCAGACCAGGGTTCAATAAGTATTCATCCTAACAGATCATAAAATCACAAAATGTTAAAACAAACACCTTACATATTATATTCTGACGGTGAGGGGAATATTTTTGAAGATACCAGCATGCACGTAACTGGCCGCAGTGGCTGGGATGCGTGGCCGGTAGACGTAGAGGAGTGGATCGAATTACCGGAAGGAGGCAATTTGTATGAGTTGCCAGGTCGCCGTGGTATTGGCATCAGCGCTACCACTGGTGATATGCAGCTTTGTGATAAAGGATGGGCTGTAGCTGCCTTCATTCCGCCGGCACATACCGGTTTTTACCTGGCAGCTTACGAAACCATGCCGGATGCGCCTACCCTGCCGCTGTTTTGTTATACTGCAGTGGGCTGGCTGGATGGTAAGTTTTATGTTCCTGCCACCCGTATTGAAGCCGATATCCGCCAGGAATGCGCCGGCTTTGACGACAAAAAAGTGAAACAAGGCGTAAAAACGCTGGTAGAAGCATATCCGCATAACAGGCTGGTACAGCACCTGGCAGAAAATTGCGCATTGACCTACGAATGCCCTGCTGCACGTAATTATTTTATGGGAAGATGGGAATGCCCTATTCCCTCCTCTCCTGCGTGCAACGCCAACTGCGTAGGATGCATCTCCTTCCAGCCGGAAGAAGAAAGCATTGTTTCTACGCAGGATCGTTTGCGTTTTAAACCAACTGCAGCGGAAATCGTGGAATATACCGTACCACACCTTGAAGAAGCCCCCTTCCCTATTGTGAGCTTCGGACAGGGTTGCGAAGGCGAGCCTTTACTGATGTGGGAAACCATCCGCGAATCCATCATTGAAATACGTAAACATACACCTAAAGGCAGCATCAATATCAACACCAATGGTAGCAAGCCCGATGCGGTAAGAGCCTTGTGTGAAGCAGGATTGAACAGTATCCGCGTGAGCTTGAATTCTGCCCAGGAAAAATATTATACACCATATTACCGCCCTAACAATTATACTTTTGACGACATCGTTGAAAGCCTGAAAGTAGTACGTGAATTTGGTGGCTGGACTTCTATCAACTACTTCGTATTTCCGGGTATGACAGATAGTGCAGATGAGTATGAAGCACTGCGTAAACTGATCAGGGAAACCGGGCTGAATATGATCCAGTGGCGTAATTTTAATATTGATCCTGACTGGTACCTGGGTAAACTGGGTGTCACTGAAACCGGAGAATGCTTAGGCGTGAAACAGTTGCAGGAACTGATACAGGAGGAATTCCCGGATCTTAAATTCGGTTATTTCAATCCACCGATAGAACGTATTACAGGAGATTATATGAGCGACTTCGCCCATTAATAAGGGCTGAAGGCATAAAGCAAAAAGCTATTAAAGCGAATGACCAAAGCGAGGAATCAATATCCGCTTTGGTCATTCGCTTTAATAGCTTTTTGCTTTATGCCTTTAGTTTTCCGCTTCTTCGAACCGATATTGCTTTGCATAAGCCGATGGCGCCATCCCCGTTACCTTTCTGAACACCCGGTTAAACGTAATTGGGTTATTATAACCAGTAGCATAAGCGACTGCAGCAATGCTATCAAAATCGCCATTGATGATCTTCTTGCAGGCAACGTTGATCCTGATTTCATTCAGAAACTCCAGGTATGTTTTACGGGTATGTTTCTTAAAGTATTTACAAAATGCGTAGGTGGTAAGATGGGCTACCGCAGCAATTTGTCCAAGGGAAATATTTTCTGCATAATGCTCCAGTGTATACTGGTAAATATCATTCATCCGCAGTCCTTCCGACTCACTGTAAGAGTGCCTGGAGAAGCCCGTGGATAATGACTTCCATTCCTTTACCTGTTTTGAAAAAAAGACCAGCATTCCTACAAATGCCAGTAATCGCTCTGCACCGCTGAGACGGGAGATTTTTAATATGTCTGTTGCAATTTTTTCTGCATGTTCTGATGGTAGTTGCAGACTGTTGGCGGTGAGTTGTAAAAACTTCCTGACCGTTTCCATTTCCTTCAATGAAAATAATCCCTGCAACGCCTGTTCATGATCGAAGAAAATATGGATAGCGTGAATATTCTTCTCCTGTATATTTTCAAAATACCGGGCATCTCCTTTAAACATATGGGGCTGGTTAGCACCAATCACATAAATTTCCCCTGCCTTAAATGGCTGGGTGTAATTGCCGGCAATCAGGGTGCCTTCTCCCTTAATGATGAGTGTTACCTGTGCCTCTTTATGTCTGTGCAGGTAATTATAGAAGTATGGGAGGATGTCTTCCTGTATAACTACAGCTCCTTCATCGGCAACAGGAACAGTAAATTGAATTACTTTCATTAACCAATTTTACTAATTTTTACTCGAAATTAGCATTTTGGTGACAATATTTGTAAAGTCTTTAACAATTTTGAATATGACAGGGACCTTCTTTGCCGCTTCTCTTCCCGCCTACGCCAGCTCTGATATGGACCTTGTTGCTTTGCCGGCGGTTATTTTTTTCTGTAACCACCAGAAACCACTCCCTGATATAATACACCCCACGGCAGTAATAGCCCACCAGGGCTTAAATCCCAGGTGCTGTACCACAAAGGCGCCGGTAGTCGGGGACACAATATTGGCCAATGAATAAGAGATGGTGTACAATGCCGCATACTGCCCACGGTTATGGTCTTTGCTCCGGCCAATCCAGAAGCTATTCATGAAAGGCAGGCAAAACATCTCTCCGAAAGTGATGATCAGCATAAATAAAACAGCTACTGCCCATAATGGTGGCAGGAAAGAAAGCAGCAGATAGGAAGAACAGACCATCAGCGCACCGCGCGCCACAAACACCAGATTAGGCCGGGTGCCATCCAGGCGGTATACCATTACCATTTCCACCACTGCGATCAGGATGCCATTGATAGACATATTCAGCCCAATGAGCCATTCTTCCATGTGCATCACCTCTTTAAAATACAAAGGCACAATACTGGAAAACTGGAACAGGCAGATAGCATTTAAAGTGGCAAAAGCCAGGAACCACAGGTAGATGCTATCTTTCCATACCTTATCTTCCTTTATCACCACTGTTTTGGCCTCCTTTACCGGTGCCTTTACCGGCGGCAGGAAAATCCGCATTAATATCGCAGCAGCCATACAGGTAAACCCATCTACCCAGAAAAGCAGCTGGTAGCTGAAGCTGGCCAGGATTCCTCCTATAGCCGGTCCTACAGACCAGCCCAGGTTCACGGCCAGACGGTTCAGAGCATAGGAACGGGTACGGTTTTCCGGGGCACTGTAAGCCGCAATAGCAATACTATTGGCCGGCCGGAAAGCATCCCCCACAGAGCTCATTACAAATACACAGACACATATTTGCTCAAAGGTTCGCATCTGTCCCAATAAAATGAATAATAAACCGTTAGAGAAAAGACTCCAGAACTGTACCTGGTAGAAACCAATTTTATCAGACAGCCATCCACCGAGCAATGCGCCTACAATAGCGCCGCTTCCAAAGCAGGCCATTACCAAACCTGCCTGAGCAATGCTGAAGTGCAGATGTTGTGTAAGGTACACCGTCATAAATGGAATCACCATGGTACCACTCCGGTTGATCAGCAACACGAGTGATAACCACCAGGTGGCAGGTGAAAGACCTGTATAGGCATTCTGATAGAGGCGAATAGTTTGTCTGACGAGGTTCATAAAAAATTGGCGAAAATAAATTCCTTAAAATCGGATTAACAGCACAGTTTTTGCAAAGATCCGGAATTCATCTTTTGATGAGTGATTATTTTTTCTGGATCAAAACATTAACTTTGGTCTAAACAGGCGCTCAATAAGGTTATCATGGAGGAAAAAAACGGTAAAAAAAATATTCAGGCATTAGGCATTACCATCGGCGTTCATGCGTTGCTGTTAGTTGCCCTTGTATTTACCGGATTCTCCGCTCCACCGCCCCTGCCCGACCAGGATCTGGGGATGGAAGTTAACCTCGGCACTTCTGACGATGGTATGGGTGATGAGCAACCACTCAACCCCAATCCACCCAGTGCCGCAGCCTCAGAGCCCGCACCGGCAGAAAGTCCGGCTACCGCCGCCAAAGACAATAGTGAACCACAACAAGATATTGCTACACAGGATGAAGAGGATGCTCCGGAAATAAAAAAACCGGAAAAACCTGTAGAGAAACCAAAAGAGATTCCTAAAAAACTGGAACCTAAACCTGTCAAGCCAGTAAAAAAACCAACAGAAGCGCCGCCGAAACCAGCCCCCCCTGCTCCCAAGCCCAAAGCCGTATTTTCCGGTGGTACCGGCAACAGTGCCAACAGTGGTAACAATGCCAATGGTTCCAATAATGCTACCGGAGAAGGTAATACCGGCAAGCCCGGAGATCGTGGACAACTGGGAGGTAACCCTAACGGTGGAGGATATACGGGCGGAGGCCTGGGTGGAGGTCGTTCTGACTTTCACCTCAATGGCAGAAACCTGATAGGAAGACCACAGGTAACCTACGATGGTACTGAAACCGGCTATGTAGCCATCAATATAAAAGTAGACCAACAAGGCAATGTGACATCAGCTACCTTCAGTATGAAAGGGTCTACTATCAGCAATTCACAACTGATCGAGATAGCAAAGAAGGCAGCGAGAAGCGGACAACTGAAATACAATGCTAACCCGGATGCTCCTGAAGAACAGTTCGGGACCATACGTTTCTATTTCAAAGCAGAGTAACAACAATAACCGGCGTTTTGAAATGGCGAGTGCAAGATAATTTATCCTGCCCCTGCCTGCTTTAGAAAACCGGACCAGGAATTCCTACATCTCTACCTATGACTTCAAGAGCATATAAGCACGATTTTGTGTCATTTCGAGAAACCTATTTTTTATCGCCAACGATGATTGTAAGACTTAACCGTATCCTTTTCAGCACATCAGTACTGCTACTACTGACGTATGCCGCTATGGCACAAACTTTCCCGGGTTACAACAACAGTAACTATGCAGGTATTTATGGCGTATTTTCCAACCCCGCCAGTGCAGCCGGTTATCGTTATAAATGGGATGTGAATATTATTGGCGCAGATATCAATGCCGGCAATACTTACGTAAGTGTTCCCAAATCATTGCTGTTTAAGGTGCCGGATACCCTTCGGCGTAACCAGGATTACTTTCTTGATGAAGGCGCCAACAGAAAACAGAATGGATGGGAAATGGCCGAAATAGTATTGCCTTCCGTATTGTATGCCATTGATGAAAAGCAATCGCTTTCCTTTGTATGGCGTATGCGGAGCAGCAGTAATGGCGGGAACGTAACCACTCCTATCGCCAATTTCTTTGGCGTAGATTTCCCAAATACAGGATATAAAAACGTTAACTTAAGTATTCCCCAGGCAGGTGTTACCTCTCACATATGGCATGAGCTGGGGCTCAGCTATGCGCGGGTAATAAAAGAAAGCTACGACAGCCGTTTGAAAGCGGGTATTACGCTGAAACTGTTAAGTGGTGTGGCCGCAGGTTATGCTTCCGTAAAAAATGCTGACTTCCGCCTGAATAATTCCCGCGATGCCAGCATCACCAGCGGCACACTGTATTATGGCTATAGTAAAGAGCTGGATGACTGGCAATCACCTGCACAAAAAAATCTGAAACTGTTTAATAACAATGGGATTGGAATCGACATCGGGATGATTTATGAATACCGCCCTGACAATGGCGGCTTCGGTGCTTACGAAGGTTCTGATGCAGATGATTATAAATTCCGTATAGGCGCTTCCATCACTGATATCGGTAAAATCAAATACACCAAAGGCGCCAACAATACAGATCTCAGCCTGGTGAAAGATCATGTGGTACCTAATGATATCCAGTACAGGAAAAATGAAAGTCTGCAGCAATATGCACGCCGGCTGAATAAATATTTCACGCCACTGGCTACCGATTCCACGTTTAACATGACCTTACCTACTGCCCTGAACCTGATGGGTGATTACAATATAGATGGTCGTTTTTTCGTCAGTACCAATGCGGTCATTGCCTTAACAGCGGGACGCAGGGATATCACCAAAACCTATGCGCTCACGCAGTTCAATATTACGCCCCGGTATGAAACGCGCGTGTTTGGTGCTTACCTGCCGCTGACCATTAATCATAACGGTCAGGCAGATGTAGGTGCCGGTATTCGCATAGGGCCGTTGCTGATAGGCTCGAGTACAATTTTTACCAACCTTTTTGAAAGACGTGTCGATCATGCGGGGGCTTTCGTAGCTTTGCGCTTAAATTCAAGCATGTTCGAACGGGGCGATGGCAATGGTGGTGGCATCTTCCGGATGCGTAAGCGCCAACTGGGCTGCCCCGTTAATAATAACTAATATGGCCTCTTACAAAGAAACGCTGGACTATCTTTATGCACAGCTACCCATGTTTACCAAAGTGGGTGCCAGTGCTTTTAAAACAGATCTGCATAATACTATTGCATTGCTGGATTTACTGGAACAACCGCAGCATGCTTTTAAAACCATACACGTTGCCGGCACCAATGGGAAAGGCTCTTCCAGTCATATGCTGGCCGCCATTTTCCAACAGGCAGGTTACAAAACAGGATTGTATACCTCTCCTCACCTCCTTGATTTCCGGGAACGTATCCGCATAAACGGACAAGTGGTGCCGGAAGATTTTGTCATCCGTTTTACGGAGCAGATGCGTCCGCACATTGCCACCATACAGCCTTCCTTTTTTGAACTCACGGTAGCCATGGCCTTCCGCTACTTCCAGGAGGAAGCAGTAGATATTGCCATCATTGAAGTGGGACTGGGTGGGCGTCTGGACAGTACCAACGTAATTACCCCCGAGCTTTCGTTGATTACCAATATCAGCTTTGATCATAAAAATATGCTGGGAGATACGCTCCCTTTGATTGCCGGAGAAAAAGCAGGCATTATCAAAGCTGGCGTACCGGTGGTGATCAGTGAAACGCAATCAGAAGTACAGGATGTTTTTATAGATAAAGCCGCCTCACTGAACGCTCCCATTCACTTTGCAGACCAGGAATGGATGGAGTCATCCAGCGCTATTGAAGGCAGTCATCTGAATATAACGTTACTGGATACACGCCAACAGCAAATGCGGCGTTTACAGCTGGACCTGAATGGACAATACCAGGAAAAAAATGTGATGGGCGTATTATCTGCCGTCAAAGTATTACAACAAAACGGATGGCATATTACCTGGGAACATATCAGCGGAGCATTATCACATGTAAAAAAGCTCACCGGCTTAAGAGGCCGCTGGGAAGTGATTCAGCAGCACCCACTCACCGTACTGGATGTTGGTCATAATGAAGCCGGTATCCGTGAAGTGATGGAGCAACTGGGCCATGTAAACTATCAGCAGCTACATATTGTAGTGGGATTTGTAAAAGATAAAGAAGTTGAAAAAGTACTGCCTTTATTCCCACCTACAGCGCATTATTATTTTTGCAAAGCACAAATTCCGCGTGCCATGGATGAAGTAGCATTGGCGGAAATGGGAGCAGCAAGCGGCTTACAGGGTCACGCGCATGCATCTGTGCAGGCGGCGCTGCAAGCAGCCAGGCAACATGCCCAGCCAGATGATATGATTCTTGTTTGTGGTAGCTTTTTTGTGGTAGCAGAGGTGATGTAAACTACTTCATCCCCATTTTGCCAAGGTGCAGCAACGCGTAGAAGATACAGGTAGTATGCAGACTGTGTACAATCTTATTATCAAGTACGAGTTGCTGCAGTTCTTCCAGCGGCATAATCACCACTTCAATTTCTTCATTATGATCCAGTTGCTGCTCCTGCACTTTTACGCCGCCGGTAGCCAGGAACATATGCGTATAGTTATTACTGGAAGCAGTGTTAGGTGCAATGGTACCCAATGATATCCATTCMTTAAACTCATAGCCGGTTTCCTCCAGCATTTCCCGTTGCATAGCAAATAAAGGAGAAGGATCAGTTGGATCCATAGTCCCCCCAGGAATTTCCAGTAATGTTCTACCAATACCCTGCCGGTACTGACGTATCATAATTACTTGTCCGTCTTCCCGCAACGCCACCCCGTTTACCCAGTTATTATATTCCAGTACATAATAAGGTTCCACTATTTTCCCGGCAGGCGTTTCACATTTGTCAGCGCGCGCAGTTAACCAGGCGTCTTTAAACAGGTATTCCGAAGACAGTAATTTCCAATCCATATTCATAATATCAATGCTTTACCAATCCATCCTTTCTTTAAGGCGCAGGATATGTTCCAGATGGTGTTTGCCATGCCAGGCATAATTAGCGGCATGGGTTTTCAAATTATGTTGTGTACCGTTGGCGGGATGTATAAAAGTACGTTCCCAGTCAGTGGCCGTTAAATGTTCCATCAGGCTCGTCCAGCGTGTATGCAGGGCATGTAATAGGGTAATAGACACATTGATGGGTATGAATTTCACATCCGGCAGTTTTGCCCACTCACCTTCCTCATATGGTTTTATAATAGGTTGTTCTTCTGTGAGGGCGAGTTTCATGCGGATATATCCGTTCATGTGGCTGTCTGCCAGGTGATGCACGACCTGTGCTACCGTCCAGCCATCCGGCCGGTAAGGCGTTTGAAGCTGGTATTCATCCAGTTCTTGCACCGCTATTTCCACCAGCTGGGGTAAATAGTGAATGTCTTTGATGAATCCCTCCAGCATGGCGGGAGTATACTCCGGTAATGCTGTAAAGCGGCCAATAGGATATTTAAGTGCTTCCATCCGGTTTATTTATTCTTCCCGTAGATCTTTACCAGTGAGATGAATGAATACATCTTCCAGGTTTGCTTTTTTCACTTCTTTTGCTCTTTCAAAGCCTGAGGATACCAGTTGATCGATCAGCGTATCAGGAGAGTCGATGGCAATGATACGGCCACTATCTACAATTGCACAGCGATCACACAGGAACTCAGCTTCATCCATATAGTGAGTGGTGATCACCACGGTAGTACCCTGGCTGCGTACCTGCAGGATCAGATCCCAGAGATTGCGTCTTGCCTGAGGATCCAGTCCGGTGGTCGGTTCATCCAGGAATATGATCTGTGGTTTGTTAATCAACGTAGTAGCAATGGAAAAACGTTGTTTCTGACCGCCGGAAAGCTCTTTGAACTTTGCTTTGGCTTTATCTTCCAGGTTAAACATACCCAGGAGTTTCATGGGTGATACGGGCTGATTATACAGACCACCGAACATTTCGATGAGCTCTATCAGGTTCAGTCCCGGATAATAACCGGAGCTTTGCAATTGTACACCGATAATCTTTTTTATATCATTAGGATCTTTGTCGAGGTCGTAGCCGCCCACTGTCACTTTCCCTTCCGTTTTATCCCGGAGCGTTTCAATGATTTCCAGGGTCGTTGATTTGCCTGCGCCATTAGGGCCTAACAGGCCAAAGATCTCACCTTCATACACCTCAAAGCTGATTCCTTTTACCGCGGTAAATTCCCCGTATTTTTTAACCAGGTTATTTACCTCAATGATCTTTTTCTTTTCCATGGGGCCAAATTAATAAAAGTAGAGCAGAAAGCAGAAGGCAAAAAGCAAAAAGCCATTGAAGCGAATGATAGCAGCGACTATTTAATTACGTTATCGCTACTATCATTCGCTTCAATGGCTTTTTGCTTTCAGCTTTATGCTTTATTGCTTAATAAACACCTGCGTAAAGAAAGTGATCCTGCCCTTGCCAGCAGTACCAATGCCGATCAGGGTGTAATCGCCGAGCATGTTTTTACGGTGTCCTGGGCTTTTGATCCAGCCATTTACCACTGCTTCGGCATCCAGGGTACCATAAGCTACATTTTCCGCAGCACCTGCCACGCGGCCCATTTTCTTGGAAACGTAGGCTACGCGCTCTTCAAATCCTTCGTGTCCGAAGCCAGTGCTGCCATTAGCCATATCGCGGCTATGACTGCGGGCCTGCTGGCTGATGGTGGCATCCAGCTGCAAAGGCTTCAGTCCCTTGGATTGACGGAACTTATTGGTGTAGTAAAGGATTTGTTCATCCATACTACCACCGGTGTTACCGCCATCTGCCTGACGGGTGGTGGCACGTGAACATGCACTCACCTGGAAGAAGGCAAAAACAGCTACCAATAACGCAAAGATCCGTTGGTTCTTCAAAATCAACATAGAATTAAAATGGTTAATAATTAGAAATAAATAATAATGAATAACAATTAGACTATTAAATACACCATAGGTTTAGCAACTGTTATACCAGAAATTAAAAACGGTGTATAGTGGATATTTTGTATCCCCTATACACCGTTTTTAGTAATATATTTTTCTTTCTTAATCGTTCATAATATGCTGCCAGGTTTCCATCATGTTCTTTGAACCAATGAAAATAGGCATCCGCTGGTGCAGCTGTACCGGCTTCAGTTCCAGCAGCCGCTGTTTGCCATTGGCCATTGCCACGCCACCAGCCTTTTCCATGATAAAAGACATCGGGTTACATTCATAGCAAAGTCTTAACCGGCCGGATGAATATTTCCCGAAAGCAGGATACATGAAAATACCTCCCTGAATTAAAGTACGGTGTATTTCGGCAACCATACAGCCTACAAAACGATGGCGGTAGATCCGGTCGTTTTCATTTCTGGCCATAAAATGGTCAACAGACTTGCGGATCTTTTCTTCATATAAGTGATAATAGCCCATATTGATAGAGAAGATATCACTGTCTGGCGGACATTTCAGGTTAGGGTGCGACAAACAGAACTCACCGATAGATGGGTCCAGGGTAAAGCCCTGCACACTGCGACGGGTAGCATATACCATCATGGTAGAAGAGCCATAGATAATATAACCAGCCGCAATCTGACGGGTGCCCGGCTGCAGGAAGTCCTCCAGCTCACACTCCGTACCTTCCGGTGTAAGACGACGGTACACAGAGAAAATTGTTCCGATAGATACATTCACATCTATATTGCTGGAACCATCCAATGGGTCCATCAGTACCACGTACTTCGATTTTTTGGAATGCTCATCACGAAAAGGAATGAAATGTTCATTTTCCTCTGAAGCTACCCCACAGCAATAAATACTGGTTTCCAGGGAGTTGATGAATTGCTCGTTGGCAAATTCATCGAGTTTCTTTACGGATTCGCCCTGCACGTTGGTCTTGCCGGCTTCTCCCAAGATGTCAGCAATACCTGCCTTATTCACTTCCACATTTACCCTTTTAGCTGCCAGCCCCATATCACGGAGTAAACCGGATAGCTGACCGGTTGCTCCCGGGTAATTCCGCAACTCCTGAATGGTGAATTCATCCAGGGTCATTACTTTTTGCTTAAGATTCATAACGTTAGGTTGTACGAACGAAATTAAAGGAATTGAAACTATTTTAAGGGAACTGTCATTTATCTATAAACAGATTTTAAAACAATTCTAAACTTGTCTTACTTTGCCAAATAATTTTTTAAAAGAAGATAAACTATCATATGAAGGTTTTCAAGTTTGGTGGCGCAAGTTTAGAAAGTGTTGAACGTATCCGGCAGGTGGCGCAGATAGTGCAGTCATTTCCGGACGAAAAACTCCTCATTGTTATTTCTGCCATGGCAAAAACTACCAATGAGCTGGAAAAGGTAGCAGAAAGCTTTTTTCTCCGGAAACGGGAAATTGCCGCACAATTGCTTTTCAACATCGAGCAACATCACATCAATGTAGCTGAATCACTGCTGGGTACCCGTGAACACCCATTGTTTACGCAACTCCAGCAATTCTTTACCGAAGCCGAATGGACGCTGGGCGAAAAGCCACTGCGCACCTACGATTATTACTATGATCAGCTGGTGGGCCTGGGTGAACTGCTGAGCACCGCCATTGTAAGTGCTTTCTTTAACAGCATCGGCCTGAATAATACCTGGCTGGATGTCCGGGATGTTTTCCGTACAGATGACAACTTCCGGGATGCTAATATTGACTGGGTATATACCCAGAGACAGGTAACTGAAAAAGTGGCCCCCCTCTTTGAAAAGATCAGCATCGTGATTACACAGGGCTTCATTGGCGCTACCGACCAAAACGAAAGCGTTACCCTGGGCAGGGAAGGCAGTGATTATTCCGCCGCTGTTTTTGCCAATATGCTTGATGCAGAAAGCCAAACGATCTGGAAAGACGTGGAAGGCCTGAAGAATGCCGACCCTAAATTGTTTCCCAATACCGTGAATATACCGGAGATCAGCTATGGAGAAGTAATTGAAATGGCCTATTACGGCGCCCAGGTCATACACCCCAAAACCATCAAACCACTGCAGAACAAACAGATACCACTGCTGGTAAAATGCTTCCTGGATAAAAACCTGCCCGGCACCGTGATTAAGGAAACAGCAGATGTAAGACAACTACCTCCCATTATTGTGCTGAAAAAGAACCAGGTACTGCTGAATATCACCTCCAAGGACTATTCCTTTATTACAGAAGATAAGATCAGTGATATTTACGAGATCTTCCACGCACTGAAGGTGAAAATTAACCTGATGCAGAACGGAGCGATCAATTTTTCCTGCTGTATAGACAATAACCCGGAAAAGATAGAACTCCTGATCAAGACCCTGCACCAGCAGTTTAAAATCGTGTATAATGAAGGACTGGAGCTCCTCACCGTACGTTATTACCAGACCAACCTGCTGGAAGAACTCAGTGATGGGCATACCATACTTTTAGAACAACGTTCTCCCGCTACCATACAACGTCTCTGGAAAAAATAAATTTATCCAGCAAAATAATCTGACTCCCCCATGCAACTTTTTTTGTACCCGTTCGTCTTTAGTAAAAATGCGGTATGAAAAAAGTTGCTATCGTTTTGTGCCTGAGTACCTTTCTGATGCTTATTTTAGTATTGGGAGGAAAAATGGCAAGCCATGGCCACCTTTCGGCCAAAAACCCGGATGAACTGCCTATATATCTGATTACGCTCGGAAATTTCCGGGAAACACCTGCCGTTCCTGCTACCCAGTCATGTATTGCGAATGAAACAGAAAAAGTACCCCTGGAAACAGCAAAAGACGTCATGAACCTGGCTTTTAAATACATCCAGGATAACTATAGGAAGAAATAATAGTACGGCCCCCTACATATTTATTGGTTATAGCTTTTGAGAACTTATACAACGGAAACGATAGTATGAAAACGATCATCGTAGCCCTGGGAATGCTTTTTTGTTGCACCTTCACGGCGTTTGCACAACAACCCAACTCCTCAGGAAAAATTACACTAACAGTTACAGACAATGCGGGTAAGCCCCTCCCCTTTACCAGCGTTATGCTGCGGAAGGTAAAAGACTCCACCCTCGTAAAAGGCGAAATGAGCACCGAAAATGGCGGCTGTGCTTTTGATGGCATTGCTAACGGACACTATTTCATACAGGCCTCACAAATGGGATACACCACCTCCTATAGTACCGCATTCCAGGTAGATGCCGGCCACAAAACCGTTGCGTTGGGCAGCATGAAACTGCCACCGCTGGGCAAAAACCTGCAGGCAGTAAATGTAACCGCCCAAAAGCCTTATATCGAAAGCTCCGCTGGTAAAACAGTGATGAATATAGAAAACAGTGTAAGTGCAGCAGGTAATACCGCCCTGGACCTGCTCCGAAGAGCCCCCGGCGTACAGGTAGACAACAACGAAAATGTTACCCTGAAAGGCCAGAGCGTTACCGTGATGATAGATGGTAAACTGACCTATTTAAGCGGTGAACAGCTGACCAATCTCCTGAAAACCACACCAGGAGAAAGCATTGCTTCTATAGAAATACTGACCAGCCCTTCTGCCAAATATGATGCTTCCGGTAATGGCGGTATCATCAACATAAAAACTAAAAAGGGGAAAATGACAGGCGTAAACGGCAACGTCAATGCTACCCTTACCCAGTCGAAATACGGTCGCTATGGCATATCCGGCAACATTAACTGGAGAACCGAAAAATTCAACCTGTTCGGCAATTTCGACCAGGGCGATTATCCCCGGCAGGTAACCCGCGACTATAGCCGCTCTGTGAAAGAAAGCGATGGCAGCACCACTTTCATGCAACAGGACGTATTTCAGCGTAACCGCTTCAAAAACAACTACCTCAAAGTGGGTATGGATTACTTTATCAACGATAAACATACCATCGGGGTACTGGCCAACGGCTTTAAAAACGCCTTCAGCAACCAGATCTATAGCGCCACCCACCTGGGCAGACCCAACATGCCGCCGGATTCTGTTGTCAACTCCCTCACCGTTAATGACAATAAATTTGACAACATAGCCCTTAACCTGAACTATAAAGGCATCATTGACACTGCCGGAGGCCGCGAAATCAGCTTCGATGCAGATTATGCCCAATTCAATAATCATCGCTTCATGCAACTGAACGACAGCTTGTATGATCCACATTCAAAACTTAGCCGGAATCCTAACAGCATCCGTACTACTGGTGGTACCCAGGTGCTCATCAAAAGCCTGAAGATCGATCTCAGCTGGCCACTTGGTAAAGAAAGCAAGCTGGAAGCGGGTGCCAAAGCAAGTTTTGTCACCACCACCAACATATTACAGTTCGATTCTCTCTATAAAGGTATTTACCGGCCATCACCAACGTTGAGTGACAGGTTTAATTACCAGGAAGATGTATACGCCGCCTACGCCACCTATAAAAAACAAATACACAAAACGGCCCTGCAATTGGGCTTAAGGGTAGAGAATACCGCATCTACCGGGCATTCGTTCACAACGGACACTTATGTAAAACGTTCCTACACCGACTTCTTCCCGAACATCAATGTGGAACAAAAAATAAATGATAAGAACAAGGTGAGCCTGGCGATGTCTCGCAGAATAGAAAGACCGCAGTACGGACAGTTAAATCCTTTTATGTTTTACCTCGACAAATACACGTATTTCAAAGGTAACCCTTACCTGAAACCACAATACAGCAACATTGCGGAAGTCTCGTATACCTTTAAGGATAAGTATATTGCTACCCTGCGATACAGTCGTATAAAAGATATGATGGAAGAATTTATAACACAGGATGACAGTACCAAAGCTTCTATCAGCACAGAACGCAACTACGACAAAACGGACATCTATAGCCTGCTGTTAACCTTACCTATACAGGTTACCAAATGGTGGAGCAGCGATAACAATGTGGATCTTTCCTACAATCAATACAAATTTGAGGATCCCACCACCAACGAGCCCTATAGCCGTTACAACGTTAATTACTATATCAGCAGTACCAACACGATCACACTGCCCAAAGATGTTAAGCTGGAAGTAATGGGGTATTATAATTMTCCCTTTGTTTTCGGTATTTTCAGGGGCTACAGTCAATATAACCTGAACCTGGGCATTCAAAAGATGTTCATGGATAAGAATGCTACTGTGAAACTGAGCTTTAATAACATACTACGTAACGAAAGCTACCGCGGTGCCGCAGAATTTGCCAACCTGAACATGAGTATTTTTAATACCTGGCAGTTCAGGACCGTGAATCTTTCTTTCAGTTATAAATTCGGCAGTGCCAGCATCAAAGCCGCCAGGGAAAGAAAAACAGGTACCAGCGATGAGCAGAACAGAGCAGGCTGATAGTTAAATCAGTATCCGCATCATCTGCTGTATCAGCTGCATCATAGCAGTAGGATACACACCCAGCCCTATTAAAAGTATGGTTAAAATAACCAGGGTGATATTACCGGCCATGGGCAGGGCCGGCACCACCATTGTTTGCTCTCCTTGCGCAGGTACTGTAAACATGGCCGCCACCAGGCGGATATAATAGTATAATCCAATTACACTGTTGATCACCAGCATAAACAACAGGAACCATTGATGCCCGTTTACACCCGCCATCACCACATAAAACTTACCGATAAATCCGGCAGTAAGTGGTATACCAGCGAGGGATAGCAGCATAGCGGTAAACACCGTGGCTACCCAGGGATAGCGCCAGAACAGCCCTTTATAGTCGGCGATCGTTTCTGCATCCTGCAAACTACTCGACATCACAATCACTACACCGAACGCACCGATGCTGGTAATAAAATAGGCTACCAGGTAAAAGGCCAATGCTTCCAGCCCTGTTTGTACACCCGATAAAAAAGCGACCAGGATATATCCCATGTGAGCTATGGACGAATAGGCCAGTATGCGTTTAATATTTTGTTGGGTCAGTGCCAGCCAGTTGCCTGCAAACATAGAGGCCACCGCAATAATGGCTACAATCCACCATAACATCGGATAGTCGTTACCGTGAATGTCCTGGTAAAAACGGATCAGCAATACCAGCATGGCGCCTTTTGAAACAGTAGCAATAAAGGCGGCTACCGGCAATGGTGCTCCTTCATAAATATCCGGTGCCCACATATGAAAAGGTACAATACCGAGTTTAAAGCCCACCCCTATCAGCATCAATCCGAAACCTGCCATCACACTTACCGGCAAATAACCCGCCTGCCGCAAAGCCACACCTATACCGGGAAAATCCATATGTCCTGTAAAAGCATATACCAGCGCCATACCGAAGAGCAGGAAGGCAGAAGACAGCGCTGCCAACATCAGGTATTTAATCCCTGCTTCGTCGGAACGCTCACGGGCACGCAGGTACGCAATTAATCCGTATAAGCTGATGCTCAGTATTTCCAATCCCAGGAACAATGCCATAAAATGCCGGCTCACCACCAACACCAATGCGCCGATGGTAGCCAATATCAATAGGATATAATATTCTTCCTTACGTTCCTCTCTTTCTTCAAAATAGTTAAACGACAACAACAGGATAATGAAACCCGCTATCAGAATAAGCCCTGTATTAAACAGGGAGAATTCATCTATCACCAGTAGCGGAGGATAAGCATGTGGAATATATTTTATGGCCGGTATCACTGCCATCATCGACATAATAAAAGCGATGAGGGTGAAGCTGTATACAATACGGTGATTACGCCATATCGCGATCAGCAACATAGCTCCCACTGCCGCAGCACATAGGGTAATCAACGGTCCAAGGCTTAAAAAATCAGCGAACGACATAATCTATAATTTGGGAAGTGTTGAGTACCGGTTGCGGATGAAATCCCAACCAGCAAATGACGATAACCAGGGCCACTATAATCACCAGTTCGCGCCCGTTGAGATCCTTCATAGTATATTGCCGGTCGCAGGGCCCGAAAAAAACTTTCTGCATAATGCGCAATGAATAGGCGGTAGCCACCACCAAACCAATCGTAGCCAATACTGTCAACAGATGATTGGCCTGCCAGCTTCCCAGCAACACCAGGAATTCTGCCACAAAATTGCCCAATCCAGGCAATCCCAGCGAAGCCATCACAAAAATCATAGCAGCACTGCCCATGAGTGGTAAACGCAGCCAGAGGCCGCCCATTTGCCGTATGTTGCGGGTATGAATACGCTCGTACAAAGCACCGGCAATAATGAACAGGGCGCCGGTGCTGATGCCATGCGTAATCATCTGCATCACTACTCCCTGGTAAGCAATTTCATTAAATGCAAAAGCACCCAGCAATACAAAGCCCATATGACTTACACTCGTATAAGCAATTAATCTCTTAAGATCCGTTTGTGCATATGCCAGCATTCCTCCATAAAGAATGCCCACTACACCCAGCAACATAGCTATCGGTGCTATTTCTACAGCCGCAGCAGGGAAGAGTGGCAATACAAAACGAAGAATACCATATGCCCCCGTTTTCAGCAACAGTCCGGCCAGCACTACGCTGCCTGCAGTAGGCGCTTCTGTATGTGCATCCGGTAACCAGGTATGAAAAGGTACTGCCGGCAGTTTTACCAGGAAGGCCACCAGGAAACCCAGCATCAGCCGACGTTCGGTAGACGGCGTCATCGGGGTATTCAACAGATCAAAGTAATCAAACGTATATACGTGTGTGTTAGCTTCATGTACAAAGTAAAGACCCAATATGGCCAGCAGCATCAGTAAACCTCCTGCCTGTGTAAACAGGAAAAACTTATTGGCCGCATATTCCCGGTGTTCATGGCCCCAGATACCAATCAGGAAGTACATCGGTATGAGCATCATCTCCCAGAAAAAATAAAATAAAAACAGGTCCATGGTCAGAAAAACACCGGTAATCCCACAAAGCACGAACAACAGATTGAAATGAAAGAAGCCTACCCGGCTATTGATTTCTTTCCAGGAAATCAATACCGACAACGCCCCCAGAAAAAAAGTAAGTGCCAGCATCAGCAGGCTTAAACCATCCATGGCCAAATGCAGACTGATACCGAAGTGCGGTATCCAGTCTAACCGGTACTGATACCACCAGCGGTCCCCGGTGGCAGGATGATTAATCCAGATACTGATCACAATACCCAGGTTCAGCAATAAACTACAGAGGGCTATCCAGCGGCTCCCTGCATGGCTTTTCGCACCTACTATCCATGATAGCAGTGCCGCAGCGAAAAGGATCAACAATAATACCAGCAGGATCATATTATTTCGTTTATACGTTTAAGTTATATATATATTCTCCAGATGAGTACAGACAATATCGCTACTGCACCCAGTACCACACCCAATATATACCACCGCAGCAACCCACTCTGCGTGCGTGCCAGCATATGATGGCACCACTCCATGGCTGCTGCGAGATGAGTATACATTTTGTCTATCAGATCTTTCTTATTCATGCGTGACAGGTATACATAAGGATATACCAACAGGATATTATATAGTTTATCGAAGTCCCATCCCCTGCTCCAAAAACCACGTAACCAAAGGATGGCAGGCATTTCCAGGAAGTCAGACATCCCTTTCGGATGTAACACTACCCATGCATAGGCGAGTCCTATACCGCTCAGCGCAAGTACAGCAGATAATGCCTGGGAAGTCCATTCCAGGGAAACACTCTCCTGCAACACCGTAACCGCTGGCAATACCGGCAGCAGCCAGTTACTGAAAAGCGTTACATGCCCTAACGTATGCGGCAGTTCTATAAATCCGGCAATAGTAGATAATACTGCCAGGATATAGAGTGGGATCATCATGCTTTTACCAGGATGATGATGCACCTCCGTTTTAATGTCTCCATAAAACACCAGGAAAAACATCCGGAAGGTGTACATGCCCGTAAGTAATGCGCCCAGCAAGGCAGCCAGCCAGAAACCCATATGTCCGCCTGCGGCAGACCAGGACAACCAGATAATCTGATCTTTACTGTAAAAGCCGGCTGTTACAAAAGGAATAGCCGCCAGAGAAGCACAGCCTATCAGGAAAACCCAGTATACACCCTTCAACTGTTTTTTCAGTCCACCCATTTTAAACAGGTCCTGTTCATGATGCAACGCCACAATAATAGCGCCGGCAGCCATAAACAGCAGGGCTTTAAAAAATGCATGTGTAACAAAATGAAATACCGCTGCCGACCAGGCGCCACAGCCCAATGCCAGGAACATATAGCCAATCTGGCTGATGGTAGAATAAGCCAGCACTCTTTTAATATCTGTTTGCACCAATGCGCTAAAACCGGCCAGCACCAGCGTAATAGCACCTATTACGGCGGTAGTGGTTTGTGCATCAGGTGCCAGTTCAAACAAAGTATGTGTACGCGCAATGAGGTATACTCCTGCTGTTACCATGGTAGCTGCATGGATCAGCGCACTCACCGGCGTAGGGCCGGCCATGGCGTCCGGCAGCCAGGTTTGTAGCGGTAGCTGCGCCGACTTACCTACAGCGCCGCCCAGCAACAGCAATGCAATCCAGGTAATCACCGGATCGCCTTTCGTCCACAGGTGCGTGCTGCTTTCCAGTATCTCCGGGATACGTAATGTACCGGTATACTGAAACAACATAAACAACGCAATAGCCATAGCAGTATCGCCTACACGCGTAACAATAAATGCTTTACGTGCCGCATAACCATTGGCCGGATCTTTATACCAGAAGCCAATCAGCAGATAGCTGCAGAGTCCTACTCCTTCCCAGCCAAAGTAAAGCAGCAATAAATTATCTGCCATCACCAGGGTAAGCATTGCCCCTACAAATAAATTCATGCAGGCGAAGAAGCGGGCGTAGTCGGGCTCCTCGTGCATATAACCGGAAGCATATACATGTATCAGGAAACCTACTATCGTAATCACCCCTACAAATACTACAGACAACGCATCCATCCGGAGATCGAAGCCTATCTTAAATCCACCCACTTCCAGCCAGCTAGCTGCATTTTGTACAATGGCCTGTTCACCATTGCCGGCAAATTGTATGGCTATCAGTACGGCTACTATAGCAGCCATACCAATACTGCCGCAGCCAATTACAGTAACGGCTATACGGCTCATACGTTTCCAGCCCAGCATGAGCAGGAAGGCACTTGCAAAAGGAATGAGCGGTATGAGTGCAGGGAACATAGTTATAAAGATTTTTTATCCATTCATTTTTGCGGCTTCATCACTATCCAATGTTTTGAGCTGATGGTATAACTGTAGTATCAGTGCCAGGCCAACCGAGACTTCTGCTGCTGCCATGGCCAGTATAAAGATGAACATCACCTGTCCATCTGCCGTACCCCAGTGGGAAGACGCGACCACAAAGGCCAGTCCCGCAGCATTGAGCATCACTTCTACTGATAACAACATAAAAATAATGTCGCGGCGTACCAGTATACTGATCAGCCCCAGCACAAATAAAACGCCGGCGAGCAACATACCCGCAGTAGTAGGATGCAAGTTCATAGTTCATTATTTTCCAGGAACCGGTGTAATGTTTTTTCTTTCTGACGCCCCAGATGATAGGCGCCCACAATACCCGCCATCAACAACATACCTGTGAGTTCTACCGCGAGGATGTATGGCCCGAACAACGCCATTCCTACCGCTTTGGGATCCACTATCTGTATTTCTGCGGCAGGCTGACGATTCTGTAAAACAAGAAACACCAGTTCTCCCAACAGGATGATGCAAAGCAAAGAAGGAAAGATCCAGATACGGGGCTTCAACCATAGCTTCTCCTGCGCCGCAGATTCTTTGCCGAGATTCAGCATCATCACAAAGAATATCAGCAGTACCATAATAGCACCGGCATAAACAATCACCTCCAATGCTGCCATAAAAGGCGCACCATAGAGATACAATACTACTGCCACTGCCAGTAAGGATACTACCAGGTATAACAGCGCGTGCATAATGTTATAGCGTGTAATCACCATAATAGTGGCTAAGATGGCAATAGCTGCAGCGATATAGAATGCGGGTCCGATCATGGCATTAAACTTTTTATATCTACTGGTGGTTCCTCCTGCTGGGCATCTCCTTTATCTTTACCACGTATAGCCATGCCCGCTACATTGTAATA
Organism: Chitinophaga sp. 10T418; assembly: GCF_056394125.1. Taxonomy (NCBI): domain Bacteria; kingdom Pseudomonadati; phylum Bacteroidota; class Chitinophagia; order Chitinophagales; family Chitinophagaceae; genus Chitinophaga; species Chitinophaga sp. 10T418. The sequence goes on from NZ_JBFTHG010000002.1 coordinate 809,915, forward strand.
ATTATATCCGGGATACTTGCCCTGACTGTTGATCAGCAGATCTTCCTTTTCATACACCAGGTTCTGCCGGTTGTACTCCGCCATTTCATAATCAGGTAATAGCTGTATTGCGTAAGTGGGACAAGCTTCTTCACAGAAACCACAAAAAATACAACGGGAGAAATTGATACGGAAAAATTCAGGATATCTTCTGCCGGATTCATCTTCCGTTGCCTGTAATGAAATACAATCCACCGGGCAGGCGGCTGCACAGAGATAACAACCCACACAACGCTCGCCTCCGTCCGGATCACGGGTGAGTGCTATACGGCCACGCCAGCGGGCTGGCAACGGCGCTTTCTGCTCCGGATACTGAAAGGTTTCCCGCTTATGGAACATATGCAGGAAAATCAGCCACATACTTCTTACCAGACTAAGCATTATTTTGAGTTTTAAGTATTTAACCAAAGTTTGATCGCCGCCGTTACCATCAGATTTAATATCGATAACGGAAATAATACCTTCCATCCATACTCCATCAGCTGATCATACCTGGGCCGTGGCATAGACGCCCGGAACAGAATGAATAGCATGATGAAGGCAAAAGTTTTTATAACAAACCATAGTACCGGCGGCAGGAAAGCAGGTCCCAGCCAGCCACCGAAATACAAGGTGACCAGCATACCGGAAATAAGGGTGATACCAAGGTATTCTCCTATAAAAAACATCCCGAATTTCATCCCGGAATATTCCGAGTGAAAGCCCGCTACCAGCTCACTTTCTGCCTCTGGTATATCAAACGGCAGCCGATGCGTTTCCGCCACTCCTGCTACCAGGAAGATGAGAAATCCGATGAACTGCGGTACAATAAACCATACCGTTCTTTGTGCTTCCACTATTTCGCGCAGGTTAAAAGAGCCGCTCAATACCACAACTCCCATCAACGCAAGTCCCATAAATACCTCGTAGCTGATCATCTGAGAAGCCCCGCGCATAGCGCCCAGCAGCGCATATTTGTTGTTGGAAGCCCAACCACCCAGCACCACGCTGTACACCCCTAATGACGACATGGCCAGGAAAAACAGCAAGCCAATATTTAAGTCTGCCACAATGATATTAGGTGCAAAAGGCATCACCACAAAGCTCATGAGTACACTAAGCATTACCACCGCCGGCGCAAATACAAACACTACTTTATCTGCAAAAGGAGGAATCCAGTCTTCCTTAAAAAACAGTTTAATCGTATCCGCCAGCACCACAAGCAGCCCGAAAGGGCCGGCCCTGTTAGGTCCGTAGCGATCCTGCCACAGCGCCAGCATCCGGCGCTCTACCCAGATAAGACCGGCCGCCGTATTTAACAGTGCAAACAGCACCCCTCCTATGATCCACCAGAAGTTTGTCATATAGTTATACTTTTATCAGCTGTGGCGCTTCTGCAATCTGTATGCCCGGCAGGCCTACAGGTATACCAGCAACCCCTTGCTGCAATGTATCATTGATGATCACCGGTAACGTATAGTTGTGACCGTTATCTTTAAAATGTAACAGATATCCTGCTGCTACCTGCAGCCTTTTCGCATCTTCACTGTGCAGCATAATATAGGGTGCAGGAATACGCTCTGCCACCCCCGGCGTATGCACGCTCAGTTCTTCTGATCCGTAAATATGATAAAGTGGTACCAGCAGTAAGTGTTCCGTCATCGCCAGATAGGGTTCAGGCACCTCTGTATAAAACGGCGTATGTCCGTTAACGCGAGGAGCAATTAAACGCTTACCACCGTTGCCGTCATGCAGGGGACCACCGGTTTCTACCTGGTATTTATTCACGGATTGTACAGAGTTCCATCCCGGCGCCCAGAAGAAAGGAATCATGGAGGATGGTGGTTCTCCCCGGTATCCTTCCATGGTAAAAGAGAGGGCGGTATCGGTATCTTCCGGCGGTTTAGGTTCGCTCACCTGCAGGTTTGCCTGCATGGCTGTGCGGCCACTGTAACGATGCGGTTCTCTCGGTACTTTCTGCCCGGCAATACGAAAATCCGCATGTGGTGCCAGTGTATCGATACCTTCAAAAACCGGCCATGTGGCAGCAACATGACTTACCACATCATCGAGGTGTTGCAGCTTCGACAGTGTGACATGCCCGTTACCGGCGGCTATTTGTAACAGCCAGCGCCAGCTCTCCTGTACAGCGGTCTTCGTTGAAAATACCTGGAAGAAACGTTGGGCGCGTCCCTCGTTGTTCACCAGTGTGCCATCAGATTCCGCAAAGGTGCCTGCCGGCAATATCATCGTTGCTTTTTCTGCAGTAGCGTTATAGAGATGATCCAGCAAAATCACATCATGTACCTTGCTGAAAAAAAGATCGGCCCTATGCTGATTTAACCGGCGATACAGATCGTTTTCGAGAATAATTACCGTATCTGCTTCATTATTCAGGGCGCGGTCTACTGCAGATTCCAGGCGATGGCCACCTAACATTTCCAGTCCCATGCTATTGCATTCCGGAACGGTGAAGGTGAGCATGACATCGATGCCCAGGTCATGCAGTGCCCAGGCTACATTGGCGGCTGATTTGATCACAGCTTCGCTGCCACTGCCGTAGCCGGCAATGATAAGCGGATTTTTTGCCGTCTTTAATACGTTGGCAATTTCCACCGCAATGGCTTTACCCTGTTCCGACATACCGGTGACTACCGGCATTTTATCGCTCAGCAGGTGACTAACGCCAAAGCCTATACGTGCAATATTATCAGGAGCTGTATGCCAGGCACCTGCTGCCAGTTCATCGAGTTTTGTTTCCTGTACATTCAGGATATACAGCGGGCCTTTGCTATCCTGTACGGCCTCACGCACCGCGGCATCCTGCCAGGCGGGCATATGTACACTGTTGATTACTTCGTTTACCGGAATACGGCGTATGGCCTGTCGTACAGACAGGGCCAGCATGGGCGCCGTGTTGGTCACATCTTCTCCCAGGATCAGCACCACATCTGCTGCTGCCGCTTCCTGCAGTGATGCGGCGCGTACCGGGCCTTGTTGAAGTATTCTGAGGGAAAGGGATACAAGGTCATGATCTGCGGCGGAAACACCCAGGTAAAAATTGTCTGCTCCTACGAGTTCTTTTAATACCGCATTGGATTCCAATGAAGCACGCGGAGAACCGATACCTATTGTTTTACCGGGTTTCATCCGGTGATGAATATGCTGCAATATCGGGATACCATTTGCCTGTTCGGCAGGCCCGTGATATACCATCGGTGTTTTAATACGTTGTTCACTATTCACAAATTCATAGCCGTAACGGCCACGGTCACAAAGAAAATATCCGTTCACAGCGCCGTTAAAACGGTTGGTAATCTGCCGGATGGCGCCGTATCTTTCGCCGGCCAGGATGTTGCAGCCAAGGCCACAGCCCTGGCATACAGAAGCGGCCGAAGTAAGGTCCCATTTGCGGGTATAATGCTGTTTGAGCGTCTTATCTGTAAATACCCCGGTAGGGCAAATCTCTGCCAGGTTGCCACTGAACTCACTTTCCAGGGTCCCTTCCTGCTGACGTCCGAAATACACGTGGTTATGCGCAGCAAATACATCGAGGTCTTTACCACCTGCAAAGTCTTTATAAAAACGCACACAACGATAGCATTGTATACAGCGATTCATTTCGTGGTTAAGGAATGGGCCGAGATATTGGTTATTATACGTTCTTTTGGTGAAATGATAATCGCGGTAGGAGTGCCCGGTCATCACTGTCATATCCTGCAGGTGGCAGGCACCGCCTTCATCGCATACGGCGCAATCGTGCGGGTGATTGGTCATCAGCCACCCGATCACATGTTCACGAAAATCCTTTGCGTCTTTATCGTCAATGGATAAACGCAGCTGATCTTTTACAGGCTCCATGCAGGACATCACGATTCTTCCTTTGGTGTCCTCTTCATCTTTGAAAACTTTCACTGCACATTGCCGGCAGGCACCTACTGACCCCAGGGCCGGGTGCCAGCAAAAGTAAGGAAGGTTTAAACCAAGCGACAGGCAAGCTTCCAGCAGGTTCTTGCCCTCCTTTACTTCATAGGTTTTATTATCGATGTTAATGATGGGCATATGGACATTTTTTATCTTTGATGTGTTGCTCAAAATCTTCCCGGAAATATTTCAGCGCACTCTGTAAAGGTTCCATGGCACCGGGTGCCAGTGCACAGAAGGTATTCCCGGGGCCAAGCAGTTTCGTATGCATTTCCAGTTGTTCCAGATCTGCATACGTTCCGTGTCCCTGTTCCAAAGCATATAATATTTTTTCTGTCCAGGGCAGTCCTTCGCGGCAGGGCGTACAGAAGCCGCATGATTCCTGTGCGAAGAAATGTTCCAGGTTATGTACAAAACCAACCGGGCAGGTACGATCGTCTAATACGACCATAGTGCCGGTACCCAGGCGGCTTCCTGCGGCCGCTACTCCTGCGAAATCCATTTTCACATCCAGATGGGCATCGGTTAGGAAATCAGTTGAAGCGCCACCGGGCAGTGCACCGCGAAAGCGATAACCAGCTCTCATGCCTCCCGCGTGTTCTTCCAGCAATTCCCGCATAGTAACCCCCATAGGTAGTTCCCAGGCACCGGGCTTGTTAACCTTTCCGCTTACACCGTATATTTTCGTCCCCCCGTCGGCGGTATAACTCAGTGATTTAAACCAGTCGCCTCCGTTATTCATGATATGCGGTATGTAAGACAATGTTTCTACATTGTTCACAATGGTAGGTTTACCAAATAATCCACTTACCTGTGGAAAGGGCGGCTTGGCGCGGGGTACGGCGCGTTTACCTTCCAGTGAGTTGAGCAGGGCTGTTTCTTCCCCGCACATATATCTGCCTACGCCTGTATGCAACTGCATTTCCAGGCTGTAATCTTTACCTAGTATATTTTTACCTAGATAGCCTGCCGCATAAGCATCTGCAATGGCCTGGCGCATGATGTGCGCAGCTTCCTTATATGCCCAGCGCATAAATACAAACGCCTGTGTGGCCTGTATCGCATAAGAAGAAATGATCATCCCTTCCAGCAACTGATGTGGGTTGCCTTCCAGCAGCCACCGGTCTTTGAAAGTACCGGGTTCCATTTCATCGGCATTGGCAACGAGGTATTTGGGGCCGGCCACATTCATGGGAACAAAACTCCATTTCATACCGGTGCTGAAGCCTGCGCCTCCTCTCCCTTTGAGATTCGCATCTTTTACCTTTCCGGTTACTTCCTGCGGCGTAAGTTCCTGTAATACCTTGCGCAGTGCGGAGTACCCGCCCACTGCTTCGTACTCCTTCAGATGAAGTGCAGCGCCCGAAGCGGGAATATGTTGTGTGAGCGGACGTTCCATATTCATAAATATTGATCCAGTATTTGTGAAAGATCTTCTTCTTTCAGATCTCTGTAGAGGTCATTATCAATCATTAGTGCCGGTGCATGATCGCAGGTACCGAGGCATGCATTGGGCAACAGGGTAAAGCGTTCATCGGGTGTTGTTTGTCCATATTTTATCTGCAGCAGGTCCATCAGTTTCTGCTTTATTTCCGTATAGCCCATCACGTAGCAACTGATACTGTCACAGAGCAGAATTACATGGCGACCTACGGGGTGCCTGAAAATCAGGTTATAGAAAGTGGCCACGCTGTCTACTTCCGCGGTGCTCATTTCCAGCAGCAGGGCAATATCGGCCACGCTGTCGTCTGATACCCAGCGGCGTTGTTGTTGTACAATTTTCAGGGCTTCGATACAGGCGGCCTTTTTTACCGGCACCTGTTGCAGCTCATGTGTGATTTGTTCTATTTCGATAGCAGAGAGCATATGTTATCAGGTTATCTGTCAATATCTGCGAGTACATAATCCATTCCTCCGAGTATAGAAAGCAGATCTGCCACTGTATAACCGCGGCTGATCAGCGGAATCATTTGCATGTGCGGGAACGAGGGCGTTCGTACTCTTACCCGGTAGGCAGCCGTATTGCCATCGCTGACCAGGTAATAGCTGTTCCATCCTTTGGTGGCCTCTGTGACCACCATGGCTTCACCGGCAGGAATAACGGGCCCCCAGCTTACGTTGAGGAAATGGTGTATGAGTGTTTCTATGTCCTGCATGGTGCGTGCTTTTACCGGAGGGGTAGCCAGCGGGTGGTGCGACTTATAATCGCCGGATGGCATGTAGGCCACACATTGTTCGATGATGCGGAGGCTCTGCCGCATTTCTTCCACCCGTACTACCGCTCTGTCGTAACAATCTCCGTTGTGAGCAACCGGGATCTCGAAAGCAAAGTTTTCGTAACCTCCGTAGGACCTTTTCTTGCGCATGTCCCACTCCATGCCGCAGGCACGGAGTCCGGGGCCGGTAACGCCCCAGTCAATAGCTTCTTCCAGGGTATAGATGCCGATTCCTTTGGTGCGGGCTTTAAACAGGTAATTTTTCATCACCATGTTATCGTATTCTTTCAGCTGTTTCGGGAAATAGCTGATGAAGTTTTTCACCAATGGTTCCCAGCCGTTGGGCAGGTCCTGGGCTACGCCACCTATGCGGAACCAGTTGGGATGCATGCGGCCGCCGCAGATGGCTTCAATGATTTCGAAGATGCGTTCACGGTCAGTGAACATATAGAATACGGGAGATAGCTGCCCCAGGTCCTGAGCAAAGGTGCCATACCATACCAGGTGACTGGCAATGCGGAACAGTTCGCAGAGCATAATACGGATTACCTGTGCCCGGAGTGGTACGTCAATACCTCCCAGCTGTTCTACCGACAGCAGATAGGCCAGGTTGTTATTCACGCCACCGAGGTAGTCAATACGATCGGTATAGGGAATATAGGTATGCCAGGATTGCCGTTCTCCCATTTTTTCGGCGCCACGGTGGTGAAAACCGATGTCAGGTACGGCATCTACAATATCTTCTCCGTTTAGTTGCAGGATAATACGTAATACGCCATGGGTGCCGGGGTGTTGAGGGCCTATGTTGAGGAACATGAAGTCAGCATCTTCGCTATGGCGTTTTAAGCCCCATTCTTCAGGTTTAAACCGCAGGGCCTCCTGCTCCCTATCCTGCTTCTCGTCATAGAGCTTAAACGGCCCCATTTCAGTAGCGCGTGCCGGGTGCTCCTTACGGAGCGGATGCCCCTCCCAGGTGGAGGGCATAAGAATGCGTTTTAACAGGGGGTGACCATTGAACCGGATGCCGAACATATCATATACTTCGCGTTCGTACCAGTTGGCGGAAGTCCAGATGGGTGTAATACTGTCCAGTGCAGGGTATTCGCCGTGGAGACCGGCTTTGATACGCAGGAATTCATTTCTGTCGAAGGAAAAAAGTGTGTAAACAACGGTAAAATCATAGGGTTTATGCCCGTTCTGTTGCCGTTTATACGCACGCTCATCAATGGCCGTGAGGTCATAGAGCATGCGATAGGGCATTTGTATTTCAGATTTAAGAAACTGTAGTACGGCCACAATATTCTCCTGTGGCGTCCAGAAGGTAGGCGTCCCATCCCGTGTAGCCTGTGGCTGAAAGGTGATATCACCAAAACGGGAGCTTAATTCCGCTGCAATGCGCTCGGGCATAGAATGGATTTTAGCTGTTAGCTTTTAGCAGTTAGCAGTTAGATTTTAGCGATAGTCTTTGATTATTAGCTTTCGCTATTAATCCAGGAGCTAATGGCTAAAAGCTAAAAGCTATTATATTTCGTCAGGTGTTTTAAATTCCGTCATTTGCTGTCGTTTTTCACGCAGGGTATCTTTCATGGAAATTTTCTCGGGTCTGATCACGCCTTGTTCTCCGATCACCCAGCTGAGTGGTCGTTTCTCTTTACCTACAGTGTCGCGCAGCATAACGAGGCCCTGCATAAATGCGTCGGGGCGCGGGGGGCAACCCGGTACATATACATCTACCGGTAAAAATTTATCTACTCCCTGTACCACACTGTAGATGTCGTACATACCGCCTGAATTGGCGCAGGAGCCCATAGATATTACCCATCGGGGTTCCATCATCTGTTCATACAAACGCTGTATGACAGGCGCCATTTTGATGAACACTGTACCGGCAATGATCATCACATCTGCTTCACGGGGAGTACCTCTGATTACTTCTGCACCGAACCGGGCTACATCATATTTGGGGGTCATAGCAGTTGCCATCTCTACAAAACAACAGGAAAGGCCGAAGTGGAAAGGCCAAAGCGAGTTTTTGCGTCCCCAGGCCAGGAGACTTTCTACAGAAGTAAGCATCACACTTTGCTGGATTACTTCTTCCATAGAAGTATTGCCGGAAACTTTGCCCGATACATCATTTGCGTTGGTCAGCCACCATTTCATAAAAGAGTTGATTTACTTTATGCGTGAATCATAAAATCAACATGCTGCTGTTACGTAAGTGCCTGTGGTGTTGGAGTCTTAATGTCCGTGTAACCGTTAACGTTAGCGGATTTTCTCTTCCGCATTTTTTTGTAGGCGCGTAATATTTTCTTCCCATCGGGACCAAAGTCCAATGCGCCGTTACGCCATTCGTAAATAAGTACAGCCAATAATATGAAGATAAAAATGGAAACGCCGAGAAAGCCAGTCCAGCCTACTTCTTTGTAGGCAATTGCCCAGGAAATAATCAATACTGTTTCAATGTCAAAGATGACGAACAGCATCGCTACCAGGTAAAACTGAGAAGGGAACCTAAGTCGGGCGGAGCCGGTGKAGATAATACCGGACTCATATGCCTCGCCTGTTGCGCGGTCTTTATGGCGTTGGCCTAATACATAAGAAAGACCCAGTATGATACCGATGAGTATCACAACAATAGCACCATATGCTAAAAATGGCCAAATGGGGGTGATGTCAGAAACAGCGCTTTTCAAAGTGTTCGCCCTCCGAGCGATTTACTTAAAAGTCCGTTATGCCAGTCTTTAGGAAAAACCAGTAGTATGCTTTCCAATCTACTGTAACAAATCTGTTAAACATTAATATACGTCTGTAAACCGCTTAATTCAAAGAGGGAACCAGATATGGATCTGATTTCATAACGTTTCATTCGCTGCATTACGGTAAAGACTATATGAAATTGAAGTTACAAAAATTAGTACGAATCTGCAAAACTGTTTCTACTGCGAAAATCAGGTATGCGTGCCAGTTATATAACATTCCAGACTGGTAATGATATAACGCTGGTCATCTATAATAAATTTCACCACGTCCCCAATAGAGATCAAACCGATCAACCTGTTTTGTCCATCTATTACAGGCAGGTGACGGATTCTTTTATCCGTCATCAGTCCCATACAGTCTTCAATGGAATCTTCTTCTGTAACTGTAATAGGGCGTTCTGTCATGATTTCGCGGATCAGGGTTTCTTTGGAAGCACGTCCCTTGAGAATCACTCTGCGGGCATAGTCACGTTCTGAAAAAATTCCAAGGAAATGATCTTGGCTGTCGACTACCGTCAGGGCTCCTACGTTATGATCGACCAACATTTGAAGGGCTTCAAAGACAGTGTTGTCAGGGTTTATGGAGTATACTGCATGACCCTTAGCCTGCAGGATATTGCGTACCTTTCCCATGGCATGCATTTTAAGAAAGTAAATAAATGAAAAACCACCATTCCTAAGTTAGCAATTTTCGTTGTTAAAAGCAAGGCAGTGAGAAATATTTGTTAGTGTACAAAGTACACAATAGGTGGTAGCAGAAAGCAGAAAGCTTAAAGCAGAAAGCAAAAAGCTATTGAAGAGAATGATATTAGCGGAATTAAGATCCACCTATTCGTTCGCTTCAATAGCTTTCTGCTATTTAAAGTGTTGCTGCTCCCGATACCGGTGCTGCTGCCTCCTGGTGTAAATCAAACACTACTATTTCATTAGCGCCTTTCTTCAGCCACGGAGCAGGACAATACAATCTTTTCTGTGGTCCTATTTCCCAATAGCGACCCAGATTATGACCATTTACCCAAACAATACCCTTTTTGTATGCGGACATGTCAATATAGGTATCGCCGGTCTTATCAAGGTTAAAAGTTGCTTTAAAGAACTGTCCTGGTTTAGTTGCATTTGTAGCAGAAGCGCTGAGGTCCTGCACAAATTTCTCTGTCATTGGCAAACCATACACTTCCCAGTTCATCAGTGTCATACCGTTCAGAACTACACGATCCGTGATTCCTTTACGATCAATGAGTGCATCTGCAAAGTTGATACGGCCCATTCCTTCTACCAGGATCTCCAGTACAGGATTTTGTACATCGCTCACCGGAATGTCAATGGTTTTTTCACCGAGGCGACGGTCAATTTTACCGATGTATTTTCCATTGAGAAATACAGTGGCATAATCATGCAGGTCTTTCACCGACAGCTTACCACTCTTGTGGCCAATCAGCGTGGTTTTATACAGCATAAATCCGTAGTCCTGACCAAAGGCCTCAAATGGTTTAGGTTGCGGAGTATGCATCGCCGTTGGCAGATGATCCCATACAGACGTAAATGCATTGAGCTTAAACTCCGGGATGGTAATTGTGGGGATGGGTGCCGGAACAGCCGGTAATTTTTTGCCCTTCGGGAGATAACTACCTAACAGTTGACGCAGGGCCTGGTACTTAGGCGTAGCGCTTCCCTGCTCGTTAATAGGTGCATCATAGTCGTAACTGGTTACATCCGGCTCATAACCGCCTTTACCGCCTGAATTGGCGCCGGCAGTATAACCGAAATTCGTTCCACCATGAATAACATACAAGTTAAAAGAGCGTTTGGTATCCATCAGGAATTTTACTTCTTTAGAGATGCCATCAATGCCCGGACGTTGCCATTGTTCGCCCCAGTGTGTTAACCAACCCGGATAAGATTCGCTGCTGAACGCAGGTACATTCGGATTTTGTTTTTTTGCAGCAGCGAAATCAGCTTCAGAGCCGCCGGAATCCAGTCCTATGGCGGCTCCTTCTACTCCACCTGCTTCCAGCATGTAGGCAGTAGCACCGTCAGCGGTGTAGAATGGAACATTGATACCATTCTTCACCCACATGTCTTTCAGTGTATTTAAATATGCTTTATCGTTACCGTAACTGCCATATTCATTTTCTATCTGCACCATCACCACCGGACCGCCATTGGTAACCAGCAACGGTTTTACTTCTGCCGCGAGATGTTCCACATAAGTGGTAACAGCCTGTATATAGCGCGGATCCATACAACGCACTTTGATATCCGGCGTTTGCAGCAGGTAAGGTGGTAAACCACCGAATTCCCATTCTGCGCATACATAAGGCCCCGGGCGCAGCAATACCCACATACCTTCTTCCTGTGCTATTTTGATAAATTCTGCAATGTTGTGATTGCCGCTGCTGAAATCAAACTGTCCCTTTACCGTTTCATGATAGTTCCAGAAAATATAAGCCGCAATCGTATTACAGCCCATCGCTTTCGCCATCTGGATACGATGACGCCAGTATTCATGGGGAATACGGGCCGGATGCATTTCACCACTGATCATCTGGAAAGGCTTACCATCCAGCATGAAATCCGTTTTACTCAAGGCAAAGGAATGTTTGTTTTGTGCCTGCACTGCCTGCCCCATCCAACAGGATAGCGCCAGCATGCCGCTTAGGATTACTTTTTTCATTGTTCAAATAAGTTGCAGATAAGCGTACAAAATACGTTAAATAATTACGAATTGCAAATTACGGATGACGGATTTGTAAGTAGCTGTTCGTCTACCCACAAATCCGTCATCCGTAATTTCTAATTCGTAATTTCTACTAAATGTTTCCTTTTTTAAGTTCATTAACAGCATGATCACATGCTCTGGCAGTAAGCGCCATATAGGTGATAGAGGGATTCACACAAGAAGAGGAAGCCATACACGCCCCATCGGTTACAAATACATTCTTTGCAGCATGTACCTGGTTAAAACCGTTGAGCACAGATGTTTTGGGATCTTTACCCATACGGGCCGTTCCCATTTCATGAATACAATGCCCCGGAGGAGGTGCACTATCATAGCCGCCCACATTCTTCAGTCCTGCTGCTTCCAGCATTTCTATCGCACTGGCCTGCATATCCTTGCGCATGGCCTTTTCATTGTCTTTAAACTCACAGTCTATGTCCAATGTTGGCAGTCCGTACTTATCCTTCTTCGTTTTATTCATCGTTACCTTATTCTCAAAATAAGGAAGATGTTCTCCCCATGAGCCCACGCCCATATTCCATTTACCGGGTTCGGTCTGTGCTTCTTTCAACTGTACGCCAATACCTTCCCAGCTGGTACCTCTGTCTCTGCCGGCACCACCCTGGTAACCAAATCCACGTACATAATCCTTTTGCATGGTTTTGTCGTTGGTATTGCGGAAACGGGGAATATAAATGCCATTAGGCCGGCGGCCACTGTTGTAATACTGGTCTTCAAAACCTTCAAATTCGCCACCGGCACCAACGCCAAAGTGGTGGTCCATGAGGTTATGTCCCAGTTGTCCGCTGTCGTTACCAAAACCATTCGGGAAACGGTCAGATACAGAATTCATCATGATCCAGCTGGTACCCAGTGTAGAGCCATTCAGGAAAATGATATCTGCATAATATTCTACTGTTTGTAAAGTATGGGAATCCATCACCCTTACACCGGTTGCTTTGCTTTTGTCTTTATCATATAATACTTCCAGTACTATTGAATCAGGACGCAGGGTCATATTGCCGGTAGCAGCTGCTGCAGGCAAGGTCACACCATTGCTGCTGAAGTAGCCGGTAAACGGACAACCACGTGCACACAGGTTACGGTACTGGCAGGGACCGCGATCTTTCAATCCTTTGGTCAGGTGTGCCACACGGCCGATGGTGATGATACGGTCGTTATACTTTTCCTTTATGCGGGCAGCCACATGTTTTTCCAGGCAATTCATTTCCATGGGTGGCAGAAAAACGCCATCCGGTAGCTGGGGCAATCCTTCGGCCTGCCCGCTTACGCCGATGTATCTTTCCACATATTCATACCAGGGAGCAATGTCTTTATAACGGATAGGCCAGTCTACACCGTGCCCGTCCTTTGCATTGGCTTCAAAATCGAGGTCACTCCAGCGATACACCTGCCGTCCCCACATCAGGGAACGTCCGCCCACATGATATCCACGCAGCCAGTTAAAGGGTTTTACTTCGTTGTAGGGATTCTCTTTATCATCTACCCAGTACTGTTGCGTTGCTTCGTCAAAAGCATAGCAGCGGCTCTGGATGGGATGTTTCTCCCGCATTTCATTGGTGGTGTTGAGGTGATGCGCAAATTCCCAGGGCGCTTTCATGGCGGTGGTGTAGTCCTTGATATGTTCTACATTACGACCTCTTTCCAGCACCAGTGTTTTCAGACCTTTTTCGCTCAGCTCTTTCGCAGCCCAGCCACCGCTGATGCCGGAACCCACCACGATGGCATCGTAGGTATTTTCTTTTTGTGCCTTTATATTAAGATTCATATCATCGCGTGTTAAAAGCACTTAGCGGCCAGGACATCGCCCTTTATTAAAGGCGTTATTCCCTGACCGCTAAGTACTATCATTTTAGATATTGCCTTTCTTTAATTCTTTTACTGCATAATCCACCGCACGGGCTGTCATAGCCATGTAGGTGAGGGAAGGATTTACGCAGGAAGCGGATGTCATGAAAGAACCATCCGTTACGAATACGTTCTTCACCGCATGCATCTGGTTGAAGCCATTGAGCATCGACGTTTTCGGATCGCGGCCCATACGTGCGGTACCCATTTCATGGATAGCCATACCCGGGTAAGAACCATTGTCGTATGTTTTCACGTTTTTCATACCTGCTGCTTCCAGCATTTCTGCGGCATCATTCATCATGTCTACGCGCATCTTCTTTTCGTTCTCCTTAAATTCTGCATCGAATTTCAGGACAGGCTGGCCCCATGCGTCTTTCACGGAGCTATCCAGTGTTACCTTATTCTCTTCGTATGGTAAGCATTCGCCGAAGCCGCCTAAACCGATACTCCATTGGCCCGGTTCAGTGAGCATTTCCTTGAAATCTTTACCCACACCCATTTCAGCAATACCGCGACTCCATCCGGAACGGCTGGCCCCACCCTGGTAACCAAATCCGCGGATATAATCGCGTTTGTCGTTGCCGATGTTGCGGTAACGCGGTACATAGATACCGTTTGCACGGCGACCGAAATAGTATTTATCTTCATACCCTTCTGCAGTACCGGAAGCACCGGTGCGGAAGTGGTGATCCATCAGGTTTTTACCGAGCATCCCACTATCGTTACCCAATCCATTCGGGAAGCGGGAAGAGATGGAGTTCATCATCACAAAAGTAGATCCCAGGGTAGAACCGTTAATGAAGATGATTTTAGCGTAGTATTCTACTGTTGCCTTGGTATGTTTATCTATCACTTTTACACCGGTAGCTTTGCCTAATTTTTCATCATAGATCACGGAGTTTACGATGGAGTCAGGGCGAAGCGTGAGGTTACCGGTAGCTACGGCTGCCGGCAAAGTAGAGGATTGTGTACTGAAATAAGCGCCAAACGGACATCCGCGGCTACAAAGATTACGATATTGGCATTTTTCACGGCCGGGAAGGGGCTGCGTAATATTCGCCACGCGTCCCATGGTGATGATACGGCCTTTGAATTTGTCTTCTACACTTTTCTTTACATCTTTTTCCACACAGTTCATTTCCATTGCTGGCATAAAGTGACCATCGGGCAGTTGAGGCAGCCCTTCTTTTGAACCACTGATACCGGCAAATTTCTCTACATAGTCATACCAGGGAGCAATGTCTTTGTAACGGATCGGCCAGTCTACTGCAATCCCATCTTTCAGGTTGGCTTCAAAGTCAATATCGCTCAGGCGATAAGACTGGCGGCCCCACATGATGGACTTACCACCTACGATATCGGGACGATACCAATCGAAGCGTTTTACTTCGTTATATGGACTTTCGGAATCGTTGATCCAGTATTTTTCGTTGTGTTCACTATAAGGATAATCGCGGCTCAGCTTAGGATGTGTTTCGCGCTGATCTACGGTAATGCGGCCGCGGTGTTTGAATTCCCACGGATCTTTGGTAGCAGTATCGTAGTCCTTTACATGCTCCAGTGGCTTACCACGATCGAGCATCAGTACTTTCAATCCTTTTTCGGTTAATTCTTTGGCTGCCCAGCCACCACTGATACCAGAGCCAATCACGATGGCATCATAGGTATGCTCTTCCTGTGCTTTTATATTCAGGTTCATGTATGATCAGATTTAAAGAATAAAAAGAAGTTTTACACTGCCCAGGCTTTCTCTCCTTTGGTATAAGGGATACAACCTTCGAATTTACCCGGTACCGGCACATAACGCAGTGCTTTGGTAGCACCTGGCTCAGAAGAGAAGTAGCCCAGCAGGGTTAATTCTTTCAGGTACTGGAAGTAATGGGTAGGATCTCCTTCTTTTTTATCTTTACGCTTGTTGTAGTTTACGCGCTCTTCTTCGATGGTAGTGAGCAGTTTGGTGCGTTGTTCCGGAGTGATGTCCATGAAGCCTTTTTTGAATTCCTTATTACTGGCAGCATCAATTTTCGACAATCCATCCAGGAACACCTGTTGGTCTTCTTTCTTGTAGCAATCGTTCATCATCACAATGATGAATTCTTCTACTTTGGCATCTTTAGCACCGGGAGTGCTGGTTCTGGGTATGATGGTTTCCGCCACTTCTGCCAGGAAGGCTTTTGTTTCCGGCTTTTGCAAATCATAGTTTTTCGGAGCGGAACCTGTACAGCTTTCTAAAGCTGATAACGTGGAAGCGGAAATGGCGGTGCCCAACAAAATCGCCACATTCCTTATTGCGTCTCTTCTGTGCATATTGGTAAATTGATTTGACCTTCGAACAAGTTGGAAAAAAAAACGCTAAAAACCAAATTAAAGTGTGTAAAAAGTACATAAAGCAAAAAGCCTGAAGCAAAAAACTATTAAGGAGAATGCCCAAAGCGAAGATTATCCGCCCTGTTCATTCTCCTTAATAGTTTTTTGCTTCAGGCTTTTTGCCTTACGCTTACATTATATATTTCCCCTTGTCGTCTACCAGCACTACCGGCAGGCGATGGTGTTTTTCAAAATAATCGTACGCCCCTCTCAGTTCTGTCCAGAATTGCTTGGAAGAGCCATCTGTCAGTGTAAAAGTACCGAGATAGTTCATGGAACCGGTGTTACCGAATTTTACCGGGAAAACATGTACCGGGATAAAATCCTGTCCGGCGTTTTTAGCGTTTACAGCCATGATGTATACCTCGTCAATGAATTCATCTGTTAAAGGAATACAACCCACTGTGATACAGTTGCCGTGAATATAAATTTCACCACCCGGATTTTTGGCATCGCTCAGGATGCGATCGGAAAAATTGGGATAGTTGATACCGAGTGACAGGTGATAATTACTGTTTGGATTAAAATCATTGATATAGTAGAAGCCTTCCGGTACTTGTCTGTCGCCTTCCTTGCGTTTGGGCCCCATTTTACCTGATAAGGTGCATACACGGTAGGATTTAAACAAGCGGAAGGTATCCGATGCATTGTTTTTTACCCATATTTCCATCTCACTGTCGAGCTTGAAAGAACGAATGAACATATACTTTGCAGGATAAGTCAACCCTTTCTTTTCGAACTCTTTTTTCAGCAACTCTTCCTTCTCACGGTATGCCTCCCCTACTTTGGGAAACATTTTCTGGTTGTCGAGGAAAGATTGCTGGGCAAATATTTTGCCTGCACCCAACAAAATCAAGACGATTACTACTAGTCGCTTCATATACTAATTCAACAAAATTTTAATATTTAAACCAGGTTTACGTAAGCAAGATAAAACAATAACAGGGCAAAAATAAAATATATTACCATGCTTACTTTCTTGCTGGCAATCTTTAAAATATAGTGCTTGTGCCCCTGATAGATCAATATAGCTGTAAAAGCCTGGAAAATCCCACCTAACAAAAACAATACACCAAACAGTGTTTGCATCCTCATAAAAACGGAACAGTTATTTTAATATTGTAAAGTTAAGTGATTATTGCTTTACTGTAGCTTTATCCATTCCAGTTTTACCACTGCGGCATCCATTCCGGATGTATAAGTACCGCGTACAGGGTATTTACCACCGTTGTAGGCATACGAATAGGTACTGGTTACCACTCGGGAAGAATTAACGCTGCTGATATTTTCTGTCAGGATATTGTGTGCAGACAAATTAGCGGCGCTGAGATCCATCAGGTTGGCCAGTTCCGGTTGTTGTTGCTGAGGATTCTGCTGTTTGTCGTAGGTATAGCCTATCGCCGATGTATGCAGGAATTTGGAATATCCTGGTTGTTTACCAAAATTATCGATCTGCGTTACATTTCCTTCTCCGTCCCAGGTAAATTGCTGGTAGCCAGTATTTTCCCAGGTACCTTTAGCCGGATTTTTTCCAAACTGGTACCGGGTAGCGAGTTTACCGGTTTCGTTATACACCAGTGAATCGTAGGTATACACTGCATTATCGCGGTAGTAGCTGATCTTAGCCACTTTCTCTCCTGCGTAATCATAGGAGGTATAAAGATCTCCGGTGGTGGCGGTTTCGTTGTCCGCAAAAAGACTTTTCACCAGGCGGCCATTTTCATAAACAGGGAGCTGTACATCGCTGTAAGCTGCATTTTCTGTTTTATGAAACTGTACAATTTTCCTGATGGTCTTATCCGCATTGTATTCCAGCACGGTTTGTCCTGCAGGAGAAGATATTTTATGCAGATAAGTACTTTGTTGTGAATTCCGGTCTGAACGGAAGGCCGAAAAAACAACGACAGATGCCATGAGCATGGCCAGGCTAACCCTTTGGGTGGCAGATTTGTTGAGCATAGGTTACAAATATTAAATTTTTTGCATTATATAAAGACGGCATAAAAATATGGCTAATTAAATGGGAAACAAGGAGGATATGGTTATTAAGTTGTTAATAACAAAGGTTTTCATAAAAACAAGGCCTTCCAATCATTTCCATCATATGGATTAAATATACGCATTAAAAATAATAAATATCTATTAAAATAAAAATAAAAAAGCCCGCCGTGGAAATCAGGCGGGCTCTGCATTTAAATTGTTGTAACCATCATAAGACGGCCTAAAGAACTCCCATCGGGAGTGTAACTAAAGAAAGCATAGGAAACTATAAGTTACCGCGCAATGCCTGTTCTCTTTCTATAGATTCAAACAGGGCTTTGAAGTTGCCTTTACCAAAAGACTGTGCTCCTTTACGCTGAATAATTTCAAAAAATACGGTAGGTCTGTCTTGCAGTGGCTTGGTGAAGATCTGCAACAGGTACCCTTCATCGTCTCTGTCTACCAGGATGCCTAATTCCTTTAACGGGGCGATAGACTCATCAATCTTCCCTACCCTGTCCAGCAATGTTTCATAATATACCTCCGGCACCTTCAGGAACTCCACGCCCCTGCGCTGCAATTCAGACACTGTTTTCACAATATCATTGGTAGCAATGGCCACGTGTTGTACACCTGGTCCACCATAGTAATCCAGGTATTCTTCGATCTGGGATTTCTTTTTGCCTTCGGCTGGTTCGTTGATCGGGAATTTCACACGTCCGTTGCCGTTACTCATCACTTTACTCATCAGGGCAGAGTACTCGGTAGAAATATCGCTGTCATCAAAAGAGATGAGGTTTTTGAACCCCATTACGCGTTCGTAAAATCCTACCCAGGTATTCATCTCGTTCCAACCCACATTACCTACGCAATGATCTACATATAGCAGGCCGGTATCAGCCGGGTTATAGTCTGATTTCCATTCTTTGAAACCAGGCAGAAATAGTCCGTTATAATTTTTACGTTCTACAAACACGTGAACGGTATCGCCATAAGTATGAATGCCACTGCGTACTACTTCGCCAAATTCATCTTTCTCTACTGTAGGCTCCATATAGGGTGTAGCGCCGCGTTTCACGGTTTCTTCATAAGCAGAACGGGCATCTTCTACCCACAGTGCCAGTACTTTTACGCCATCGCCGTGTTTAGCTACATGACGGGAAATATCTGTATCGGGAAACAGGGAGGTCGTCAGTACAAAGCGCAATTTATTCTGCACTAACAGGTAAGATACCCTGTCTTTCACACCGGTTTCCGGACCGGCATATGCCACTGATTGAAAACCGAAAGCTGTTTTGTAGTAAAGGGCCGCCTGTTTGGCATTGCCTACATAAAACTCAACGTAGTCTGTGCCGTTGAGKGGTAAAAAGTCCTGCTGACCGGTTAAGTTGTCTGCATTCATTAATGCTGTTTCCATAACATTCAATTGTTTTGGTTTTATAAGTCGTTGGTTGCTGTTATTAATAATTATTCTGCCCAGCTCATTACATAGCTGCCATCTTCAATACCCAATGCTTCTTCCGTGATTTGCAGCGGATGAAAGGTATCTACCATTACTGCCAGTTCTTTTGTTTCTTTTGCGCCGATACTTTTTTCAACAGCTCCGGGATGAGGTCCGTGCGGAATGCCTGCAGGATGCAGCGTAATCATGCCGCGCACTACATGTTTACGGCTCATAAAGTCACCATCCACATAATATAATACCTCATCGCTGTCGATATTACTGTGATTATACGGGGCAGGAATCGCCTGCGGATGGTAATCAAATAAGCGGGGACAGAAAGAGCATACCACGAAGTTGGTTCCTTCAAAGGTTTGATGCACCGGCGGTGGCTGATGCACACGACCTGTGATGGGCTCAAAATCGTGAATGGAAAAAGCAAACGGATATTCGCATCCATCCCACCCTACCACATCAAACGGATGATGCCTGTAGTGGATCGGATATATCACTCCTTTCTTTTTAATGCGGATCAGGAAATCCCCGGCCTCATCAATGGTTTCCAGGTTTTGTGGTTGCCGGATATCTCTTTCGCAGTAAGGTGAATGTTCGAGCAGTTGTCCGTATTTACTCAGGTATCTTTTCGGATAACGGATAGGACTAAACGACTCTACAATAAACAGGCGGTTATCTGCGCTGTTGAACGAGATCTGGTAAATAGTCCCGCGCGGTATTACCAGGTAATCGCCGTAACCGAATTCCAGTTGACCGTACTGCGTTTTCAGCACACCGCTGCCTTCGTGTACAAAGATCATTTCATCTGCATCCGCATTTTTATAGAAATAACCTTCCATACTTTTACGAGGGGAAGCAAGTACAATATGAAGATCACTATTGACCAGCACCGCTTTACGGCTCTGCAGAAAATCATCTTCCGGCTTTATATTAAAGCCCATGAAACTGCGGTGTTTCAGCATCTTCTCTTCCGCTACCTTAGGTGCTACGGAGTACGGTTCATCTACTTTTACAATTTCCGTAGGTGGGTGGCAGTGATACAATAAGCTGGAATGAGAGGAGAATCCTTCAGTAGAAAACAACTGTTCCGAATACAGCTGGCCATCCGGTTTGCGGAACTGGGTATGGCGCTTATGCGGTATTTGTCCTAGTTTATGATAATGTGGCATATCAGGTAAATTGAAAAAAATTGTTTTGGTGTACAATTAACGATTGAACGGGTGTATGATTCGTACTGGTGTATGATCGAAATGATATATCAATGCGCAACCGGTGAATGGTAATAAATAATGAGATACACATGCACGGGAATAGCAGAAAATTACTATTACAAAGTTACGGTATATAAACACGAAGAATGGCCGGCAGTGGCCGTTGGGAAAGGTTATGCCAAAGTCGAATCCATGGCAAGTGTGGCCATGAGAAAGTAGTAGTTAAGCTGACTGTTGCTTGTATATTTCAGTGAAATGGACAAGTGGCGATTGTTTAGGCAACTAAGTTAAGGATATAATTCTATATTAACCAAAATAAGTAGCGTACCGCAGGAGTCATAGCGGGCACCTGGAAGGGGCATAGTGCGGTGAAAGAGTAGTGAAAGAGTAGTAAAAGAGTAGTGGAACAGTAGTAAGAGAGTAATGGAACAGTAATAGATGTATAGTGGGAATGTAATAGATAGACGAGTCCTAAGTACCGGAGAAGTACCGGAGAAGTATTGATAGTGTAGTAACAACGAGATGACGGAGCAGTTGAAACCCGTTAATATGTCACAATATTGTCACAAAAACAACATTTTCATTACTTATTGAAATAACAAAAACATATCAACAGCGGTCATTTATTAAATAATAATCACTGTAAAGGCGTAAAATAAATACAAAAACAACCAATAAGCTTATTTTTTAAAATATTTCTAAATATCACCACTGCACTTTTATTTACCGGTGTAATTATAGACTTTTGTTACACAATCGTCATATTTAAAATAGTGATACCGTTTTACACATATCAATTCTCTGTTAATCCTGCCTCTCAGCCGGACACGGACACTATGGCGACAACGTCCACATTTATTACAACCCCACTGCGGGGTTAGTTTTCACATATTATCCAACGACCACAAAGTGGTACACAACCGGGAGGACCCGGAGTTAACTACGTATAAATTTTCCATATGCAAGTATTAAAATTTGGCGGCACTTCTGTAGGAAGCGCCAAAGCAATAGAACAGGTTTGCAACATCCTCAAAAAATATAAACCTGCCGGACAATATGCGATCGTTGTATCTGCACTGGGTGGAGTAACGGACAAGCTTATACGCTGCGGACAACTCGCAGAGCAAGGCGAGGAAGAATACAAAAATGTATTACAGGAAATTGAAGCCCGACACCTGGATACTATCCGTGAGTTATTCCCCATTACCGCACAAAGCGGACAGATTAGCCAGCTGAAGAAAAAATTAAATGCCCTCGAAAACCTCTGCGATGGCATCTTCCAGGTAGCGGAACTCAGCCCCCGCACCCTGGATAAAATTATGAGCTACGGAGAACTGATGTCCTGTACCATCGTAGCGGAGAAACTCAAACAACAAGGCTTCTCTGCCGCCTGTAAAGACAGCCGCGAGCTGATTGTTACAGATAATAACTTTGGCCACGGTGCCGTAAATTTTGTTGCCACCAATCACCATATTACCCAGTACTTTGCACAGTCCACCGTTGACTATGTAGTATTACCGGGCTTTGTAGCCGCTACCGCCGAAGGAGAAACCACTACCCTGGGCCGTGGCGGCTCCGACTATACCGCCGCTATTGTGGCCGCTGCTGTTAACGCCGACGTACTGGATATCTGGACAGATGTTAGCGGCATGATGACCGCAGATCCCCGCATCGTATCACAGGCGATTCCTATTTCACATATCTCTTATGTGGAAGCCATGGAACTCTCCCACTTCGGCGCTAAAGTAATTTATCCCCCTACTATCCAGCCGGTCATGAGTAAACACATTCCCATCTGGATCAAAAACACCTTTGCCCCGGAAGATCATGGCACCCTTATCCAGGACAGCGCTGACCGCAGTTTCCCCGTAACCGGTATCTCCGGCATACAACATATTGCGCTGCTCACCCTGGAAGGCAGCGGTATGGTCGGCATCCCCGGCTTCTCCAAGAGATTGTTTGAATCCCTCTTACGGGAACGGATCAACGTGATTCTCATTACACAGAGTTCTTCCGAACACTCCATTACCGTAGGTATACATGAAACGGATATGCTGAAAGCTAAAACTACCGTTGACAGCGAGTTTGGTCAGGAAATACTGGATAAACGCATCGAACCCCTGCACGTGGAAAAAGACCTCTGCATTGTAGCCGTAGTAGGTGATAAAATGAAAAATCATCACGGTACCAGCGGCAAACTGTTTGGCACCTTAGGCCGCAATGGTATCAACGTAAGGGCCATTGCACAGGGATCTACAGAGAAAAATATCTCCGCCGTCATCAATAAGGCAGATATCAAAAAAGCCCTGAACGTTATGCACGAAACCTTCTTCGAAATACCGCTGAAACAGGTCAACCTGTTTATAGCGGGTGTAGGTAACGTGGGCAGCAAACTATTGGAACAGCTGCAGCAACAACAACAGTACCTCCGGGATGAGCTGGGACTACAGGTAAGAGTGATTGGCCTTGCCAACAGTAAACATACCCTGCTAATGGACGGTGGCATTCCTTTGGATAACTGGCGCGGACAACTGGAGCAGGGCGACCGTGTGAGTACCACAGATTTTGTACAACAGATAAAATCACTGAACCTCCGCAACAGTGTATTCGTGGATAATACCGCCAGCAGCGACATTGCGGCCGTGTATCATGAATTTCTGCAACACGGTATTTCAGTGGTCACCTGCAATAAAATTGCCTGTTCTTCCGAATATATCTATTACAAGCAACTGAAAGACCTTGCCAGAAAATACAATGCTTCTTTCCTTTTCGAAACCAATGTTGGCGCAGGATTACCGGTTATCAACACCTTGAATGACCTGATCAGAAGCGGCGACAAAGTACATAGTATCGAAGCCGTTTTATCTGGTAGTCTCAATTTTGTGTTCAATCATTTTGTTAACGGCGCCAGCTTCCGGGAAGTGGTAAAAGCCGCACAGGATGAGGGATACACAGAGCCGGATCCACGCATTGACCTGAGTGGTAAAGATGTAATGAGGAAGATACTGATCCTTGCCCGGGAAAGTGGTGCGGCCATAGAAATGGACGAAATCACTAACTACTCTTTCCTGCCGGTAGCCTGCCTGGATGCGCCTTCTGTACCTGCTTTCTACGAAGAACTGGACGTACATGCCGGACATTTCCAGGGACTCCGCGAAACCGCTGCCGCCGAAGGCAAACGCCTGAAATTTGTAGCCCGCTATKAAGATGGAAAGGCCTCGGTAGGATTACAAAGTGTAGCGCCGGATCATCCGTTCTTTAAGCTGGAAGGCAAGGATAATATTGTGCTGTATACTACCAGTCGCTATAAAGACCAGCCGCTGATCGTAAAAGGCGCCGGTGCAGGTGCAGATGTAACAGCTTCCGGCATCTTTGCTGATATTATCCGCAGTGCCAGATTGTAAACTTTACATGAATGTTTGCCGCATCCTTGCAAACCTTGGAATCAATTATTAAATTAAACTTACTTAAACGGTTATATGGATAGTATAAAAGTATTTGCGCCAGGAACTGTTGCCAATGTGGCCTGTGGCTTTGATGTGATAGGACTGGCACTGGACGCGCCGGGAGATGAAATGATCCTTCGCAGGTCCGGCGAGCCGGGAATTCGCATTACTGCCATCCATGGCGCAGACCTTCCGCTGGATCCCGCCCGTAATGTGGCCGGGGTGGCGGTGCAGGCCCTCTTACAGAAATACGAACAACCGGATATCGGAATTGAAATAGAGATCTTCAAAAAGATCCATCCGGGTAGCGGCATTGGCTCCAGTGCTGCCAGTAGCGCCGGTGCGGTAGTAGGCGTTAACCACTTGCTGGGAGAGCCTTTCACAAAAAAACAACTGGTACGCTTTGCCATGGAAGGAGAAAGACTTGCCTGTGGCTCTGCACATGCCGACAATGTAGCTCCTGCCATCCTGGGCGGTTTTACGCTTGTAAGAAGTTATCGTCCGCTCGACATCACCACACTGCATACCCCTGAACATTTATGGGTGACCGTTATACATCCGCAGATAGAAGTAAAAACTTCTGATGCCCGTGAAATACTGAAGCAGAAAGTACTGATGACCGATGCCATCCGGCAGTGGGGCAACGTTGGCGCACTCGTGGCCGGCTTATACCAGGAAGATTATGAACTGATCAGCCGCTCCCTGGAAGACGTAATCGTAGAGCCGGTAAGAGCCATCCTCATCCCTGCCTTCCATGAACTCAAACTGAAATGTAAGGAAGCCGGTGCATTGGGAGGAGGTATTTCAGGTTCCGGTCCTTCTGTATTTATGCTTAGCAAAGGAGAAGAAAATGCCCGCAAAGTTGCGGCTACTATGGATAGCGTTTACGCACCACTGGGAGTAGATTATAAAATCTATGTTTCCCAAATTAACACCGCCGGTGTAAAAGTGATTGACTAACCAAAACAAACGTATTATCCATGCAGTATTTCAGCTTACAAAACAAGCAGCACAAGGTAAATTTCGAAACAGCAGTTGTACAAGGATTAGCACCAGACAGAGGTTTATATTTCCCGGAACAGATACCAACACTGGACAAAGACTTCCTMACTCACCTGCACGACTATACGGATCATGAAATCGGACTAAAAGTTATCCGCCCATTTGTAGGAGACGAAATACCCGAAGAAGCATTAAGAAAGATAGTTACAGACACATTGCATTTTCCTTTCCCGGTGCAGAAAGTCACCGGTCATACTTATGCCCTTGAATTATTTCATGGGCCCACGCTTGCTTTTAAAGATGTAGGCGCCCGTTTTATGGCCGGATGCCTGGGTTATTTCCGCCGCAACAGTACTGAGCCGGTAACTGTACTGGTAGCCACTTCCGGTGATACCGGCGGTGCTGTAGCCAGTGGATTCTATAATGTTCCCGGTGTAGAAGTAGTGATCCTTTACCCCTCTCAGAAGGTAAGTGTGCTGCAGGAAAAACAACTGACTACCCTGGGTAAAAACATCCATGCGCTGGAGATACAAGGTACTTTTGACGACTGCCAGCAGCTGGTAAAAACGGCTTTCCTGGATAAAGAACTGCAGGCCCGCCGCCCGCTTACCAGCGCCAACTCCATCAACGTAGCCCGCTGGTTGCCGCAGATGTTCTATTATTTCCTGGCTTACAAGCAAATGAAAGCAGCACATCCCCAGCTGGTATTTTCTGTACCCAGCGGTAATTTCGGTAACATTTGTGCGGGGTTGATGGCTACCGCCATGGGATTACCTGTGTCACATTTTGTAGCCGCCACCAATATTAATGATACGGTACCAAGGTTTATGGCCAGCGGTAAATATGAACCCGGCAAAGCATTCCCTACGCTCTCCAATGCCATGGATGTGGCAGATCCCAGCAATTTCGTACGGATATTGGAGTTATTTGGCAATAGTCTGCCTTCTCTCGCTGAAAAGCTGACGGCTTACAGTTTTAATGATAAAGACACTGCCCGTACCATGGAACAGGTATGGAAAGAAAATCACTATATGCTGGACCCGCATGGGGCAGTAGGTTTCATGGGGCTGCAACGTTACCTGGAACATTCTCCTGAGCTGACCGGTGTATTCCTGGAAACCGCACACCCGGTGAAATTTGAAGACACGGCACCTAAGTCTATCCGCGAGGAAATATATACACCAGCGAAGGTGATGTCTTTATACGGCAAAGAAAAAGAAGCCACCTTACTGGCGGCAGACTATACTGTGTTCAAAAACTGGTTAATGCGATAAGGATTCTGTAGTTTTGGCGTCTGTATGAAGTATTTATCTATCCTCCTGTTATTAGTGGGTGCCCTGGCATGTAACAATGCCGGCACCCGGCAGCCGGCAGCTGCAGGCAATGCAGACACCGTATTACAAAGTGATATTATCCGGCCGGTAACAGACTCGATCCGGCAGTTTCCGGATAATCCGGAATTGTATTACCGCCGTGCATTATTGCTCTTTAATACCAATCCCGCTCTTGCGCAGGTTGATTTTGAAAAAGCTGCGAAATTGATGCCTGCCAACACCGACTACTGGGCAGGCGCCGGAGAAGCGGCCCTCATCGTAAATGATTACAAAAAGGCAGCTGGTTACTTTCAGCAGGCCCTCACCACCGCTCCCGGCTACACGTACCTGGAGTACCGGCTGGCGACTGCGCTCATAGAAAATAAATCATATGCTGCTGCCGACAGTATCGCTAATGTACTCGCACAAACGAATGAAGGGCGTGACAAAGCTTTTTACCTGAAAGCCCGTATGGCAGAAGATAAACAAGATACCGTTACTGCCATCCGGCATCTTACCTCCGCTATTCACGCCGCCGGCGCACAACCCGAATTTGAAGCCGTGATGGAATTGGGTGACCTGCTGCGCAGCCGCAAAGCACCGGCCGCGCTGACCTATTATACACAGGCATGGCGACTGGATACCACCAATGCCCATCCTTTATATGAAGCGGCACAATTCCAGGAAGAACTGGGAGATGAACCGGCAGCACTCCTCACCTACCGGAAATGCATCATTGCTGATCCGGGATTTGAAAAAGCTTACCTGGCACTGGGAAAAATTTACAGCAACAAAAAAGCCTGGAAAGAAGCGTATACCTATTATAACATGGCCGCTAAATCGGCACCTACAGATGCATGGGCCTATTATTATCGCGCACAGACACAGGAACAGCTGGGCAATAAAACATTGGCGATAGAAGATTATACCAAGGCTTCTTCGTTTAAAAAAGATTTCAGTGAAGCCAAAGCAGCCTTGCAAAGACTGAAGCCTTAATTACTTAAATTTACATGACTCAAAAATACTGCATTTGGAAAAACATCCTGTTTTAGTGGCGCCATCTTTACTGGCAGCGAATTTCCTGGAGCTGGGAAAGGATATAGATATGGTGAACCGTAGTGAAGCAGACTGGTTTCATCTGGATGTAATGGATGGCAGATTTGTACCTAACATCAGCTACGGCCTGCCTGTGATTGCCCAGATAAAGAAAAGAGCGAACAAGCCCTGTGATGTTCACTTAATGATCGAAGAACCGGAAAAGTATGCAGCGGACTTCAAAAAAGCCGGAGCAGATATCTTAACGGTGCATCTCGAAGCCTGCATTCATCTTCACCGTAATATTCAACAGATAAAAGGACTTGGCATGAAAGCCGGTGTGGCACTGAACCCACATACACCTGTAAGCATGCTGGAAAATGTAATCAGGGATATTGATGTAGTGCTGATCATGAGTGTAAATCCGGGATTTGGCGGTCAAACATTTATTGAGCAAACCTATCATAAAATCCGGCAACTGAGAAAACTGATCACCGATACCCATTCACATGCGCTGATTGAAGTAGACGGAGGCATAGGAACAGAAAATGCAGGAGAGCTTATTCATGCAGGCGCCAATGTACTGGTGGCTGGCAGCGCGGTGTTTTCTTCCGCAGATCCTGAAAAAACCATTCATGCACTTAAGACAAGTGCGAAATAATTTCTTTTGATAATGGCTTGGTGAGATAGCCTGTTACGAAATCATAAGCGCTTACCCGCTCTCTGTCCTTTTCATCGATAGAAGAGGTGAGCACAAATATCCTGATGTTCTTAGGCAGCTCATCGCAAAATGCGGCGTACTCCTCCAGGAACTCCCAGCCATCCATCACGGGCATATTGAGATCCAGTAAAATAAGATCGGGCAGGGCATGCGTATCTGTTGCGTTTTCACGGAGATAGTCCAGCACGTCCTGTGCATCGGAAAATACACGGATATTATTGCTGATTGCCTGACGTTCGATCATGATTTTAGCAATCTGCTGGTGAATAGGATCATCATCTACAATAAAAATCGTATCGATCAACTTCATAAAGGGGGTTTATTCTGATCTAAATGTAATAATAAATTTCGTTCCCTCTCCAGGATGGCTTTCTGCTCTTATATTTCCGCCCATTGCTTCCACCTGGGTTTTAGTAATGAACAGGCCTATTCCTTTGGCGTCTTTATTCTTATGAAACGTTTTGCGGAATCCAAATAACTTGCTGCCGAAGCGTTCCATATCTATCCCTACACCGTTGTCCTGCACACTTAATATGATGTTTTCATTTTCCTTCCAGGTCTGTAAATGTACAGCTGGCGTACGTTCTGAAGAACGATAACGGATGGCATTGGTGATAAAGTTCTGTAAGATACTATCCAGGTATACCCTTGGATACTCAATCACCGGTTCTGCTCCAAAGTTATAGGTAATCTGAATATTACTGGTTTCAATGTCTACCAGGAGTACATCCCTTACTTTTTGTAACCGCTCTGCAAACTGTAATTTTTCTTTCTCTACATTCACATCTTTCCTTATCTGAACTACTTCTACCAGGTCGTTCAGGGTTTCATCAATCTTTTTAATCACCTCATGTACCATTCCCAGGTACAGGTCTCTTTCCTGCTGGGCCACCGCCTCGTTATGCATTTGCATCAGCGCCTTCAGATTGGCAATAGGCGCCCGGAGGTTATGGGAGGTAATATGGGCAAAGTCTTCCAGCTGCTTGTTCTGGTTGATGAGGTTTTTATTAAGATTCGATAGCTGGTCATTGGCCTTTCTCAGCTCCTTCTGCATTTTCCGGCTATCTGTTATATCCCGCATGAACACGGAAATACCGCCATCCTGCATAGGCGTAAGCAGGAAATCATACCATTTATCTACTCCCGGAAAGTAAATACCAAAAGATTGAGAAGTTTGCTGCAGTATACATTCCTGCAGCCGCGCATAAAATACAGTACCGCTAAGCCGGGGGAACTCCTCAAAGATGTTGCTGCCCATGGCTACCGGGTGTCCGATCATTTTCTCTGCTTTGCGGTTGAGGAAGTTAACGTTCCCGTTTTTTTCCATGGCCGCATAGCCCATATCGATGGTATCGAAGAAAAGGCGCATCAGCTCTGTGTTCCGTGTGAGCGCATCTCTTATTTCGAGTTGTTCTGTAATATCCTGTATCACTCCGTACATCCTTACCAGGCGCCCATCTACATAGCCGGGCTGCCCGATGGAGCGGACCCTTTTCAACTGTTGCTTTGCGGATACAATCGTTAGTTGTGCATCAAAAGGTTTACCGGTATCTATACATTGCTGAATGAGTGCATGCAGGCTTTCCCTTGCTTCCGGGGTGTAGAAGGCCATTGCCTTCTCAAAGTTTATTTCGGTATCAACGGGACAGTCGTGGATATAATAGGATTGATCTGTCCAGCGTACCTGTTGGTTGTCGATATCCATTTCCCACCCGCCTATTTTGCCTATACTGCCGGTTTGCTGGAGGAATTCCTGGTTTTTCCTGTTTTCCAGTTCCTGCATTTTTTTATCCGTGATATCATTCACCAGTGCCACCACAATCATTTCCTTGTCTATCGGTTCTATTACCGGGAAGACGGTCAGGTCGAGATATACTTCACGTCCAACGGTGGTCCAGCGTTTATCCTGGGAGAAATCGATCCTTTTTTCCACCCGCAGGGATTTGTTTTCTTCCAATGCCTGAATAAACAGTTTATCCAATTCAAACATGGTGGACAGGTCGTCATTCATGACATTGAAAGGCTGGCGTACAGCGGGATATGGCGAATTAAAGAAAAAGCGTTGGGTTTGATTGATGCGGCGTATAAAGCCAAAATTATCAAACTGAATATATCCTATGGGCAGGTTTTCGATGATATTGTCAAGGAGTCTTTCACTTTTCTGCAGGCTTAGTTCAGAGAGTTTTTTCTCTGTAATATCATCCAGTATCAGGAAGATATTGACCATATTACGCTGCTGATCGGTGAGCGGAAATATCGTGGCTTCAAAATAAACCGGGTAAAGCCGGGTAACGTTTTCGTTTCTTTTTTCGCGGTAGCTGAGTAATATTTCGCGTTTCAGTGTTTTTCCTGTGCTGAGGGCTTCCTCAAACATTTCAGAGAGTCCATTGAGGCGATAGAATGGGTCCTGCAGCCATTTATAGGCTTGTTTTGTAAAGAACGGATGTGCCTCGCCCCATATTTCCCTTTGGCGGCTGTTCATATCCATGCTATTGCCATCGGGTGAAAACTGTTGCAGACCCAGGGGGAGGTTTTCCAGTACCTGGCTGTAATAGATTTCATTTTGTTCGCGTTTTATTTCATCGAGTTTACGGGAGGTGATGTCTATACCAATGAGTATGCAATGTTCCATGGTGCCATCCTCGTTCATGAGGGGGCTGATACCGGCTTCCAGCCAGAGCGGGGTGTCTTCCTTTTTAAGAAAACAGCATTGTTCCTGTACGGGGTTGCCGGCCAGTAAGGTAGTCCATATTTGTTGCCACCGGACCGTATCTGCGGGCCGGAGGATGTTAGTGAGCTGTTGACCGATAAGTAGGTCGGATGATTGCTGCAATGCGGCTACCACCTGCGTATTTACCGCAGTTACCATACCCCCGGCATCTATTGTGACAGAGAGTGCACAGGCATTAATAGCGGCTTCAAGATGCTGTAAGTGCCGGTAATGCTGTTCCAGCATAACTACATTCATATGATAGCAGAATCTAAGATCGTTGTGTCAGGAAATACCCAAAGTAGGCATTATATAATAAAAAACACTATTGTGCCGGTAAAAGTAATAAAATGTTGGATAAAGGTCAATTCCTTTACAAATGCGCCTTCAACGGGCGGATGAGTGGTTGTAAGGTATCATTTATCCACGTGTTGTGGATTTTCAGTTTTCTGAAATTGTTAAACGATCAATATCTTTGGGCTATCTATATAAATTATCATTTTTTAAAATACTATTTGAGATGAAAGTTTTGATTATCATGGGTTCCGAGAGTGACAAGCCTGTAATGGAAGAATCACAGAAACACCTGCAGCATTTTGGGATTGAAAATGAGATGGTGGTAGCCTCTGCACATCGTAATCCGGATAAAGTACGGGAATTGTGTATCACCGCTCAGGAGAAGGGATTTGGCGTAATTATTGCCGCAGCGGGCATGGCAGCAGCCTTACCGGGAGTTGTATCAGCTTACACTTCGCTGCCTGTTCTGGGAGTTCCTTTAGAAGGTGGTTTACCAGGCGGTATTGACGCATTGTATTCAATTGTACAGATGCCTGCAGGCTTACCTGTTGGTACCTTGGCAGTAGGAAAAGCAGGAGCGCGCAATGCAGCAATTCTGGCCGCCCGTATCATTGCTTTGAGCAATAAGGATATCGCCGCTAAAGTGGAAGCCTTCAAACAGAACGGGTACAGAATTTAGTGATAGCTTAACAATTGCGTCTTCCAGGTTGTACAAGATTTAAATATATTCGGATTGAAAAATACCGATCATTTCCTGGACAATTAAATCAAGAATCATTGACTGAATCCATTATCAATTTAGACAGTATTAATCCCATTGAGTTTTTCGGTGTTAATAACGGAAAACTAGATCTGCTGAAAAAGAAATTCCCATTGCTTAAGATCCTGTCCAGGGGCACCCAGTTAAAATTGAGTGGGGCACCGGAAGAAGTGGCTACAGCGGAGGAAAAAATCGGTCAGATCGTTAAGTACCTGGAACGTAACGGTAATTTGACGGAGAACTATTTTGAACAGATTCTGGGAGATGAGGAAGGCACAAAAGTCGATAATTTCAGTGAGCGTAACCCCAATGAAGTATTGGTATTTGGTCCTAACGGTCGTACGGTAAGAGCACGTACATCCAACCAGAAAAAGATGGTAGCCCTGGCGGAGAAGAATGACATTATCTTCGCAATAGGTCCTGCCGGTACCGGTAAAACCTATACTGCTGTAGCTTTAGCGGTACGTGCGCTCAAAAACAAAGCTGTTAAAAAGATTATCCTGACACGTCCTGCGGTAGAAGCGGGCGAAAGTCTTGGTTTTCTGCCGGGAGATTTAAAAGAAAAGATTGATCCGTATCTGCGGCCATTGTACGATGCGCTGGATGATATGAT
The DNA here is from genome assembly GCF_056394125.1 of Chitinophaga sp. 10T418. Lineage (NCBI taxonomy): Bacteria > Pseudomonadati > Bacteroidota > Chitinophagia > Chitinophagales > Chitinophagaceae > Chitinophaga > Chitinophaga sp. 10T418. The sequence continues at coordinate 842,334 of NZ_JBFTHG010000002.1, forward strand.
CCCTGCGGAAAAGCTGAGTTATTACATGACCAACCGCGTAATTGAGATTGCACCACTGGCGTATATGCGTGGTCGTACCCTTGATAATTCGTTTATTATCCTGGATGAGGCACAAAACGCCACTGATCTGCAGATCAAAATGTTTCTAACCCGTATTGGCGCATCTGCCCAGGCCATTATTACCGGTGACCTTACGCAGATAGATTTACCTAAAAATCAGCAATCCGGTCTGGAAAGGGCTTCGCGTATCCTTCGCAACATTGAAGGCATTGCACATGTGGAACTTGATGAAGAAGATGTTGTAAGACATCGACTGGTGAAAGCCATCATCAGGGCATATGAAGCCAATAAGGACAAATAGACCATTTTATCGTTTGGCTATTTTGTTATTTTGATATTTTTTTCAATGGCAGTGGCCATCCCGGGAGAAATATCTATATAACAAAATAGCCAAATGATGAAATATTAACTCTTTGTTAACGGCGATTGCTGTAAGTTCACCTGTTTTTATCCAAGGGAGATATTCAGTCCGGAAGCCTGTGAATGAGCCACACTATAGTTGATGACTTTGCAGAATTGAAGTTTACCCCTATTTTTGTTGTGATATCTAATAATTTATCGACCGCATGACCAATTTTTTTCGAATCATGACACTGGCATTGACTACAACGTTGCTGTTGGGCAGTTGTAAGAAAAGGGCTTCCCCCGAAGAGGTAGCGCTGGCGTTTATGCATGCCATTCAGGATTCGAACTACGACCAGGCAAGGGACTATGCCACCAAAGAATCTCAGCAGGTAATACAGATCTATGCTATTTTTGACGGCCGCCGCAGTGGCCCGGAAAGGGAAAAGATTAAAAATGCAAGGATAGAGGTAGTCAACATTGAAGAAAATGGCGATAAAGCTGCTGTAACTATCCTGAACTCTTCCGCGCACCAGAAAGAAATCCTCCAGATGGTGAAGGAAAACGGACAGTGGAAAATTTCCCTGACATTCGACAGCATTATTCCTAACTACGCACCGCAAACGGGTAACGCATTTGATTCTACCGGGGTTTTACCTACAGATACTACTTCTGCTACCGGTATTGTCATGCCGGAAACTAAATAAATTTTCCCCCTTTTTGTCTTTTTACAAAAAGGAAGGGATAATTTTTAGCTATTAACGGGTAGTTCCCTTAATTTTGCCACGCATTAATGATCCGAATGTGTGGCGCATTTCCTGTTTACTTACCGGAAACCTAACCATATCTTCATGAAAAGTGAGGTGAGTACTTTATTCACTTTTCAACATTAAGCCAATATTGAACAATAAACCTTAAAGTAAAGTAGATTATTATGATGACAAATCCCTGGCACAGTGTGAGTCCCGGCTCTGAAGTGCCAAATGTTGTAAATGCAATTATAGAGATTCCAAAGGGATGCCGTGCCAAATATGAACTGGATAAAGAAAGCGGTTTGCTGAAACTGGACCGGGTTTTATATTCTTCTGTATACTATCCTGCCAACTACGGCTTTATTCCACAGTCTTACTGCGATGACCATGATCCATTGGATATCCTGGTATTATCTCAGATTGAATGTGTACCTATGTGCATCATTGAGGCTAAAATCATTGGCGTAATGCAAATGATTGATGGTGGTGAAGCAGATGATAAAATCATTGCAGTAGCAGCCAACGATATGAGTGTAAATCACATCAACGATATTTCTGAACTGCCTCCCCATTTCATCGATGAAATGCGTCATTTCTTCGAAGAATACAAAAAGCTGGAAAAGAAAACCGTTGTGGTGGAAGAATTCCAGAATAAGGCCAAAGCAGAGAAAATTATTATGCAGAGCTTTGAAGATTATCGCAAGATTTTCAAACAGAGCTGATATAGCTTTTAGCCATTAGCTTTTAGCTTTTAGAAGAAATGCAGCGGAGATACTTCGCTGCATTTCTTTTCTACAAAAACGCTAAAAAAATCTTTTTATAATGCGTAGCTGATGTGTACGAAGCCCCGTTTCTGCATTGATAATACCCTGGTTGTCGATCGGATCAATACGAACCTTCCCCGAAGCATGGATAATTTCGTGATCGTTCAGTAATATCCCAACATGCGTAATCCTCCCCTCTTCATTATCGAAGAAGGCCAGATCACCCAGCCGTGCTTCCTGTAAGAAATCGACAAGATGTCCCTGTGTGGCCTGCTGATACGCGTCCCGCCACAGGGAAATACCGGATAACTTAAAAACATTTTGTGTAAAACCAGAACAATCGACCCCGAAAACACTGGAACCACCCCAGAGATAACCCGTATTTAAAAACTGCCCGGCAGCATTCTTTAAAGCCGTTATATCGATTGCAGCAGTATTAGTTAAGGGAAGTGGCTTATCTTCGAATTTTACGGTTATATTTCCCCATTGCGTGGAGGTATCGTTATTGCTCTTCACCAGGCATCCAAAAGGTACCAGCATCAGCTGATCATTCATGGTAACCCGGTTTACCCAGCCAGGTAAATACCAGGAAGCCGGTGCCAGAAACAATGTTTCATCAATGGGTTCCAGGTGAGCAGCAGTAGCCCAGCCTGTATATTCGTCGTATTGATTTTTAATTTGTACCCAGCCGCCGGGAGCTGTTTCCGTAATTTCAACACAGGCTCCCCATAGTAACTGGGAAATCATTTCACTCTTGTGTGAGGCAGTTCCCCTTAATGGCGCAACTGGCACAATGACAATGGCGTATGGCATATTAATTGTATAAATCCATTTTATTATTCAATAATCTTATGCGCTAAATGAACTTTTTCCGCTTTTGTACGTAAATATAAAGTAATAAGTTTATGCAACAACAGTTAACCAATTTATCCGACAAAGAGCTGATATCCCGCGCCAGGAAACAGAACGACCGCGAGGCAGAAGGCGTATTGATGGACAGATACAGTCATTTACTGGTAGCTGTTACCATTCCCCATTTGAGTAATAATTCCAACCTGGACCCCAATGTTGTATTTCCCGCCCTGCTACAAAGATTAAGTGCCAGTCTTAAAACGCAGACTATCTACAAAGCCAATGAATGGATCTTACATATACAGAAAGGATACCTGGGTAAACCGGAAAAAAATACACCTTTTTATCCATCACGCGATGGAAGAGATTTGTTACATATCGAAAATACAGTGGACAAAGCCGCTACCAATATCATTGACCGGCAGGATCTGATTGTCCGGCTGGAACAGGCCTTACAACGGCTACAGGCAGACGACAAAGCCATTATTACACAATTTTATCTTGAGAATAAATCTTTTGCAGACCTTTCAGCATCTACCGGATTATCACGGGAAAAGTTGAGATCCCAACTGAAAGCCGCCAAAGGAAAACTTGCCAAGCTATTTATGAACCAGGGATATGTTAAGTAGTAAACCGAATAATGATAAAGTACTAAAGATTTTTTCCGCTATCCGTTGCCTCAGCAGAGATCAGCTACCCCGTTATCTGGATGGGAGGCTCACAGACGTGGAAAGACATCTGGTAGAACAGCATCTCACCGATTGTGATCTGTGTTATGATGCCCTGCTGGCATTGGAAAAAGAAGGGAATACTGAAAATTACCAGGATCTGACCAACAAACTGCAACGCTATGTACACAATAGTGTGCAGCCGGTTTCACATGGACATAAAGTAGCGCAATACACCCGCAAAGAAAAGAATAAGGAGCATATGCTGACTTATTTCTGGGTGGTAGCCTTTATTGGCTTAGGTATTGGCAGCATATATGTTTTACGTGGTCATATGCGGAATCAGCCCCCTGTAAGAGTTATGGCTGCCAGTTTGCCTGCAAAGGACTCTACCCAAACCAGTGCTGTAACAACCGGCCCGGTGGTATCTCCTGTCAGCAATGAGCCGGTAGTAGCACCGCCCCCCGTTACCCATAAAACAGAAACACCCGGTAAGCCAGTGGCTGCAGTAGCCACCAATGCTACCCACCCGGATTCCATCGCCCTGAAAAAAGCGGCTGCATTGAAAGCATTGCAAAGGAAAGCGGCTGCAGACAGCGTAAAACGACAGGCACTGTTGCTGAAGCAGGCCGATTCTCTGAAAAAAGCCGCGGCGGATAAAGCCAAAGAAAAAGAAGAGGACAAAAAGCCCGATCCAAAACAGGATAATAAATCAGCACCCAAAGAAGATAAACCTGATCCAAAACCAGATCCTCCTAAAAAAGAAGCTCCGGTAACGGCTGTCAACAGCGACGAATACCTGTATAAAGCAGCGATGGTATACCAGCAACAGGGTAACCTGAGTGAAGCGATAGACCGGTACAAAAGAATTGAATCTGTCAGCTCCGGCAAATATGTAGAGATGGCGCGTTATCAACTGGCCATCTGCTATCGCAGCAAAGGACAAATGGGTAAAGCCCGCCGTATGTTCCGGGAAGTGGTGCGCATGGACGGTTCTATGAAAAGTGCAGCCCAACAAGCGTTAGATAGCATGTAATAAAAAAGTATCAAAAATATTATGGACTTTTGTGAATGCTGCATCTCATATGCAGCATTCCATTTATTAGCCTGTGAATAATCCAGACATACAACAACTAACAGACCAGGAGCTACTGCAACGGTTCAAAGCTGATAACAACAGTGATTGGATAGGTGTGCTGTTTGACCGATATGCCTTGCTATTGCTCGGTATGTGCATGAAATACCTGAAGAATGAAGAAGATGCACGCGACGCCGTGCAGCAAATCTTTCTCAAGATGTTATCCGACATCAATAAACATGAGATACAGTTTTTCAGGGCCTGGATTTACCAGGTAACCAAAAATTACTGCCTGATGCAGTTGCGGCAAAAACATATGAAATACAAGGAAGAAATTTCTGACAAACATATGAGCGGCATCGCAGCTGAAGAGGAAGATAAGCGGGTATACCAGGAAAAGGATATCTTGCTGGAAAATATGGAACAGGCTATGAACCTGTTAGTTCCTGAACAGAAAGTTTGTGTACAGCTGTTTTACCTGCAAAAGAAATCATACCAGGAAATTGCTGATCAAACCGGATATAGCCTGCTACAAGTGAAGAGCTATATCCAGAATGGCAAAAGGAACCTGAAACTTTTACTGGAAAAACAACAACGCGCAAACAAAAGTTAATTTGCATCAATAGTGATATGAACGAGCATTTCAACGATATCTTTGTAACTACAGGCTGTCCTACACAACAGCAACTGCTGGACTATGTGCAGGGTAAGCTGACTGCTGAAGAACAACATGAGGTAGAAATGCACCTGGCCGACTGCGAGCTTTGTAGTGATGCACTGGAAGGTCTGGCTGCTATAAAAGATAAGGAAAAGATACCCGGATGGATCATTCAGATGAAATGGGATCTTCTTAAAAAATTACGTAAACGTTACCGTACCAGGAGAAAATCAGATAATAATATATACCTCACCGTTATCATTCTCAGCATCCTGTTTCTACTGCTGGCACTATTCTGGGCATATCACTTTTCAGCTATTAAACATTAGCTGTTAGCTGTTAGCAAATGCAGCGGAGATAAACATATGATGTTATTCGCTGCATTTGCTAACAGCTAACTGCTGAAAGCTAAAAGCTAAAAATCATACCTCTATCTCCGCTGCATTTACTAATAGCTAACTGCTGAAAGCTAAAAGCTAAAAATCATACCTCTATCTCCGCTGCATTTACTAATAGCTAACTGCTAAAAGCTAAAAGCTGTTTCTAATATAACGTTCTGTCTCCCCGTTCTTTCCAATCACGGAAAACCTCTAAAGCTGCTTTATCCGGCATCGCAATCAGTGGAATTTTTTTATGGGCATGGTCTTCTGCTATTTCTCTGTAAATAAATGAATCATCAAAATCAATGGCAGCTGCATCTTCTTTGGTATTAGCGTAGTAAACACGCAGTGGCCTGGCCCAGTAGATAGCTCCTAAACACATGGGGCAAGGTTCACAGGAAGTATAGATTTCACAATCATGTAGCTGGAAAGTACCTAGCTTTTTACAGGCCTGTCGTATCGCCACCACTTCTGCATGAGCTGTAGGATCCGTATTGGCTAGTACCTGGTTCCAGCCTTCTCCCACAATCTCCTCTCCTCTTACCACAATAGCTCCAAAAGGTCCGCCTTCACCATTTTCCATGCCCTTACGGGATAAAGCAATGGCATGCTGCATAAATCTTCTTTCTCTTTCTCCCGGCATACAATGACTATTTTGATTCATTCAAATTTAGGAAAAGCTATCGACAATACCTGCAGGCCAGGCACTGCAAAAACAACGCATAAAAAAGCCCCGCGAAGAATCGCGGGGCTTATCGTTAACTATGTATCGTCGTATTTAGAATTAATTGTTTCTGATTACTACTACGCCATCAAACACATCTATCAGCACTGGTTTGGATTTATCAATATCACCTCCAAGAATCTTCTTACTTAAGAGGTTAATGATTTCCTTCTGAATCAGGCGTTTCAATGGTCTTGCACCAAACTGCGGATCATAACCCTGAACGGAAAGGTATTCGAGCGCATAATCTGAAAATTCCAATATCATGCCATTTTTCGCTACCATGTCCTTCAGCTGTTGTAACTGAATGTTAATTATTCCCTTAATTTCATTTCTCATCAACGGCTGGAACATAATTACCTCGTCTATCCTGTTCAGGAACTCCGGACGGATGGTTTGTTTCAGCAGGGTCATTACTTCCTCTTTCGTCTTATCTACTATCTCTTCCCTGTTGGCATCGTTGATGTTTTCAAAGTTTTCCTGGATAATATGACTACCCATGTTGCTGGTCATGATGATGATGGTGTTCTTAAAATTCACCACCCGACCCTTGTTATCTGTCAGGCGTCCATCGTCTAATACCTGCAACAAAATGTTAAAGGTATCCGGATGTGCTTTTTCTATTTCATCCAGCAGGATCACGGAATAAGGTTTGCGGCGTACGGCTTCTGTGAGTTGTCCGCCTTCATCATATCCCACATATCCCGGAGGTGCACCTACCAGGCGGCTCACAGAGTGTTTTTCCTGGTACTCACTCATGTCTATACGGGTCATCATGTTTTCATCATCAAACAGGTACTCTGCCAATGCTTTGGCCAGCTCTGTTTTACCTACCCCGGTAGTACCGAGGAAAATGAAGGACCCTATAGGCCGGCGTGGATCCTGCAATCCTGCGCGGCTGCGGCGTATAGCATCAGACACAGCGATAATTGCTTCATCCTGACCTATTACCCGCTGATGCAGCTCATCTTCCAGGTGCAGTAATTTATCTTTTTCACTCTGCATCATTTTAGATACCGGGATACCGGTAGCCTTGGCCACGTTTTCCGCGATGTCTTCCGCGTCTACTTCCTCTTTAAGAAGACGTTTATGGTTAGCAGATATTTTATTCAATTCTTCTGTCAGATCGATGACCAGTTTTTCCTGTTCTTTCACCTTACCATACCGGATTTCGGCTACACGGCCAAAGTCACCGTTACGTTCTGCCTGTTCTGCTTCCAGCTTCAGGTTTTCAATCGCTGATTTAGCATTCTGGATCTGGTCTACTACTTCTTTCTCTGCCTGCCATTTTGCTTTGAACGTGTTACGTTCTTCACTCAACCTTGCTATTTCTTCTTTCAGCTCACGCAACTTATCTTCATCGTTTTCCCGCTTGATGGCTTCTCTTTCAATTTCCAGCTGCCTGATTCTTCTTTCCAGTTCATCCAGCTCTTCCGGCATGGAATTCATTTCCAGCCTGAGCTTCGCTGCACTTTCATCAATGAGGTCAATCGCCTTGTCCGGTAAAAAACGGTCGGTGATATAGCGATGTGATAATTCTACCGCTGCAATGATCGCTTCATCTTTGATCAGTACATGGTGATGACTTTCATATTTTTCCTTCAGTCCACGTAAAATGGAGATGGCATCTTCCACGGAAGGCTCGTCTACCAATACTTTCTGGAAACGTCTTTCGAGGGCTTTATCTTTCTCAAAATATTTCTGGTATTCATTGAGAGTGGTAGCACCGATAGCGCGGAGTTCACCTCTTGCCAGCGCGGGCTTCAGGATGTTAGCAGCATCCATAGCGCCTTCCATGGCACCAGCACCTATCAGGGTGTGGATTTCATCTATAAAGAGAATGATTTCTCCATTGCTTTCCGCTACTTCTTTTACCACACCTTTCAGTCTTTCTTCAAACTCACCGCGGTACTTGGCACCTGCCATTAACGCACCCATGTCGAGGGCATAAATGATTTTTGATTTCAGGTTTTCCGGTACATCACCATTGATAATACGGTGGCCCAGTCCTTCCACGATGGCGGTTTTACCAACGCCGGGTTCACCCACCAGGATAGGATTGTTTTTAGATCTGCGGGAAAGGATATGCAAGGTTCTGCGGATTTCCTCATCACGACCAATTACCGGGTCGAGCTTGCCTTCCCTGGCCATTTCGTTGAGGTTCTTCGCATACTTTTGCAGGGTATTATATTGATTACCGCCACTTTGTGAGTTGACGGTATCGCCTTTACGCAGTTCTTTGATCGCTGTTTTAAGTCCTTTCTCTGTGAGACCGGCATCTTTTAACAGTTTAGCGGTATCATCATTACCACCGAGAATGCCCAGCAGCAAATGCTCTACGCTTACAAATTCATCTTTAAATTCCTTGATGGCCGCGCCTGCCCGTAATATTACGTTGTTGGCGTCCCGGCTCAGAGATTGACCGCCTTCGCCGGCAGCCATGCGGGGGTATTTATTTATCTGTTCATTGAGCTTACTGTTGACAAAAGTGGTATTAACATCATTCTTCTTCAGTAAGTATTCAATGGGACTATCTTCGTCATTTAATAAGGCTTTCAGAAGGTGTCCTGTTTCAATAGACTGGTTTTGATTATTAAAAGCCAGTTGTTGTGCCTGTTGCAGTATTTCCTGCGATTTTATAGTGAAATTATTCAAGTTCATATCTTCTTGTTTTGCTCCTTTTTTTGATGTTCTCAAACGTGCTTAGGTAACAACAAACCGTGATCCAATGTTCTATAACCGGTAATTATGACATATAAAACAAAGTTTTACTGCATTTTTAGCAGAAAAGTAGCCTGGTAACTGCTATTTTTTCACGAGCAGAAGGCAGAAGCCAAAAAGCAAAAAGCTATAGTAGCGGATCATCAACCGCTACTATAGCTTTTTGCTTTCTGCCTTCTGCTCTATTGCGATTTAATCCCAGCTTTTCACCAGCTCCTGGTTATGCTTCATCCATTCCTTCACCGCGGCTTCTTCATTACCGTCGGCATCTGCCATAGCGCCCATCAGGGAGCCTAATTGTTCACTGTTCAACTGAAACTTACGAAAGAAATTAACGGCTACGGTGTCGGATATACTGAATTCGTTGTTAGCGATAGTTTGAATTTTTTCTGTTTCTCCAAATACCTGTTTCGGATCTTCCAGGAAACGGAGTTTATAGCGGGAAAACATCCAGTGTGGCGCCCACCCGGTTACCACTACTGGTTGTTTTTCATCGATACTTTTTTTCAGGGTGGCCATCATGGCCGCTTCACTGGAAGACTGCAACTGATAATCCAGTGTATAGGCCTTCATAGCGTCTTCTGCTTTGCCCATGATACCAGCGCCGGCATCGATGCCTACGATGTGGCCTTCGAACTTATCTTTTGCAGCATTGAGTTCATCGATGCTCTTAATAGTCACATAGTCCGGTACTACCAGGCCTATTTTAGCGCCTTCGAAATTGGTATTCAGTACCGTTACTTTCTGGCCGAAATTTTCCATATAGTTATGGTGTGTCACGGGCATCCAGGTATCCAGGAATACATCCGCATCCCCTCCTGCCACAGCAGCAAATACGGGCGCCACATCTGCATTCTTCAGGGTTACGTGGTAGCCTTTCTGTTCCAGGATGCTTTTTGCCAGTTGTGTCATTGCCACACCTTCCGCCCAGTTTACGTAGGCGATGGTAATCTTTTTATCTCCGTTCTGCGCACCGGAATTGCAGGCAGTAATGACTGTTACCAGGGCAGCCAGTGCGAATAATAATATCTTTTTCATATAAGCTGGTTTTAGTTGTTAGCGCGTTGTTTTCTTTTTCCGAATGATTGCGTGATGCGATCCAGGATGATGGCCAGGATCACTACGGCAATGCCGCCTTCAAAGCCCAGTCCTATTTTCAGCTGGGTGATGCCTTTCAGTACAACTTCTCCGAGTCCGCCGGCGGCAATCATGGCGGAGATCACCACCATGGACAATGCCATCATAATGGTTTGGTTTACGCCTGCCAGCAGAGTAGGCATGGCCAGTGGTAATTCTACCTTAAAGAGCAGTTGCCTCGAAGTGGCGCCAAAAGAGCGGGTAGCTTCCACAATATCCTCCGGCACCTGTTTGATCCCGAGTGTGGTTAAGCGTACCGCTGGTGGCATGGCAAAGATGATGGTGGCAAATACGCCCGGTACTTTTCCCAGCCCGAAAAATAATACTGCGGGGATGAGGTATACGAAAGCCGGCATGGTTTGCATGAAGTCCATCAGCGGACGCATAATTTTACCGGCAGTTTTATTTTTGGCAGCCCAGATCCCTAATGGAATACCTATTAATAAGGCAATTACAGCCGATACAAGGATCAATGCGAGTGTTTCCATGGTTTGCCCCCAGTACCCCATGCCATAGATCAAACCAAGGCCCAGGAGGGTCATTACGCCTACTCCCCAGCCGGCACGTCTCCATGCGAGGATGGCGAGTAAAGCAATCACTACATAAAAAGGGGTAAAAGTGAGCAGCCACTGCACACTGTTGACCATTGCCTCCACGCCTACTTTGACCGTTTTAAAGAAGGGGCCGCAGTTGTGGGTAAGCCAGTTGATGAATTGTTCTATATATTTTCCTATTTTAATCATATCTTATTTTCGTTTATTCGTAGGGGTTATACAGGCTGATTACCCGTGGTTTCAATAATCAGGGATGTTTGTGAGATGAGGCCCAGCAATTTATTATTCTGCGGATCTACTACTGCCACCGGTTTATCTGTTTCAGCAATAAAAGGCAACATCTGTTCTACCGTTGTATCGGGGTAAGCTACCGGCACGTCGCGGTGAATGACTGCTTCAATTGTTTTATCACCCCGCTTTTTCACTTCCAGTATTTCACGGAGATATACAAAGCCCAGGAAGTGCTTATCTACGGTTACGGCAGGCAGGATATCGAGGCCGGTAGCGCGCATTTTACGCAGACTACCTTCCGGTCCGTCTTTCCGAAATACTGCCATGGTAGGTTTGGTATCCATCATAGAAGAGGCGGTGATAATAGTTTTACGGTCAACTTTTTCCACGAAAGAAGACACATAATCATTTGCCGGCGCCGTCAGGATTTCTTCGGGAGTACCGATTTGTATCACTTCTCCATCTTTCATGATCGCGATGCGGTCACCGAGACGGATCGCTTCATCGAGGTCGTGTGTAATGAAGATGATGGTTTTGTGCATTTTCTCCTGCAGATCCAGCAACTCATCCTGCATCTGGGTGCGGATCAGCGGATCCAGCGCGGAAAAGGCTTCATCCATGAGCAGTACTTCCGGATCGTTGGCCAGTGCACGGGCAAGCCCTACACGTTGCTGCATCCCGCCGGATAGTTCTGATGGCAGCATCTGTTCATATCCTTTGAGTCCCACGAGCGCCACTACACCAACAGCTTTAGCCGTTCTTTCCGGCAGGGGCATGCCTTGCAGTTCCAGGCCGAAAGCAATGTTTTCCAGTACAGTGCGGTGCGGCAGGAGACCGAACTTCTGGAATACCATGGAAATTTCCTTTCTGCGTGTTTGTTGCAGCGCTGTTTCATTCAGTTCGGTAATGTTGGTACCGTTGAATAAAATATCACCGTCTGTAGGTTCTATCAGGCGGTTTAAGCAGCGCAGCAGACTTGACTTCCCGCTACCGGAGAGGCCCATGATCACAAAAAATTCTCCTTTCTCAATCTGGAAAGACGCGTTTTTTACGGCTACGGTGCAGCCGGTAGCTTCCAGTATGTCGGCTTTGCTTTTACCTTCCTTCAGCAGTTGCAGCGCCGTGTTACGTTCGCGGCCAAAGATGAGGGTCAGATTATCGATTTGAAGTTTAGGCATTGTTGAATAGTTTTAGCTGTTAACCGGCTAAGGCTTTTGTTAAAAATAGTAGCCAATATTTATGTTGAATCGACTGTGCCATTTGGCCTGGCTATCACCGGCCGCAAGGGCATCTGTCCATACGGGCCCCAGCCAGGGCTGGTTCTTTCCGGCTGCCCAGTCGATATAAGTAAAGATGTGTCCTGCTGTTATCATACAGCCGAGTACATTCATTTGAGTGTCTGCAAAACCGGTTTCCGGTTTATGCATATAGGAATAATCGTTATAAAAGGTGAGTGCGCTGATGGGCCCCCAGTTCACCGGTTGTGTATATGCCAGTGAAACCGTTTGCAGAAAACTGCGGGCAGCCACCTGGTAAGCGGCGCCATAGGCTGCCATATCCACCACTTTTTCAAACTGCGTAGAGTCGGCCACGTTATATTGATAATACATGGACTGGAGCTTCAGATTCCATCTTCGCCAGTTCAGATTACTGTGTAAGGCAGCGGCCCAGTGGCTTCCCATATTACCGGAGGGAATGTTATACAAGCCTCCCAGCATAACGGAAGCGCCTATACTGTTATGCTCATTAAAAAAATATTCCGTACGGGCGTTGCCCTGATTCACTTCTTTATTTCTGCCTGATACATCATAACTGTAGCGGCCCGGGTCAATTTCCGTTTTGTCGCCGAAGTTTAGTTCTTCCGCATTTTTAAAAAAGGCCAGTTGGTATAACCAGTGCGGATGGCGGCGTTCGAACTTAATACCCATATCATAGTCATCTTCCTTACCTACATAATAAGGCAGGTTAAAGAACCAGCTATGTGAATTGTAGGTTTGATTACCAAAGGGTACCTGCGTAAGACCGATATCTACATGCGTGCTGTCATTGAAATGATAGCGTACATAACCTTCTTTCAGCATACCGCCACCAAAATCTTTCGAATAAAAGCGATATTCTGCGTGTAGTGAAAGCCCTTTCCAGGCGGCATCAGCATTTACGCGGAACATATCGAAGCCAAAGTCGCCACCGCGTTTTACCTGTTCCTTTTTCCAGGAAGAGAGGTTGTAATTAAAACGCAGGGCTCCGCCTATGTGAAAGGTGGGCTTATCCTTTTTGGTTTCGGTACTATCCTGTGCAACAACAAGCATACTCGGCAAGAGAAGCAGTAAGCATAGCAAAAACCAATACGATGATTGTTTAATCATAGTTACTAATTTTCAAATATGTTTAAGCTGATCTTTTTCCAGGCGACATAGGAATCCTATGTGCATGCAACTGCATAAAACAGCTAGCCGGAAAGGGAAACCGGGCGCGATGTGGCCCGACAAATGATCAAATCCAATAAATATTGACTGCTATAGCGTATTGCATCGTGCACGGAAGGCACATTAAACAGTCGAAAAAATGCGTAAAGCACTGCAAAGGTACGAAAAAATGGCTGCCGGACCAAAGGAAAAGCAAAAAAAGGCATACATCTCTCTATAAATCAACATCTTATTTATAATTCGTTATATGTCAAAATTGATATCTTAAAGTAATTATTAAGCGATTCAAACAACGCGGGTGACTCTGTTGTTATACAATTTCCTGTAACATACGTCTGTCTGTTCCTGCTAAGAGCCGGATGATTGAGAATCAAAACTGATCAATACATTCATCATCATTAAACCCTACAATTATGTCTTTCGACTTACTGGAAAGCGCTAAAAGTATTTTCAACAACAATGTAGTTAGTCAGGCTTCCTCACAACTCGGAGAGAGCGAGGGGGGCATTCAGAAAGCCTTAAGTGGTATTGTACCGGTCATCCTAGGCGGCCTGCTCAGCAAGGCAGGATCTTCCGGAAGTGCCGGCGGTTTACTTGACATGGTAAAAGGGGTAGCGGGGGATGCCAATCCATCTGCCATCACTGGTGCCCTTCAGGGCGGAGCCGGAGGTTTGGTTGGTAAAGGGGCAGATTTGCTACGTAGCTTATTTGGAGACAAAGTGAACTCCCTTATTGGTATGTTGGCCTCCTTTGCCGGTATTAAAGAATCGTCTGCCAGTACGCTGATGGCATCAGCTACGCCGGCCACACTCGGCACGGTAGGTCAGTACGCCGCACAAAACAATCTTTCACCTAATTCCTTTCTTTCTTTACTGGATTCTCAAAAAGATAAAATACTGGGCGCCATTCCCGGTGGATTAAATATTGCGGGGATACTGGGACTGGGCAGCCTGGGAGATCTGGGCAAGAAACTGGGCATTACTGGTGATACCGCCACTACTACCGGCGGTGCAGTAAACATCAAACCAGCTCCTACCAGTAACCGCTGGGTTTGGTCGTTGCTGCTGATATTGGTCGCCATCATTTTACTGTGGTACCTGATGCGGGGCTGTGGTGGCAATAAACCAGGCACCATGCCGGTGAGCGATAGTGTAACTACCAGCCAGCTGGCCGATTCTGCTACTATGAACGTTACTCCAGGCGGTCCGGTAGTAACCCGTGAAAGCATTAAAGTAACCCTCCCCGATGGCACTGTACTGGATGCCTATAAAGGAGGTATAGAAGACCAACTCGTAACATTCCTGAAAGATGATACCCGTAAACCCGGCAAAGACGTATGGTTTGATTTCGATAACCTGAATTTCAAAACCGGCAGCGCCGAACTCACAGAAGAAAGTATGAAACAGGTGGGTAACATTGCGGCGATCATGAAAGCATTTCCAAAAGCCAAAATAAAAATAGGTGGCTATACCGATCGTACCGGTGACAGCACGGCTAATCTACGTCTTTCCAAAGAACGTGCAGAATCCGTAGTTACTTCACTGAAGAAAAACAATACGAATAGTGCACAGCTACTTGGTGCGGAAGGATATGGTTCACAATTCGCCAAGGCTGCCGCTACTGCTTCTGATGAAGAAAAGAAAAAAGACAGACATATATCTGTTAGTGTGAGAGAAAAATAATCGGGAGCGGAAAGCAAAAAGGATAAAGCAAAAAGCTATTGTCGTGGAAACCTCCATGACAATAGCTTTTTGCTTTATCCTTTTTGTTACTGCTTTACCAATACCAGCCGACTTCTGTCTGCCCTGTATATAGTGGCATAAAACTTTACGAGTTCGGGGAAATCAGCCGCCGGAAACACACCCGCCTTCTGTTCCATTTTTCGTATATAGTTTAACGTATTCCCTTTCAACACAATGCTGCTGTTGTAAGTGCCGAACTTTCCTGACACCGTTACGCCTGCTGGCAATGATTCCGGCTGATAGCCAGGAGGCAATGTAATATTTACCGTGTCGATATCCCGGTATGCATAAGTAAATTTAATCTCCGATTTACGGGCTTCTTCCGCATCCAGTTTCATACCTCCACGGGAGAGTATATCAGGGACCAGGAACATTCGTTTACCCGTTACCGTAGCATAGTTATGTCCTTTGATCTGTATCTTCTCCTCAATTGAAGGAATGACAGTACCCAGCTCTTTACAGCGATAACCGGTGATATCGTAACTGGAAAGATCCAGTCCTTTCCGCAGGGCCTCCAGTTGTTTTTCTTCACTCAGCTCATGAATCATGCTATGCAACCTGTCCTGCTGCAGTCCACTGTGAATGGTTACAGCACTGATATCTATGTTACCGCTGGAATCCACCGAAGCGGAAACGGTACGGAGTTGTTCATTACAATCCATTCCATAAAACGGGGTGCGTATCAGTTTACTTTCTTTTTCATCTATCAACAATACAGGCCTGTTATCTGTAAAAGCCCCCAAATAACCTGCGGGCATTGTATTACTGGTACATTCCAGCCAGGTAGTATCTTTTGCATCCGGCACACAAAGGATCACATGATTAAACTGGAATGACGGAAAATCTTCCCGGATAGTATGTGCATTGGGGCCGGCCTTCACCAGCACACAATTGGATTTGATACCTGCTTCTTTTAATAATGCCATCATATAATTAGACAGCGCCTTACAGTCGCCATATCCTTTTGCTGCCACAGCCGTGGCCTCAAAGGTTTGCCAGCCGCCTATTCCCAGCTGAATGCTGATATAGCGGTTATTCTGCTGCATGAATTTATAAAGCACTTTTATTTTTTCCGCGCGGCTGCTGATGCCTTTAGTCAGTTCCTGTACTTTTGCTTTTATGTTATCCGGCAGCACATCTCTTCCTTCATTCAGCTTATATACGAAAGTGCCAAAATCCTTCCAGGTGCTCATGTTACCTTTGTAGCGTTCCAGTTCAAAATCCGTGGACGCCAGGAAAACGCTGGGGGTACGGCGATAAAATTCGTCCGGGTTCACTTCCGACTTCAATGCTGTCAACTGCTTTACTTCCCATGTATAGGTTTTTGTATTTTTATCTGTTGTTGTTACCGGTTCTCCATTATAGAGATAACTACGATGGCGCAATGCATAATCCGATGGCACCGTTACGGAGAGCTTACTCTGCTCTACGGTACAGTCGATGCCATCCTGCGGTTGCCATAGCGGTAACCAGGCCGTATTACCTGAACGAACCTCTACGGTATATTCTACCGTATAAGGATATACGGCATAATAGAACTGGTGCAGTTTCATGCGCGCATCTGTCATCAGGCTGGCATCATCCACCGCGCTTACATCCCTGATTTCGCTTTGCTTCAGCCGCTTTACCAGCTCACCGTTAGCATCATACAAGGCGCCGCTGATAGAGCGGATCTCCCGCAGCTTATCGTAGTATTCATACAGATGTACATCCGCAGCGCCGGTTTCATCCAGCACTGTAGTAATATAATGATAAGTAATGCGGGTATCCGACAGGTCATTTACTTTAACGGTGGTTTCATCCAGCCTTTTCACCACATGTGCATTTTCTTTCAGGACAGCCGGAATATTTTTAGCGGGATAAAACGGCTCTCCTGCCAGCGCAGGCTGTGCGGCTATTGCCAGCAGCAGGCCTACGCTTATTGTTAACAGCTTGCGCATACTTTACTTTTTCTTTTTTAAGACAATCTGCTCTGCCTGTTTCTTTACTATCAGGTCAAAAAACTCACGCAATGTGCTATAATCCTCGGGCTCAAAATTAGCTTTGCTCAATTTTATACGACAGCGCAACTGTATATGATTCTCCTGTTGCTGAATAAGATACTGAAATTGTCCTTCATGCTCATTGAAGTTCGCGATGGTGGGTTTGGGTAATTCGTCTACCACATACCCTTCCGGCACATCCATATTAAAGGAATATACTTCATCAGATACGTTATTCATTTCCACCGGAAATTTACGTTCCATTGATTTAAAAGGGTTGCTTTTATAGGCTTCTCCCAACATCGGGTTGATGTATAATACATCTTCATTACCCAACTGCATTTTAAATTCGTACTTCACCATCACCGGTAATTCCAGCTCTTTCAGGTCTTCCACCTCTTTATTTGACAGTTCCAGGTCGCCGGTATATCCTTTCGCGATTTCTTTAAAGTATTCCTCCTGGCTTTTCTCTTTAATTTTGGTACGTACGTTATAGGATTCAAAATACGTAGGTCGTTGCATGAAGGAACCGTTGATGGAACCATTTTCTATTTTACCTAACATTACGCTGGTGAATTTCTGTTCATTCAGCGAATCTGCGCCCAGGAAAACAGGCGTGGCAAAATCATCCACTGTTCTGGCTGCGCCGTTGTAGCAGGCCGGCGGTAATTTACAGAAGCCCATCAGCGGTTCTGACGCATCCAGGGTAATGTATCCATCTCCCAGGTTTACACTGGCAATTACATAGTTAAAGCGGGTATACAGCGGGTAAAACTGGTACACATATCCATTGCTGCGGGTACTGAGTATTACGGGCGACGCGAAGAGTCCTGCTTTTTTCAGCATGGCTACCAGCAGGATATTTATTTCCGCCACATTTCCATTCTTTGAACTAAAAACAGTTTTCAGTGATCTTTTCATCCACAATGCGCGGTGACCGGTACAGGTAAAGTTATCCCGTACCCAGGTAAATATTTTCTGTGCTTTTTCCTTGTTTGTTTGGGCATCCTTTACCAGGTCTTCTACGGTATTAGCCAGGAAGCCGTTATTATTATCAAGTGCTCCGGCCATTTCCGGATCTTTCATCATATCCTTCATCAGGTCTTCCCAGGTGCTTTGCACCGGTTTGCGGGGCTGATCAGGCCAGTTGTAGGCTGATAGCTGAAACTCTACCCTATTGATATAGTTATCTGTGGTGGTGATAAAACTTTCATCATGAATAGCGGGTACATCTTTCAGTGCCCATCTATAGGTAGTGATATTAGGCGTCACGGTCACCATTTGAGTAGGACCGCCGACGCCGCGTGATTCATCACGGAAAGTAAAAGTAGAACGACTGAAATCTTTTGTCTTTACCACATACTTTTCATATCCCTGTGGGATGAGCATATAGTCAAAATACTCAGGAATGGACACACTGTATTCGCTCCACAGGCGTGGGTACTCGCCCTGAAAGTCCCATGCCCGCAGGTGGCGGTAATATGGCGAGGCAATAGTATAGGTATATTCTATGATAGTTCCTTCTTTTACGGCAGGCAGGGTAAATTTCTTTACCAGCAGCGCCTTATCCTGTTTATCACTGAACACATTTTTGCTCTCCATTTTAGTTTCCACCACTTCACCATTTTCCAGGTTATAGGCGGAGGCTTTCAGGTTCAGCAATTTCTCTTCCTGTGTTTCGGATTTGTATAGCGGAACCTCTACAGTAGCCACATCGTAGCCGTTTTTGTCAACGATTTTAAAGCGGCGGTGAACTTTATATACCAACCGCAGATCATTTCCATCAGATTCAAAAACAGAGGAACCAACTTCGCCGAGCACAATGGCGTGGGCGCCAGTGTCCTGTTCAAATTTTCTTTCGATGAATTCTTCTTTTGAAATTTTTCCGAATTTCATTTTAACCCCCTCCTGAGCAACCGCACAAAGGGAAAACAAACTGCTTACCAGGCAGGTGAGCATAACAAGGGTATAACGCATACAGTTAAATAGCATAAGGGATAATATGCAGGGCTAAGGTATAAAAATTCACGTAATTTCGCTGTAATGACGCATACTTTATTCATAAAAGAGCTGGCAAAAGAATTGGGATTTGATCACTGCGGCATTGCGAAAGCGGTGCAGCTGGATGATGACGCGCGGCGGCTGGAAACCTGGCTGAATAAGGGTATGCACGGCAACATGCAATATATGGAGAACCATTTCGACAAGCGGATAGACCCCCGTAAGCTGGTAGATGGTGCCCAATCGGTGATTACGCTGTTATTTAACTATTTTCCTTCCAAGCTGCAGCGGGAGGATGCGCCGCGTATTTCCAAGTATGCTTATGGACATGATTATCATGAGGTGATCCGGGCCAGGTTGAAAACGATGTTGCTGCGCATGCAGGAACGTATCGGTCCCGTGCAGGGACGTGGGTTTGTGGACTCTGCGCCGGTATTGGAACGTGCCTGGGCCAGGCGTAGTGGTCTTGGCTGGATAGGAAAAAACGGGAACCTGATCCACAAACAGGCGGGTTCATTTTTCTTCATTGCCACCCTCATTACAGATATTGAACTGGAGTATGACGGCCCTGTGGCCGACTATTGCGGATCCTGTACCCGCTGCCTGGATGCCTGTCCTACGGAAGCACTGGTAGCACCGGGAGTGGTAGATGGAAGTAAATGTATTTCTTACTTTACGATAGAGTTAAAAGATCAGCTGATACCTGATAAGATGAAGGGACAGTTTGACGACTGGATGTTTGGTTGTGATACCTGTCAGGATGTATGTCCGTGGAATCGTTTCTCCAAGGCACACCAGGAGGCGGAATTTACACCTGTGCCGGCCATACTCAACTTTTCTACCCGGGATTGGGAAGAGCTGACAGAGGAAGCTTTTAAAAACATCTTCCGCCACTCTCCCCTTAAGCGAAGCAAGTTTGCCGGTATCCGGAGAAATCTTGATTTCCTAAGCTCTTAGCCATTAGCTTTTAGCTATTAGGGAAATGCAGCGGAGTACATAATTTGTTAATCTCCGCTGCATTTCCCTAATAGCTAAAAGCTAACGGCTAACGGCTGAAATGATCCATCGCGTGAGGTCTGCTGCTGCTTCAGCGTTCTGGTAAGATGATGGCAATCTCTTTCCATCTACATATTCGTTGTAAAACCAGGGGTCTCCTACTGCAAACACCGTTCCTTTACCTACCCGCGCTTCGGCCATGATGACGTATGGCCCATCTCTGAATACTGCCCGGGCAGGAGATTTTAGTTTGAGGGTAGACAATTCCTTGATGTATACTTTTCTTCCGGGCTTAAAGATCTCATGGCCGGGAGGGATATTGAATGTTCCCTGCTCCCAGTTCTTTCCCTGTACCCGGTTGCGGCTGTCGCCATTAAAATGGATACCGAATTTTTCACTCAGCTTATTGAAGTGGTCAAATTCTGCGTTGGCAGAGTCATTCTCCATCAATACCAATACGCCACCGGCTTTTACCCAGTTAAAAATGACCGCAGCATCCTTTTCATTCATATAGTTGGGATGGGGAGATTCCTTTTCCGTATCCGGGTCAATGATCATATAGATATCGGTTTTCTGCAGATTGGCAGCGGTGGGCGCTTCCAGCAGGCTATCTCTTTTCACACCTAATGAGTCAAAAATGCCGCCCCAGATGGAAATACCACCGTTATCCGTTTCATTCCAGATGTAATGCCACCGAATCGGGTTACCGGCTTTATCGGGTTTAAATTCGTTGTTGTAGTAGTAGTCGAGGGTTACGGTGAGCCCCTTTCCTGGCTGTTGCTGAGCCATGGCAGTCAATGCCAGCCCACATAACAACATCATACTTATTGTAATACGCTTCATGGATTTTCAGATTGACAAAAAAGTACTCAATAATATTTAAAGATTATAGCGGACCACGAATGAAATTATCTTGTATCGGAAAAAAGGTCATTCATGGCGGGTTTCCAATTTTTTTTAAATATTGTTTGCTAATTTCTTGACAATCGTTTTACCTTCACCTACTTTTGTATAGCAAGAGGCTGGCTACCCCAATAAAATCGCAAACATCACTTATTATATACCGGTTATGCCGGACAATTAGCTGATTAACTTTTTATGGACCTGAGTGCCATAACGTGGAATTTTAGCAATAAAGGTCGAATTCTTTCGACCTTTCTTTGTTTATAGCCGTTTTGTACTATATTGTTGCGCCTTTATAATTGTCAAACTAACAATTTTCAACCAAGGGATGTGTACATGCGGAAGAGGCTCTTCATATTCACTTTTTTAATACTACTAACAACGCTCACCTGGGCGCAAACGCTCACCTATCAGTTCAACCGGATTGATATTAACCAGGGCTTGTCCAATAACCAGGTAAACTGTATATTCAGAGACAGCATCGGCTTCATGTGGATCGGCACCGTATCTGGCCTGAACCGGTTTGACGGGTATCATTTTACTGTATACCAGCATGATTTGCGTGACAGCACTTCCGTGTCCGATAATAATATAGGTAAAATCATGGCTGGTCCCGGGCAACAGCTCTGGATCCAAACCCGCACCGGCATTAATATATACCAGCCACAAACCGCAAAATTTAACCGGCATCCTGAAACGCTCCTTCGGCAATGGGGTATTCCGGGCAACGTATTGACAGACATCGTAAAAGACAGGGCCGGACAATGCTGGTTCCTCCATCCTACTGCTGGTATTTTTATGGTAGATGCCCATAACAAGTCCTTGTCGTTGGTACATACATCGGACAGTTCCAGCATTGCCACCAACAGCGTTTCCGCCATGGTGCAGGATAAAGCAGGCGACTACTGGCTGCTGCACAGCAGCGGTATCCTGGAAAAAATGGATGCCCGCAGCCACCAGATCCTGTACCGTAACCATACCCTCGTAAAACCGGAACATCCGGTTACCGCCTGGAACATGGTCACCGATAACGACGGCGACCTTTGGATATTCAGTAATAATGAAGACAATGGTGTTTACTATTTCGCCGTGAGTAACCACAACTTCCTTCACATTGATCAGGAAACCCCGGGATTGGCACTGAACAATAATATTGTCAGGGGTATAGTTCCCGATAATAACGGACAGATCTGGATCGGCACAGACCATGGGGGCATCAATATTATTGATAAGAAAGCCCAAAGCATCCGGTACATTCAGAATATCAACGAAGATAACCGCAGCCTGAGCCAGAACAGCATCACCACGCTGTATAAAGACAATACCGGTATTATATGGATAGGCACTTTTAAAAAAGGACTGAACTACTACCATGAAAACATGGTAAAGTTCCCACTCTTTCAATACCAGGCCTATAGCCGTAACAGTTTACCTTATAACGATGTGAACCGGTTTGTGGAAGATGCCAGCCATAATCTATGGATAGGTACCAACGGCGGCGGACTGATCTATTATGACCGCAGCCGGAATACTTTTACCCAATACCGTCATGACCCCGGCAACGCCAACAGTATATCCGGTAACGTTATTGTTAGTCTGTGGATAGACCATCGCCAGCAACTATGGGTGGGCACCTATTTCGGAGGCCTCGACCGGTTTGATGGTCATCAGTTTATCCATTACAAACATGACCCTAAAGACAGCAACAGCATCAGTGACAACAGCATCTGGGAAGTGCTGGAAGACAAAAACCACCAGCTATGGGTAGGTACCCTCAATGGCGGTCTTAACAGGATGGACCCTGTAACACAACAGTTCCGCCACTTTCAGCAGGAAGTGCCTTCCAAATATATTTCCGCCCTGCTTGAAGACAGAGCAGGCAACCTCTGGATCGGAACTTCCGAAGGACTGGATGTAAGAAACCCAACAACTGGCACCTTTAAACATTACAGCAATATTCCTTCCGCCGGAGGAAGCCTGAGTCATAATAACGTAGTCTGTATTTTCCAGGATAGCCAAGATCGTATCTGGGTAGGCACCCGTGAGGGATTAGATCTTTTTAACCCTAAAGACAACAGCTTCCATACACTCCGTAAAGAAGACGGGCTGCCCGATAATTCTATCCTGAATATCCTGGAAGCGAACGATCATAGTATATGGATGAGTACTCCCAATGGATTGTCTAACATGACCATTCATCCGGCAACTAACGGCAAAGGGCCTACGTATTCGTTCAAAAACTACGATGAATCTGATGGTTTACAGGGCAAGGAGTTTAATGAAAATGCCGCATTGAAAACAAGTCGTGGTGAGCTGATATTTGGTGGAGGCAACGGTTTTAATATCTTCTATCCCAATACAATTGCTGTCAATAAAAACATACCGCCGGTGGTATTAACAGACCTGCAGATATTTAATAAAAGCATACTCCCTGGTGAAAAAATCAATAGCAGGATACTACTCACTTCCGCTATATCAGAAACACGCAGCATTACCCTGAAGTATAGTGAAAATGTTTTTTCACTGGAATTTGCTTCCCTGAATTATTTCCATCCGGAGAAAAACAGGTACGCTTATATACTGGAAGGTTTTAACAAAGAATGGTTGTATACCGATGGACTGCAACGGAAGGCCACCTTTACCAACCTTGATCCGGGAGTGTATACTTTCCGGGTAAAAGCTTCCAACAATGATGGCATCTGGAATGACACCGGGCTTACTTTACAAATCCGGGTACTACCGCCTTTCTGGAAAACATGGCCGGCCTTCCTTTGCTATGCCCTGCTGATATTGGGAGCATTATTGCTGGCACGCAGGATTATCCAGGAAAGAGAAAGACTGAAGTTCAGGATGGAGCAACAAACACAGGAAGCCGCACGAATGCATGAACTGGATGCGCTGAAAATACGCTTCTTTACCAATGTCAGTCATGAGTTCAGAACACCGCTCAGTCTTATTATTACACCCCTGGAAAAAATCATCCGCCAAACGACTGAAGGAAATTTAAAAGGACAGCTGGAGCTGATGCAAAGAAATGCCAGGCGCCTGCTTAACCTCGTGAACCAGTTACTTGACTTCCGTAAAATGGAAGTACAGGAAATAAAACTACATACCACCGAAGGCGATATCATTGGTTTTATAAAAGAACTAACCGGCTCTTTTTCTGACCTGTCCGACAAAAAGCATATACAGCTTGCCTTTCAGAGTAATGTACAAGAACTGAAGATGCTGTACGATGCAGATAAAATAGAGAAGATCCTCTTTAACCTGCTTTCCAATGCATTTAAATTTACCCCGGAACAAGGTAGTATATCCGTTCATGTTAGTTACCAGGCAGGTGCTGCACAACTGGAAATAGCGGTGAAAGATAACGGTATCGGTATTCCATTGGAAAAACAGGATCATATCTTTGAACGCTTCTTCCAGCATGAAGTACCTGCTTCCATGGTGAACCAGGGCAGCGGGATTGGTTTATCCATTACCCGTGAGTTTGTAAAAATGCATGGGGGAAGTATCAGCGTAGATAGTGCCCCGGAAATGGGAAGTTGCTTCACCGTACTGTTGCCGGTAAAAATGGCAACAGCGTTGGTGCCGGGCACCGTACAGGAAACGATTAACAATATCCCGACTATAGCACCCGCCACCCCTGTTAGTAGCAGTAGCAAAAAGCCGTTGATCCTGCTGGTAGAAGACAACGAAGATTTTCGCTTCTACCTGAAAGACAACCTGGGACAATATTTCCAGATCATAGAAGCCGAAAACGGGATGATTGCCTGGAAGTTATTACAGCATACCCTCCCCCATCTGATCGTGAGTGATATATCGATGCCTGAAATGGATGGACTGGAATTATGTAAGAAAGTCCGTGCACAACAGCGCACAGCACATCTTCCTATCGTATTGCTTACTGCCCGGGCAGAAGAGGCTCAACAACTGGAAGCCCTCGAAACAGGTGCGTCTGATTATATTACCAAGCCGTTTAATTTTGAAGTATTATTGTCCCGTATCAAAAACATTATCTCACAGCAATCCTCCTTACGGAAAACCTTCCAGCAACATATAGAAGCACATCCCAGTGAGGTGGCTATTTCTTCCGCTGATGAACAGTTTATCCAACAGGCATTACAGATTGTAGAGAAGAATATCTCCAATCCTGACTTTTCTGTAGAAGAACTAAGTCGTGCTTTGTTTATGAGCCGGGTATCTGTTTATAAGAAAATTTTAGCACTCACCGGCAGGTCGCCCATTGAATTTATCCGGAGTATACGTTTAAAACGAGCGGCCCAGCTACTGGAGAAGAGTCAGCTAACAGTGGCGGAAGTGGCCTATGAAGTGGGTTTCAACAACCCGAAATATTTTACCAAATATTTTAAGATGGAGTATAATGTACTGCCGTCTGTATATAAAGCAGAAGGCGGAAAGCATAAAGCATAAAGCTATTGTAACGGAGATTGCTGTGAGCAACCTGACACATTCGCTACAATAGCTTTATGCCTTCTGCTTTCTGCTAAAACAACAAATCTGCCCTATTAAATAACGAAATGCTACCCCTTCCTCCCGGTGGCAATGGATAATTTTGCCGGATTGATTATTAAATCTGTTTATGCTCAAGCACAACTTTAAGAAAAGCAACCGGCTGTATCTGTTGATCGAAATCCTGCTATACTGTTTGATCACCATCTCTCTTATAGGGTTATTGTTGCTATAACCTGTTCAAAACCAAGCGCATTCCCTTTATCTGATTAACATTTTATGCCCTAACCAGCATCATTCTGCTACCCTACCGTCGCCTGCGGTTAACATAATCGCCCTATATCTAAAACATACCGTTACCCTGTGATTCCGTGTGTCCGTTTATTTTTGTTTTCACACGTTCTGAAGTAAACACGTTTTGAAATAAGACCACACGTACCGCAAACAACCACGTTCAATCAAGGAAAAAATCCGTTCAGATATGCAGATAAAGAGGGCGATACCGTTCGTACTAATGACGCTTCTTGCTTCCTGGTGTTATGCCGGCCAGGTAGATAAGCTGGCAGATGGCCTGGTAATACATTTAAAACAACCCACACCAAATGGCGCCAAACAGGTGAGATTACAAGTGGTATCCGACAAAGTGATCCATGTAACCGCCACACCCGGGGACCACTTCGATGGTACACCCAGCCTGATGGCAGTAGATATAAAAGGGAATACCGTAAAATGGGATACAGAAGAGCGTAATGAAACAGTGGTATTAAAGACAGCCAGTCTTTCTGCTACTGTAGCCCTTAATACCGGCGAAGTAGTTTTTCGCGACAACACCGGACATATTATATTACAGGAACAAACAGGTGGTGGTAAACACTTTACCCCCGTTACCATCGACAACAAACAATTATACCGCATACAACAGGCGTTCGAATCTCCCGCGGGTGAAGCCTTTTATGGTTTGGGGCAGCATCAGACCGGATTAATGAATTACAAAGGGCAGGATATAGACCTCACCCAGTACAACTCTGTGGCGGCGGTCCCTTTTGTAATATCCAACCGCAATTATGGCATTTTATGGGACAACTATTCCATTACCCGTTTCGGAGATGAGCGCCCATACCAACAAATGTCTGCCTTACACTTAACATCTGCTGAAGGGAAAGCCGGTGGTTTAAGTGCTACTTATGGCGACCGCTATAACAATACCGTGTATGTAAAAGCAGTGGAAGATAAAATTGACTATGAGTTCCTCGATCGCTTAGCTAATCTCCCGGCGGCTTTCCCGATGGTAAAAGGGAAAGTGACCTGGGAAGGAACGATGAACGCAGATGAAAACGGTGAGTACAAATTCTTTATGACTACTTCCGGATATACCAAAGTATGGATAGATGGACAGTTAAAGCTGGATAGATGGCGTGAAAGCTGGAATCCGGGGGCTTCCGTATTCCGTCATGCACTTAAGAAAGGTCAGCCTGCCACTATTAAAGTGGAGTGGATACCAGAAACTTCTCAATCCTTCATTTCCCTCAAATTCCTTTCTCCTACACCGGCAGCTGCAGCAGATAAGATGAAGCTGACTTCCGAAGCTGCCGAAAAAATTGACTACTACTTTATGTACGGTCAAAATATGGATGAAGTAATCAGTGGCTACCGGCAGGTAACTGGTAAAGCTACCCTGGTACCACGCTGGGCACTGGGATTCTGGCAAAGCCKGGAGCGCTATAAAACACAGGATGAAATAGAAAATACGGTAGCTGAATTCCGCAAACGCAAAATTCCGCTGGATAATATTGTGCTGGACTGGAGTTACTGGAAACAGGATGAATGGGGCAGTCAACAGTTTGATCCGGCACGTTTTCCTGATCCGGCGGGGCTCATCAGTCGTCTGCATGAAAAGTACCATGCCAACTTCATGATTTCTGTATGGCCTAAATTTTATGAAGGGATAGATAATTACAAATTATTCGATAGCAAAAACTGGTTATACAAACAGAATATCAAAAACAGGCAGCGCGACTGGATTGGCAACGGTTACGTATCTACGTTTTATGATGCTTTTAACCCGGAAGCCCGCAAGCTTTTCTGGAATCTGATCAACAAAAATCTGTTCAGCAAGGGCATTGATGCCTGGTGGCTGGATGCCACAGAGCCCGACATCCTGTCTAACTCCTCTATAGATGAGCGTAAGACATTGATGAATCCTACGGCTATGGGATCTTCCACACAATACTTCAATACCTATGCCCTGTTAAATGCCAAAGGTATTTACGATGGTCAGCGTGCTACCAAACCCGGTCAGCGTGTATTCATCCTTACCCGTTCTGCTTATGCCGGTTTACAGCGCTATGCTGCAGCTACCTGGAGTGGTGATATTGCCGCTACGTTTGAAGAAATGGGCAGACAAATACCTGCCGGATTAAATTTCTGTATGTCTGGTTTGCCTTACTGGACTACCGATATCGGTGGCTTCTTTGTAGAAGATAAATACGACAAGCCAAACCCACAGGGGCCGGCACTGGAAGAATGGAGAGAGCTGAATACCCGTTGGTTTCAGTATGGTGCTTTCTGCCCGCTGTTCCGTTCTCATGGGCAGTATCCTTATCGTGAAATGTTTAACATAGCGCCAGACAGCAGTGTTGCGTACCAATCTATGCTTTACTATGATCAGCTGCGTTACCGCCTGTTGCCTTACATCTACTCACTGGCGGGCAGTACTTACCATCACGACTATACGATTATGCGTGGATTACCGATGGATTTCGGGCAAGATACTGCGGTGCTAAATATCCGTGATCAATATATGTTCGGACCTTCTCTACTGGTAAATCCGGTTACACATTACCAGGCGCGCAGTCGGGAATTGTATCTGCCGGCGGGCAATGGCTGGTATGATTTCTACACCGGTGTATATCAGTCAGGCGGACAGCACATCACTGCCACAGCACCTTTGTCGCGGATGCCTTTGTATGTTAAAGAAGGCGCGATTCTGCCTGTAGGCCCGGCATTGCAGTATACCAATGAACGAAAAGCAGATACTATACAATTGTATGTATATACTGGTAAAGACGGTGACTTTAGCTTGTATGAAGATGAAAACAATAACTATCAGTACGAAAAAGGCGCATACAGTAATATCTCTTTCCACTGGGATGAAGCAGCGCAAACCTTGAGCATAGGAAAACGGGCAGGTAGTTTTCCAGGCATGTTACAGCAGCGTTACTTCCGCGTAACGTTTGTGAGCAAGCAAACGCCTGCAGGGCCGGATCTCAGCAATAAGACAGATAAGATTACATCATATAATGGAATAGCAAAAACGGTCCGGGCCATCTGACCTGGACCAACTTATTCAATTGTTGGATAATCCAATCAAACATATACATTATTCAAACTCCTCTGCCTAAATAAAACACGTTAAACATGAAAATCTGGTACACTATCAGTCATTTTTTTCCACGGCAATCTGTCCTACGGACACTTGCAGTATGCAGCCTGGCTGTTGCACCTCCCGCGTTGCGCGCCGCTGCAAATAACGGGAAGGCATATACGCACCCTGTAAAACAAACCATCACGGGCAAGGTACTGGATGCTAAAGACGGTTCTCCCCTGCCAGGTGTAAATATTTTAGTAAAAGGTACCACCCGCGGCGCTGTTACCGGTACGGATGGCGCCTTCAGTTTATCTGCCGATGCCGGTGAGATGCTGGTAGTTTCGCTGGTAGGCTTTGAGAAGGTGGAACTGGCTGCCAAAGCCGGTGCTCCCATGGTGATACGCTTAGCATCGGCTTCCACCGGTTTAGAGGAACTGGTGGTAATAGGTTATGGTGCACAAAAGAAAAAAGTGCTGACCGGTGCTACCGTACATTTAAACACAGAAGACCTGGTAAAGAATCACAGTGTGAGCGTAGAGCAATCATTGCAGGGGCAGGTGCCTGGTGTGCAGGTTACCTCCAACTCCGGGCAACCTGGTGATGCCATGAAGTTTACCATCCGTGGTATTGGCACCAACGGTAATTCCAGACCACTTTTCATAGTAGATGGTTTTCCGGTGGATGATATCTCCTACATAAACCCATCCGACATTGCCAGCGTGGATGTATTGAAAGATGCTGCCTCCACAGCTATTTATGGTACCCGTGCTGCGAATGGGCTGGTGATGATTACCACTAAAAAAGGGCGGTCCGGAAAAATGAGCGTCAGCTTCGATGCCTCTTACGGATTACAGAATCCGGCCCGTAAACTGGACCTGCTGAATGCACAACAGTATGCCAATATTATGAACGAAGCCGCCATCAACTCCGGCGCCGTTCCTATTTATTCCCCGGACTCTATTGCTAAACTGGGTAAGGGTACCGACTGGCAAAAAGCCGCTACGATAAAAAATGCACCTATTCAAAATTATAGTCTGAGTCTTTCCGGCGGTAACGAACATTCCATTTTTTCTTCTTCCCTCTCCTACCAGGGACAGCAGGGCGTCATGGGATTACCCGGTAAGTCTAATTTCGAAAGAACGTCTTTACGCCTTAACTCAGAACATAAGTTATACAAAGACCTTATCAAGGTAGGTGAGAACCTCACGTATGCGCATACACGTCAAAGTGGTATCGGCACCGGTAATATTTACAATAACTCCATTCGGGGCTTATTGAATGCCGATCCTACTTTCCCGGTATATAATGCAGATGGCAGCTATGGTAAAGCGGCTTATGCAGATGAAATCAATCCCATTGGTGCCATTGATTACCTGCAGAATAATAAAAGTATTACCGACAGGATCATAGGAGATATTTATGGAGAAGTGACCATCATAAAAGGGTTGACCTTCCGCACAGATTTTGGCGCAGATATCTCCTATAACTATCTCAATTCTTTTCTGCCGGTATATAACCTGGGTACCAACAACAGTAACGATCACTCCCAGGCCAAACAGGCCATGTATCGCAACCTCGCCTGGAACTGGGACAATACCCTTAACTACCAGTTTACAGCGGGCAAACATAACCTGAACATATTAGCAGGTACTACAGCCAGGAAAAGCGAAGCTTATAATGTAGGCGGCAGCACCACCGATCTGATCATTTCAGATTTTGAACATGCGGTGATCAGCAACGGATTAAATAAAGACACCCGGCAGGTATTCGGCACCAGAAACATGGATGCGCTGCAATCTTATTTCGGACGCGTATTCTATAGCTATGATGAAAAATACCTGCTGACAGCTATCCTGCGCCGGGATGGGTCTACCAAGTTTGGCGCCAACAATCGTTATGGCTACTTCCCATCTTTTTCAGCGGGATGGATTGCCACCAACGAAAGCTTTCTGCAGGATATCAGCTGGCTGAACTTCCTGAAAATCCGCGGTGGCTGGGGCAGGAATGGTAATGACAGGATTGCCAGCTTTGCTTACCTGGCAAGCGTTAACTCTACCTATCGCGATTATTATTTTAATGGGGTACAAACCGTGGGAGCATCTCCTAACAGAATTCCCAATCCCAATCTGAAATGGGAAGTTTCCACACAGACAGACATTGGATTTGATGCGACCCTGTTCAAAGACGTGACGGTAACATTTGACTGGTACCGTAAACAAACCGGCGACTGGCTGGTAGATGCGCCCATTCCTGCAATCGTAGGTACCGGTGCTCCTACCATTAATGGCGGCAATATTGAAAACAAGGGAATTGAGCTGGGCATCAACTACAATCATCAGTTTGGCGAAGTAACTATTGGCATTGGCGGTAATATTGCTTTCAATAAAAATACCGTAGTAGAAATTCCTAACCAGGAAGGTGTGTTACATCCTTCTTATAATGGCGTGTTGTCTTCCAATATGGATGAGTACTTCCGCGCACAGAATGGTATGCCTATCGGTTATTTCTATGGATTAAAAACAGCCGGCATCTTCCAGAATCAGGCAGAAATAGATGCTTATACCGGCAAAGGAGGGCAAAAAATACAACCGGGCGCACAACCCGGGGACGCACGTTTTGTAGACATCAACGGTGATGGTGCGATTACGGGGGATGATAAAACAAAAGTAGGTGATCCCAATCCGAAACAAACCTATGGTATCTCCCTATCTGCCGGCTGGAAAGGATTCGACCTGTCGGTGTTATTGAGTGGTGTAGGTGGCAATGACATCGTAGATGGAACCAGGGCCTATGACCGCTTTTACAATAACTATACAACGGCCGTTTTTGATCGCTGGCACGGAGAAGGTACTTCTAACTCCAGGCCCCGTGTAACGCAAAATAATGAAGCCAATCAAAACTATACCCGCTTCTCTGATCTGTATGTGCACAATGGTGCGTTTATGCGTATCAAGAGTATCAACATTGGATATGATTTTAAGAAAACATTATTGAAACATGTTCCTATACAACAGTTCAGACTCTATGTTTCAGGACTGAATGTATTTACGTTTACACATTACCGTGGGCTTGATCCGGAGGTAGGTTATGGTATTGACAGCTGGTCTTCCGGCACTGACCTTGGCTATTTTCCGCAACCCAGAACCATTTTATTTGGTCTTAATGTTAAATTCTAAACTCCGGCAATCATGAAGAAAATATTTGCAGCAATACTAATCACCGGGTTGATCACTTCCTGTTCTAAAAGTTTCCTGGAAACATTACCTGTAGACGCGGTTACAGAAGAGGGCTTCTACAAAACACCTTCAGATGCTTTCCAGGCGTTGGTTTCCGCATACAGTGTATTAAACTGGGATGGTTACGGTAACATTGCCCTGACTTCTGAAATTGCGTCAGACGACTGTTTTGGCGGTGGTGGTACTTCTGATAATGGTTGGAGTCAATGGGATAAGAGTTTGAAGATGAATGACCTCAACAGTAATGCCTGGACGAAATATTATGCCGGCATTTACCGTGCTAATAAGTTTTTACAAAAAGTGGGGAATGTTAATTTTAACGGTGACGACGCTACGAAAAAGCGTTACATCGCAGAAGCACATTTCCTGCGCGCTTACTTTTACTTTGACCTGGTGCGGATGTTTGGTCATGTACCCTTGCTGACAGCACCACTGGAGCCAGGCAATTATAATATTCCACAATCCAGTCCGGACAGTGTGTACATGCTGATCGCAAACGATCTTAAACAGGCGGCAGCTGATCTGGCGCCTACCCCCTACAGCAGTATTCCGGCTGCTGAAAATGGCAGGGCAACCAAATGGGCTGCAGAAGCCCTGCTGGGGCGGGTATTTCTTTACTATACAGGGTATTACAACAAGCCTGATATTGCCGGCATCGTTACACAAGCGGATGCTGTTGCGGCGATAGAAGATGTGATCAATAACAGCGGTTATAGCCTGGTACCTAAATATCAAAACCTGTTCAGGGCATCTGCGGAAAGTACCGCCGCCTATGCCGGGCAAAACAACCAGGAAGGCATTTTTACCATACAGTATACCTACCTTGGGTTAGGTGATCAAAGCCAGCAAAACGGTAACCGTATGCAGGTAATGATAGGTATCCGCAGCCAGGTGCTGGCGCCATATTATAAAGGATGGGGCGGCGCTACTGTAAATGAAGCCCTGTACCATTCCTTCGCTCCCGGTGACAGCAGGCAAAGTGCTTCCGTCATTTCAATTGTGGGGGAAGGATTTGGAAACACCTTCGTAATAGGCGATCAGGCACAGTATACGGGCTTCTACTGTAAAAAATATACTCCTTTAAAAGATAAGAATGCCGATGACCTGGGTGGTAGTTTCCAGTGGGACAATTTCGACAATTATATGGTGATCCGTTTTGCTGACGTATTGCTGATGGGTGCAGAGCTTAACCTGGCAAGCAATGCTGGTAAGGCACAAGGATACCTGGATCGCGTACGTGACCGTGCATTTGGTGATCAAACCCATCGTATCACGCTGAGCAATAAAGCCCAGATCATGCAAGAGCGCAGACTGGAGCTTTCTCTGGAAGGGCAGCGCTATTGGGATCTGTTACGACAGGGAACAACTGCAGCGAAGCAGGCAATTGATAACACCTCTTCTAATCCGGCATTCAATATCAATTTCCGCAGTGAAACAGGTGGACTGTTTTCCATTCCGGAAACACAGATCAATCTATCTAACGGTACGCTTAAACAAAACACCGGATGGTGATATTGTTCACTTTAAAAATTAAGAAAATGAAACGTCTGCATATATTTTTACTGGGATTAACAGCCGTATTTTTCAATGCCTGCAGTCCTTACGAAGACCGTGTTAAGCCTGCTGATCCGGCTGGCATACAACTGGATTTCTCCGTAATGCAAACACCCGGCTATGATAACCAGGTAACATTGGAGAGCAAAACAAAAGGCGTGATTCCTTTCTGGGATTATGGTTTTGGTGTAACCAAAGAAACCAAAGCGGTGGTAATATTACCTTTTGCAGGTGATTTCTATATTAAATACTCCGCCTATGGCACTGGAGGTCCGAAAACAGATTCTGTAAAAGTGAAGATCAGCGAGAATGATCCGAAATTCTTTTCCAGCAAATTATACGATCTGCTATCCAACAGTGCAGCGGGTAAAACCTGGGTATGGGCAGTAGATGTACCGACCGGCTATTGCTTTGGCAATGGCCCTGGCGATGCCGATAAACCAGCATGGTACACCGTAGGTGCCGCCGGCCTGAAAACGCAGGGAGTGATTGATGATGAGATGAAGTTCGATCTTAACGGGAATGCACATTTTGCAATTACCCATAAGGGCGTTACCTCCAGTGGCTTCTTTTCATTAGATACACTGACAAAAAAAATAAAGATCAACGGCGCCGATATCAGTTGGGGCAATAACGTTGCCTATAATATTGTTAAGCTGAATGAAAATGAGTTGACGCTGGTGCAACAAGGCGATGGCTGGCGTAATATCTGGATGTTCAAGCGGAAAGGTTTTATATTTTAAAAATCCACTTATGGCCCCCGGCGGGAGTTTCCCGCCGGGATTTTTTTTGAATTACCAATTAGAAATTATGAATTACGGATTTGTGAGAAGATTAACGCAGCGCTCTCTTTACAATTTTTTGAAAGATGATCTATGCGAATAATTATAAATAATTAAGAGACTCAGTATTAATCAATGCTGTTTTGGTTGTTACCTGTTGCCGGTGCTTTTTAGCTCCGGCTATTTTATGAGTACCTCATCCTCACCGATATCCGAACAAATCCGTCAGGTGTGATCCGTAATTCATAATTCGTAATTCGTCATTCTTTTTCCTATCTTTCAAGACACAATGCGACTATGTCATGGAAATTAAAGTTCTGACCGCGCCGGGGCTGGGAAGCTCTGGTCCATTACACTGGCAAACCCTATGGGAACAATCTATACCCGGAACAAAGCGAATCGAGCAGACCGACTGGGATGCGCCGGTTTGCGAACGCTGGGTAGCACAAATAGAGAAAGCTGTTAAAGCTGCAGGGCCGCAGGTAGTCATTGCCGCTCATAGTCTCGCCTGTATCGCGTTGGTACATTGGGCCAGACAGAGTAAAAGTAAGATTACGGGGGCATTACTGGTAGCGCCGGCAGATGCAGAGCGACCAGGATTTCCGGCAGCAGCCGTAGGCTTTACGCCTATTCCTTTAGTGAAGTTGCCTTTTGAAAGTATTATTGTGGCCAGTACCAATGATACCTACTGCTCCCTGGAAAGAGCTGCTTTTTTTGCCAGCCAATGGGGCAGCCGTTTTGTCAATACCGGTGCCAAAGGCCATATTAACAGCGAATCCGGCTTGGGCGAATGGCTGGAAGGACAAAACCTGCTGAAAGAACTGGTTCAAAACTGGCCTACTCTCTGATTGTTTCCTGTCAACAACGTTTAACCTGTAATTTTCACTATTCCTTACCGCTTTTCCACCTCCTGTATTCAATACTTTTCTTTTGCCGGCAAAAAAATATATCTTGGCTCCCTGAAGCTATAACTAAATCGATTTTATTAACATAAAGATAAAGATACCCGGTAGGGATACGAGGTATGATTGTAGCTACCTTTGCCCCTTTAAAATCAACGGCATTTATTTTTTACCAGAAAAAACAGCATTTTCGAACATACTACTATACAATGAAGAATTTTGTTTCCATTTTGTCAGGCGTGTTGCTGGCAGCCAGTGCAAATGCACAAATAAGACAGTATACCATGGCGGCAGCGCATTCTCATAACGACTATGAGCGGGCTACTCCTTTTTATGCAGCAGCATCTTTACAATTTGGTTCTATTGAGGCAGATGTACACCTGAGAGACGGTATCTTATATGTAGCACACGACGCCAGTGCCATACAGTCTTTCCGCACTTTTAAAGAAATGTACCTGCAGCCGGTGCTACGTCAGTTTGCCCTGTATAACGGCAAACCGTATGCAGAAAACACGCCGATGCAGTTGCTGATAGATATTAAAACCGAAGGCTCTCCTACCCTGCAGGCATTGCAGGATTTACTGCTGCCCTACCGGCAATATTTCGACAGAAGCACCAACCCTTCCGCTGTGAAGCTGGTAATATCAGGTAACCTGCCATCGATAACGGAATGGTCTAAGTTTGACCCTATCTTCTTTTTTGATGGCAGACCCGACAGCGTGTATCCGGCGGCGTTACAGTCCCGTATTGCTATGCTGAGCGTAGACTTTCATAACTATAGCAGCTGGAATGGTAAAGGAACCCTGGTACCGGCAGAATTGAAAAAAGTGACAGAGGTAGTAGATCAGGTACATCAACGCGGATATGCGTTCCGTTTCTGGGGCGCCCCCTCCAGCAGGTCTACCTATTATAAACTAATGGACCTGGGCGTAGACTGGATTGGTACCGATCATCCGGAAGAGTTGTACGATGTTATGCATAATACGACCCGTAACACGGCAGCTAATATGCCGGTGCATCCGGTGTATACACCTACTTATGTATCTGATGCCACGCAGGTGCGTTCCAAAAATGTAATCCTGTTTATCGGCGATGGTACCGGTTTGGCGGAAATGTTTGCGGGTTATACCGGCAACAAAGGAGCGCTCAACATTTTCCAGATGAAACAACTGGGTTTATCCAAGACCCAGTCTACCGATAACTACCACACCGATTCCGCCGCTGGTGGTTCTGCCCTGGGTACCGGTTCCAAAACCCATAACCGGGCTATAGGAATGGACAATACCTATGTAGCCATCCCCGTACTCCCTGAAATACTGGCCCCTAAAGGCATTCAGAGTGGTGTGATTGTAACGGAAGAAATTACCGGCGCTACTCCTGCGTCTTTTTATGGTCATACACCAGACAGGGACAGCACCTACACGCTGAACAAGCAATTGCTTGACAGCAATCTGCAACTGGCTGTAGGCGGTGGCAGAGAAGAACTGAATAAAGATTTCGGCTCCCAGTTAGCTGGTTCAGGCATACAGATATACGACAACCTGGATAACTGGAACGCTGCTACGAAAAACCGCACCCTGGTTATTCTGAGTGATAAAGTAGTTACTTCTATGCGCAATGGCCGTGGCAATTATCTGAAAACAGCGCTGAAGAAGGCACTGCAACAGCTGAATGCCTCCGGCAAAGGTTTCTTCTTAATGGTAGAAGGTTCCCGCATAGATCATGGTGGCCACTTCAATGACCTGGATTACCTGGTACGTGAAATGCTGGACTTTGATGATGCCATCGGTGAAGCATTGCGATTTGCTGATCAGGATAAACAAACCACCGTGATCGTTACTGCCGATCACGAAACCAGCGGTCTTGCACTGATGGATGGCGATATTGCCAAAGGCACCTTACGTGGACACTTTGCCACCAATGACCACACAGGTATTCCTGTGATGGTATTTGCCTACGGCCCTAATTCCAACCTTTTCCGTGGTGTGTACGAGAATAATGAGATCCATGCGAAAATGCTGAAATGTTTCCGCTTGTAATAACCACTATCTTTATAAGCAGTCCCGGTAGCATGAASCTGCCGGGATTTTTTATGTCCTTTCCGACAATATCATATTGTCTGTCTGACAATTAACGCTGCTCCATTTATCCTATTTTTAGAAATATCCCCTATTTCTTTTTTACTTTTAAAAGCATTTTAAAATTCCGGTTATGTCAGCAAGAATATGGTTGCTGCTTGGAGGCATGTTATGTCTGCACGCAGTGTTTGCACAGGAATCCCAACGTATCTATCTTTCAGGCACTGATAAAGACCATACCATCAACTGGGACTTTTATTGTTCCGGCGGGCAGCGCAGTGGTAAATGGACCACCATCCCGGTTCCCTCCAACTGGGAGCAACAGGGTTTCGGCGGCTATAATTATGGCCATGATAAAGTAAAGGCAGATGAACAGGGCACTTACCGTTATCGTTTTGCTGCTCCGGCTAATTGGCGGCAGCAACAGGTAAATATTGTTTTCGATGGTGTAATGACGGATGCCGAAGTAAAAGTCAACGGACGGCTGGCCGGCGCTATACATCAAGGTGGCTTTTACCGGTTCAAATATGACATCAGCTCTTTATTGCGTAACGGCAGCAACGTGCTGGAAGTAAAGGTCAGTAAGACGTCGGCCAATGCAGGCGTGAACAGGGCCGAACGTAATGGCGACTTTTGGGTACTTGGAGGCATTTACCGGCCCGTTTACCTGGAAGTGAAGCCGTTGGTTCATATAGACAGGATCGCT
Source organism: Chitinophaga sp. 10T418 (assembly GCF_056394125.1). NCBI lineage: Bacteria > Pseudomonadati > Bacteroidota > Chitinophagia > Chitinophagales > Chitinophagaceae > Chitinophaga > Chitinophaga sp. 10T418. The sequence goes on from NZ_JBFTHG010000002.1 coordinate 880,403, forward strand.
ATCAATGCCACCGCAAACGGCGATTTTTGGGTACAGACTTTTACAAACCAACTGCCGAAAGGCTATTCACTCAGTGCACAGGTATTTACGATGGAGGGTGAGGCTGTACAAGAGGCGGTTAGTATTGCCGCCACTAACGAGCAAACCTATACGCTGCAACAGTCTGTTGCTCACCCGGCTACCTGGAGTGCAGAGTTCCCACATCGTTACCGGATGGTAGTGCAGATTAAAAACGGCAACCATGTTATTCACCAGGTAACACAGCCGTTTGGATTCCGGACCATTGAAATCAGGAAACGGGATGGCATATACGTAAATGATACCAAAGTCATGCTGAAGGGGGTGAACCGTCACAGTGCCTGGCCGGAATCCGGTCGTACGCTGAGTAAGGACATCAGCATACTGGATGTAAACCTTATGAAGGATATGAATATGAATGCCGTGCGGATGTCGCATTATCCGCCGGATGAGCATTTCCTGGAAGTATGTGATTCACTGGGATTGTTTGTACTGGATGAACTTACCGGCTGGCAGGCAGCCTATGACACGGTGGTAGGACGCAGGCTGGTGCGGGAGCTCGTGGAAAGAGATGTAAACCATCCTTCTGTTATTTTCTGGGACAATGGCAATGAAGGCGGCTTTAACCGTGCACTGGACGGCGACTACGCTTTATACGATCCGCAACAGCGGCCTGTACTGCATCCCTGGGAGCGGTACAATGGTTTGGACACCAAACACTATCCCAACTTCAACTACGTGGTTAATTCCAGTTTATACGACTCCGATATTCTGATGCCTACAGAATTCATGCACGGATTGTATGATGGTGGTATGGGCGCTGGTTTACCTGATTTCTGGGAGCGGATGTTGCAGCATCCCCGCTGTGCAGGCGGCTTCCTCTGGGCATTCGCCGATGAAGGCCTGGTGCGTACTGACAAGAACGGCATCATAGATACCGACGGGAATCATGCGCCAGACGGTATTGTGGGGCCACACCGGGAAAAAGAAGGCAGCTTTTATGCAATCAAATCTACCTGGTCGCCTGTACATATAGCCCTGCCCGTTATATCCGGCAGATTCAACGGCCAGATACCGATAGAAAACCGTTATGACTACACTTCCCTGGCCCTGTGCCAGTTCAGGTGGCAGTTGCTGCGGTTCCCATCTCCCGGAAAAAATACTAAAGCAGATACCATTGCAGCAGGTATTATTCCATCACCTGACCTGGCACCTCATACCAAAGGCTTTCTGCAGTTAGCACTACCTGGCGGATGGCAACAGGCGGATGTACTTTATGTAACTGCCTGGGACCCTTATGGCCGGGAAATTATTACCCGAAGCTGGCCATTGCAATCACCTGCGAAAGCGCCCAATAGCTTCGTGTCTTCCCTTCAACAGGGTATCACCGTAGCCAACAGTGGAGATACCATGATCATTGATAACGTACATGAGGCGTACTATTTCAGCCGTAGCTCCGGGCAGCTGTTGCAGCTCACCACTCCTAAAGGAAAGATTTCACTTGGTGGTGGCCCGGTTCTGGCGGGTGTGAAGCAGGAGCTGAAGCAATTCAACTGGCAGGAAGATAAAGCGCATGGTGGTGGTAGTCTCACCGTAAAGTATGAAGGTAATGGCTTCCTGCAGCTAACATGGATTTTCAGGCCGGGTGGGTTGCCGGTGCAGCTGGACTACAGCTATAGCATAAAAGGGGAAACGCTCTTTACCGGCATTACTTTCCGCTATCCGGAAGAAAAAGTAAAGGGCCTCAGCTGGATTGGCGAGGGGCCTTACCGGGTATGGAAAAACAGGTTACAGGGGCAGCAGTTTGGCAGCTGGTACAAGGCCTATAACAATACTGTTACCGGTGAAAGCTGGGAGTATCCTGAATTTAAGGGCTATCATGCCAATGTATACCGGGCAACCTTTCATACCACGGAAGCCAACCTGACCTTTTATACCGGCAACGAGGGTACGTTTCTGCAGGTATTCCACCCGCAGCCGCCCAAAGGAGCCAGTAACGACAACACCAATCCGGCGTTTCCGGAAGGCGATATCGGCTTTATGAGTGCCATAGCCCCTATAGGCACCAAGTTCCAGGATGCTGCGCAGATGGGGCCGGAAAGTCAGGGGAATTTGATGTTGAATTACACGCCGGTAAGCGGAAGGATATGGATCGGGGTAGCGGTTAGCCATTAGCTTTTAGCTTTTAGCAAAATGCAGCGGAGATAAACATATATAATATGTTCTCCGCTGCATTTTGCTAAAAGCTAAAAGCTAATGGCTAACCGCTATCCTCACCTCAGATTTCCCGGATCTGTTACAAAATTCAGGAAAGCATTAAACTTAGCGTTGTATTTACGTTTGTCCAGCTTAAAGTAGAAAGCGCCACGTTTGGAGCTTAGTCTGTCTTTATCTTTCTGCTTGATCAGCAGTCCGGTCGACAATACTTTGCGGCTGAAATTACGTTTATCGAAGGTGACGTCATATACGGCTTCGTAGAGTAGCTGTAATTGCGGGATGGTAAATTTCAGGGGTAGCAGTTCAAACAGAATGGGGTGTATGGCGGCTTTATAGCGGAGCTTTTCCTGGGCCATCTTCACCATATCAGTATGGTCGAAGATGAGGTCTGGCAGCTTATCCAGCGAAATCCACTCTGCGTGGTATTCATCGCTTATCTGTAGTTTAAATTTGTTGATGTCTATCAGGGCAAAGTAGGTAATAGATATAGTACGCTCTACGGGGTCCCGGGCAGGTTCACCAAAGGCAAATAACTGTTCCATGTATACTCCTTCCAGGCCGGTCAGTTTGTTTAATACACGGGCCGCGGCGGTTTCAAAACTCTCATCTCCCTGCACAAAGCCGCCCATCAGGCTCCATTTATTTTTCTGCGGCTCAAATCCGCGTTTGATCAGCAACAGCTTCAACTCTTCCCCATCAAAACCGAAAATGATGCAATCAACTGCTACCAGCATTCTTGATTGCCCTGTATAACGTGTCATACCAGCAATATATTTATATAACCCGGCAATTTATGGTACCCTGCTGACATTAGGAAATTATATTGCAATATTCCGTATTTATACAAACAGCTGTTGCAACACCGGATCAGTGTAATCCGCTACAAAAGCGATGATATTATCGTATTGCGCAAACTCTTCCCGTGTATGCATGGTGGTTAGCACTACTGCCTGCATCCCTGCATTTAAAGCGGCTTCTACTCCTTTGGGCGCATCTTCAAACACAATGCAATCGGCCGGCGCAACACCCAGCAGGGTAGCACATTTGAGGAATACCTCCGGGTTGGGCTTGCTGGTGGTTACGTCATCCGCACTTACTATCGCTTTCAGGTAACGGCGTATGTCCAGGTTATCCAATACATAATTGATGTTGAAAGTGTTGGCGGCAGAGCCTATGGCCATGGGAATATGGTGGACGGCGGCCTTTTCCAGGAAAGCTGGCAGACCGGCTATCAACTCCAGGTGGGGGCGAAATGCTTCCTGGTACAGGACTTCTTTCTCGTGGGCGATGTCGTGCATCTGTTGTGCGGTAAAGTGATCTTTACCAAAAACACGTACCAGTAATTCTTCATTTTTGCCATACATATGGCTCTTGACTATTTCCCGCGGGAGATTGGCACCCAGCTTGTTCAACATGTTATACCATCCTTCCAGGTGATATTCCATATCATTGATCATGGTGCCATTCAGGTCAAAAAGAAATGTTTTGTGCTGCCGGGTCATAATGCCTTTTTTTGTAAGGCGCAAAGATACACGGATTTTTTTGGGCCCCCTATTAAAGTGAGCCAGAAAAAATCCGTGACCTGTATTTATTCCAGCAGCTTCTTCAGACCGGCTTCGTAGCTGGCTATCTCAGCAGAAAGCGTGTCTACCAGCGGTTTGCGGCTTTTCTTATCGCCTTCCAGCACAACACCCCATCTTACTACAGATGTATCATCCTTGTCGGGTACGGATTCTACGAGGGCTGTTACCGTAGCATGGGTAATACCGGCAGGTAAAGGAGACACGATACTGAACACAAAAAACTTGTATGACTCATGCACCTGGTCAATGATATCGCGGCGTTTCCGATTATCCGTAAACGTGATATCGCGGTAGTGGTTCTCCCCTTCCGTAATGATCTGTACGTCTTTGATGGTACCATTGGAATAATCCTTTACCAGTGGCAGGTTACGGATGGTGCGCCATATTTTTATGGTCGGCGCCTTAATGACTGTTTCGTGCGTATAATCCGGAATGATTTTTTGAGCAGCTTGCATTTGAGCCATAGCAGCCGTGCTACAGCAGATTAACAACAGTGTCCATACTTTTTTCATAACATCTAACATTACAGGTGATTCTATTTACTTACCAAAAATTTCTGCCAGCCTTTGTGTCAACTCTTCTCCACGCAGGTCTACGGCTACAATTTTCCCTTCTTTATCAATTAAAAAGTTGCTGGGAACGGCGCGGATGTTGTATTCTTTTGCCACGTCATTTTTCCAGCCTTTGAGATCACTGACGTGTGCCCATTCCAACCCATCGTCCTTAATAGCTTTCAGCCAGGCATCCTTTTTATCATCCAGTGATACACCGAGGATCTCTAATCCTTTGCTGTGGTACTTTTCGTAGTTATCCAGCACGTTGGGATTTTCCGCACGGCAAGGACCACACCAACTGGCCCAGAAGTCCAGCAATACATATTTACCGCGATAGTCAGATAGTTTAACTGCTTTACCAGCGGTATTATTCTGCGTGAAATCCATGGCTACAGCGCCTATCCCGGTTTTCTTTGCAATGGCTTCCGCGTTGGCCATATCGATTCTCTTTTGTTTAGCTTCTGCCAGCCAGGGGTATTCTTTTGATAAGCGCGTTATTTCAGACAGTATCAGGGCTTTATCCTTGGTGGGATGCAGGAAATCCAGCGCATACATCAGTACGGGTGTATGCTGATTCATTTTCACCAGCAATTTAATACGTTCCCCCATATCATTAGACAACCAGTTGAATTGCTCACCCAGGGCCCGTTCCAACGCAGTATCTTTTGCCAGGGAAGCTTTGTATTGCAACTGTCCAACTTCAATCATGTTCTGATAGTTGCGGTGATTGATAAAATTCACCTCATTGATCAGGTCATTTTCCTTGCTCCCTTCAATAAATACGTAGGGCGGATTCTTTATTTTCATCACTGCCGTGTCTTCGCCCCGGAAATCAATTTTCAGGTTGTCTTTACCCGCCCAGATGGTGAGCCTGTCTTCTTCAAACTCGTTGAGGACATAGAACTGTGGGCGGGTGGCGTCTATTTTAATACTATAGGTACCATCTGCTTTCAGATGAATGGTATCTATGGTTACGCGGTCATCGCCCACCTGTTTCTGTACACGGAAGGGGAATTTTTCCTGTTGTTCTGCCGAAGGCGGGAACTTGATTTTACCGCTCACCGTAATGAACTTCTTTGCCTGCTGTGCGGAGGCGGAGGAGGTAATTCCCGCCACCAGCAACAGCATACCAGTGATGTTGTTTTGGTACTTATTCATTTGAAAGTGTATGTTTTAAAAAGATGAATTATTGTATGGGCACCATCGGCATGGCTTCTATCACCTTGCCTTCTTCTTTCGCTGGTTTTTCAGCGGCCTTTACTTTGCCGCCAAAAAGCGCTGCCAGCTTCTTTTCTATTTCGCCGCTGCCATCCGGATTAAAGCCTACTTCCTTCATCAGGATAGTGCCTTCAGGACTGATCAGGTAGGTAGTGGGTACTCCTGTGATAGCGAAACCGCTACCTGCAATGTTGATATTGTCCAATGCCTGTTTCCATGGATTATTTTCCTGCGCCACTGCTTTCAGCCAGTCGGCTTTGCTTTTATCGATGGAGATGCTGTAGATCTCGAAGTTCTGATCTTTGTACTGTTGGTACACCTCACGCATATGCGGAAACGACTGCCGGCAGGGACTGCACCAGCTGGCCCAGAAGTCTATCAGTACATATTTTCCTTTGAAGTTGTTGAAAGCGAGCGACTGATCTTTTTCATCGGACAGGGTAAAATCATTTACCTTTTTCCCTACGGCCGAGTTCCTGATCCCTTGTGTAAACTGCTGAAATTCTTTGGCCTCCTTTGTCTTTTTCATTTCGGGAGATAAACCAGCGTATAGTCGTTCCTGTTGCTCGGGACTCATTAGCTCCCGTGCCTCTCCCAAGCTGAATACTGCCGCATAGGAGTTAGAATGGTCTTTTACCAGTTTTTGCAGTAGTGGAACCATGTATTTCTGCTGCAGGGCTTTTTGTTTTGCTTCAAATGCTGCGTAGCGCGGATGCGTTTCCTCCATCCATGGCTTACCGTATTCTTTCTTCAATTCTTCGGTGATGCTATTCCATGCAGCGGTTTTTTGTTTACCATAGGCCTGTAATACTTCTACTGCTTCGGAGCCTTTTACAACAGAAGCGCTCATCCCTTTTGCCACATCGGTGGTGACGGTATAGGTAACGGGTTTATCCATCAGGATTCCAAAGGGAGAATACATTTGTCGCTCTGCCAGTACATATTCCGGCACCAGCATGAGAAACACCGGCTCTTTGAAAGGAATATGAAGAGTATAGCGCCCCTTGTCTATGACAGCAGAATCAGAATAGGTACGTGAGTAGATATACATTTTGTTATGTCCTTTCAGATCCCCCGTAATGGTTCCCTGCAGTACAATCTGCTGCTGGGTTTGGGCATAGCTACCGATACAGATCATAGTTCCTGAAATGACGGTGATGATTTTTTTCATTTGCTTCTATTTGAGTTTCCAGTATGATGATTAATAGCCTGTATTTTGTTTAATCAGGCCTTTTGTGATATCTATTTCGTGTTGCGGTATGGGCCATGCATAGCGGCTGGCAGGCAATGCCGGGTTAGGTGCCGTGTTGTTGCGGATGGCGTCAAATCGGGCAAACCCTTCAAAGGCCAGCTCCCACCGCCGTTCCTGCAATATCCTGGTTACCAATGCAGCCGGTGTGGCAAAGTCAGCAGCGGTATATACTTTTGGTACGCCCTTTTTCGTGTAGGCGCGGGCGTATATCGTATTCAGTAAATCAATGGAAGCGTTGTTCACTCCTTTGGTATGCGCCAGGGCTTCTGCCAGTGTGAGCATTACTTCCGGTAAACGGATCAGGGGTACGTTATCGCGGATATTCTGATCCGTGAACTTACGCATTACCGGGTGATGATACAGCATCAGGCTATCCCTGCGCTCATCGCCGGCTGTATAGGTATTCAGAAAATCCGGTAACGGGTTGCTGAAACCATATACATAGTAAATACCGTTGTTATCATTGGGCCGTGCCGTTTTGTTGAAGCTTTCCGGCAGGGCAAACAACATTTCACTGTTCAGTGGATAGCTTCCTGCGCTGGTAGCATAATTATCCGGCCACAGGTCCCAGAAAGCGGGTTGCAGATGATATGTATTGGTACTCACGACTGCCTGTGCATATACTGCCGCTTTATCGTATGCCTGGCTATACAAACAAACCCTGGCCGCCAGGGCGTTGGCAGCCCCTCTGGTAGCTCTGCTACCCTGACTGAGTGCATCACCGCGGTTGACTGGCAGGTCCTGAATAGCAGCATCCAGGTCTTTCAGTATCTGCGTATAAACTTCTCCGTTAGTAGCCCTCGCTACATCCTGAGAACCATCGTATCCATCAAAGGGTTCCAGTCGCAACGGCACGCCCATATTGCCGGATTTCCCCTGTAATGCGCCATCACCATAGAGCCGTAGCAAGGCCATATAGCAATAAGCGCGTATAAACCTCGCTTCCGCAATAAATATGGCCTGTTTACTTTTATCGAACTTCGCATATTTGGGCAACTGGGAAATGATCACATTGCATTGGTTAATGGCCGCATAAGGCCTGGACCAGATGGCTGCATATCGATCATCGCGTGGGTCCATAGTCCCTTTGATGATATTCTGATCGAAGGTACTTGTGATACCTGCGGTCTCATCTCCCACCAGGTAATTGTCTCCTGCCACGGCATTCATCAAAGCCAGATAAGTGCTTCCGAGGTAGCTTTCCGTAGTTTGTTCATTTTTCAATAACTCTGATTCTACCATGGTGCCTTCCGGCTTCAGCTCCAGTTGTTTGTTGCAGGCGCTCATCACCAGCAGCAACGTAAACAGGCTTATATGGTATTTGTATTTTTTCATATCCAGCTCAGTTTATAATGTTAGAAAGATGCTTTAATACCCACTCTCCAGGTACGTGGAGAAGGCATGGTGAGTTCATCAAATCCCATGTTCAATGCAGAAGAGCCGTATGCACTCACTTCCGGATCCAGGCCCGAATATTTCGTCAGGATAAAGAGATTGTTTACTTCTGCATACAATTTCAATGCGGTAAATATTCTGGCGCCTTTCAGTTGCTGACCGTTGAAATTGTACCCCAGTAAGAGGCTACGCAGTTTTACAAAAGAAGCATCTTCGAGGAAGCGGGAGCTTCTCCGGTCCAGCGTATAGTCGTACGAGGTACCAAAGCCTACCTGTGAGTAGTTGGAACCATTGATCAATGCAGGAATATCCGTTTGCTGGCCAGGCGTTTTCCAGTAGTTCACCAAATCCGAAGAGAGGTTGTATACATTATTGGCAAAAGAAGAACTTCCCAGGTAGCTATACATGGCTGCTTTTGCACCGTTGTACATTTTATTACCGGCGGAGAAAGAGAAGAAACAATTCAGCTCAAATCCCTTCCAGGTAAATGTATTTCCTAATCCGCCAAAAACAACGGGCATGGCATCTCCCATATATTTCCGGTTTACATAGGGTGCATCCGGATATTGTTTTTGTATAGGCACTTCTGATACCTTTCCGCTGTTATCTGACCATTGTGGCTGTCCGTTGCTGGCGTTCACGCCGGCCCAGTCATATAAATAAAAAGCGGTTGCAGAATGTCCTACACGCCAGAAGCGCCCGCCGGTAATTTCATTCTGTGCGGCCAGCTGTTCTTCATCAATCTGATGCAAACGGGTCACCGTATTACGGTTGCCGGAAATATTAAAAGTAGTATTCCAGTGAAAATTTTTCGTCGCTATATTCTGGCTGTTGATACTAAACTCAATGCCTTTATTGGTGAGGTCTGCACGGTTTTGCTGCTGCAGCTCGAAGCCCATGAAATAAGGCAGGGCAGATTGCAGGATGGCATTGGATGTTTGGCGGCGATAGTAATCGACAGATCCACTGATCCGTCCCTTCCATAAACTATAGTCGGCGCCGATGTTCCAGGTGGTGGTGCGCTCCCATTGCAGGTTAGGATTAGCGGGTTGCAGATTGTCGATCGTAGGGGTGTTACCGTAAGTAGCCCCGTATACATTGATCACATACTGGCCCTGGTTACCGTAGTAGCCGTTGCCACCGTCACTACCGGTAAACCCTACGCTGGCACGTAATTTCAGCTGTTCAATAGCTTTGCTCCCTTTCAGGAAGCTTTCTTCACTGAGTGCCCATCCTGCTGCAAAGGAAGGGAAGCCTACATAGCGGTGATTGGCGGAGAACCGGGAAGATCCATCCAGGCGGTAGGTAACGCCAGCCATGTATCTATGTTTGTATTCGTAGTTCAGGCGGCTCATGAAAGATACCTGTGCCCATTGCTGTTGCAGAGAGTTCTGTACTCTTTTGTCGGTGGCAGTAAGAATACTGAGCATGTCATCGTTCAGGAAACCTTTGCCGCTTACACTGTTGGTATTTTCTACCGACTTCTCGAAGCTTTGTCCCAGCATGGCACTCACGGCGTGTCCATTTCCTATGACCTTATTAATATCCAGGCGGTTGTTGATAACCCATTTACGGAGTTGTTGTTGCGTTTCTGTAGCTGAGCCACCAATTGTCTGAGGGCGGTCAATGATGCGGTCATAGGCACGGGAGCTGATCCAGTCTATTCCCACATCGGAGTGTGCATTTAACCAGGGCAGTAGTTTGAGATCAGCAAAAACATTGCCCAGCACGAGGTTATCGGTATTGTAATTTTTACCTGAACGGGCTTCTCCTACCGGGTTTGACACCTCTTCCGGGCCGGTAGGGTTGTTCCCATACAGCCAGTTGTATTTTCCGATGCTGTCGTATACACCGATGTTGGGTGCTTTCTGAATCGCAGAGCGATATACATTCTGCGCACTGAGTGCGTTATTGGTGGTTTGATTCAACGTCATGCTCACGCCTATTTTCAGGGATTTGCTCATCTGGTTATCAAAGTTCACGCGGCCCTGGTAGCGGGTAAGATCGTTGTTAATAATATAAGCCTGTTCTTTATTATAGCCGAGGCTCACGTAGTAGTTGGACTTGTCTGTTCCTCCGCTCATCGACACTACTGCATTGTTGCCGTAGGCATTGCGGATCACTTCGTTGAGCCAGTTGGTGTTGTTACCTTTAGGAAACTTATAATTAAGTGGAGTGTACCAGTTACCGGATGTTGCCTTGCCGATAGAGTCCTTTTGCCGGAACAGTTCTGTATAAAAATCGGCGTATTGATCACCGGTCATTATTGAGGGCAGTTCCCTTGGTTTACTCAGCGAAGTACTCACTTGTACGTCTACACGCATTTTTCCTTTCGTTCCTTTTTTGGTAGTGATAAGAATGACGCCGGCGGAACCGCGGGAGCCGTATATGGCAGTAGAATAGGCATCTTTCAATACTTCCACAGATTCAATGTCATCCGGGTTGAGGGTAGCGAGTGGATTTTTTTCAAAGGTGGTAGGCTGCCGGTATTCATTTACTACCTGGTTGCCGCCATAAGCGAATCCGGGGGAGTTACCTTTATTATAGTCTACAGTATTCAGGTTGGGATCAATTCCATAAATGGGTACACCATCCACCACTATCAACGGGGAGTTACCATTGGTATTGAGGGTGCTGATACCACGGATGGTAATGTTGGAAGCTGCTCCTGGTACGCCGCTGGAAGGGGCAATGAATACGCCGGGGAGTTTACCGATCATGGCCTGATCAATGGTCAGTGGCATTTGTCCGGATTCCCTGCTGGCTTCATAGGTAGCCACGGCTCCCAGCAGACTGCGTCTTTCCTGCACACCGTAACCAATGACTACGGCCTCGGTTAAACGCGATGCCGTGATAAATAAATGCACAATGGCTGATGTCACTACTCCCGGCAATACTTTCACCACCTTCAGCTCTTCTGCACCGTAGCCGATAGAAGTAAAGGTGAGGTGATAAGTGCCGGCGGGCAATGATATTTCGAAGCCTCCTTCTGTATTGGTGACCGCATAATATTTTGTACCCGTTACTCTCACGGTAACACCTGGCACTGGTGGGCCCTGTTCACCTTCTTTGACAATACCTTTTATTTTACCGGAACCGGTTTGTTGCAAATTAACGATAGGCGGTGCGGCCTGTTTCACGATCAACAGCACGCCGTTTTTTTCTACATACTTCAATGGCGTATTTTCCAGCAGGGCCTGTAATACCTTTTCCAGCCGCTCGTTTACAAATTTCAATTTCTTTACCTGGTAGCGTACCAATTCCTGGTTATCATAACCAAAAGAAAGATGGTAGCCCGATTCCAGTTTTTTGACGCAGGAAGCGAGGGATTCGTTCTCAAATTTTTCTGTCACTCTGACTTGCTGTAACAGTTGGCTGTACCCGTTATTAGCGTACAGGAGGGAAATGCCTCCCAGTATAAAAACAGTGACCATTACGCTCCATCTCATAAGACCTGGTATAAAAGTTAGCGTAAGCGATTTTTGCATATATTTGGTTGATTTTAGTGTTAACTAAATGCATATAACAGTCATCAAGCGTGTCTGCAAATCACTGCCTGACTGTTGTATAACTTTCTAAAACCGTGTCTGCTCCAACAGATGCGGTTTTTTTTAGCTGTTAGCTATTAGCCTTTAGCTATTAGTAAATGCAGCGAAGACCAACATATGATTATCTCCGCTGCATTTACTAATAGCTAATAGCTAACTGCTAAAAGCTTACCGGACATAGCTATCGCAGGGATGGCTTCCATGTCCATCCTATTTATTTTGGTTGCATCCTCCTTGTATGCGGATTTTAGCTGTTAGTCTTTGGCCCTTAGCTGTTAGCAAATGCAGCGAAGAACAACATATGATTATCTCCGCCGCATTTACTAACAGCTAACTGCTAATAGCTAAAAGCTTTTGCGGTGTATCGTAATATCTTTTTCCTTTATATCATATTGTACAGGATGTATGCTGCTTACCAGGTCCAGGACCTGCGTAATGGTTAGTTGTTTGCTGCATCGCAGTGTATATTCGTCCTGTTTCATTTCTGCCGGGTTAAACCGGATATGTACACCATATTGATTTTCCAGTGTGAGGGCCAACTCTGCAAAACCTACCTGTGAAAGGCTGATCATACCGTTGGCCCATTCATTTATCTGTTGGTTATCTGCTTTTGATTTCATGTATTGCTGTGCCGACCGGCTGAATGTGAGTTGGTCATTGGCACTGAGTACATCGAGTCCTTTTTGTGCATGGAGCACCTTCACCATCCCTGTTTTCACGGTTACCTGTGTTTCATCAAGGGTGCTGTAAGCTTTTACGTCAAAGGAGGTACCGAGTACCTGCACATTCAGTTCTGTCGTATGCACTTCAAACGGATGTTGCTCATCCTGTTTTATGTCAAAGAATCCTTCTCCATCCAGCTTCACGATACGCACGTTGCCAAACTCCTGCGGATATTCCATTCTGGCCCCTGCGTTAAGCCATACACGGGAGCTGTCGGGCAATACGACTTCCTGTTGTTGCCCGGTGGCCACCTGCACAATGATCATTTTATGGCGGGGCTGCCAGTTGCCCAGAAACCACCAGCTGCACGCCCCGATGACTCCGGCCAGTACAGCCGCAGCGATCTGCCAGCGATACCCCATCCGTACAGTGGGCGCTTGTACCGGCTCCAGCTCTGCATGGATATGTTGTAACATATCTGTTTGCAGCTGTTGCTTATGGGCTTCGTCCCGGAATGTATGCATAGGTTGTTCAGACTGGTTTTCATACCAGTCCTGCAGCCATTGCAGTTCTTGTGGAGTACAGGTTCCGGTTTCAAGCCGTTGGAGGATCTTTGCTATTTTATCTTGAGCATCCACGCTTTAACCATTTGTAGTAGTAAAGACACCTGTGTAAAAAGGTGGTACTATACGGTGAGAAAATATTTTTTATTTGTATTGCTTTAGTTTCTCTTTCAGCCGTTTCAGTGCAGTAGTCAACTGATTTTTTACTGTTTGTCCGGAGATGCCCAACCGGGTGGCTGTTTCCTGGACCGATAGTCCGTCACGCCGGCTCAGCAGATATACTTCCTGCATTTTCTCCGGCATATCGGCGATTGTAGCGGCAATGACTGCCTGTATTTCCGTCAAAAAAAGGTGGTCATCTGCCGAAGGCAAAACAGGCATTGGAAAATCTGCGAAAATATCCAGGTGTTTCTGGTAGTTGTGGTGATAGCGGAGATGATTGAGCACACGGTATTTGAGCGAAATAAAAAGGTAAGCATCCAGCTGCTGCCGGATCACGATATCCTTTCTCTTATGCCAAAGGGCCACAAACACTTCCTGCAAACAATCTTTTGCGTCTGCATCATTCTGCAGTCGGGCGTAAGCTGCGATGTACAATTTCTCCCAGTAACGGTGATATAATTCATCAAAAGCAGCTTTATCATCCAGCAACTGCATACGTTCCAGCAGCGCGGTATCCGGCAAGTGCATCAATCACCAAAAGGTTTAAACGTAAATATATAGAAAAGCGGTTCAAAAAAGCAAGGGGTATTTAGTGTTAGGTAAAAAGACTACAGGTTGTCTCCAGAATCAACCACGAGTTTTGTCGTATAATAATTCACTGCTATGAAACAGATGTTGACTACTCTTTTTTTCCTGTCCTCCGCCGCTGTGATGGCGCAATCCGGATATCATGTCAGTCGGACCTTCAGGGCCGGTGGTGACGGCAAGTGGGATTACATTGCCCTGAATCCGGTCACCGGGCAATTATATGCGGCCCATGGTACCGCTGTAAATATCCTCGATAAAAAAAACGGCGACAGTACCGGCATGATTGCTAATACCACCGGGGTACATGGTATTGCTTTCGCAGAAAAATTCCGGAAAGGATATACCACAAATGGTAAACTGAATACCTCTACGGTATTTGATATTCAAACCAACCAGGTACTGGGAGAAATCAAAACCGGGGCTAAGCCCGATGCTATCCTGTTTGATCCTTTTTCTCAGAAAATCATTATTTGCAATGGCAACAGTGCAAATCTCACTGTCATTGATCCTGGTAATGACCAGGTAGTGGCTACCGTGGCGCTGGGCGGCAGTCCTGAAACAGCGGTTACAGATGGTAAGGGAAACATTTATGTTAACCTCGAAGATAAAAGCGAAGTGGTAAAAGTAGACGCCCATACTTTTACTGCCGGCCCGCATTGGTCGCTGGGCAAAGGAGAAGCGCCTACCGGTTTGGCGATAGATATAGCTACCCATCGCTTATTTTCCGGCTGCGATAATAAGGTACTGGTAGTACTCAATGCCGACAACGGAAAAATTGTGGCCACCCTGCCTATTGGCGACGGTTGCGATGGCGTGGCATTTGATGCAGCGGAGAAAACCATTTTTGCGGCCAATGGCGAAGGTACCTTATCCGTTATACAGGAAACCAGCGCCGATAAATATCTCTCCCAAGCTACCATACCTACCCGTAAAGGCGCCAGAACACTGGTGCTGGACCCACAAACACATCATCTGTACCTGCCTGTAGCTGACTTTTTACCTGCTGCAGGTAAAACCAGCACTACTATTGCTCCCGGCACATTTAAAGTGCTGGAGGTTAGTAAGTAGTTGGTTCGAAGGAATTACTTATATTTGAAAATGTGACTTTCCAAAGGCTGTAAAAGCCCAAATAAAGCGGACTAAACCGAAATAGCGCACCCCTATCCGGATTAGTCCGCGTTCTCAAATAACCTGGTTGTTAGCGGCTATAGTTCATCATTTTCAAATATTAATTGTTGTTATGGACATTATTCAGAGAAATAATATTCACGTAGTTGGTAACCTGGATGCGCTACAAACCCTCCTATTTTCCCATGGATTTGGAATAGACCAGACCTCCTTTTCAAAAGTTATCCCAGCCTTCGAAAAAGATTACCAGATTGTATTATTTGATAATGTTGGCGGCGGCAAAGCCGAGATGAAAGCGTACAGTCCTAAACGTTATGAGTCTATAAACGGTTACGCTACAGATATAGCCGATATTATCCAGGCACTGGAAGTAAAAAATGTCACTTTTATTGGTCACTCAGTAAGTGGTATGACTGGTCTGCTGGCCAGCAACCATTATCCTGGCATGATAGAACGTCTCATACTGCTGGGATCCAGTCCCCGCTACCTCAACGATCCTAAAGATGGTTACATCGGTGGATTTGACAATCATGCACTGACCAGTCTTTTTGAAGCCATGGAAGGAAATTACCATGCCTGGGCAAGTGGTTTTTCTAAACTGGCGATGCGAAATGAAGACAGACCGGAATTAGCCGCTGCTTTTGCAGCATCACTGCAGGCGATACGGCCGGATGTAGCCATACAGGTAGCAAAGGCCATCTTTTATATGGATCACCGGGATGCTTTGCCCAAAGTCACCGTTCCTACCCTGGTGGTACAAACAGAGAATGATATTGCGGTACCTGCCATCGTCAGCGAATACCTGGAAGCCAACATACCCAACAGCCGGCGGACGAAAGTAAAGACCCAGGGACATTTTCCGCATATCAGTGCACCGGAAGAAGTTATTGCTGCCATACAATCATTTCTGTAATTATTTCATACTTCAATTTCATACTGTGAGTACCTGGGAGCGTAAAGCATTAAATTTTATCAACCAAACGAGTCGCTGGGATAAGGACAAACATATTTCCTCCTTTCTTGCCTTCAGTATTTCTCTTGTAAAAAATCTTACAGAGGCGGATATTGCCCTGCAGCTTGAATTTGAAGATGAGGAAACGGCGAAAGTGAAATGTGCGTCGCCCGTGCATTTGAATGATATGGTATTAAACCCGGAGCCTATAAAAAAGCTGTTGTATACACAGGGGTTTAAAACTATTTACTGGCGCGACATTCCGCCACCAAAGGAAAATGTGTTACAGGAAATATTACAGGCTTTTTCCTCTGCTATCATTATCCCCATTAATACAACGCCCAACAACAGTCTGCTGATACTGGGCTGGAGTACGCCCCAGCTGTTTGACAATGACTTCCTGGAATGTATTGAAACCATCCGTTTGCGCCTGAAGGAAATACTGCTGCATTCTCAGCAGCAATTGTACTTTCAGCGGATAGCCATCCGTTTTGCTGCAATACTGCATACCATCCCGTATGCATTGGTATTCATTAACAATGATGGATTTTCCGGATGGGTAAACCAGGAAGGGGCAACCCTACTGGGGCTTTCAGGACCGGGAGAGCAATTACCGGCAATTCTTTCTGATGCGATGATGCAACTCCGGAGTAAGGCATTGAATATAGACGACATCTATAAAGAAGCAGTACTGCTGTTTTCTTCTCCCGAAAATTCTATTACCAACTGGATATGGAAGCTGGAACATAAAGCATTAAAGGTATCCTGTTTACCCGTTACCACGCAACAGATCAGTGGCCGGCTGTGGATATTTGAATAACACTAATACCGCTGCCGCCACAGGAAATAAAAAGTACTACCTTCTCCAGGCTGAGATTCGACCCATACCTTGCCCCCCTGCTCTTCTACCAGCAGCTTGAAGATATTTAAACCGATCCCGGTGCCATCGCCCTTACCATCATTATCCAGTCTTTCAAACAACTTGAATATGCGGTCCGTATCACGTTTGGCCACACCAGGACCATTATCTTTTACATAAAATTCATAAAACTCACCTTTGTCGGCGCCACTAATGGTAATGATTCCTTCTTTCTTATCATTGTACTTGATGGCATTGGAAATAAGGTTTTGAAAAACCTGTTGCAGTTTTAGTTTGTTAGTTTCCAGCACCGGCAGCTTACCAACGGTTTCAATGCGGATATGTGCTGGTGGAAATAACAAGTGCGACAATTGTGTGATCAGTTCGTGTACATCTACGTCTTCAATGGTTTGTTCCATTTCACTTTGCCGGGTATAATCCAGCATAGAAGTAATCATTTCCGTCAGGTGGTTAGTAGCCCCTAATACAATCGTCATGTATTCTTTCAGGTCAGGGGCGCCCTGGATACGCTCATCTTCATTGATGAGTGCCAACAGGCCGATTGCGCCGGACAAAGGAGATTTGAGGTCGTGGGCTACTACATACATGAAACGTTCCAGTTGCTTGTTGACTTTTTCTTTTTCCACCATGGCTTCCTTCAGCTCCTGCTGATACAGGTATAGTTTTTCAAACACGCTGACTTTGGCCCGGGTGATATTTATATCCAGTGGTTTTGAAAGGTAGTCTACTGCGCCTTCTTCAAAGCCCCGCATCACATACTGTTCCTCTTTGTTGATAGCCGTAACAAAAATGATGGAGATATCTTTTGTTTTGGGATTTGCCTGTAATAGCCGCGCCACTTCATAACCATCCATATCGGGCATTTGTACATCGAGCATGATTAATCCGATATCATTGTGACGCAGGACTGTTTTTAATGCTTCATTACCGGATGTGGCCTTAAGGATTTCGCGGTTATCTCCTTCCAGCATGTGTTCCAGGGATACCAGGTTTTCCGCTTTATCATCTACCAGCAGGATAGTAAACGTCTTCAGTTTGTGCTGCTTCATTTGTCAACTTTTATTTGCTGTGCTTATTTGTCTTAAATAATGAATAATGTCATGTACCGGCATTGGTTGTACGCCGGAACAAAGGTCCATAGCCGTCTGCGGCATCATACTAAACTCGGCTGTAAGCGGGTCCTGTACAATCCCTGTCCCACCGGCAGCAACAATACGGCATAAGCCGGCTGCGCCATCTTTATTAGCGCCGCTGAGTAAAAGTCCCAGCACGGCAGTGCCAAACACACTGGCGGCACTGCTAAAGCTCAGGTCAATAGCAGGGCGGCTATAATTTACCGGTTCAGAATAATCGAGGGAAAAGGTACTATCATCTTCTATCAGCAAATGATAGTTTTGTGGAGCCAGGTAAATATTTCCTGGTAATAATGCTTCTTTGTCTTCTGGTTCTACAATGGTTTGTTGCACGGATAACAATCTGTCCAGTTCGCTCTCCACATTTTTTAACCGATGCAAAATGATCACTATAGGTATAAAAAAGGGAGATGGCAACTGATTCAGCAACTCCACCAATACAGGCATACTCCCGGCAGAACCGCCGATCATGAGGATACTGTATTTGTGAAAAAGCGTCAATGATTACACTTTGCGTCTGAAAATTTTATTCTGAATGCTGACAGGTTCAAATTTATACCGCTCTTCATTATACAACAATGACTCTTTTATACCTAATGCAAGGTAACCTAACGAAGTTAAGCTTTCATAAAACAATTTAACTACACGTTCCTGTAGTGTTCTGTTAAAATATATAAAAACATTCCTGCAACAGATGAGTTGAAATTCATTAAATACCTGATCTGTCACCAGATTATGCTGAAAAAAAATAATATTGCGCCTCAAGGCCGGCTGTATAATCGCATTATCATAACCCGCCGTATAATAATTAGAGAAATCATTTATTCCACCAGACTGCATATAATTATAGGTATAGTCTTTCATATCTTTCAGGTTGATGACACCATTTTCTGCCTTCCGGAGATTAGCGGCATTCATATCGGTTGCGTATATACGACATCTGTCCAGCAGTCCGGCTTCTTCCAGCAGGATAGCCATAGAATAGACTTCTTCACCCGATGCGCAGCCTGCATGCCATATTTTTATGATAGGATAAGATGCCAGTCTTGGTAATACCAGCTCCCGGAGTGTTTTATAGAAAGATGGATCCCGGAACATTTCTGTCACATTCACAGTAATATACTGGACCATTTCCTGAAAAAAGCCGTTTTCATTCAGTAACCGGTGCTTTAATTCAAAGACGCTGTTGATATGTGCATAACCTGTAAACCGGATGAAGCGGCGTTTCAACGAAGCGGGGGCATAATCCGTAAAATCATAACCATATCGCTGTTGAATTATCTTCACCAGATCCGTATAATCGCTGTTGCTGATGTCTTCTATCATAGGCCTGTTATGATAACCATACCCTCAACAAAGATAGCAGTTTAATGTTATCCACTGGTTTGGCAATATAGTCTGAAGCGCCTGCCTCTATGCATTTCTGGCGATCACCGGCCATAGCTTTGGCTGTTAATGCAATGACAGGCAATTGTTGAAACCGGGCGTCTGCACGTATCCGTCTCATAGCTTCATAGCCATCCATTTCCGGCATCATAATATCCATCAGTACAAGATCCAGGCGTGGATGCTGTTGTAATATATCCAGCGCTTCCCTGCCATCGGCAGCAGTCAGTACCTCTATCCCCTGCTCTTCCATCAGGGCGCTGATAGAAAAAACATTGCGCATATCATCATCTGCCAGTAACACCTTTTTGCCGGACAATGTACTTTCCATTCCTTCCAGCGGAATATTTTCCACACTTGTTTTCTTCTGTAGCTTATAGAGAAACAGTTCCAGTTCGTCCATCAAACGATCAGTAGAATGCGAAGAGTTGCGTACGATAGCTGACGCATATTTCTTCAGTTGTTGTTCTTCATTGCTGGTAATATCCTGGTCGAGATATACGATGAGCGGGGTATTGCCCGATTCCGGTATCTGGGTGAGCGCCTGCAACTGTGCGATACCGGCATTTAAGTCGTGGCCGATTTCCACGATAACGGCATCATATTTTTTCTCTTCCAGTAATGACGAAGCAGGGCTGATACCAGTAGCGATATCATATTGTGTTTCCAGGTTTCTTTCGTCACTTTTTGTTTTGAGCGCGGTGTCGGCACTCAACGGGCCTGCGGATATGACTAGCACTTTCTTTAGCCGGGCCTGTATCTGTGAGCTGATGCTGGAGAATACTTCTTCCATATCTTTCAGCTCCAGCGGCTTTCTCGTATAGCCATGAATGTTATCTTCTGCGATTCCCTGTATGTCGGCGCCCGTTACCACATGGACCAGTATTTTACTCAGCTCCTCGCTGCTTTTCAGAATTTTGAGGATGCTGCGACCATCAATAACCGGCAGGTTCATATCCAGTATAATGGCTGCCGGCAGGTATTTACGGGCATAGGCCAATCCATCCTGCCCGTTATGTGCCACAATAGTTTTAAAGCCTTTATTGCGGGCAAAATCCCGGAGTATATCTGCGAAATAGATATCGTCTTCTATGATCAGTATCAGTTTATCCTGCTTGCGGATGTTGTGACGGTCGTCGTCTATGCTATCGGCAGGTAAAGCTATGGCGGTGGGTATTTCCGGTGTGATTAGCGCTTGTTCTGCTGCAGGTAGTATTTTACCATCCGCGGGAATCACAACGGAGAAAGTGCTGCCGGCCGAAGTACTGCTATCCAGGCGGATCTGGCCATGTAGTAGTAACATTAGTTCCCTGCTGATGCTGAGGCCCAGGCCAGTCCCTCCGTATTTGCGGTTGGTAGTGCCATCACCCTGATGAAAAGCATTAAATACCAGTTCCTGTTTATCGGGAGGTATACCGGGTCCGGTGTCGGTAACACTGATACCTATGGCGTTGGCATCTCTCTTATACCAGGAAATACTGATAATGCCGCCTGCGGGGGTAAATTTAAAGGAGTTGGACAACAGGTTGCGGATCACCTGTTGCAACCGGAGTTTATCTGTAACGACGGTAGCCGGAACATCCGGCGCAATATTTTTGATAAATTGAATTTTCTTTTCAGCGGAGATTACATCGAAAAGATCGGACAGGTCGTCCATAATGCTGGTAACAGTTACCTCTTCGAAGTTCATCTCTACTTTACCGGCTTCTATTTTAGACAAGTCGAGTACATCATTGATCAGGTGCAGGAGGTCTGACCCCGATTTATAAATGATGCCCGCGTATTCCATTTGTTTTTCCGTGAGATTTTTACCTTTATTTTCCTGCAACATTTTGGCGAGGATCAATACGCTGTTGAGTGGTGTGCGCAACTCATGCGACATATTTGCCAGGAACTCTGATTTATAGCGGCTGCTGGCTTCCAGTTCAGCCGCCTTTACGGCAAGAGCGCCCCTGGCGGCTTCCAGCGCTTTATTCTTCTCAATCACTTCCGCATTCACCTGTCGCATTTCCTCTTCCTGTACCCGTAGTTCTTCTTCAGAAGCCTGCAGTACTTCCGACTGGCGGCTGAGTTCTTCATTCGACTGCCGTAGTTCTTCCTGCTGACTGATCAGGATTTCCTTTTGTTCCTGTACCTGTTGCAATAATAACAATACCTTGCTCCGGGCGTTGGCCGCATTAACGGCCACGGATATATCTTTTTCCAGCAGTTCCAGCAGGCGGAGCTGCAGTGGGGTTACTTCCTTAAAGCAGGCCAGTTCAATAACACCCAGCAATTCATCTTCTATCCATAGCGGCACCATTACGATGGAGCCGGGGATGGCCTGGCCGCTGGCCGAGCCCAGTTGCCAGTAGGTAGCCGGCAGGTCGTGGATCACGCGGATATTCCTGCTATTAACAGCGGTTCCCAGGAAGCCATCGTTCATGGCAACGATGTCAGGTATAGCTGCCGGCATACTAACTGCCGAGGTTAAACGAAGATCATTATGTACGTCATCATAACAATAAAAGGCGCCGGCAGCAAAATTGGCTAAACCTGTTAGGGTATCTATGCATTTACGTACCAGTTCATCCCGGTTATGGATTCCCTGTAAGCTCTCATTCATATTATTTACACCGGTGAGCAGCCAGTTTCTTTCATTGGCGGCTGCATTCAGATCTACTACTTCGTCCAGCTTACTGTTAAGTGCATCCTGGGCTTTCAGTCTTCTTCTGAACTCCGTATACGTAATCCTCATCAGGATAAAGCCTACGAGCAGGATAAAAGCATTATTAAGCAACAGCGCCTTGACGGCTTTACGGAAAGAATCTTTCTTAACATCTTCCCGGAGTGCCAGTAGCCGGCGCTCTTCCGCATTTACTGCACCAATCCTCGCCCTCACCTTATCCATCAGCAGCGTTTCTTTCTCGGTGATGTTAGCGTTATCTTTAAAACGTTGTGTTTCCGCGATATGATCCAGCTCATTCCAAAAGCTTAACAGGTGGTTCACATCATCTTCGAGGGAGTCTACGTTCTTTACCTGTACCGGATTATCCTCCACCATGGTACGCAGATCGTTTACCGCCGGCGCAACTTTGGGTAATGCGAGTTCGTATGGCTGCAGGTACCGATGTTCGAAAGTGCTGCGAAACCCACGCCTGGCGGCTTCCATATCAAACAACAGTCGCTGCACCCTTTCTGAATTATTAAGTACACGGTACGTGTGTTGCACCCATCCTGCTTCCTCCGTTTGTGTATCGAACGTGCGCCAGGTTAGAAATCCTCCCAGTATTACAAGTAATACCACAAGGGAAAAGCCAAGGTACAGTCTGTTAACCAGTGAGATCTTCATCGTTGAATGCGAAAAAAAAGGTAATTGTTGTGTTTTGTAAAATTGTTATATTAGGTATAAATGTACCGAAATGCCTTCATATTCAATACCTTTACAAAACGCAACGTATCTGTTTTGACATTAATTTAAAAAAATTATACCGTCTGTGAAAAACCTTATCATCAGCTTTTAAAGTATATATCTACGCAAATAAATTGTTGAGTGATTGCAACAACTAAAAAAAATCATATTCCTGATTTAATGCATACCATCAAAACCAAATTTCATCATACATCCGTACATCTTAAACAATGCCACACCTGCATTGTTTACCGGATTAAATTCAGCCCACTATGAGTAAAATATTGTTAGTAGAAGATGACGAGATCATGCCGAAGATAGTTGCCAGAATTCTTGCCTCCTCTGAATATGAGCTGGACCACGTGTCCAATGGCAAAGAAGCGTTTGAAAAACTGGAGGCCACCAATTACGGCTATGACCTGATCATTACGGACATTATGATGCCATATGCCAACGGGTTTGAAATTCTCAGTAAAGTAAAAAGTCCTGACAGGGAAAAGCCCATTCCTGTTATCATCGTTTCCAATGCAGGTAATGAAGATATGATCATGGAGGGTTTTAAACTGGGCGCCGATGATTTCCTGAAGAAACCCATCATTCCTGCAGAATTATTGATAAGGGTGAAAAGATTATTAATGAAGACTAAATAGCTGGATATTGGACATACAAGTACCTGTTTTCCTGGAACCAGCCTGGAACCTCTTCCAGGGAGCGCCACTGGCCATACAGCTGGCGATGATATTTATTATAATTGCTGCTGTGATTACGCTACTGGCTTATTTCTCCATTTTAAGAAACCGTTACCGGGGCTATCAGCGTGCAAAAAGACTGGCATCACTCCTGCCTCAACTGGATAACCTGATCATTGAGGAAGTACTGGCAAATCCGGATCCACTTGCCAACACTCACCCGGACCGGGTAGAACTGAACCTGGAAGGATTCTGGAAATTACCGCTGCAAAAAAAATGGGCCAGGCAAGCCACCACAGACCGGATCATCCATTTCCGCCGGAATGTGAGAGGCAATGCCGGACATCTTTTGCGGACGCTATACCTGCAACTGGAATTGGATAAGGATAATATCAAGCAGATGAAATCATCCAGGTGGGAGCGGAAAGTACGGGCACTGACAGAATTCATCAATATGGACATTCCCATTGCCGATGTATCCATATTACCATTAACGAATAGCCATAACCGTGAGTTGAGGGCAGCTGCCAGACATGCCTACATCAAGCTCAGTAAAAATGAGCCGTTCAAATTTTTTGATGTGGTAACAGATCCGCTACTGATGTGGGACCAGGTAGAACTGTTCCGCATTATCACCACTACCGAAGATATTGCCATCCCCAATTTTGCGCGATGGATCACCTATTCTTCCAACAAGAGCGTGGTATCGTTCTGTTTAAAGCTCATCATTCACTACAACCAGTTGCCGGCAGTACCTGCCGTAAAAAAGCTGCTGGATACCAAAGACCATTACCTCCGCGCAGATGCGATAAACTGCCTCGGAAAATTGAAAGTGCCTGATGTGGAAGATAAGCTGGTAGCTATTTATAGCAGTCAACCCCTGCATTGCCAGATAGAAATACTGAAAGCGCTGGGACGTATTGGCAGTGGGCAGTACATCGACTTCCTGAAACAGGAATTCCTTCATTCCACCGATTTTGATTTGCGTAAAAGTGCCGCCAAATCCATTGTAAAAAATGAATGGATCGCCGGCCAGGTATTACAGGAACTACTGGATACTGCAGACCCCGAAAATCTGCTTATCCTGAAACATTGTATGAACCCGTTAATCAAATACTGATGAATGGACTTTTAGAAACAGCAGGCAGGATCTATGAAAACACACTTTTCGTATATGGATTGGTGTTATTGTTCACCTATGCCCTGCTGGCGATCTTATCGATGCTGGCCATCCGCAGGTATGTTAAACGGAACAACGAGCATCAACTGAATATATTATCCAGCTCCCCCATGGCGCCGGGTATCACCATCCTGGCACCTGCTTTTAATGAAGGCCTCACCATTGTATCCAATGTACGTTCCCTGCTGACGCTCAATTATCCCCGTTACGAGATCATCATCATCAATGATGGCAGTACGGATGATACCATGGAACAGCTGATCAATGAATTTAAAATAGTCCCGGTAGACTTTGCCTATAATGTAAAGATTCTCACCAGGCCGGTACGTAATATATATAAGTCTACCGACCCCGCTTATTCTTCCCTGCTGGTAATAGATAAAATAAACGGCAAAAGTAAAGCAGATGCAGTGAATGCCGGTATCAACGTAGCGGCGTTCGACTATTTTGTTTGTACAGATGTGGACTGTATTCTTCATAAAGATACCCTGCTGGAGCTCATCCGACCGGTAATGCAGGAAGAAAAGAAGCGGGTAATCGCCGTTGGCGCTACGTTGCGTATTGCCAATTCCTCTGAGTTTGACGAAGGTGTGATGACCAGGATGCGGCCACCTAAACAGTTATTACCGCGTTTCCAGGAAGTAGAATATATCCGCTCCTTCGTACTGGGGAAAATGGGCTGGAGCTACATCAATTGTGTACCTAACGTATCCGGCGGATTGGGATTATTCGATAAAGAAGTAGCCACCCGTTGCGGCGGGTACGATCATCTTTCTTTTGGGGAAGATATGGAACTCCTGACCAGGATGTGCCGATATGCGCACGACAACCGGATTTCCTATGTCGTGCGTTATATTCCCAAAACCCTTTGCTGGACGGAAGCCCCGTCCTCTGTTAAAATATTAAGCCGGCAGCGTGTACGCTGGTCGCGGGGACTTGCGCAGTTAATGGCTGCCCACTTCAGCATGTTCCTGAATCCACGCTACGGCAAAATGGGGTTAATCGTATTTCCATTCAATTTCTTTTTTGAATTACTGGCACCACTGATTGAGTTCAGCGGTATTATTGTATACATCATCCTGGCAGCATCTGACAGAATCAACTGGCCATACGCCTTGCTGTTGCTGCTTTTCGT
The DNA here is from genome assembly GCF_056394125.1 of Chitinophaga sp. 10T418. Lineage (NCBI taxonomy): Bacteria > Pseudomonadati > Bacteroidota > Chitinophagia > Chitinophagales > Chitinophagaceae > Chitinophaga > Chitinophaga sp. 10T418. The sequence goes on from NZ_JBFTHG010000002.1 coordinate 906,038, forward strand.
GTATACCTATTCCATCATGATCACTACCATTTCTATATTATGGGATCAGCTTTCTTTTCGTTATTATAAAACATGGAGAGAAGTGGCTTATCTCTGTTTCACTCCATTTATGGAATTTTTACTGTATCATCCGCTTATTGTGATTAATTCATTGCGTGGTTATTATAATTTCCTGACCGGAAGAAGAAGTACCTGGGGCAATATGCAACGGCAAGGTTTTGGAAAGAAGAAATAAAGAAAAGAGAATCGTATGCTTAGAACCATTTTTGAAGGAGGCGTGTTTATATATGGTTGTACGCTACTGCTCATGTACGCCCTGCTGGCTTACATGTCCTATCGTGGCATTATACGCTTTCGCAAAAAGAACAGTTTTACCAATTATGATCACCTGCTGGATTCCCCGCTCACACCGGGTATTTCAGTGATTGCCCCCGCCTTTAATGAAGGTGTTACCATTATCATGAACGTTCGCTCCCTGCTAACGCTGAACTATACACGTTTTGAAGTAATCATTGTAAATGATGGCAGCACAGACGACACGCTGGAGAAACTGATCCATGAATTTGAACTGGTGCCGGTAGACTTTGCCTATAATGAAAGGATTGTTACCAAACCGGTAAAGCGTCTTTTCAAATCTACCAACACCGCCTACGACAAGCTCCTGGTCATTGATAAAGTGAATGGTAAAAGTAAGGCCGATGCATCCAACGCCGGTATCAATGCCGCTGCGTTTGATTATTTCCTGTGTACCGATGTGGATTGTATTATAGAGAAGGATACGCTCCTGCGCATGATAAAACCATTCATGGATGAAGAKCATAAGCAAACCAAAGAAGTAGGCGAACCTTGCCCTCAATGCGGCTATGTCCATGTAGTGGAAGATAGCAGGCAGGTAATCGCCACCGGTGCCACCCTGCGTATTGCCAATTCCACTGAGATAGATGATGGCGTTATTATACGGGTACGCCCCCCCGAAAAGTTGCTGCCCCGTTTCCAGGAGATGGAATATATCAGGGCCTATGTACTGGGAAAAATGGGCTGGAGTGGTTTGAACAGTGTACCCAACGTATCTGGTGGACTGGGATTATTCGATAAAGAAATAGCGATCAAAGCCGGTGGCTATGACCATTCCTCTTTTGCGGAAGACATGGATATCGTGACCCGCATGTGTGCCTATATGTTAGACAACAAAGTGAAATATGCGATCCGGTATATTCCCACTACACAATGCTGGACAGAGGGGCCACCCAATATGAAAGTATTTAGCCGGCAGCGGACCCGCTGGGGACGTGGCCTCGCAGAGATCATTACTATTCACCGGAAAATATTTTTTAATCCGCGGTATAAAAAGCTGGGGCTGGTGGTATTACCCTACAACCTGTTTTTCGAATTCCTCGCTCCGATCATTGAATTTACCGGGATCCTTTACTATATCTACCTGATCATAACGCATCAGGTAAACTGGCAATATGCGATCATCTTATTGCTGTTTGTATACCTGTATTCTGTGATGATCACCACCCTGGCTATCTGCTGGGATCAGATTACCTATGGCTATTACAAAACCTGGTGGGAAGTAATCGGACTGGCATTTATGGCCTTTTTTGAACCATTGATTTACCATCCGCTGATCGTATTTTTTGCGCTCCGGGGGTACTGGTATTTTCTTATTGGTAAAAAAACTGCCTGGGGAAATATGCAAAGACAAGGGTTTGGTAAAAGAAAGTAAACTTATAAATAAGAAAAGCAATGGCTGTATTAAAACATCTGTTAACAGGTATAGTAGTGTGTTTGGCGTTACAAACGCAGGCGCAGGTTTTTAAGCAGAAGAATAATGCAGAAGGGCTGTATAATCAGGCAGTAGCTGAAACAAAACAACAACACTACGACAAGGCCATTGCCCTGTCGAAGCAGGCATTACAGCAGCAGCCAGACTTCATTGATCAGCAATTGCTGCTGGCCAGGTTATATATGCTCACCAAACAATATGACCTTTCCCGCAAATATTTTAAAGAAGTATTGACTAAAAATCCCCGTTACCGGGATGCGTATTACTATGCCATCAATGTAGAATTGACTACCGGCCGGTATACCGAAGCAGAATGTTATGCAGATGAAGCGCTCAGCGCTTTTCCGGGCAGCCTTGATTTTATGCTGAAGAAGTTAGGGATACTGGATGTACAGCATAAAACCTATCGTGGCAATGAATTGGCGGAAACCCTGATGAGTAAATACCCGGAAGACACAACTGTCCGTAATTCCTATATAGAACATTATCTCCTGAGTGGCCGCTACTATCAGCAGTTGGGTAATACCGGCATGGCCAGGCAGAGCTATGATAAAGTATTACTGGCAGATCCCCGCAACCAGCAGGCGAGGGAAGCCAGTCTTGCTGTTGCTATCAAAGGCGGCAGCTACCAGTCAGCATTGGACCAGGTGAATGAAGGGCTCACCACCTATCCGGGTTCTTATGATTTGCTGATGCGCAAGCTCGGTATTTTACAGGAAATGCATGCCTATGCAGAAGCACTCAGCACCCTGCAGGAAATACTACGGCGCTATCCCGGCGATGCCAAAGCCCGTACGCTGGAAACATCACTGCGGATGGAAGCAGCTACCTACTATGCTAACACTGACCCCTATACGTTATACGAAGGCGTGCTGGAAAAAAATCCCGGCAACCGCGAAGCACTGGATAAACTGATTGGTTACAGCATGGCCAGGGGCGCCTACAAAGAAGCACTGGCCTGGATTAACAGGGGCTTAAAAAATAATCCTAGCGACACCCGCCTGATGGCATTAAAACTGGATGTACTGGAAGGCGATCATAAATACAGTACTGCCGCTGCTTTGGCAGAGTTGCTATATCAGCGCGCACCTAATCCGGAATTAAAAGAAAGACTGGTACTGCTGCAAACGGCCAGTGGTCGCGACTATCTGGCGCAGCAACAATACGATCTGGCACTGGCATCTTTTGAAAGTGCCCTGAAAGCGAGTCCTACTGATACCACCGTACTTAGTCTCTTAGCCAATACCTACATCTCTCAAAAAAATACACCCGCGGCATTAAAGGTGCTGGACCAGGCACTCTCCTATTACCCGGACAACGCCAACTTTTTACTGAAAAAATCCAGCGTGCTGGCAGATGCCGGCAGGTACGAAGAAGCAGCCGTAATAGCCGGGCAACTCGCCACCCGTTTCCCGGCAGATGATCGTTTCAGTAATAACCTGGCAGAGATGCGGCTCTCCGCCGGCAGAATTTTAATGAAGGCGGAAGAGTACGATCTGGCCAAGCAACAATTTGAACAGGTATTGGCCGTAGTTCCTTCCAACCAGGACGCCCTGGAGTACATGATTAACCTGGAAAGCGCCACCGGAAAGCCCGACAGCGCATTATACTATGCAGATAAAGCATTGGGATATTATCCCGGCAACCGCGATTTTCTCTTAAAGAAGGCATCTGTATTACAGGATAATCATGACTATAATGCCGCTGCTGCTATCACTGCAGACCTGATGTCTAAATATCCGTATACGCTCAAATACAAAACAGCATATATCAACAGCCTGATGTCTGCCGGTACGGAGTACCAGCGGAATCTACAGCCGGATAGCGCGCTGGCCATATTTAACCAGGTGCTGGCATTGAATCATAAAGATTCCATGGCATTGCTATACAGTATCAATATTCTGAACGGGCAACAGCGCTACGACAGTGCGCTGGCGTATACCGCGCAGGGAATAAAATACTATCCAGGTAACGAAGCGTTTTTAATGAAGCGGGCAATCACCCTGGAAAATAAAAAAGACTTTGCTGCTGCCGCACTGGTAGCCGATTCCGTGGTAAAACTACAACCTACTGCGGTGAACACCGACTACCGCGATTACCTGCAAAGTAAAACATTGAAGAACCAGTTTGGTTTATATTACCTCAATTCCAGCTACGATTATTCAGATAATAAATACAACATCGCGACAATAGAATACCGCCGTTTTATTAAGCGGGGTTCTTATGCGGTGCAGCTGAACTATGCCGGCAGGCAAACTGGTAACGGCTTACAGGGATTGGCAGAAATGTATTATTCCCACAACACTAAACTATACTCCTACGGTATGGTGGCCTATTCCAATAAAACGGTATTTCCACAGTTGCGTGCGGCGTATTCTATTTTCAAAACATTTAAAAAAGAAATTGAAGTGGAGCTGGGTGGACGCTATCTGAACCTGGATAGTACCAGCAGTATTTCCGGTGTGATTTCTGTAGCAAAGCCATTTGGTGATTTCTGGGTGAACCTCCGGGGATTTGTGATCAGTGAGTCGCCTAAAAGCTACACTGCATTTAACCTGACCACCCGTTATTACATGAACAGGCGACAGGATTACCTGCAGGTGGTAGCGGGGCTTGGTACCTCTCCCGATGACCGGAGCAGGCTGGTAAATTTTCCTAATCTTACCGGTTTGCTGACACATAGCGTGGGCGCAGGCTACCAGAAAGTATTTCACTACCGGACTACACTGGGATTATATGGTACCTGGATTAATCAGAAGATCAGTGACACCGGGTTCCAGAACCAGTACGACATTTATGTAACGCTTCAGCGGAAATTTTAACCGACTTACAATGTGCAGAATTATGAACAGCTTTTTGTTAATGATCACAACGTTGTTATACAGTGCGTGTCAGCCTGGTAAGGCGGAAGACTTCCTCCTGGTAAAGCAGGGCCAGAGTGCCTATGTGATTGTGATTCCGGCTTCGGCTACCAAAGCAGAAACCAGGGCTGCTGGTATTTTACAGGATTATGTACAACGTATCTCTGGGGTAAAGTTAGCCGTGATCGCAGAAAGTCAATATAAAGATCAGCCAGCAGTGTTTATTGGTAATACCACTCATACTTTAGGGCCGGAAAAAATCAAAAATGATGGCTTCTTCACAGGGAGCAAAGACAAACAACTTTATATCCGCGGAGGCAGCGGGCAAGGAGTAGTATACGGCGTATATCACACGTTAGAAACGTATATGGGTTGTCGTAAGGATACGAAAGGCCCCGCCACTGTTCTCACGTCAAAGGATATACGCATAAGCGGCGCCCTGACAGATCTGCAGGAACCAGCCTTTATATACAGGGAAAGCTACTACCCTGCCTGCACCGATCCGGAATACCTGGCCTGGCATGGGCTGCAGCGCTTCGAAGACTTATGGGGCGTATGGGGACATTCTTTTTTTAAAATATTACCTCCCGCCACCTATTTTAAAGAGCATCCTGAATATTATTCACTGGTAAATGGAAAAAAACAGGCATTACAACTTTGTTTGAGTAATGAAAACGTGTATGCGTTAACGGTAGCCTGGTTTAAAAAAGCCATCGCAGACAACCCTGATGCCATGTATTGGTCTATAGCCCCACAGGATGGTGGTGGCGCCTGTACCTGCGATCAGTGTAAGAAAGCGGATGCAGAAGAAGGTGGTCCTTCCGGCTCGCTGATCCGTTTTGTAAACCGGGTAGCCAGTCAGTTTCCGGAGCAGCGTTTTACCACACTGGCTTATGGCTATACCGCCAAAGCGCCCCTGAAAACAAAACCGGCAGGCAATGTATTCATTATGCTGAGTACCATCGATGCTTTCCGACAGGATCCATTATCGCAAACACCTTCTGCTGCGGGCTTCCGAAAAAATCTTGAGAGCTGGGGAGCTACTACCGGCAACCTGTTTATCTGGGATTATACTACACAATTCACCAACTACCTGGCGCCATTTCCTGATTATGATAACCTGCAACCCAATCTTCAATATTTCGCCACACATCATGTAAAAGGGGTTTTCTCACAGGGCAGTGGTGAAACCTATGGCGACATGGCGGAATATAACAGCTACGTGCAGGCGGCCCTGTTATGGCAACCCAATGCAGACATTAAACAGGTGAACAGTGCGTTTCTAAAGGGCTATTACGGTCCTGCGGCTCCTTTTGCAGACCAATACCTCGAAGCGCTCGGCAATGCCGTTAAAAGCACCCACAGCACCCTGGATATTTATGGCAACCCGATTTTTAATTCCCGGGATTACCTGTCACCAGCCCTGATAGACCAATATTCTACCCTGTTGGACAAAGCCGAAGCTGCCGCGGGTAACAACAATACCTATTTACAACGGGTATATCAAACGCGGTTGTTCCTGGAGTATGTTGTATTGCAGCAATCCCGTTTTTATGGCAACGAAAAATACGGTTACCTGCAACCTGATGGCAGCGTAAATCCTAAGTGGCCGGCGCGGGTAAAGCATTTCACTGAGCAATGTAAAGCGGCCGGCGTGCAAGAGCTTTCTGAAGGCGGCTTATCTCCCGATGCCTATGCAAAGGAATGGGAGGAGCTGTTCTCCCGTAAATGGATTAATAGTCTCGCCCTGCACGCACCAGTAACACTCGTAAACGCCTATACGCCGGAATACACGCCTAAAAAAGAAGCCACCCTCACAGATGGATTATTTGGTGGCAACGACTTTAGTTATAACTGGCTCTTTACTTACGGTAAGGATATGATCGCCACCATTGACATGGGTAGTAATAAAACCCTCCATCAGATACAGCTGAATTTTCTGCAGGACGCCAGGCATTATATCTTCAATCCTACGCAGCTGCTGATTGAAATATCTACAGATGGTGTGTCTTTTAAATCGGCGGGTGTAAAGAATATACCAGTGCCGGAAGAGGATTATGCGGTGCACATTAATCACTATTCATTTACCTTGCCAGCAACTTCAACACGGTATATACGGATAACGGCAAAATGTCCGGCGGTGTTACCGGAGTGGCGGTTGGTGGAAGGAAAGAAACCGGCATTATGTTGTGATGAAGTGAGTGTGGAGTAAGGAATACTAAGAGAAGAAGGATTGAAAATCAACCACTTTCCTTTCTCTTTAAAAATAAATTTGGAAAATGAACACTGTTCAGTATATTTGCACTGTAAACAATTCAACGTGGGCATAATAGAAAGAAAAGAGCGGGAAAAAGCGGAGATGCGCAGGCGTATTGTAGACGTAGCTGTTAAAATGATTGTGGAAGAAGGATATGAAAAAGTATCTATCCGCAACATAGCCGATAAGATAGAATACAGCCCTGCCACTATTTATCTTTATTATAAGGATAAAGACCAGTTGCTGTATGATGTACAGTCTGATGCTTTTGCTACCCTAGCAAGTGAGTTTCTGAATAAGATAACGGACAATGCACCATTTAAAAGACTGGAGCAGCTGGCCAAAGCGTATGTAGAATTTTCCAGGGAGCATCCTGAGTTATATGACCTGATGTTTATCATCAAAGCACCCATGAATGCGCTGGTGGAAGAAGAAAAGTGGAAAAACGGGGATCCGGCTTATGATGCACTGCATAATCTCATGCAGGAGTGTATTGACAAAAAAGTAGTGAAGTTTAAAGATGCTACCATTGCCACGCTTTCCGTATGGGGCTTTGCACATGGATTGATCAGCCTGCACCTGCGGGGCAGGTGCTCAAAAGTATCCCGCGTATCTGACGAAGAGATGCCTGCTGTGGTGGACGAAGCTATCCGGGAATACCTGCGCATGATTAAAGCGTAAAATAAATTTACCAAATCGTAAAATATATCCCGGAGTTAAACGTCTGCATTAAAAGCGGAGCTGATTTTCTGCTGTAACAATTACTTGCTGAAATCGGGAAAGCCTTAACAGCTAACGCTTAGCAGACCAGGTGTGAAAGAGAAATGTGTCGCCAAAATAATTCAAAAGCCTTCACGGCTTTTTTTAAAGTCGGGCATTAAACACTGTTCAGTATATCAACAATGATAACAAAAGCCATGTGGCTTTATTTTTTTCGGTATAAATAAACACCGTTCATTATGTACACATCACTCACAAAAGGAGCATTGTTAATAGGCCTGCTCACGGCAGGTTCCAGCTCCTTCGCACAAAACACCGTGCTGGATCAATACATACAATCCGCCTTCAGCAATAATAAAGGGCTCAAAGAGCAAAACTTCCAGCTCACCAAATCGTTGCTTGCATTACAGGAAGCTAAAAGCCTGTTTGGCCCGAATGTATCCCTGCTTGGCAGCTATACTAAATCGAGCGGTGGACGTACCATCGACTTTCCTATTGGGGATATCATGAACCCGGTGTATAATAGTCTGAATCAACTGACCAACAGCCACAACTTCAAATCGCTGGAAAACGTATCGGTTCAGCTCAATCCTGATAATTTTTATGATGCAAAAGTGAGGACCAGTCTCCCACTGATCAACGCAGAAATTTATTACAACCAGAAGATCAAAAGAGAACAGATTACCCAGCAACAGGCTGCCGTAAATGTATACAAGCGGGAACTGGTACGTGATATCAAAACTGCTTACTATCAATACTACCAGGCAGCACAGGCCGTTGCTATTTATAATAACGCCCTTTCTCTGATCAACGAAAACATACGCATTAACGAAAGCATGGTGCGCAACGGCATGCGCAATAACACCGCCCTGTATCGTGCACAAACAGAGAAAGAGAAAACCGATGCGGATATCAACAAAGCCATTAACACCCGCCAGAATTCCAAAGCATATTTCAACTTCCTGCTAAACCGGGGACTGGACGAAAATGTGACGCTGGACAGCACCCTGCTGATCACGCCGGCACAACTGCCCGGTAAAGATATCAATGAGCGGGAGGAACTGGCTCAATATAAAAGTGCCACTACCGTGTACCGGTTAAACGAACAACTACAACGTGCTTATCTTATCCCCAAGCTCAGCACTTTTATTGACCTGGGCTCACAGGGTACAGGCGCAACTTTCGATAAAAACACCCGCTATTATCTCTTTGGTGTAAACCTGGAATGGAACCTGTTTGCTTCTCATAAATATAAATACAAGATCAAACAGGCCGCCAATGATGTGGAAACGATCACCAACGCGGCATCGCAGACCACCGATCAACTACGCTTACAGCTATACCAGGCAGTTAACAACTATCAGACTGCATTAAGGAATTTTAAAACCGCACAAAGCCAGTTATCCTTTGCCGAAAGATACTACCGCGATCAGATGAAAGTCTACAAAGAAGGACAACTCCTGTATATAGAATTACTGGACGCACAGAATCAACTGACACAGGCACAGCTGCAAACTACCGTGGCACAGGCATCTGTGCAAACGGCCTATGCTGCAGTAGAACGCGCACAGGCATCTTACAATATTGATAATAACAACAACCAATAAACATACTTATATGAAAAATACATTGCTCCTGCTGCCTCTTTCCCTGATCTTGTATTCCTGCGGCAGCAAGCCGGCGGCTACCACCACACCTTCAGATACCATCCCGGTGAAAATAATGCCACTGGAAAAACAAGGCACCGCAGTATCTATCAATGCATCCGGCCAGTTTACAACGGATGATGAAGTATATCTTTCTTTCAAAACAAATGGTATCATCAGCAGCATACTGGTAAAAGAAGGCGACCCGGTACGCAAAGGCCAGCTGCTGGCAACACTGAACCTCACAGAAATAGATGCCCAGGTACAGAAAGACCAGCTGGCATTTGAGAAAGCACAACGGGATTATCAACGGATTGTTCGCCTGCATAACGACAGTGTAGCTACGCAGGAACAGCTGGAAAACAGCAAAACCACCATGGATCAGGCACGCCAACAACTCAGCACCACCCAGTTTAACCGCAGCTATTCGGCTATTCACGCTACACAGGACGGTTATGTATTGCATAAACTGGTGAGCAGCGGACAAATGGTGAATGCAGGTACCCCCGTATTGCAAACCAACGGCGCCAGCAGCGCACATTGGTTGCTTCGTGTAGGCGTAAGTGATAGAGAATGGGCGCAGGTAAAAACCGGCGACAAAGCTACGATTGAAATATCCGGCGTACCCGGCGACAGTCTAACAGGAATGGTTACACGTAAATCTGAAGGTATTGACGCACAAAGCGGTACCTTCCTCATCGATGTACAACTCACCGGCAACAAGCCCGCCGCTATCGCGGCCGGCATGTTTGGCCGTTGTCATATTAACGCAGGCGCTGTTACCGGCAACACTGCCTGGAGCATCCCATATGCCGCCCTGCTGGATGGCAATGGCAGCAGTGGTTTCGTGTTCATCACCAACGACAATAAAACCGCACAGAAAATCCCGGTAACCATCACCGGTATGGAAAAAGAAAATGTGCTCATCAGCAATGGCATGGAGCAGGCAAAGGCCCTCATCATTTCAGGTAGCGCCTATCTGAAAGATCAATCACCTATCCGCATCATCCAATAACACCTACGATCATGAAAATAGCCAATTATGCCGTCAAAAATTACCAGTTCACCCTGGTGATATTTATTATGATCATTGTGTTGGGTATCACCACCATCCTCAACATGCCCCGCTCTGAAGATCCGGAAATGAGAGCACCACAATACACCGTTATTGTAGTGTATCCTGGTACCAGTCCTAAAGACATGGAAGACCTGGTGGTAGATCCCATGGAAAAAGAAATCTACGGACTGGATGATATTAAACGTGTACGTACTTCTATCAGTGATGGAGTAGCCGTGATGCGGGTAGAATATAAATACAGCTCCAACGTAGACCAGAAATACCAGGAGCTGGTAAGAGAAGTGAACAACAAGCGGAAAGACTTACCGGCAGACATTTACAGCATTGAAGTAAGAAAGCAGGAGCCATCCGATGTAAACGTAATGCAGATAGCCCTGATTTCTGAAAATGCATCCCGTGATAAACTCCGCTATTACGCAGACAAATTACAGGATGAACTGGAAAAAGTACCCTCGCTGAAAAATGTAAAACTGCATGGCTTACCTGAACAACAAGTGCGTGTGGAATTACAACTGGATAAAATGGCACAACTGCACCTGCCAGTTAACAACGTGATGGCAGCAATACAAAGCGAAATGGCCAATATTCCTGGTGGCAGCATTGATGCAGGTGCGAAAAGCTTTAATATCAAAACCAGCGGTAATTATCAGAACATCGATGAAATCAGCAACACGATTGTATCTGCCGGCAATGGAAAAAATGTTTTCCTGAAAGACATTGCGCGTGTATATTATGGTTTTGAAGATGAGAAATACTTCGTACGGCTCAACAGTCACCGTTGCGTAGTAGTTTCTGCCGCACAGAAGTCCGGAGAAAACATTACCAAAACACAACTACAGTATAAACCAGTCATAGAAAAATTCAAAAAAACATTGCCGCCCAATATTGACCTGGTGCAATATTTCGATCAGGCCGATGCAGTAAATAACCGCTTGAGCGGACTGGGCAAAGACTTCATCATCGCCATACTACTCGTGGCCTTCACCCTGTTGCCTTTAGGACAACGCCCGGCATTGATTGTAATGATTTCTATTCCGCTGTCGTTATCCATTGGTATTGTGTTGCTGCAACTGTTTGGATTTAACCTGAACCAGCTGAGCATAGTAGGACTGGTAGTAGCATTGGGACTGCTTGTAGATGATAGTATTGTGGTGGTGGAAAATATAGAGCGATGGATGCTTGAGGGACATAGTCGTATGGAAGCCACCCTCAAAGCCACCTCACAAATAGGGCTGGCCGTAGTAGGTTGTACTGCTGCACTGGTGATTTCTTTTATGCCCCTGGTATTCATGCCGGAAGGTAGTGGCGACTTTATCCGGAGTCTCCCGCTGGCGGTGATATTCAGTGTGCTGGCCTCTATGGCCGTGTCGCTTACTATCATCCCATTCCTTTCCAGCCGTTTGCTGAAAGAGCACACCGGTAACCCGGAAGGCAATCTGTTTATGCGTTTGCTCAAAAAGCTGATCCATGGCAGTTATGCAAAATTGCTGGATAAGGCATTACACCGTCCGGTGATCACGATGGTGGTATCCCTGGTTATTTTTGGTGCAGCAATAGGTTTGTTTAAAGTGATTGGCTTTAGCCTGTTCCCTGCTTCCGAAAAACCACAGTTCCTGATCAATATATTTACGCCACCGCAGTCGAATCTGGTATATACCAACGAGGTAGTAAAGCAAATAGAAAAAGAACTGAAACAGGAGACGACCATCAAATCTTTTGCCAGCAACATTGGGAAAGGCAACCCCCGTATCTATTACAACGAAACGCAGGAAAACGAAAGAAGTGATTATGCCCAGATCTTTGTGCAGCTGGGTGAACATACCAGTCCGGCTGAAAAGACCAAACTGATTGAGTCCCTTCGTAAAAAATGGACCCCTTATCCAGGTGCTAAAGTAGAGGTGAAGAACTTTGAACAGGGACCACCGATGGTAGCTCCGGTAGAAGTGCGCTTGTTTGGAGATAACCTGGATAGCTTACGTGCGATGGCTGCCAATGTAGAAAAGATGCTGGAAAAAACACCCGGTACTATTTATATCAACAACCCGGTAAGTACGCTGAAGTCAGACATCCGTGTAAAGATAGACCGTGAAAAGGCGCAGCAGCTGGGCATTCCAACGGCCAACATTGACCGTGTAGTACGTTTAGCCATATCCGGTATTAACCTGGGGCAGTACAATGATCAGAACGACAATGATTATGATATCCTGCTGACCAAACAGAAAACGGGCAAACCAACGATGGACGTTTTCAAGGATCTGTATGTCAATAACAGCCAGGGGACCGCGATTCCGCTCTCACAGGTAGCACAGCTACAGCTGGAAACATCTCCCTTAACTATTAATCACCAGGAGAAAAACCGGGTAGTAGCCGTAGGTGCTTTTATAAAGAAAGGTTTTCTGACAGACCAGGTGATCGGAGATGTGGTAAAACAGATGGATGCGCTGAAACTCCCTGCAGGATATACTTACGAGATGGGTGGAGAAGTAGAGAGCCGGAAAAATTCCTTTGGTGGATTTATGAGTGTGATCATTGTTACCATCTTCCTGTTTGTTGCGGTATTAATTCTGCAGTTCAAAACTTTCAAGAGCATGCTGATTGTTTTGTCGGTGATTCCGTTAGGAATAGTAGGTGCCGCCATAGGCTTGTGGCTGACAGGCAACTCCCTCTCTTTTGTGGCCATCATAGGCTTGATAGCGCTGGCAGGGATAGAAGTAAAGAATACTATTTTGCTGGTAGATTTCACCAACCAGTTGCGTATGCAGGGCAAACCACTGGAAGAGGCCATACGGGAAGCAGGAGAAGTACGCTTTCTGCCCATCGTGCTCACATCGCTCACTGCCATCGGCGGATTAATACCGGTGGCCATATCTACCAATCCGTTAATTGCCCCACTGGCCATTGTGTTGATTGGTGGCCTGATCAGTTCTACGTTGTTATCACGTATAGTGACACCCGTAGTATATAAGCTGATTCCACCGAAAATAGACGTGGTTCCTACAAATGGACATGGATCTCATCAAAAGAAAGATCTGTTATTGCCACAGGATGCAATCTTACATCATTCATAATTGGTTTATGACTTAAAACAGAAGAAGCCTGCTTTGTAGCAGGCTTTTCTGTTTTAAATTCATCTGGCATGGCTAAGAACAAGTACAGCAACTGGTGTTGCTTTTATCAATCCCTTGTTACCCACTCATTCAATCATATACACATTAAATGAAATGAGTCAATTTTAAATCCACACAAAATTTTATCAGTCAACCATTTAAAATTAGTTCCTTACTTTTATGGCTAATTTGCTAGTCAACCATTCCTTTGAAAATTAGTTCTTATGAAAAAAATCTTCCTGGCATTTGCAACCATGCTTTTGGTGATTTGTATCAGTACACAATCATCGCAGGCACAATTAAAACGATTCAGTATTGGCCCTTTTGTTGAAGCGGGCTTTCCTGTAGGCGATTTCAGTAAGACCCATAATACCGGTTATGGTATCGGTTTAGGTGCTGATGTTAAACTGGTAGCAGGTTTAACGGCTGTAGGTTCTGTGAGCTACTTCCATTTTGGCGGTAAAAGCGTTACCACTAACAACTTTACCACCGATTACAAAGCTTACAATGTAGTGCCTATCCGTTTGGGGTTACGGTACAAACTAATCTCTATTCTGTATGTGAAGGTAGAAGGTGGTACCGTTCAGTACACCGGAAATGGCTATAACGGCGTAGGCGGACTGGTAGCACCAGGTCTGGGTATCCGCGTACTCGGCCTGGATGTAGAAGGCAAGTATGAAGCATGGTTCAAAGATGGTACACGTAGCTTCTTTGGCCTGAAAGCCGGATATAACTTTTAAGCTATTGGCCATTAGCTTTTAGCTTTTAGGAAAATGCAGCGAAGACTAACAAATGATGTTTTTCTCTGCATTTTCCTAAAAGCTAATGGCTAAAAGCTAACTGCTAAAACAGCGTTGCAGTCCATGTTCTTTCAAACGCTTTACCGGGAGCTAACCGGTTGATCCCCTCTTTCTCTTCCAGTTCTCCGGTAGCAGTTACACTATCAGCAATACCACACCAGGGTTCAATACAAACGAAGTCGGCATCTTTTGCCGCCCAAATTCCCATGTAAGGAAAGCCTTCAAAAGCCAATGTTAATCCATGTGGCGTAGACTTACTCTTAATGCTGATAGCAGTGGAGGCAAGGTCTTTGAATACCAGGGCATCCTGGTAGAACAATGATTTTTTCAGGGGCAATTCGTGCGTATGCTGTAGCAATGGCACAGGAGCTGTTTCTATTTGTCCACCGGAAGATAATGGCCAGCTGCCGGTTTCTTCTTCCTTATTAAAATACAGGTAATAATCTTCGTAGGCAGTATCCGCTACCAGTGGCAATTTAAAGGCCGGGTGCGCGCCTAAGGAAAAGAGTAATACTTTCTCATCTTTGTTTTCTACCTGGTAGGTTACCTGCAACTGATCGTCCTGCAGGAGGTACTGAATGGTAAAATTAAAATGGAAAGGGTATACGTTCCTGGTATTTTTATTATCAGAGAGACGGAGGCTGACATGTTCCGTTCCCTGCTCCGTCACTGTAAAGAGCTGCTCCCTGGCAAAGCCATGGCGACCGAGGGTATAGGTTTGACCATTATAGCGGTAGGTATTGTCTTTCAGACCTCCTACAATGGGAAAGAGTACGGGACTTTTTTTGCCCCAGAAAGCAGGGTCGCCGCTCCATAAATATTCCAGCCCGGTATCTTTACGGACAATACTTTGTAATTCTGCGCCTTGTGGGTCAATCACAACGGTGAGTTTTTCATTGGAGATTTCTATCATGGTCTGATACTGTTATATAGTGGATATCTGCGAAGATAACCTGTAATTGGAACAAAGCTTTGTACCTTTGCCAGGTATTTTTTTTTCTTAAAAAACGAACGCATTATATGGAATCATTAAAAGGAAAGAAAGCCCTGATCACCGGTGGTGGCAAAGGCATAGGCCGTGCGCTGGCGGTAGCGCTGGCACAGGAAGGTGTTGATATAGCCCTGATGGGACGTAGTGCAGGTTCACTGGAGGAAGTGGCCAAAGAATTAACCGGCATGGGGGTGAAAGCAGCATATGCTACAGCTGATGTGAGCGACATGAACGCGGTCAACACTGCCGTTACACATCTCACAAAAGAGCTGGGGGATATTGATATCCTGATCAACAATGCAGGCATTGCGGCTTTTGGTGGTTTCCTGGAACTGGAACCGGCACAATGGGAGCAAATCATCCAGGTAAACCTGATGGGCGTATATTATGTAACCCGTGCCATATTACCGGGCATGATCGCCAGAAAAACAGGTGATATCATCAATATTTCATCCACAGCCGGACAACGTGGAGCTCCGCTTACGAGCGCCTACAGCGCTTCTAAATTCGGGCTGCTGGGATTAACAGAATCCCTGATGCTGGAAGTGAGAAAACATAATATCCGGGTAAGTGCTTTAACACCTAGTACCATTGCTACGGATATGGCGAAAGACCTGAATTTAACGGATGGTAATCCGGACAAAGTATTACAACCGGAGGATCTGGCGGAATTTGTAGTGGCACAGTTGAAGCTGAACAGAAGAGTGCTGGTGAAATCTGCGGGGTTATGGTCTACTAATCCTTAAGTTACTTGATGTTAGTTGCTGATGAATATGATCATCAGCAACTAACATCCTCCATGAATTATTTACGGATGCGGTAAGCGTATCCGATAGATGCGGTAGCAGCACCTGTATTGTTTTTACCATTGGCACTTCCTTTCTGAATATTGAGGAAGCCATAGTTTCCTCCACCTTCCACAAATACCTGGCTACGACCAAAGAGGTAAGCCAGTCCAACGTTTCCACTTACACCGAAGTTGAAAGTATTCAGCTGATCTTTGATGTCTACGTTTTGGTCKAAAGACTGTTGACCAATTGGCTGTGTAGCCTTTTCATCCAGGAAAACGGTGGTACTACCACCGGTGATATCCTGTTTACCACTCAGCAGAAATCCAAAGAAAGGACCTGCATCCACATATAAACGCAGCGGTGATTTCGGTCCCAGGTTCCAGCCAAATTTAGCCAGAATAGGCACCATCAGGTAGTTAAGTTTTGCCTGACTTTTGAAATCTGCATAGAGATAAGTAGTGCCGGGAGGTAACTGGCCCGCCTGTTGTGGTGGTACCGGAAATGCCTGCAATCCATTCTTTTTGCCGCCCTGTGAAGAGTAGCTGATCATTGCTTCGATAGAGAAAAGTTTGCTGATGTGGTATTCCCCGAAAATACCGAAGTCGGGGCCCTGACGGGAGCTGTAACCCTTATTGAGGGGATTTTCTTCACTGCCACCCGCCGTAAGATTTGGAATACTAATGCCTCCTCTAACGCCGAGATCAATTTGTTGTGCGTATGCGGTGGTGCCAAAAAACATGACAATAGCCGGCAAAAGCCATTTAAAAGAGCCTTGGATTTTCATAATTAATAGAATTGTAAACCCAATTTACTAATTATCTCACATTACTCAGCCAACCGGCCACAAACAATAAAACATCCCGGGCATCCGGTTCATTGTGCATTTCATGATACATACCCTCCCATTCCCTGTAAGTAAGCAGTGTAGCGGGGGCCCGCTGCGCAAACAACCGGGAGCCTTCCACAGCAGTAAATTCATCGGCATTGCCATGGATCAGCAAGGAACGGACTTTTAATGCTGCCGCGTGTAACAGGCACCAGGCGCCATTTTGAATCATATCATTGGCCAAACGCAAACTGAGTTTATCGTGACGCAAAGGATCTGCCTTAAACTTTTCTACCGCCCTCTTATCATGTGAAATTTTATTGATATCCAGTCCCTGGTTAACCCTGATATTAGGAGCTATTGCACTCAATACCTTCAAGGTGCCTTTCAGGAAACCACCAGGACGTATACCAATGATCAGCGCCGGAGCCGAAATCACCGCTGCCTGGATATCCGGTTGTCTTTTGAGTAAGAAACCCGTTAATACACCACCGCCCATACTATGGCCATACATCACTACCGGCTTACCATAAGTATCCTTTACATAGCCCAGGAATGCCTGCAGGTATTCAAACATAAATTCAAAACCTTTGGAGCCTCCTTTGGGACCATCACTTTTACCATGTCCATAATGATCAATGCCGATCACCGCAAAACCTTCATTCATAAAGAATGCGGCCACATGATCATAACGGCCAATATGCTCTCCGATTCCGTGTACAATAATCATTACCCGGTCAAGATTTTCGGGGATCCAGTTGATACCATGAAACTTTGTGTGCTGGTAATTCCAGTAAAATTCATTCATAGCCTGAGTTTAGCTGGTACAAAACGAAGATAAAGAATATCTTTATCCCCTATTTCAACCAGATAAAATTAACTGAACTACACACATGAGTAAGCAAGCAACCACATCACCGGTATACTCTATTCCTTTAAGTTACCGTAAGATGGAAAATCTCCATATTGTTTTCTGGCTATTGAAAGATATCAGCTGGTGTATGATCTGGAAGCCCCTGGGCGTTGCCATGATTTTTCCAACGCTGATTATCTCCATCGTTATTGCGTGGCGTACCCGTCAGTTTGTGTCTGAGTTATGCCACAACGTAGCTATCACCGTTTGGATTTCGGCGAACTCCTACTGGATGATCAGTGAGTTCTTTCATTTTGATACGCAGGTGATTGTGGGCGATATTACCTATAAGCATCTGGCACTGATTCCTTTTGTGACAGGCATTTTAATACTGGCTTATTTCTATCTGTATTATCAGCCAAGGCATAAAGAGGAAACAGAAGTGACTACTGAATAAGGTGTGCACGGAGTAACGCTCCTGTTTTTTGTTCGAGTAATGCTTTCTTTTCTACCGTTATATTAATAAGATAATAATTATCCCCGCTGCAGAGTGCATCCCATCTCCACTCCAGCTGGCTGCTACTGCGGCGGGTACTGCTTTCATACCACCAGGCGGTGTACAAGGTGCTGTTTTCCTTTCTCAATTCTGCTGTATACATTTTCACGCCCTGCATAGTCTGCTCCTGTACATTAAAAAATTCAAAGCCACTCCCCTTCCAGCAAATCATAGGTTGATGATCGGTAAAATAGAAGCCGGGAATAGGTTTGATATATAGCAAGGCATCAGCAGCTGTTTGTTTAATCACGTGGTCGGCTTCAATGGTTTGCGTATAACCTGGCAGTGCTTTTATACGGGTGTTGCGCTCCGTATCACTTCCGGCACTATTCTTTTTTAAATAATGTCCGGCTACAATACCCACCAGCAGCAACAATTGCAATAGCAGCCCATACCTGTGCGTAGCCGCAATGGGGTGCTCCATCGCTGTTTTCCCATACCGCTGCAATAACCAGTTAATTCCAGGTATCAGGGGAAGTATGACATAGATGAGTAACGATAAAATACCTACAGCATCATGTGCAGCCGTGCCGGGTGGTAATGCAAATTGTACCAGCAAAATGATGCGAAACAAGTTGGCTATAATATTTAAACCTGTAATGCCCATTAGTACCAGGCCGATAAAAATTCCCGGGAGCGTTTTCTGATACCTGCGCTGATAAAAGGCGATCAGTATCACCCCGCAAAGCAGGGAGGTAAGCATCATCTGCAATCCCATACAGGCAACATCCACCGTAAATTCATTCTGCCCAAGTTGAATTACATTACCGTTGGTGGTAATGGTGGGATTAACGCCTGCCAGTATTTTTCCAGCCATCCCGGTAAGCCACAGTCTCAGCGGGAAACTAAATACGTTAGCGGCATAATCTATTACCGGTGTAACCAGTATAGCGGTAATAAAAGTGAGCGGATGAATGCGCCCATAAAAATACTCTACTACAAAAAAGATGGCGGAGGCCAGTGCAGCATAACGTAAAGTGAAGACCGGCAGCTGCCACGACAGCAATAAAAAACACATCGCCACCCAGCCACAACGCATACTGCCCGCGCGGGCACGGTCTATCCGGAATACCATGACCATGGCTACTACTGACAATATAAAGAAGGTGCTGCGCCAGGCAAAATAGGCTTGCAGCTCCATGATGCCTGTTACTATGTAAACTGCCAGCAACCATGTTGCCGGCAGTTTTGCCCCTCTGCTTGTACACCGTTTATACAATAACGTTAGCATATATTCTTCTTTTTCGGGAACAGCAACTTCTCAAATCTGACATAGGTCAATAGCAACATGGCTATAATAAACAGTGCCCATTCATGTGGTTCAGGGACAGCTCCCTGCCCGTGTAAGGAAGCATTTTTCAATGTATTTCCATCATCTTTGATATCAAATTTATCATAATCTGCCTGCGTTTCCAGTACAATCAAACTGGATAGTGGCGATACGATGTAGGCTTGCTTTGCCACCCCGATGAGGGCAGTATCATTGTTGAGGTCTTTTGCCGTAACGCGCTGTCCCAGCTGTTGCATCACATGATTGTAGGCAAAGAGTCGTGCCAGATGATCCGGGCCTTGTGCAAGGGTACTATCTGTACTTCGTGTAATGCGCATGCCTGCCTGTGCCATCGTCAACTGTGAGCTGTCTTCCTCCTGTTTTAAAAAGCTATTTTTATTTAGTTGAGATAACAACTGGGCTGTTGTTCCTTTTTCATAGATCAACGAGCGTGATTCTTTCAGGGTAGCCAGGTAAGGTGAAAGGGTATTACCAATATCGTATAGTCGTACGGGTTGCCTGGTAAAGAACGTACGTAAACTATCCCGGAACTTCGCATCTTCCAGGTCGCCCAGTTGTGGCGAAATATTTTCGGAAGCAGTAATTACTATAGCACTGACTGCATTACGGATATGATGAAACGGGAACAGCGAAAAGCGAAGCTGCTGTAGCTCATCGAATAGTTCCTTCTTATTATTTTCTGTCACCGCCGTCATCCCTTTTTTGGGATGAAATACCCATACTGCTTTGTCTTTCAGCTGTGCTGTTATTTGCTGGTAATCGTTGTATTGCCAGCTACTGTTGACATCCAGGTAACAGTTTTCCGGTGCAAAAAATTCGTAAGCCGGTGCATAAGGCAGCAGCGTATATCGCTGTCCGTTAAAATTAAAAGCCGCATTGTCTATTTGTTCTTCCGGAATTTTCAATTCCCAGTCTGCATCATAGTTGCCTTTACGCACGATGGTTTTTCCTTTACCCGGGTGGAATCCGGATGGGAATGCCATTTCTTTAGGCCAGTTATCTATATTCAGATTGACTTCATAATCTGCGTTATCATGCACCGGTCCCTCAAACCAGGCGGGTTGGTATACCAGTTTACGCTCCTTCACCAGCAACGGAGACGTGATCCCTATTTTAAATTTCCGCCTATCGCCCACGGGTACCGGGAATACGCGTACGACTACCCGATTTCCCTCCTGCCAATGAACAACAGACGGGTCACGGTATTGAACACCGACAATATCTTTATAAGCAGCCTGCGCTTTCTGTTTGGTGGTGAGTATCCCTTTTTCTTCCTTGCCATTGATCCATAGCGACAAAGAAGTGACAACGCCCCCCTCCGGTAAATGGAAAGTATAAATAGCTTCTCCGTTTTGTGGCCAACCCTTTTCGCTCTTGTTTGCTACCGTGATCGTGTTCTCCGTATATGCCAGGTGGTAACGTGGCCAGAGATCAGCACTGGTGCTAACTTTGGTAGTAGCTAAGTCTTTTCCGGTCCAAAGACGATCTTCTGCAAAATGTCGCTTGTCGTATATTACACTGAGGATATTCAGCCTGTCTTCTTCCGGTATGTTGGTGGTCCCAAAAATAAAAGCAGATGTAATGAACAGCGGGTCGTGTTTCATTTCGCCATCGTATTCCTTTTGTGGCATAGACCAGAGGCTAAAGCTATCCCAATTTCCAGGGACCATATAAATAATACCTGTTTTCAGGATCTTTTCCATCATGAAATTATGCGGTAGCTTTTGCGCCGCGCTCACCCAGGCTGGCAATTCTGTTGATCTGTCATCTACACTGAAAACATCCTCGATGGCTTTCACGTTTACTGCATATAATAATGCGTAAGTGGTAATAATGGTCAGGGACAATGCCAGTGTAATTAAATAAATGACGCGATAACGAAACACCGGCCATATCAGTTTTTGTACCATTCGCAGGTTAAACCATAAAAGGAATAGCGGGGAAAACGTAACAATGGAAATCCCAATAGCAATCAGGCCAATCAGACTAATAACATACATATTCAGCAGATAGCAGGCAAGGTAAACCGGCGCCAACAAAGTGAAACCCAATACCGCGCTTTGCAGACACTTTACCCATTCCGGCCATTGTTCAAAGAAACAAAACGCCATGATGTTAACACACATCATTACCAGTATTATAGCAAACCAGGTTGCCGTTGATTTAAATACGGATATCTCGTTATTAATGGTATAAGCATCCAACAATAACAGGACAACAAATATGGCTACCACTTTTCGTCTATGAGGGTTTCGTCTGAGTTCACCACCGAACCAATTGGCAAAGAGCCAGATTAATACGATAAAGTGATTCATCAAAAAATAGGCTTCCCATTTAGGGTTCCCTATCCGGCAAGAGGATAATACAAATACGAGTACTGAACAGCATAGTGATACCAGGCCGATCTTAATTATTATCGGCTGGCGTTTGGAAATTCCAACTTCCATATATAGGTTTTGAATACGAGGTAAAGCTATAAAATAAAAAGCACTTTGTAATACAAAGTGTAAATATATTTTTTAGTTTTTAGGAGAAATGGGGAGCTGATCGCTGATTATCAACGAGCATCTCCCCATTTCTTTCAAAAAACGGAAAAAGTGAATAGTTATCTTGCAGGTCTCCCGATGATGGGATGTGGTGAGCTACGGCTTCAATTTATCAGGAGCCTGCGATGTGTGTATTGCAGTTCTATCCGGGGTCAGTCGGATAATATTCACTGAAAGTGGTGGTACAGTCCAGTTGAATTGCGCACCTGCATCGGTGATAGTAGTGGTATGCGGCACATAGGCGGCAGGCCGGTCAAAAGAATTTTCTGCTTCCGGTGTATCGGCTGTTAACGTGATGACCTGTGCGATGGGGTTAACAGCCGTAGCGCCACCCAGTTGAATATCGGCATTCACCGCCTGTTCACCGGCATTGACTATTTTCAGTATAATATCTCCATTTTTTTCATCTTTCCCGGCAATGGTGAACAGCTTTTGTGGTTCCTGGTAAGTCATTAGTAAGGTATCCTCTAAATAACATTTTACTTCACTGTTACCTACTTCCAGCCGGATATTATACCAATGATCCAATGCCAATGGGGATTTCAGTCTTACCGGGTTACTGATACCTGCTACCTCATAACCGTTCGTGAGACTTTCAAACACGGCATGAGAATTCAGCCATGATCCTATATGTGCGCGCAAACAGGTATTTGTATCCTTCACTGCAAACGGGATAATGAAAGCATTTACTCCGCCTGTTTTACGTGCTTTCAACGTAAGCGTATAGGCGTTAAAGTGATGATCTTTCAATACTGCCAATTGCTGAGCGCCTTCCATAGTTTGCGCCATGATGCCACCGGCTTGTTGCCAGCTACCCCGCACCGGCAGCCATTCCTTTAAACCGATGGATGCGTTGCTGCGATATACCGTATCCTTATTTTGTACGACTACGATATCCTTATACTCCGCTTCCGTATCCCATGTCGCTAGACCGATACCGCCGGCAAACTTCGGTTGTTCCGTAGTTTCGGTCTGTATGCTGGTTGTCACCGGGAAGTTGATGGTGGCTTTATGATCATTGAGCATATTAAGCGCATAGTAAGAAATACGGCCAAAGCTGGTGGCGGCGTTAAAATGAATGAGGTTCACGGGCCAATCCACATCATGCTCATTCACCAGCAAGGGTGCATAGCTGCTCATGTTCACCAGGTCGCCGTT
Source organism: Chitinophaga sp. 10T418 (assembly GCF_056394125.1). Classification (NCBI taxonomy): domain Bacteria; kingdom Pseudomonadati; phylum Bacteroidota; class Chitinophagia; order Chitinophagales; family Chitinophagaceae; genus Chitinophaga; species Chitinophaga sp. 10T418. The sequence continues at coordinate 929,308 of NZ_JBFTHG010000002.1, forward strand.
TTTCTCCATGCTCATCACGTATACCGCATCGCTCAGGGCGGCCCGCAGGTTGCCATTGCCTACACCGGCATTGGTGGCATATTCTCCCACATACATTTGCCAGTGGCCGCGTTTATACTGATCAAAATGATCAAAGTTGCGCAGGCTCCAGCCGGCATCTTTATATGCATGTTCATCTACAATGTCTGTATGCTGCATACTATCCAGTGTATACTGGTTTACATCACCAATTCCCATGCTGGCAATAATACCTATCTGAGGATACCTGGCGTGTATGGCGTCATAAAAACGGTTATATCGTTTGGCGTAATTGGGGCCATGCTGTTCGTTGCCTACTTCTACATACTTTAATGGGAAAGGTGCCGGGTGACCGTTGGCAGCACGTTGTTTACCCCAGCGCGAGGTAACCGGACCAATAGCATATTCAATAGCATCGAGTGCGTTCTGTATCACGGGTGCAATGCTATCGTCCGGAATAAAGGTACCACTGCGATATTCACAGGATATGCCCACATTGAATACGTACAGCGCCGCTGCATTAATATCTTCACAAAACTGCAGGTATTCATGATATCCGAATCCGTTGCTGCTCCAGTAACCCCAGGGGCTATACGTTGGTATGCGCTGCTCAGGCGGTCCCAGCGTGGTTTTCCAGTCCGGTGCACTTTCCACCGTAATACCTTCTACATAGCAGCCGCCGGGCCAACGCACAAAGGCAGGCTTCATTTTTTCGATAAGGGTAGCCAGGTCTGCCCGCATACCATTGGGCCGGTCGCGGAAAGTATGTACCGGAAAGAGCGACACCATATCGAGCAGCAAGGTACCGGAGCGCTGAAAAGAAAGTACCAGTCGCGCGTCCGGGTCAGTATCTTTTGCGGTGAGTACGGCAGTATACTTTCTCCAGTTGGTCTTTGCTGCAATTGTAAAAGTAGTATCCGCGAGTACCTTACCGCCGGCTGTTTGCAGAGAAACACGCACATTGCCGGTGTAACCTTTGCTGCCGTTGGCAAAAAAAGATAAACGATATGGAGCCCCTTTGGCGATGTTCATACCCCAGAACCCTTCGTTTACCAATGCAGCATCATTACGTAGATCCGTAGCCGTTACCTCCACCTGCATAGCATGCGGAGTAGCTTTGTGTAAGGGATGATCGCTGACAATAGATAACCGTATCGTGGCGTTTCCTTTTTCTTCCGCATGCCAGGCTGGCCATTGACTTTGCAGGGGCCATTCCATTTTCCAGTCGGATGGCTGTCCGTTAAGCATAAAATGCGGCTTCAGCGGAAAAGGTTGCAGCCAGCCATTTTTCAATTGTGTACCTGCAGGAATGCAATGATCTTCGAAGCCGCGGTTCTGTACCATTTCCGCATAAAGTCCTCCTTCGCCGGCATGACTGATTTCTTCAAAGAAAATACCGTGCAGGGTAGCTGGTACTACAGCACCCTTTACAGCGGTATTTACGTGGATGCTGGCCCTTGATTGAGCGATAGCAGTGCTACACCCCATCACCAGAGCGATGGCAGCGAAATGGCCGTATTTCATGCGTATAATTTATTATTCCACGATCCACTCATGTATGCCACTTGCATTTTCTGCAGGTAATTGCACTTCGAGTTTTAACGCAGTTGTTGTAACCGGTTCAAAGGTGATGACGCTGTATTTATCTTTCTCCACTACATAGGGTGTCTTATTCTTCACCGGTATCCAGTCAGCTCCCTGTTTGTAATAGAGCTTCCAGGTGGCAGGAATGCGGCAGCCTCCAAAAGGCCCATCGTCATACCAGTATACTTTGGAGCTGCTAACGGTATAGGTGCTGTCGAAATCGTAGCGCACCCATTCCGTGCTGCCTTTGGCTGGCCACCAATGTAAATAGAGGGCGCTGTTATCTTTGGAATCTTTAGGTTCGTACTGATCGTTCAATGCCATAAACATGCGCTGATTTTTCACCGAAGCGCTGATTTTGCTTTTGGACGCAATGGTGGGCGCCGGCTTGGGACGGGCTGCGGAAGATTCAAAAGGTATCCATACCGTCATTTCTGCAGGGCCACGATTGGCCCATGCGTAATACGGTATAGCCGTTACCGTTTGCGTGCTGCTGATCAGCGAATCTGAGTGCAGTTGTCTGCTGGCCGAGCTACCTGCCATTTGCAGGGTCATCACTCCATTGAGCAGGGTTGGCTGGAAGACTGTATTCACATCGGCCTGTTTGCTGACTACAATATTCTGCACGGTGGCATCTTTATTATCCGGGCCTTCGAGGCAAAACATCATAGGGCCACGTTCCAGGGCAAAGCGGTCTTTATCATCTTTTACCGGTGCTGCTGCCAGCACTTTCTTCACCTGCATGGGGAAGTCTACCACTACTTTATCTCCTTTTTTCCAGGTGCGGCTGATCACCGCATAGCCTTTATCCATAGCATACACCACTGGTTTACCATTCAGTAAAACAGGGATATTCACGGCAGCACTGTCATCCTCAAAGTAGAGATTACCCGGTACAGGCTTGTTTTCCGCCCATCCGGGAATACGTACTTTCAGGTTAAAAGCAGTGGGTTTGGTCGTGTTGATCGTAATTTCATCTTTACCATTCCAGGGATAATCTGTTTGTTGCACAATATTTACTTTCCCTGCTTTCAGTTGTATGCTGGCGGAGTCACCTACAAACAGGTTTACATACAGATCATTATCTTTCTGCGCATATACATATCCCGGCATAGAGGGCAGGAAGCGGGTCATATTGGAAATACAACAGGCGCAGCCAAACCAGGCACTCCGCTGGTGTTGCCCCATAGAGGCCAGTGGGTTGGGATAAAAGAAGCGATCACCGCTCAATGATACACCTGACAACAATCCATTATACAGCGTGCGTTCCAGCACATCTATGTATTTGGCATCTCCATGGAGCAGGAACATCCGGCTATTCCAGTATACATTGGCAATAGCCGCGCAGGTTTCMGCGTAGGCCGACATATTCGGTAACTCATACGCGGCACCGAAAGCCTCCCCTGCACCAGTTGCACCAATACCGCCGGTGATATATAACTTCCGCTCTACCACATCTTCCCAGATATCATCAATGGCTTTAAGGTATTGCCGGTCGCCCGTTAATGCCGCCACATCTGCCATACCGGTATACATATACGTAGCACGTACCGCATGTCCTACGGCTTCATGCTGTTCCGTTACTTTTTTATGCGACTGGCTGTACTCCTGGCTATACTTCGTTCCGGGACCGCGTACATCCAGGAAAAATTTAGCGAGGTCCAGGTAAGATTTATTACCGGTTACGCGGTATAACCTGGTGAGACCTGTTTCCACGATCTGATGGCCCGGAAACTTTTCTTCCTTACCCCAGCCAAAAACACGCACCAGCAGGTCCGCGTTCTTAATCGCGATATTGAGTAGTGTCTTCTTTCCGGTGGCCTGGTAATGCGCTACAGCTGCTTCGAACAGGTGACCTGCATTGTAGAGTTCATGACTGAGATCTTCTTCCTTCTCCCAACGTTTGCTGCCAATCCATTCATGTGGTTTTGCTGCTTTCACGGTACGAAAGGTATAGAGATAACCATCTCTTTCCTGTGCTGCACCGATGATGCTGATGAGTGTATCCAGGTATTTTTCCAGACCGGGATCCGGCTGCACCTGCAGTCCGTAGGAAGCACCTTCAATCACCTTGTAAAGATCTGTATCATCAAAAGTATACTCTGTTAGTTTATCACCGGAAAGTTTACCGGCGGCACGCAAAAAGTTATCTATTCTGCCTGTCTTTTTACATTGCTCCAATGTATACGGTATCGTTACACCGGCGTTGGTCCTTATTTTTGGCGCCCAGAACTGGTCGTTTACCCTTACCTGGGTAAAGGCCACCGGCCTTATCGGATAGTCTTTTTGCAGCTGCGCTTTTAATGCAGTGTTGCTGAGCAACATACCTGCGCCCGCCATCGCCATCTTTCCCAAAAATGATCTCATACCTTTTTTATCTTTATAAACACCTAATATAATAATTCATAATTGTCAATTAAACAATTATAAGTCCTGACTTACGTTTTAACTCAATGGGTTGTTCTGACTCATCACATCCGGATAAACAGCCAGTTATAAAGCCAGTTCAAACAAGTTTTTTTTAAATTGTCTTAATGACATTTAAAAGTATTCAGAAAAAAAGAGGAATACTGCGTAAATATTAACGAGTATTCCCTGTATTTTATCAATCCTGCGCAACGCAGCAGTGCTACACTATGCAGCGGCAGGCTGCGCCTGATAAGTTGAGGCTGTCGCAATAAAAAAAGCCGGGGCTGGAAAGCGCCCGGCGTATTTCCGTTATAGCTTGTAAAAATGCCAGGTACTGACAAAATCTTTGGGTACTGGTTTATTCAAAAGAATCGCCCTCAACATTTCAATGGGCATCATATTCTCTTTCAGCACAGCATCATGGTATTGTTTGTAAGACATTTTTCCACTGTCTACCAATTCTTTTTTCAGTGCTTCGAACTGTAACCCTCCAATCATATAAGCGATCTGGTACAGCGGACTATAACCGCCCACAAAAGAGCGTCGTACTTCTCCTTCTGCATTGGCCCGCTCATGTCCTACACGGTCAACGAGGAAGTCGATACATTGCTGCGGTGTCCATTTACCAGTGTGGTAGTTGATAGAAAAGATGATCCTGGCACAACGGTGCTTACGCCAGAACAACATGCCGATGCGATCTTCCGGTGTTTTAGCAAAGCCCTGATCCCAGAGCAGTCTTTCCCAGTACAAAGCCCATCCTTCGATCCAGAAAGGTGTTTCAAAATGACGGTATGCTTTGTAACGGTTCAGCATAAACTCCTGTAGTGCATGTCCGGCCAGCAATTCATGGTGTACGGTGGCGCGGGAGAAGTGTGGGTTATTACCCCGCATGCTCATCATTTTATCTTCATGACTCATGCTACTAACCGGATAGGATACAATGAATTCTTCGCCGCCTAAAAAGAATGGATTAACCAGTTGTCTTTCCGGCGACATCATGTTCATACGCCAGGTTTCCTCGGCCAGTGGCGGCAATGTGATGAGGTCATGCTGTTTGAGAAAGTCTATGGATTCATTATAAAGTTGCATCATGGCGGCAGGCTGGTCGGCCGGCGGTACGTAGCTGTTCTTCACTTTTTCCATGGCGGCCTTCCAATCGGTACCAAATCCCATTTCACGGGTAGCCTTATCCATTTCTGCATCACACCAGGCAAATTCTTTATTGGCAATGGCCAGCAGTTCTTCTGGCGTGTAAGGAATCATTTCCTGCTGTAATCCCCTGATCAGCTGCGTTCTGCCAATAGGGTGACCAATAATACCGCTGCCATCATCAGGGAGCTGTCCACTGCTTTTCTCTTTAGCGGCAAAAGCAGTCCCATAGCCGCTCAGGAGACTATCCAATTGTTTATAGGGAGCAGGTATCCACCAGGAAAAAAGCGGATCATATCCGTTGTAAAAAGAAAACACGCTGCCAAGCGCATTACGCAAGTCTTTTACAGTAGCCTTACCCCGGCGTATCTGTACAATAGAGATGCTGCTATCGCCTTCCAGTTGTAGCCTGCTTTTGTTAACTTCCTTTGCTATTTCGTTGAACTGTGCTGCCATTGCCGGTGCATCCGGTTTGGCGCCACGGCGGCGGTTTTGCTCTACCTGGTAAATCTTATCTGCAAAGGGAAACCACTTTTTCACCTGGGCATATTCCTGTTGCGCCTCGGACAAATCTTCCGCAGCAGCAGCCAGCTTGCGTTTAAACAGCGTATAATCTACCTGCGTGCCTACATTCAATGCGCTGTAGTTCAGCTGCTGCAGGCGTTGCTGATAGCTCTTAATGAGCGCAGCGAAACGCGCAAAACGTTCCGGTGAGTTCTCTACAAAATAAAAGCGGTTCAGGATACCGGCATCTGCCTCATACTGTACCATGATATTATTGACCTCACTGGTTTGTGCGTAAAGGTCATTATCAGCGGATTGCGCGGATACGATCGCCTGCTGTAAGAGCAGCGCAGCGATCAGCGGAAATATTTTTTTCAAGGTGGTCAGGTTTTACTCGTTAATATTTCTATCTGGTGGCGTGGTTTGTAACAGGTGTTGCACAAAAAAATCGCGGCGTTTAATACGGCCGTAAGGGCCGCCATCACTATGTCCCATGCCGGGAACCGGAAGGAATTCAAATGTCTTTCCTTTCTTTATCAGGGCATCTATCACACGGTAAGTGGATTCAGGAGGTACATTGGTATCCGCCTCTCCTACTATCAGTAAAAGACTGCCCTGTAATCTGCCGGCATTGGTGACATTGGATTGCTCTTCGTAATGCTTGCCCACAGGATATCCCATCCATTGCTCGTTCCACCACTGCTTATCTACCCGGTTATCGTGACAACCGCAGGAAGCCACGGCTGCTTTATAAAATTCAGGATGAAAAAGGAGTCCACCCAACGCATTTTGCCCGCCGGCAGAAGTACCATACAGACCTACCCGCGATGTATCCACAAAAGAATACTTCCGGGCGAGTGCTTTGATCCATAAAATACGATCCGGGAACCCTGCGTCTGCGAGGTTTTTCCAACATACGTCATGAAATGCTTTTGAGCGGTTAGCCGTTCCCATACCATCTATCTGTACCACAATAAAACCCAGATCTGCCAGGCTTTGCATGTCTATGTAATAACTCATAAAACTTTTGGGTACAAAAGCGTCCTGCGGACCGGCATAAATATTTTCCACTACCGGATATGTTTTAGTGGAGTCGTAGTTGGACGGCCGGCACATCACACCCCAGATATCTGTCTTCCCATCGCGGCCTTTGGCAACAAATGGTACCGGGAAAGGAACGCCGGTGGCCTGCCAGGCACTTACATCTGCTTTTTCCAGTACGGTAATGAGTTTTCCATCAGCCGTACGGCGCAGTTCATTTACCGGTGGCACATTGACCTGTGAGTATTTATCTATATAAAATTTTTTATCGGGAGAAAAGAAAACGAGGTGATTACCGATAGCAGGAGTCAGGTCCAGCAGTTTACTACCGTTGAAGTCTATACGATAATAATGAATAAAGTAAGGATCTTCCCCGGCATTCCGGCCACTACCGCGGAACCAGATTTCTCTTTTTTGGGCATCTACGCTATCCACCTCTCTTACAATCCAATCGCCTTTGGTGATCTCGTTCTTTATTTCTCCTGTGAGGCTATTCACGAGATAAAGGTGCTGCCAGCCATCTTTTTCAGAGGTCCACAACAGTTCATTGCTTTCGGGGAGGTAGTGCGTGTATATCCGGGATTCGTAGATGAAAGTGTTGGTTTTTTCCTCCAGTATCGTACGGGTGTTACCGTTAGCCGCATCTACTTCTATGATGCGGAAGCGCTGATGTCCGCGGTCTACTTTTTCGTACAGGAAGTATCGGGCATCGGGTTGGCGCCAGTGCAATACCGGCGCATCAAAGAAATCGATGATGTCGGTGTTTACTTTGGTGGTAGTTTTGCCAGCCAGGTTGAACACATACATTTCATAGGTGGTAAAAGGGTCGCCGGGTTGCTTATAGGGCTGCGAACGCAGCTGTCCGCGGGTAGTTCCCGGTACGTCCGTCAGGATATAATATACAGAAGAATCCTCTACGGGGTGGATGCGATATCCCACCAGGTATTTACTGTCCGGCGACCAGGCCAGGGAGCCGTAACTTTCCTTTGTTGTGTCGCCATCCTTTGTAAAGGGGATCACTGACCCATCCAGGAGGGAGCGTACATAAACATTGCCATTGATGGTGGTGGCCACCCATTTCTTATCCGGTGAGAGACTGTCGGTGGTAAAACTCTCCCAGCGGCTGGGCTCCCGATGCTGGAAAGGACGGGATGAGGATTTCGATACCGACAATTTTGCAAATTTTGCGGTATCGGTAATGACTTCCTTTTTGCCGGTAGCGGCGTTCACGAGGTAATAAGTCTTAGTACTGTCTTTGCTATCATTCACATACCAGAAAGAGGTTCCTCCCGGCAGCCAGTTGGCATCTACATTATGCTTGAACACTGTTTTCCGGGTGATGCTATCCAGCAACCGCGCCTGGCGATATCGCTGCAGTATATCCGCATGTGTGGGTAAATAGGGCGTTGGCTTGCTTTGTTGTGCCTGCAGCAGCCCGGCGGGGATACCCAGTAACAATAGCAAAAAAAGAAACTTCTGGTACTTCATAAATAATTCTGATCGGCTGTAAGTAAATGTATACCTGACAATTATTAAAAATACACTGTTTGAATATTTTTTAAAAGTACTATCCACAATGCGTAGTTTTTGAACGATTTTTAATAACTTGTTCTCATATCTTCACCTAAATTTGGTCACAAAGCCTTCAAAGGTGTTAAAAAAAGAATAATGTAACTACATGAAAGTATTACAGTTTACAATACCTGTAGCGCACGACAAAACCATTATCACGCAAAAAGATTCGCTGCCAGCTTTCTATCCGCACCTGCACCGTCATGAAGAAATTCAGCTCACCTGGATTCAGCACGGACATGGTACGTTGATCGTGGAAAACAATATGCACGCTTTCTGGTCGAATGAAATTTACTGGTTAGGCAGTAATCAACCTCATGTATTAAAGAGCGAGGAGTTGCCTTTTGGCAGTAAGAACAAAAAGAATGTGCAGGCGCTGACCGTATTTTTCAATCCGGAAGGTAAGCTGGCGCCGTTGTTTGAGCTGCCGGAATTTAAAAAGATCAAGTCATTTGTAGAGCAGTCCCGCAACGGGTTTAAGATCCCGGAAGTGCATGTGCTGGATATTTCGAGCCGTATGCTGAAGATCCATCAGTCGCAGGGGATTGTGCAGTTTCTGGCATTTGTGGAGTTGATGAATTTCTTTCTGACGATTAAGAGCCTGGAGCCGTTAATTACGGGGTCGAGGTTATCGGCAGTGAATGAGCAGGAAGGTATCCGTATCGGGTATATCTACAATTATATTATGCAGCACTATGATACGGAAATTAAGCTGGAAGATATTGCCCGGGAGGCGCATATGACGCCACAGGCTTTTTGCCGGTATTTCAAAAAACATACGCGGTTAACTTTTGTGTCATTTCTGAATGAGGTACGCATCAATGAAGCTTGTAAAAAACTGGCTGGTGGCTCATTCGACAGTATCGCTACCGTGGCGTACAATTGCGGATTCAATAGTATTKCCAATTTCAACCGGGTATTTAAAAGTATTACCGGGAAATCGCCACGCAGCTATCTGCGGGAATATGAACAACTGGATAACACCTCAGATACAGCAGCTACAAAATCTGCATAGTATTGGTCAATAAGCGCATAGAATTCACCCCGAAGTAGCTGTAGTTTTAGGGTAATCAACCAATTACTATAGCTACTATGTCAGACGCTCCATCATTCAAGCCGTCTATAAAGCTGCTGGATGCCACTATGATTGTGGCCGGCAGCATGATAGGCTCTGGAATTTTTATTGTCAGTGCCGATATTACCCGTCATACCGGAAGCGCCGGTTGGTTATTGCTGGTGTGGCTGATTACCGGGTTTATGACGCTTACTGCCGCTTTAAGCTACGGGGAACTGAGCGGCATGTTTCCCCGTGCCGGCGGACAATATGTATACCTGAAAGAGGCCTATAATCCTATGACGGCTTTCCTATATGGCTGGAGCTTTTTTACGGTCATACAAACGGCCACCATTGCAGCGGTAGGTGTTGCTTTTGCCAAGTTCACCGCCTACCTCCTGCCTGTATTCAGTGAAGAACATGTGTTACTGGACCTGGGGGTGATGAAAGTGAGTGCGGCGCAACTGCTGTCTATTATGGTGATTGTGTTACTAACCTATATGAATACACGTGGTATTGAGGGCGGTAAAAAAATACAAACTACTTTCACGATGACTAAACTGGTGAGTCTTGCTGCCCTGATCATTTGCGGCCTGCTGGCATTAAAACCGGGCGTATGGACGGCCAACTGGCAGCATGCATGGGACCTCCATCCTTTAACTACCGGTAATACTGCCCCCTCCTATACTACCATAGCAGCCCTTGGTGCTATTGCGGCAGCGATGGTTGGTTCGGTTTTCAGCAGTGACTCCTGGCATAATGTTGCTTTTGTGGCAGGAGAAATAAAAAATCCGCGACGTAATATTGGGTTGAGTCTTTTCCTGGGTACCGCTATCGTGACTATTATTTACGTGTTGACCAACATTACCTATCTCGCCGTATTACCTTTATCAGAAATTGCACAGGCGCCAAAAGATCGTGTAGCCGTGTCCGTATCTCAGGTTGTTTTGGGTAATGCAGGCACAGTTGTTATCGCGCTGATGATCATGATCTCTACTTTCGGATGTAACAATGGCCTTATTCTGGCCGGAGCCAGGGTGTATCATACGATGGCGAATGACGGCGTATTTTTTAAACAGGCGGGTACTTTAAACAGTGCTTCCGTACCGGCGTTTGCCTTATGGATCCAATGTGTGCTTGCCTGTTTATGGTGCTTAAGTGGCCGGTATGGTGAATTGCTGGACATGATTTCGTTTGTAGTGGTGGCATTTTATATGCTGACGATAGCCGGTATTTTCATCCTGCGTAAAAAGCGGCCGAATGCTGACAGGCCGTACAAGGCTTTCGGATACCCGGTGCTGCCGGTATTATATATTTTAATGGGCCTCACATTCTGCGGGTTGCTGTTTATCTATAAACCACGGTTTACCTGGCCGGGACTGATCATTACGCTGTCTGGTATTCCTGTGTATTACCTGGTTAACAGGAAAAGACGGAGCGATAAACCACCTGTCTCCCAGAGGGAAAAAATTACTACCACCAACTAATCTACTGACCAAACCAATCATTTCCGGRGGACTGATGTATCAGTCCCCTTTTTAATATCTCCCCTTATAAGTGTTCTCCATACGCGTTTACAAGTGTTAATACATAATTAATCTACTATCAGACCCGGGTAAAAAACTATACTGCTACATTTGTAAAATTCACTATCTTTCTGGCTGAGCCAAAGGTGTAATGTAGTCATCGTGAAATGCCAACCAGTTTTTTTCATCTACGTTTTTTGGAACCCAGTGAATATTTAAAAATTTTACCTACAACAGGCAATAGTGCAATAACGATTTAGCAACAATTATTATCTAACAACCAAAACCAGTAATTCAGTAACACTAAAACAGACAGGCCGTATATATCTGTTCCAATCACGTTTATTCAAGTTCACGTCTTATTCATCAAATTATGAGGTACTCATTCACTAGAAAATTATGCTTTCTGATGGTCTTTCTATGCGCAGCTACCAGCGCTGTGATGGCACAAAAGACCATTACCGGAAAAGTCACCGGGGCGGCAGACGGAACGGGTCTGCCAGGTGTAAATGTAATTGTGCCCGGCACCAGCAGCGGAGCCAGTACTGATACAAAAGGCAATTACACCCTTTCTTTACCCGCGGGTGCTAAATCGGTTTTGTTCTCATTTATCGGCTATGAACCACAAACAATAACGGTTGGTGACAAAACTGTCATCAATGTATCTCTCAGCGCTACCACCAAAGGATTGGGTGAAGTAGTGGTCGTAGGTTATGGTGTACAAACACGTCGCGATGTAACCGGTACCATTGCTTCCGTAAAAGGTTCGGATATTAAAAACTTACCGGTACCCGATGCCGCCTCGGCTATACAGGGCCGTGTTACAGGGGTGGACATTGTCCGCTCCGACGGTGCTCCCGGCAGCACCCCCGCCATACGTATACGTGGTACAGGTACCATTAACAACGCAGACCCTTTGGTGATCATTGACGGGATCCCGGCCAGTGGCCTCAGCGATGTAAATCCAAACGACATTGCGTCTATGGAAATACTGAAAGACGCCTCTTCTTCCGCGATCTACGGTACCCGTGCGGCTAACGGCGTAGTTATCATCACCACCAAAAAAGGAAGCTATGGCGAGAAACTGAAAGCATCTGTGAACCTTTACCGGGGCGTTTCCAACACCATCCGGTATATTCCTTTGCTAACGGCACCAGACCTGGCCACGCTCAAACAGGAACGCTATACCAACGATGGCGCCGCTGTAGATCCACTCTGGAAAGATCCTTACTATTCCACCCAACGCACCGACTGGCAACGCGCCCTCCTGCGTTCCGGCGATGTAACCAATGCTGACGTGAGCTTACGCGGTGGTAACGCCAGTTCCAATTACATGCTCAGTGCAGGTTACTATAATGAAAACGGGCTGATTGTCAACTCCTATTTTAAACGTTACTCCGTACGTTTCAACTCAGAACACAAACTGGGTAAACGTTTCAAAGTAGGTGAAAACATGCAGCTGACCTACAAACAGAGCGCTGGCCCTGATACCTACTCTTCACAGACAGGTCTTATTTTCAGTGCCCTGCGGTTCAACCCTGCCATCCCGGTACGCAATCCCGATGGCAGCTACGGCAGCTCCAAAGCCAGCAATGAACTGGGTGATATCAACAACCCGGTATATACCGCTGAAACCACCGATGCCTGGGCTAAAACCTACCGCATGCTGGCCAGCGTATACGGAGAACTGGAAATTATGGACGGTCTGACCCTTCGCGCCAACTACGGCTTTGACGGTAATATCAACAACCAGTATAGCTTCTCTCCAAAAGTTCTGGACCAGACCAGGGCACGTGATCACGCAGAACTGTACAACCGCAATGCCACCGAAAACACCCAGCTCAGCGAAATCTTCATGACCTATAATAAGATATTCGGACAAATACACCACATCACCGTTACCGGTGGTTACTCTCAGCAAACTTATAATGGCTCCTTCTTCCGCGCCGACCGCTGGGGCTTTAATGATGAAGCACCAGATCAGCGTGTACTCAGCAATGGTAACGACATCCACGATGCCCAGGGTAACTACTATCCGGCCAACGCAATCGCATCAGGATTTGTGAGAGGTTTCTATGGATATAAAGACAAATACCTGCTGACAGTTACCTTCCGCGCAGATGGTTCTTCCAGGTTTGCACCGGATCAACGCTGGGGATACTTCCCTGCCTTCTCCGCAGGATGGCGCATTTCTGACGAAACCTTCTTTAAAGATCATGTGAAAGCAGTCAGCAACCTGAAAATCACCGGAGGCTGGGGACAACTGGGTAATCAGAACATAAATGATTTCCAGTACCTGGCACCGATAGACAAAGACAGACGCTATAACTTTGGTGAAAACTCTTTTACCGGMGTATGGAATTCCAGACTGGCCAACCCCAACATCACCTGGGAAAAAGCAGAGATGACGAACATCAGCCTGGAGGCTGGCTTCTTCGAAAACAAACTGAATACCACTATTACCTGGTTTAATAAAAATACCCGCGATATGCTGGTACCAGCACCGGAAATGGACCTGCATGGTACTGCCGCTATCCCCGATCGTAATATCGGTGAGCTGAATAACAAAGGCTGGGAAGTGGAAGTAGGCTACCAGGGCGGTAATGATCGTTTTCATTTTAATGTAAGCGCCAACGCTTCTTTCATTAAAAATGAAGTCACCAAATTATACGATCCGTCCTCTTACATTGGTTCAACTGTTTACGGCCGCCAGGGAGTGGAAATTTCCCGCACCTATGTAGGTCAGCCATTAGCTTCTTACTATGGCTGGAAAACCAATGGTATTTATCAGACAGCTGACGAAGTAAATAATGACGCCAATATCAAAAACGATCCTAACAAGGCTAAAATCATGCCCGGCGATGTACGCTTTGTAGACATCAATGGAGATGGCATCGTTAACGATAAAGACCGCGTAAACCTGGGTAGCCCTAATCCTAAAATGGTATACGGTATACAGGCCAGCGGCAGCTATAAAGGCTTTGACCTGAGTCTTTCTTTTGCCGGTGTAAGTGGTGTAAAACTGTACAACGCTGATAAAATGCAGGGTATGGATCCTGCCTATCCGTATAACATGTATGCCGATGCGTTGAACCGCTGGCATGGTGCAGGTACCAGCAACAGCGTACCACGTATGTCGCTCCGCAGTGACAATCAGAACAATCGTGTTTCCGATCGTTTTGTAGAAAAAGGTGATTATTTTTCCCTGAAGAATGCCTCGCTGGGATATACCATTCCATCTAAAATATGGGGTCACAGCGGCATCTCTGATATCCATGTATATGTAGCCGCACAAAACCTGTTCATCCTTACCTCCTACTCTGGTTTAACTCCACAGCTGGGATACAACGGTACCCTCGATGGTAACAGACAACGCGGTGTAGACGTAGCTGCCTATCCACAGGCCCGAACCTTTACATTTGGCGCTACCCTTAACTTTTAATTCACGGGAACTTTAAATTAATTACTATGCAACGGATCAAACATATATTTTTAATTACCGCCGTACTGCTGACAGGTTGTAAGAGCGTGCTGGATGTAAAGCCAAAAGGAAATTATACCACCGGCAACTACTGGCGTAACCAAAGCGATGCATTAGATGGTGTTACCGGCATTTATAATACCTTACTGGAAGAAGATTATACCGGCTTTAACGAGTTTGTATTTGATAACTGCTCAGATGACCAGGTACGTGGTGGAGACCACGATTACGATGCTGCTATTGAAGACTTTTCCTATGATCCTTCTACCTACAGCGTCAGAGTAGGCTGGAGATGGAAATATGAAACAATCAGCCGCTCCAACAATGTGCTCATTTATGTTCCTAAAATAACAGATATAGATGCAGCGATTAAAAACCGCTGTCTGGGTGAAGCACATTTCTTCCGCGCCTTCGCTTACTGGCGTCTGCTGCTGATCTACGGAGAAGCGCCTATTGTTACAGAAGACGATGTACTCAAATCCAATTACAAAAAACCTAAAGTGAGTGCAGATCAGTTGCGTGCACAGATTGAAACAGACCTGCTGGCAGCAGCCGATCAGTTGCCTGAAACATATGGTGATAGCGATAAAGGTCGTGTGAGCAAAGGAACCGCCTGGGGCCTGCTCTGCAAACTGTATATGAACTGGGAAAAACTGGACAAGGCGATTGAATTTGGCAGCAAAGTAACCACCAATGCACATTATGCATTAGCTCCCAAATATGCCGATAATTTCAGCGTAGCTACTGGTAACAATTCAGAAATGTTGCTGGCTGTTCAAACAGTAGATGGTAACGGCTATTCCGACTTCATCACTTATCACGCCCCCCGTAACTGGAATGGCTGGAGCTTCTTCTACCCTACCAAAGGACTGGTGGATGAATTTGAAGCAGGCGATCCACGTAAGAATATCTGCATTATGCAACCTGGTGACCAGGTGAACATAGGTACCGGTATTGCTACCTACAATGCAGATGCTTCCTGGAGTGGTTATCACTATAAAAAATTCTGTAGCTGGAAACCTTCCGGTGGTTTAGACTACTCGCTTAAAACACCATTGATGCGTTCCGCAGATATTTACCTGCTGGTGGCAGAAGCTAAGATCCGTGTGAATGGCGCCGGTGCCGGTGATGCAGAGATTAAAGCGGTTCGTCAGCGTGCTTCCACTACTTTGCCTGTGGTAACAAATGCGGGTATGAAAGAATTGATGCACGAGCGTCGGGTAGAATTATGTGGCGAGAACGAACGTCATCAGGATTTGTTGCGCTGGGACAAAGCGAAGTTGATAGACATCGTAGCATTATACAAACAGCCTAAAAAGGCCTATGATGGTACTACGATCACCCGCGGTGGTGCAGCCAGGACTTTTGTGCGTCCGAAGAACTACTATTTCCCGATGCCGCAACAGGAAATAGATAGAAGTCAGGGGATATTGATACAGAATCCGAATTTCTAGGATATACGAAAAGCCGCTCTCTTATCGGGAGCGGTTTTTTTATTATTCTACTTTCTCCGCCTCCTCCTGCCCATTCTGGATTTTCGTCAGCCCCCGTACTTTTCCCTGCTCATCTACATGAAAAGATAATTGCGCATCCATATTCTTCGCAAAAAACTGATGTGGTGCATACAATAATATTTCCTGCTTTACCTGTCTCCCACCTGTTCCCTTACCATACATCCGGTTATCTTCCTGGCTGATCGTTAAAATAAATCCGGAGCTGAACCGGTATTTACCTGCGTACTTTTCCAGGCTGGCGGGTTCCACGGGTATTGCCTTCATGGCGGTAACGATCTTATCACTGCGTTTCAGGATGGTGGAATCGCCGTTACCGTGTATCACTACTGTATTAATATGGCCACTGCTATCCCTGGTAAAGGTGAAGGTATTCAAACTGTTATCCTGCCAGCACTGGTCTTTATCAAAAGGCACCAACCGGCTTTTAGTGCCGCCTTTTTTATACAACAACAGTCGGTTATCTTCATACACGATGTAATTCTCACCCGTTGCCGTTGATCCGTATACACCTTCCAACTCCTTTTGCTGTTCAGCAGATAATGGTATTTCCTGTTGCGGATAAGCCTTTCCGATTGTGATGGCGGCTATTTTTGTGGCTGTTAGTTCCGGGTTATTATTTTCGCAATTCGTCAGGAGGACTACAAATACTTTTTCTTTTGAAAGATAAACAGCGAAGGTGGAGAATCCATTAATCAGTCCATCATGATGCCTGTCGGGGCTTCCCTGAATATTGCCACACCACCAGCCATAGCCGTATCCGGTAGAGGCACCACTTTTCAGTTGATAGGGCGTTAATGCTTTGTCCAGGCTTTGTTTCCGGATAACCTTATACTCCATGACTGCTTTGTTCCAGGTATATAAATCCATCGCAGTAGAGAGTATAGCGCCTGCTGCATAAGGTTGGGACATGCTCAGGAAGGCGGCATTTCTGTAATGATCATCATACTTTTCATAACCGTGTGCCCTGTTGGGGATGATATGATCTCCGTTATCGAAAAAGGTATGTTTCATGCCGAGGACCTCAAAGATATGTGTAGTGATATATTCCTCATAGGAAGTTTGGGTAACCAGTGAAATGATATAGCCGAGGAGTACATACCCATTATTGTTATAGCGGAAATTCGCGCCTGGCTCAAATTCCATGGGTTCTTCCTTAAATTGCTTTATCAGTTCCAGCGGTGTCATATCTTTTTTTCGTGCTTCTGGCGTCCATTTCCCGGCGCTGGCGGAAATGCCTGAGGTATGCGTGAGTAAATGTTCGATGGTAATGGTTTGTCCATGCGTGGGATAGTCGGGGATAAACCGGCGGATATCATCCTGCAGTGATAACCTGCCTACTTCTATCAGCTTCATAATGGCGCAGGCAGTAAACTGTTTGGTGATGGAGCCGATGCGGAATACCTGTTCCGGTTGCATGGGAAGATCTGCTTCCAGGTCTGCTTTACCGAACGCCTGCTGGTAAATGATCTTATCATCTTTGGCCACAAGTACTACGCCTCCGGGACCAGTACCAGAAAATGTCTTCGACAACAGGGTATCTATTCGTGCTTCGGCTGATTGTGCCGGCGCTATAAAGTGAAGGTGGAGGAATAATAGCAATAGCGATCCCGCTAACTTATTTTTCATGATAATTTGTATTTAACTGGTGAGGATAATGGGCACAGGACGGCGGCATGATTAAAAGCTAATACATGCGGGTGTGGGTTTCCTGTGATGGGATGGTATACTTTCTTAGGTATGTTTAAGGCTTCCGGGAATGGGATTTAAGCAGCGCATATCCCACTAATAAACTAATACCTAAACAAAGGAATATAGAAAAGATAAATTTAAGGTCATTGCTAACTCCCGGAATGGGTAGTGCATCCAGCAAGGCGCCTGTCAGCAATCCCATCGCAATGCCAATACTTATAATACCCAGTATTAATAAGAAAGGCAGTACTGTTATATTTCCCTTGAAATAATCTGGCGGCAGTCCTTTCTCAAGGATGGCCATTCGTTCTTTATGCCTGGTCGTGAAATAATAATAGCTGATTCCGAATATGACCAGTGCAATAGCAATAAATAAGGCGGCGGACGTTAGTTGCATGTTGTATTATTTAAAAGTTTTTGGCTACTTTCATATTAGACCAGCCATTTGCCCAAATGGTCACAATATTTTTTTTGTGACCACTTTCCTTCTTTGCTGGTCTAACTATCTGATGAAACTATTTAGGCAAATTCAACCCGAAGATGAACTATTAAAAAAAGCAGCGCTTGGTGACCCTGCCGGCATAGCTTATCTGGTGAATACCTATAAGGACTTTGCCTTCACCATTGCCATGGGGATTGTTTCAAACAGGGAGGATGCGGAGGAAGTTGTACAGGATTCCTTTGTAAAAGCCTTTGCTGCTCTCCGAAAATTTAATAACAATGCTAAATTTTCCTCCTGGCTTTATAAAATTGTTTATAATACTTCGATTACAAAAATCCAGTACAGGAAGCCGCAGCCGGTCCCTTTCGAAACACAGTACGCAGCCGGTTTACCGGGATTTTCTGAAAATCAGAGCTGGGATGCGTTAATCGCCACAGAAAGGAAAAAATACGTGACCCTGCTGCTGAATGAACTGGCAGCGGAAGACAGAACCATCATTACGCTTCATTATATCGCGGAAAAAAGTATCGGGGAGATTTGCGATATACTGGGAATGAATAAATCCGCCATAAAAATGCGGCTGCTGAGAGGACGTAAACAACTGGAAGCGGCGTTACAGTTATTACTGGACCAGGAAAAAAGAAATTTATTATGAATAAAATCAATGACGACCAACTCCGTGTATTTTTAAAAGAAAACGGCACGGCGCAAACAACGGAGCAGTTTTCCGCTGAATTAACGGCGCTGCTGGTGCACAAGTACAGTACGCAGCCTATCAATCGTCCGCTTGAATTTAAAGCCGGCAAATGGCTCGGAAAGGTCATTATAGGGGTATTGGTTTGCTTTAACCTGGCCCTGCTGGGTTATGTGGGGATCTTATATGTGTCGCCGGTACTTTTTATGTGTTTGATAGCCGCTATCCTGGGGGTATGGGGAATGATCGGCATGATGAAGAAAGAAATGCCAGACCAGCGCGCAGCTGCATAAATTAAGCGGTTGCCCCAGATGGAAACAACCGCCTTACTATTACTTATTTTGTAGAGAATTTATACACAGTGGTTTGTGAAAACGTTTCACCTGGCTTCAGGATCACGTTAGGGAAAGACGGCTGATTCGGAGAATCAGGGAAATGCTGCGTTTCCAGGCAAAGTGCTGCGTTCTTCACATATTTTTTACCATCACGGGTATTGGTAAGGGTACCATCCAGGAAGTTGCCGGTATAAAACTGTATACCTGGCTGCGTAGTAGCTACTTCCATGAAACGACCGCTGTTAGGATCGTACAGGGTAGCAATAGTTTCCAGATCGCCTTCTTTTTTGTCCAGTACCCAGTTATGGTCATACCCACCTTTTACTTTACCGATATCGGCGCCGATTTTCTTAGGTGACGTAAAATCCATAGGGCCACCTTTTACCGGATCCAGTTTACCGGTAGGAATCAGTTTATCCGTAACCGGGGTATAACGACTGGCCTTCAGGGACAATTCATGGCCCAGGATGGTGCTGTCTTTACCAGCAGAAAGATTAAAATAAGCGTGGTTGGTGAGGTTCACCGGGGTGGCTTTATCGGAAGTAGCTTTGTAAGTAATCTGCAGGGCGTTGTCAGGCGTGAGCGTATACACTACGGTTGCCTGTAAAGTACCTGGATAACCTTCTTCCCCGTCTTTGCTGGTATATACCAGCTGCAGACTGCTGTCGCCAGCGGGGGTGGCTGCCCATACTACTTTATCAAAGCCTTTAAGACCGCCATGAAGACTATTTACATCGTTATTGGCAGCAAGGGAATATTCTTTGCCATCCAGTTTGAATTTTGCATTGGCAATCCTGTTGGCGTAGCGGCCAATCAGCGCGCCAAAGTAAGGCTGTCCTTTTTGCTGGTAACCTGATAATGAATCGTAAGATAATACGACGTTTCCTTTCTGGCCTTCTTTGTCGGCGGTGATAATATCGGTAATGGTACCGCCGTAGTTCAGGATCTTAACTTCCATCCCATTGGCATTCTTCAGGGTGTATTGCAATACTTCCTGACCGTCTGCATGACCAAAGCTGCGCGGGCCGTTAGCCGGAGTAGTGGCAACTGCTGTGGAATCCTTACTTTCTTCTGTCTTAGGAGCATTGTTGTTACAGGAAGCCAGTAGGGTGCCACCGGAAATCAATAGGGCAGTCATCGCCTTTAAATTCATGTCCATAACGTATTTTGGTATTAAGTGAAAAAGAGTCACTAAATATCGTGATAATCCGGCTAAAGTCAAATAATTTTATTTTATTTTTAGTGTCAATTAAACAATTAAAAAAGCGAATGATTAAAATACGTATACTATCTGTCAATAATCGGAAAGTAAGTATACGGCGTGGTAGCTAGCTTTAGCGGGATAAATATTGATGAATATGAAAAGACTGATCATTACCTGTCTGGCACTGGCAGGGTATTATAGCACAACTGCCCAGTCCTATGTTCCGGGCTGGAAAGAGCCTAAGATGAAAGTGCTGCCGGCAGTAGCCATTAAAGCATATCCGTTTCCGTTAGCGGCCGTAACGTTACTGGACGGCCCGTTCAAAACAGCCATGCTGGCGGATGCACATTACCTGCTAAAAATAGACCCCGACAGATTATTGTCGGCCTTCCGCTCCAATGCTGGTCTGGCACCTAAAGGGAAACAATACGGCGGTTGGGAAACTGGTGGCCTCGCCGGACATACCATGGGCCATTACTTATCCGCCTGCGCCATGCAATATGCCGCCACGAAAGATACCGCTTACCTGAACCGGGTGAACTACCTGGTAAATGAACTGGCCTTATGTCAGCAAAGCCGCCACAGCGGATATATTGGCGCCTTCCCTAATGATGATAAACTCTGGACCGAGGTAGCCGCCGGCGATATCCGCTCCCGCGGCTTTGACCTCAACGGTGCCTGGTCACCCTGGTATACGGTACATAAAATAATGGCCGGCTTACTGGACGCATGGCTCTATTGCAATAATGCACAAGCATTGCAGGTCAACAAAGGTATCGCCGACTGGACCGGCAATGTCATCAAAAATCTCACGGAAGCACAGATGCAGCAAATGCTGATCTGCGAATACGGTGGCATGGCGGAAACACTTGTCAATACCTACGCCCTGAGTGGCGATAAAAAGTACCTTGATCTCTCCTATCGCTTCTATGATAAACGTATTCTTGATTCACTGGCTATCGGGAAAGATGTACTTCCCGGTAAGCATTCCAACACCCAGATCCCCAAAGCTATTGCCAGCATCCGGAGATATGAACTGAATAAAGACAGCAACGATGCTGCCATTGCCACCTACTTCTGGGAGGTAGTGACAAAAGATCACTCCTATGCCAACGGAGGTAATAGCAATTATGAATATTTCGGCGCCGCCAGACAACTCAACGAAGCACTAACGGACAACACCACCGAAACCTGCAATACCTATAACATGCTGAAGCTGACCAGGCACCTGTTTGCTTTGTCGCCACAAGCCAGACTAATGGACTATTACGAAAAGGCATTGTATAATCATATTCTCGCCTCTCAAAATCATGAAACCGGTATGATGTGCTACTTCGTACCACTCCGTATGGGTGGCAAAAAAGAGTACAGCGATGAGTTCGAAACCTTTACCTGCTGTGTTGGATCAGGTATGGAAAATCATGTGAAATATGGCGAGAGCATTTATTACAAAGGCGAAGACGGAAGTCTGTATGTCAACCTCTTTATCCCATCTGTACTGCAATGGCAGGAAAAAGAAATTACCCTGAAACAGGAAAACAATCTGCCTGCCGATAATCGTACTACCTTCACCGTTAGTACGAAGCAGACTGCTTCCTTTGCGTTACGCATCCGTAAACCAGCCTGGGCTAGAGCAGGCATTACCCTGCGGGTAAATGGCACCGCCCAGCCGCTCACGACAGATCCAGGCGGCTACTTTGTGATCCGCCGCAATTGGAAAAACAATGATAAAGTAACGCTTACCTTACCCGCAGATGTGTATACAGAAGCCATCCCCGATAACCCAAATCGACAGGCATTGTTCTACGGCCCTGTGTTGCTATCCGGTATACTGGGTGAAAAAGAACCAGACCCGGTTAGTGGTGTGCCGGTATTGGTCACTGCCAATCATTCCCCCGATACCTGGATCAAACGCACCGATAACAATACGCTCACCTTCCGCTCTGTTGGCACCGCACAACCACAGGATGTTACGCTGTCACCTTTCTATCAAACTAAAAACGAATATTACACCGTATACTGGGATGTATTTTCACCGGAGAGCTGGAAGCTGCAACAGGTACGCTATGCCGCTGAAAAAAAGCAACAGCAGGAACTCGATGCCCGCACCACAGATATCCTTCGCCCCGGAGAAATGCAACCAGAACGTGATCATGAATTCACCGGTGAAAAAACAACCACTGAAGAAGAGCATGGCCGCAAATGGCGTATCGCATGGCCGGAAGGTTATTTCTCCTTCCAGATGAAAGTAGCCCCCAACAGCAAACACTCCCTGCAATGCACGTACTGGGGTATGGATAACCGTGGCAGAACATTCGACATTATAGTAGACGGCACCACGATCGCAACAGAAGATATCAATAAATTCAAGGAGAGCCGGTTTTATCAGATCTCCTATGCAATACCTGAAAGCCTGACAAAAGGAAAAGAACGCGTGAACATACGTTTTGTACCTAAAAACAATAACAGCGCCGGACCGTTGTACGGCTGCAGAATGGTGAAAGAGTAAATGACCGTTGGGTTGTTTCCGGTCGATCGCCCGGAAACAACCCAACTAATCAGCTACCTCAAAAGAATCGTTTTCCCAACGTACCATTGACATACATAATCATTATGAAAAAAACCGCTGACAGGAGCATTTCCCGCCAACGGCTTATATAGTGGGACAGTTATATGATCTACTCATTCATCTTAATCCTGATCACGTAAAAAGACCAGGGTGCTATATTAGTTCGTATTGTCTTGCCTTTAATATCAATACTTTGTACAACCGGGGAAATATTCGTTGGCTGATCGAGGGAATTCAGTCCCTGCAGGCTATTGCTTTGCAATTTAGTTACGCTTCCACTGGTGGCCAGCTTCCTGCCCTGCACAATCAACTCCGCAGGAATAGAATTAGCGGATGTATTCACCAGTTTTACCACCAGTTCGCCAGTAACATGGTCCACTACCGCTGAAGCATATACGCTGTCCTGTCCGCTGATCACGTCATTATTTTTCAGAATCGGTACCACCACACTCCCTTTGTTGTTAGCATAGAGTTTTTGTACATAGTAGTTCGGCGTACCATACGAGCGTAGGTTATCAAACCAGATCAGATCCGGTGTCCATTGCCAGCCATCCACATGTGCCAGCAATGGCGCGTAGGAAGCCATTACCACTACATCTGTATTGCGTTCCAGGCCGGTCATAAATGCAGCCTCAGCGAGGGCGCACTGCCAGGTATTTTTATTATCACCATTGCCAACACCTTTGCTGTGAGCAGCATACTCGCCGGCAAAGATCTTCGGTCCCTTGCGGTCGTACGTATCGTAACGCGAAGCATTTTTCAGGAACCATTCGGGGGAACTGTAATAATGTTCATCCAGGATATCTGCATGCAGTTTACGCAACGTATCATTCAGGAAAGTAAATTTATCACCGTCCGGACCGGGTCCCAGGCTATTGATCAATTTTATGTCCGGATACTTTTCTTTAATCGCTTTTGCAAAAATCGTGTAACGCTCTACATACTGCGGCCCCCACTGTTCATTGCCCACACCCATCATTTTCAGGTTAAATGGTGCAGGATGTCCCATTTTGGCACGCAGGGCCCCCCATGTAGTATTTACATCTCCATTGGCAAATGCTATCAGGTCCAGTGCGTCCTGTATGTAAGGGTCCAGCTCATTTACAGCAACGACTTCACTGCTATTAAACTGACAGGCCATGCCACAGTTGAGAATCGGTAGTGGTGAAGCACCAATATCTTCCGACAGCTGAAAGTATTCGAAGAAGCCCAATCCGAAAGATTGAAAATAATCCGGTGTTGAACGGTGTGCAAACTCTGTATTCCATCGGTTCATGATCACTTCGCGCTCATTCACATCTCCTACTGTTTTCTTCCACTGATAGCGGTTGGTCAGCTCCCGCCCTTCTACAATGCAGCCTCCGGGGAAGCGGAGAAATCCCGGATGCAGGTCTGCCAGTAATTGTACGAGATCGGCACGTAAGCCATTGGGGCGCTCTTTCCAGGTATGCTGCGGGAACAATGAAATCATGTCTATATCAACTATGCCCGGCCCTTTGAATGCCACCTGCAATTTTCCTTTAGATACCGTAGCGGAAGCCGTGAAGCTCCCTTTATATTGTTGCCAGCTATTGCCGACAGGTGCTATGGTAGTGCTGCCGATAGCTTTGCCTGATTCATCCAGTAAGGTAACCGTGAGTTCCATTGGCGTAGCAGACTGCTGTCTGGCATACAAAGAGAAATTATATTGCTCTCCTGCTTTAATGCCCATACCACGGAATCCTTCGTTCACCAATGCGAAATTACGTGTGTCGGGCACCGTTACCCTGGCAAAGCGGGGATTGGCCGCATTGGTGGTCTGCCGGTTGATAACCAGCACCTGCCCGTTGGCGGCTAGTTCCTTCGGAATACTCCAGCCCATGAGCGGTATACTGAATTCAAAGGAGCGGTTCTTCACCAGTTCCGCATAAATACCACCGTCTGCGCTAAGGTTGATATCTTCAAAGAAGATGCCCCACATATTGGGAGATACAGCCGTTTTAACTTCGTTGGCTTTCACGATAAAATTCAATGGGCGTTGCGCCGCTAACCGTACAGGAAACAATATCGACAGGAGTAATGACATAACTATCCCCTGTAACAGTATGGAGTATTTTTGTTTTTTCATAACAAGTCCAAATTAACAGAACTTATTTAATTGTCAAAATAACAATTAAAATATTCACCATTTTTATAACCTGCTGTTATGCTGCAGCACATGGGGGTCAGGAACAAAGTTGAGGAACGCGTGGAAGTTAGCGTTATACTTTTTGCGGTCTATTCTATAGTAGAAGGCGCCTTTTTTAGAGCTTAGTTTATCTTTATCAGTCAGCTTTACCAGCAGTTTGGTAGAAAGGATCTTGCGGCTGAAATTGCCTTTATCAAAAGAGATATTATACACAGATTCGTACAGGTGCTGTAATTGAGGGATTGTGAATTTACCCGGCAGTAGTTCCAGCAATAACGGGTGCAACGCTGCTTTATAACGAAGCTTTTCCTTCGCCAGGTCTACCATCGCTTTATGATCAAAGATCAGTTCCGGGTGATGATTAATAGGAAACCATACGGGGTGAAAATCTTCGTTCAGTTGTTGCTTATACTTCTGGATATCTATCAGGGCAGTGTAGGCTACAGACACAGTACGTTCTACAGTATCCCGGGAAGGCGAACTGAAGGTATGCAGTTGTTCCATGTAAATACCATCCAGTCCACTCAGATTTTTAAGCACCCTGCTGGCCGCATCTTCCGCACTTTCACTCTCCTGTACAAAGCCCCCTACCAGGCTCCATTGCCCTTTGCAAGGTTCAAAACCTCTCTGTATCAGCAGCAGTTTCAGCTCTTGCCCATCAAACCCAAATATAATACAGTCAACGGCAAATAACAACCTCGTCTGCTGCGAATATCTTTTCATAACGATGTATTAGTCAGTGAAAGTACAAATTTAAGCGGAGCTTTGTCTTTGTTCAGGATTATACTGAACAAAGACAAAATCCACGCTTTACCAAAAGCGTATATACAAAGCCGATAGCAACAACAGCGTAATAACAATCAATACGGTGGTAGCCGGACTGATCTTAAACATCGCTTTATCCAGTACAAATGCTTTGGGATTTATTTTTGGTCCGGCGAAGCTGATGGCAATCATCACTATCATGGTAAACATAAAAGCCAGGCCCATACAGATGAGGAAAGGAATTTCATACCCTCCTTTTCCATTGGGATAGGCCGTATAAAAAATGGTTTCATGACCTAATACCGTTGGTGCAAACTGGTTAAAGAAAACACAGAGCGTAAAGCCGGTAATGATACCTGCTACTGCCGCAGCGCCGGTAGTGCGTTTCCAGAACATGCCCAGCAGGAACATGGCAAATACACCGGGGCTGATAAAGCCGGTGTATTTCTGAATGAAGGTAAATCCACCTTCACCGCCAATTCCCAGCAGATCATTCCAGGTAAAGAGGATTCCTAACACCATCGCAACGATAACTGTGATACGGCCGGTCCATACCAGCTTTTCTTCAGAGGCGTCTTTGCTGATATATTTACGGTATACATCCAATGTAAAAATGGTAGAGATACTATTCGCTTTGCCTGCAAGTGAAGCCACAATGGCAGCTGTTAAAGCGGCAATAGACAAGCCTTTCAGCCCGGAAGGCAGAAAACCGAGAATAGCTGCATATGCCCCATCTTTGCTATCCAGACCTGGCAGGTGACCATTTTTCTGCAACACATAAGCTGCAATACCAGGCAACATAACGATGACAGGCATCATAATTTTCAGCAGGCCTGCAAAGAGAATTCCATTACGGGCGGTTTGCAGATTAGCCCCCAACGCACGTTGTGTAATATACTGATTGCAACCCCAGTAGTTAAGGTTCACGATCCACTGTCCTGCTGCATACATCAGGATACCCGGCAACACTAAATATTTATTGATATATTCCTGCGAAGATGCGGCATCGGGTTTAGCCAATATCATATGGAAATGATCCGGTGCATCTTTCATCAGGGCATTGAAACCAGCCATGGCATTATGCCCCAGGCCAAATTTTTCACTCACCAGCGTTAAGGCCATATAAGTGGTAGCCAGTCCGCCGATGATGAGTACACTCACCTGTATCACATCGGTATAACCAATTACCTTCATACCTCCCAATGTAATGATGACAGCAAAAACAGACAGGGCAATCATTACAACATGCAGGTATTCCCCTCCCAGCAAGCCATTGATAGCAAGTGCGCCGAGGTACAAAATAGAAGTGAGGTTAACGAACACATACAAAAACAGCCAGAAAATTGCCATGATTAACGCTACCGTTTCATTGTAGCGTGTTTTCAGGAACTGTGGCATGGTATAAATTTTATTCTTCAGGTAGATGGGAATAAACCACACTGCAATGATGATGAGCGCTATGGCTGCAATCCATTCATAAGCGGCTACCGCTATTCCTACAAAATAACCATCGCCACTCATGCCGATAAACTGCTCTGCAGAAATATTGGAGGCAATCAGAGAGGCACCGATGGCCCACCAGGTAAGCGATCCTTCTGCCAGGAAAAAATCTTTGGTATCAGTAGCGGTTTTCTTCTTCTTGCTATATATCCAGTAACCGTACGCAGATACAACAACGAAGTAAATGATAAAGACGAGAATGTCGCCAGTGGAGAGTATATTTTTCATAACGGGAGGGTTTTTAAGCTTTTAGCCATTAGCTTTTAGCTTTTAGCAAAATGCAGCGAAGAATAACATAACATCCCCTTCGCTGCATTTTGCTAAAAGCTAAAAGCTAACGGCTAAAAGCTATTTTCAATATGTTGCGTCATTCCAGCGGAGTTCATTTTTAAATTCACGCAGGTCTGTATGTTTATCTATCAGCGCCAGTTCTATGCCGGCCATTTCTGCAAAGTCCTGCATATGTACGGCGGTAAGGTTCTGACTATAGCAGGTATGATGTGCGCCACCTGCCAGTATCCAGGCGGTACATCCTTTTTTCATATCGGGATAAGGTTTCCACAATACGCGGGCTACGGGGAGCTTAGGCAGATCCTGTGGCGGCGCAACGGCTTCTACTTCGTTTACCAGCAAACGGAAACGGTTCCCCATATCCACCATAGACGCATTGATAGCAGGACCTGCAGCGGAGTTAAACACCAGTCTTACCGGATCTGACTTACCTCCTATTCCCAGCGGATGCTTCTCACAGGAAGGTTTACCATCTGCAATCGACTCACAGATTTCCAGCATATGCGAACCGAGTACCAGGGGGTTAGCCGGATCAAAATGGTAGGTATAATCTTCCATAAAAGAGTTGCCACCGGGTAAACCGCTGCCCATTACTTTCATGGCTCTCACGAGTGCAGCTGTTTTCCAATCGCCCTCCCCTGCAAAACCGTAGCCTGCTTTCATGAGACGTTGTACGGCAATACCTGGCAATTGCACCATGCCATGCAGGTCTTCAAACGTATCGGAGAATCCTTTGTAATCGCCTGCTTCCAGGAATGCTTTCAGGCCCAGCTCAATTCTGGCGGCATCTTTCAACGCCACATCCTGCAACAGTGCAGATGAAATAGTGTAGCTATCGCCATATTCCTTCACCAGGGAGGCAACGGCGGCATCGGAGATACCGTTGATCACATTCACCAGGTCCCCTATGCCGTGGGTATTACAGGAAAAACCCAGTTTGGATTCGGCTTCTACCTTATCACCGTCTGTTACGGCTACAAAGCGCATGTTATCTCCAAAGCGCACAAAGCGTCCTCCTTGCCAGTCGTGCCAGCCCGCGGCCACCCTGGCCCAGGCACCCAGTTCGTCCAGTACTTCCGGATCCTGCCAGTGGCCGGTGATTACTTTGCGGTTGATGCGCATGCGGCTCATCATAAATCCGAATTCCCGGTCGCCATGCGCGCTCTGGTTCAGGTTCATGAAGTCCATATCTATTTCGCTCCAGGGAATATCGCGGTTGTATTGGGTGTGGAGGTGACAGATTGGCTTGGCCAATGCTTTCAATCCACGTATCCACATTTTGGCCGGAGAAAAAGTGTGCATCCAGGTAACGATACCTATACAATTGGTAGCAGCATTAGCTTCCATGCATACAGCGTAAATCTCCTCCGGTGATTTCACCGTAGGCTTGTATACTACGGTAACGGGTATGCGCTTATCCTGATTCAGTGCGGCGGCTATTTCCTGGCTATGTGCGGCTACCTGTCTTAATGTTTCTTCTCCGTATAAATTTTGACTACCGGTAACAAACCAGATCTCAAATGTTTTCAGATTAATCATATTGCTTGGTTTACTGCCCGTAATAGGAATTGGGGCCATGTTTACGTTCAAAATGCTTTTTAATAAGTGCGTCTTTCAGACGGGGAGCGTTGCCGTTGATCGACTCGGTGAGGTACGCCATCTGTGCTACTGATTCCAGCACGGCGCTGTTATATACTGCTTTGGCAGGTGTGGCAGCCCAGGTAAAGGGTGCATGGTTGCCTACCAGGATCATTTCTATATCGGTGTAAGTGAGTCCGCGCTGCGACAATGTGTCCATGATCTGGAAGCCGGTCTGGTATTCATAGTCACCGGCAATCATCTCGTCAGACATGGGCGGTGCGCAGGGAATGTCTACCGTGTTATGGTCGGCATGCGTGGTGCCATAAATGGGAATATCGCGTTGACTCTGTGCCCATGCGGTGGCATAGGTAGAGTGGGTATGGACAATACCGCCAATATGCTCCCAGTGTTTATATAATACGGCGTGGGTCAGCGTATCAGAAGACGGGCGTAGTTGTCCGTCCACTGTTCTGCCATCAAAATCCACTATCACCATTTTTTCCGGTGTCAGTTCAGCGTATGGCACGCCGCTGGGTTTAATGGCAAATACACCTTGCCGGCGATCAACTGCACTTACATTACCAAAGGTGAAGATCACCAGTCCTAATGCAGGCAACTGCATATTGGCCTCATATGCGGCCAGCCGGATATCCTGATATTGTTGCATACAACTATTAATCTATGGTGATGGCGGCAGTAAAGGCGCCTAAAGCTTTATATTTCTGGTACCTGTTTTCGTATATTCCTGCCCGTTGCACATCCGGTTGATAAGTCTTTTCGAAGCCCTGCCCCATGGCTTCCATGGCTTCTTCCACTCGGGTAAATATGCCGGCGGCGGTAGCAGCAAACATAGCGGCGCCCAGTGCGCAGGTTTGTTCGGAGCGGTGAATACGAATAGGCATGTTCATTACGTCTGCCATCATCTGCATGATAAAGGCCGACTTTTTGGCGACACCGCCGATACCGATCAATCCTTTTACGGGTACGCCTTCCCTTTCGAAACGTTCTACAATGGCTTTGGCGCCAAAGCAGGTGGACTCTGCCACGGTGCGGAAAATGCGGGGAGCATCTGTAGCGAGATTCAGTCCGGTGAGGGTACCTTTGAGCGACTGGTCCGCATCGGGGGTACGACGACCGTTCAGCCAGTCGATCCCCAGTTCACTATGCTCTTCCGGTGCGATCTGCGCGGCCTGCCGGGCCAGCTCAGTGATCATTCTACCACTGGTTTCTTCCGCTAACCTGGCTGCGGTGGCGGCGTCTATCAGGGAAGAGGAAGGCAGCAGCTGTTGTAACGGCCACGCCAGTACGTTGCTGAACCAGGCGTAAGCATCTCCGAAAGCGGACTGTCCGGCTTCCATGCCCATCATACCGGGGATCACAGATCCCGGTACCTGACCACAGATGCCTTTTACCAGGGTGTGTTGCATCTCTTCCATGGGCGCCACCAGCATATCGCAGGTGGAAGTACCCATTACTTTGCTGAGATGGTATGGTTCTATTTGTCCGCCTACGGCGCCCATATGCGCATCAAAAGCACCGATGCCGATGACCACACTGGTGGGAAGTCCCAGCCGCTCCGACCACTCCGGACACAGATGTCCGGCGGCTTCGCTGGCGGTATATGTTTTGCTAAAGAGGCGTTGTGTGAATCCCTGTAACAATGGATCTACGGCCGTAAAAAAAGCATCGGGTGGTAGCCCGCCAAATGCTTCTGCAAAAAGGGCTTTATGGCCGGCGCTGCAAACACCGCGTTTCAACTGACTTACATGTTTGCCTCCTGAAAGCAGAAAAGGTATCCAGTCGCAGTGCTCTACCCAGGAATACGTAGCTTTCCTAACGGCTTCGTCTGCACGAAGAATATGCAGCAATTTAGCCCAGAACCATTCAGAAGAATAAATGCCGCCAACAAAGCGAAGATAGTTCTCTTCAAAGGTGGCTGCCGTAGCGTTGATGGCAGCTGCTTCCTTCAGAGCGGTATGATCTTTCCACAATACAAACATGGCATTAGGATTATCATGGAAGGCGGGCGTAAGCGCCAGCGGTGTACCTGTTTCGTCTACTGCCACAGGGCTGGAACCTGTAGTATCTACGGAGATGGCTTTGATGTTAGCCGCCACAGTACTCCCTGCCTGCTGCAAACATTGTTTGATGGTGGTTTCCAGTCCTTCCACATAGTCCAGCGGGTGCTGACGGAAACGGCTCTGTGCAGCGTTGCAGTACAAACCATCTTTCCAGCGTGGATAATAAAATACCGCTGCTGCTATTTCCTGACCGTTTTGTACATCCACTATGATGGAACGGACGGAATCGGTGCCGTAATCTACTCCTATAACGTAAGATGAATTCATATTTAATGTATCATTGACACTTATAAAAAAGAAATTACGAATTACGGAGTTGTGAGGAGACTTATACGAATATCTCCTGTAAAATCTCCTCACAACTCCGTAATTCGTAATTCTTATTTCAGTTCCAGCATTACCACTGAGAAAGGCGGTAGTTTTACGCT
This sequence comes from Chitinophaga sp. 10T418, assembly GCF_056394125.1. Classification (NCBI taxonomy): domain Bacteria; kingdom Pseudomonadati; phylum Bacteroidota; class Chitinophagia; order Chitinophagales; family Chitinophagaceae; genus Chitinophaga; species Chitinophaga sp. 10T418. The sequence continues at coordinate 960,906 of NZ_JBFTHG010000002.1, forward strand.
GATGGCATTGTTCTTAAGCGATGCGCCTTTGAAATCTACCGGCTTAATAGTATTTGGCTTTGCAAAACTATTGTAGTCCTGCAATTTAGCAGAGGTAAGTAATCGGCCATTGACAGATTTGTAGGCCTGGCTGCGGGTATCCAGCGTAATTTCCTGTGCTTTATGGGCATCAATATTTACCAGGGAAATATGCGTAACGCCATTTTTATCTTTCGAAGCAGAAACGGTAACTGCTGGCAATTTTTCATTACCAAGCGTATAGTCGTTGCAGTGAACATCAACAGGGATCAGGGTGGCATCCTGGTGTACGCTGTACATCTCCATCACGTAGTAGGTGGGCGTTAATACCATGGTGTCTCCCTTAGTAAGGATAACCGATTGCAGTACATTGATCGCCTGTGCCAGGTTGGCCATGCGTACACGATCGGAATGATTATTAAAGATGTTGAGGGTGGAACCTGCGATCATAGCATCGCGCATGGTATTCTGCTGAAACAGGAAGCCAGGGTTCGTACCTCCTTGTACGTTATACCATCCACCCCATTCGTCTACTACAAGGGCTACCTTTTTTGCCGGATCATACTTGTCCATTACGGCCGTATGTTTACGGATCAGGGTATCGGTCAGCAGGGCCGACTTCATCGTTGTAAAATATTGCTGTTCTGTGAAATCAACCGCGTCCCCTTTGCGGTTCCAGTCTATGATAGAATAATGGTGCACGGCCACGCCCTGCAACAAATGCAGTGGAATATTTTTCATCAATACTTCGGTCCAGTTATAATCCGCATCGCTGGCGCCGGAGGCGATCCGGAAAATTCCATCCTTCAAATCACTATTCATAAAGGTGGCAAACTTGCGGTACTGATCTACATAATATTCAGGACGCATATTACCGCCACAGCCCCACGCTTCGTTACCTACGCCCCAGAAGCGAACCTTCCAGGGGGCCTGCCGGCCATTTTGCTGCCGCAGGTCAGACATCGGGCTTTTACCACCGAAGTTGGCATACTGCACCCAGTCCCCCAGTTCCTGCACCGTACCACTGCCTACGTTGCCAGAGAGGTAAGGCTCTGCGCCCAGCTCTTCACACATGTTCAGGAAGTCGTGTGTGCCGAAGCTGTTGTTCTCTGTTACATTTCCCCACCAGGTATTTACGATGGCCGGCCTTTTATCTTTCGGGCCTATACCATCCTTCCAGTGATAAGTATCTGCAAAACAACCACCCGGCCAGCGGAGATTGGGAATTTTCATTTTTCGCAGGGCGGCGATAACATCCTTACGAACCCCGTTCGTATTGGGAATATGGGAAGTGTCACCCACATAAAATCCACCATAAATACAATTGCCGAGATGTTCCGCAAAATGCCCGTAAATATTGCGGTTGATCGTTTGTGTGGGCGCATCAGAACGGAAGGTAACCGTATTTTGTGCTTGTATGGCCTGCGTGGAAAGCAACAGCCCTATAATACCTGTACAGATATAATGATATTGTTTTTTCATAACGAGGTTTTAAAATATCCTGTCCCGCAACCTTGATTTGCAGTGACAATTCAAAAGAACAAAATAATTGTCACATTTACAATTAAAAAGCAAGAAAAAATATTTATTACATCAATAACTAGCCATAGTAAAGGATTACACCTCATCTATTCTTCTGTAAGAATAAAAAAGGGACACCGTTGCCGGCATCCCCTGATATACTGTACTATAATCGACCTTTAGTTAATACCGATCACCTGCAGCCAGTTCTTTCCCGGCGGCTTATCATCGCCCTGCAGGGTAATGCCTATCCAGGTCATCATGGAAGGCACCACGTCATGTATAGAAGGTGCATCATCGGAAAGCGTGATCGGCGCACCTATGAAATCCCATGAATACGGACCTACAATCGTAAAATCGCTGTGGGAAGCACTTCTGTCAACCAGTTTATTACCGCTGCCATCATTGCCCGGCCAGTTGCCTATCAGGTTCTTGTAATAGGGATGTGTGGCATCTATATCAGAAACATAGGCGTACTTCTTAATCGCATCGTCCGGCATTGCCGTATTCCAGATACGGACATCCGCCATGTTCATATCCACCACGTTATCATCGTACCATACAGTAGGGTTGTAACCAATCACCAGTGGGCTGGGCGACACGATGGATGGCTCTCCGTCTGTAATGGTGCCGGAGCCTTTGCCTTCCCCATCTACATACACATTGGCCTTGTAGGTATTTCCCCCGCCGGCATCTTTAGTATGGGTAATGGTGGCTGCAATAGCATGAAAGTTACCGTCCACAATCGCTTTTGTTGGGGTGATTTCCAACGCATTGGTACCATCATGCACTACAAACACCACATCATTCCCACTGCGGTAAAATGACCATCCTACTACGGCACTGTCCACGTTTCTGCACTTGGTAAGAAACGGCGGATAATAGTAATCGAAATCGCCGTTGAGTCCTCTCGCAAATTTAACTTTTGCCTCAATCGTAATATCTCCTGTGCCGGGGTTGTAGATATCGTTATAATTTTCTGCACGTACATATCCCGGATCACCGCCATGGAACCGGATGCCATAGTCAAATATTTTGGGGCCAACGAATTTTCCGGGTGTGATCAGGGGGCTGTAATAGATAGAGAAGGTATTACGCTCCATCGCTGATTTACCGCCCATTTGTTTCATATAGCCGCCACTGGTAGACTGTATGATTACTAACCAGTCTTCTTTATCAGCATCCTTACGCGCCTTGAGGGCATCCAGCAGTTTGCCTACATTGGCATCCACGTCTGAAATGGCCTGGCGATAGGTAGCATTATCACTGAACCCGGCCTGTAAACCAGCCTTGGCAGGCCCACTCAGGTTTACAATCAGCGCATCCGGGCTGGACGATGACAGCTCAGTTACTGCTGCGTCCACTACCCCCTTGTCGCCGGCTGTTCTGCTCACATCCACCACTTTATCTGCATTATTGAGCAGGAAGTTATTAAGGTCATCCCATTGCGTAATGGCAGTTACCTTGGTATTGAGATTATCCTGTTTCAGATAGTAGATGAAGCTGAAGTAATACTTGATATCTGCATGACTTCCCTGCACCGATTTTGGAATCAGTGTGCTGTCGCCTATCTGGTGACTGAGATAGGGCATCCCGGTAGTAAGTCCGGTCCAGCCGGCTGCCACGGTAGATACGGTATCATTCAGCCCTTCCCAGGTGTACACACTCTTAGTGAGCAATCCTGTCATTACTGTTGGATTAAAACTTTCCACCAGCTTGCCGGGCGCACCATCTATCCCGATCAACAGCACTTTTCTCTTCTTGAATTTAGCGCCACCATAATTCAATCCTGCGGTATCGGTATCGTATTTAGACAGTGCCGGAAACTCTTTCCGGCAGGCGCTTATACCCGCTACAAATATGATAGCAGCTGCTATCAATCCTCCGCGTATATATCCTGATAATAATTTCTGCATAAAGCATTCGTTTAAGAAAGAAAAAAATGCACGTACTGTTAGAAAAATTTGAGCCATAAGCGACCCTCAATTTCCCAATTAGTATCGATCTGAAGATTAAGCCAGTAAGCTATCTGGTAAAACACTTCCTTGGTATAAGGAGGCGTTTGCAACTCCGAATTACCTGCACAGGGCAATACATAGTTCAGTACATCCCAGGCATAACCACCTTTCAGTTCAAAGTTTTTCCCAGTGGCGCCAGGAGCCTGATTTCTGAGTAAATTACCTTTCCCTTCTTTACAAGGCCAATAACCAATCAGCTTATTATAATTGGGATGTGTTTCATCAATCTGATTGGTGCAGGAATATTTCGCAATGACATCACTGGTGAGTGAATCGCCCCATATACGCACATCAGACATGTACATATTTTCCGGAGTACCGATAGAACCGGGAATGTATCCCATGGTAAGTGGCGCCGTGGTATTAAAATCTCCATTGGCAGTGATCTCCTTTGTATTATTCAGCACACCGTCAGTATAGGTTTTCACCCATCTCTTATTATTGGACGTCATGTAAATGACTGCTGAGAGCTGATGCCAGTTACCGTCATTCATCTTCCCTCCTTTGCACTGAATGTTGTTCTTCCCTTTCTGGCCAAAGTTTATCTGCCATACATTTCCTTCCTGGAAAAAACACCAACCAACCACGCCTCCATCAAACGAAGCGCGTTTAGAGAGGAATGCCGGGTAGTTAACCGAGAAGTTGGGAGTATAGTTCCGCATTTTTGCTTCAATGGTATAGTTACCTGTACTACCAATATTGTACATACTGTTATCCTGCAGAATAGCATTTACAGCACCGCTTCCCTGGTCGTACATGTGTACACCATATTTAATGGCCAGCGGTACTTCTATTTCATGCTGATACAAATCCGGGCAATAGTAGAGAGAAAACGCGTTGCGCTCTGCATCTGAGTCGGCGCCATATGTATTATCTATTCCACCGTGAGTGGATTGTATAATGACCAGCCAGTTTTCGTTGGCAAAATCAGGTCTGCTTTTCATCCCATCCAGCAATTCACCGATATAGGTATCCAACTGGTTCACAGCAGCTACATAAACAGGATTGTCTCCACTGAATGCGGAAGATTTACCGGCTTTGTTAACCCCACTGAAATGCGTAATCATCAGGTCCATGCTATCTGCTTTCAGGTGAGTCACTGCTGCATTTTTCACGGCCGCATCATCATCATTCGTAGTTACTTTTACAGTGGCGTCTGCCAATAATGTTTTATTCAACTGATCCCATCCGGTTACGGAAATCGTTTTCAGTTTTCGCTGGCCGGAATTTTTCAGCAGTGTAAGAAAGGACGCAAAACGGGCGCCGCTGGCAGATCCCGGTGTAATGCTGCTATCTCTTATATTATTCTTTTCAACACCTGTTCCGGTCATAATACTGGCCCAGGACGTAGCATCGGTAGTAATAGAATCCGCAATAGCGTCCCAGCTATAGGTACTATGTGGCATCAGGCTTTTGATAACCGGGGGCTTGATCTTTTTCAATTCAAGACCCGATAAGCCATCTACTACTATCAACAGTACTTTGCTCTTATCTGAAAATTTAGGTTGCGGCGTATTGTCATCCGACACCATGCCTATTTTTTTGCAGGCCCCTGTCAGCAGTATTGTTGCTGTAAGTGTGCAACCCAGTATATATTGTAAGGATCTTATGCGCATAATAATTTTATTTTGGCTGACTGTTGGGAGATGATCATCTGATATCATTTTTCCATACCTGTTCCGTAAGTACCGGCAAATCGGCGACATCAGCCACCGCGGAAGCCGAAACAGCAATGCCCCATTGATCAAAAAACGGTTTGAGATTTACACCTGCATATCTGCTGGCCTTCACAAAGAAGAAGTTTTTCTTCACCTCATTGATATAGGAAATACGCTCTTCATGGCGGGCCTCTTTACAGATATATCCCATCATACCATAACCGTAACGCTGGAACAACTGTACAAAAGGTACCAGTCGCTGGAAAACATCTTTTACATCTGAAAAGTGTTTACCATTCCCAACGGCTTTGGCAGCCCAATCCAGTGCTGGCTGCACAAAATTCTGCTCTTCATCGTATACGCGTGGAGGTTTGGTACCGTAACGCTGCGCTATCTTAAATACAAACAGGTTATTGGAAGTTTCTCCCAATCCGTCCGCTCCACTCCAGCTCCACATGCTACCCATCTGGAAGTTATGACCTATCTCATGGAAAGGTCCCCAGCTGGCTCCTTTGTTGATCTCTGCCACATCCAGGAAATCACTGTGCCAGTCGAGATACGCCATACAGGGATAACCATTATGACCACTGCCCAGCGAAATCTGTATGTCCAGTACAAAACGCTGCGGTGTACCCGGCGCCTGGTCAACCGGATCTGCAGGGTTATCGGATAAACCATACCATTCGTGATAATCTTTCTCTATTACCTCGTCCCACTTACTCATCACGGCACCTGCATCAAATTTATCCAGCAGGCCCAGTAATACTTTGCGGTAGGCCGTTAGTATAAACCGTTTGCCTCTCAACTCCAGCACCGGCACCTGCGAGCGGCGTACCTGATCTTTCCACGCAACAGGATCTGTTTCTCCCAATACAAAGTCAGGCGCTTTGCAAACATTACTGAGGGTAATAGTTACTGTTTTTTTAGATGGCAGCGCAGGAATCATATATACCAGGCCACCATAGATATTGCGGATATAGTTTACGCCCGGCAGTACCACACTACGGGTGGTGATCACACCCGCGCGCAACTGGGGCAACTTACCGTTTACATCATCGGTATGTGATCCTATTTGCACGGCCATTCCTTCCATACCTTCAGGCACTACTACTTTCACCAGTTCGCCGGGCGCAGCGTAATAGCCGGTGCTCAGCCACGCGCCAGGAACTACACTGATCCGGATGTTGGGCGAGGCCAGTTTAAAGTCCAGGTTAAGTGTTACCGGTACATTATACAAACGGGGTTCGACAACAGAAATAAGGCCGGGAAACTTACGCGCATCTGCAAAGCCGCTGCTGTCGATCTTGGACATACTGGTATCGATCGCTCCAACGCCGGATGTATCGACAGCCAGTGGCTTGTCATAGCCATCTTTATAATCATAATCTTTTTTACAGGCTGTCTGCATAGTCACCAGCAGTGTTAACCCTACGACAGACCTGATAAATGATATTTTCATTGCACTGTTTTTTATGTTAAACACCATGATTATTGAATGGTAGATGGGAAATCACGATAATTCGCAGGCCATGATTTTCCTACCAGGTTCCATTCCGGTTGTACCGGTACCTTCATCCAGTTCAGGATCATAAAGGGGATATCTACCGGGTTGGGTACATATCTTTCCTGGTTAGGAATCACAGGAAACAGGTAACCACTTACATCACTAAAAGGCGCCCATTTATAATTTCCTTTGAGAGAAAAATTCTTCCCGGACGGACTCTTATCTGCAAACACACCGCCCTGTGCATCCAGGCATGGCCAGTAGCCAATGAGGTTAGCGTAATTAGGATGTGATTTGTTCACATAAGTACGCGGAGCCCATTGTTTGATAACTTCGTCAGATACTACGGTATTGAATATACGAACATCACTCATGTACATATCCACATACTGGTCGGTAAATACTTCGGTAAAATACCCCATGATGGTGTTGGCTGAACTGGTGATACCGGCTACATTGCTGGCCATTGAACCGGTCGCTTTGTTTTCACCATCCAGGAAAACAGCCGCTACATAGCTGGCTCCTACTTTAGTCACGGTTCCTGTGATCGTATGCCAGTCTCCATCTGTGAATCCTACAGATGGTCTGATCTCGATTTTAGTACTGCCATCACCTATAAAGAAGGAAATATTACTACCATTACGGAAAAATGCCCAACCAGGTGTGGTGCCGCTGCGGGCGGCTACCTTTCCAAAAAATGGCGGATAGCTGTAAGTATAATTTCCATTGGGGCCTTTATTAAACTTCACTTTTGCCTCAAAGGTCATTGATCCTGATCCGATATTATACAACTGCCCATCGGCGTTCTCTGCACGCACGTAGCTATCAGGGGGGCCATACAATCTCACGGCGCTGCCTTCATACGGCACGCGGATATTTTCTGGTCTTACCACTACTTCGCTTTCAAAGCGGGGGTTAAAGAACAGCGTAAAAGTATTCTGCACAGGATTGCTGAAAGGGGTGCCGTCATTATCTTCCGGCGCCACTGGCCATGTTCCGCCATGATTGGAGGTAACGATCACCAACCAGTTTTCATTGGCAAAGTTTTTACGGCCACGCAATGCCGCCATGATGCTGCCTACATTTTTATCTGCATCCAGGATCGCCTGATTGTATTGTGGAACAGATTCATCGAACCCATATTGTTTGCCGGCGGTTTCTACTTTATTAAACTCCGCAAACACCACTGACGCGCTATCATTTTTCAGTTCGTTGATCACAGCGGTGGTTACATCCACGTCTGAAGTAAATGTTTTATTTACATCCATGCTGTTCGCGATCAACTCCTGACTCAGGGTTGCCGAAGCACAGAACGCAGCGCTGCGCGATATGACGCCGGCATCTTTCAGATATTTGGTAAATACCGGGTAAGTGCCCAGGTTTTTATTGGTATAATCATCACCTGTTACACCATGCTGTGCACCTGTAACTCCTGTGAGCATATCTGCCCAGGTGGCTCCATCAGCGCCGGATGCATCACCGATACCGGTCCAGGAAAACACGGAACTATCGCGCATACTCCAGATCACGGGCGGTTTCATCGACTTCATGGTTTCTCCCCTGGCACCATCTATCACCAGACAAAGTACTTTAGGCGTGCCGGACATTTTGCCCGGATCATTGGGGTATACTTTCCTCTCAATTCTACTGTCGCTCGCCTTATTACAGGCAAACAACGTAAAGATGGCGGCAACTCCCAAAAGCGAAATAATCTTTTTCATACTATGATTAACTGATTGTGATGATTATTTTTACTTGGCGATAACCATACGGAAAATATTTCCTACCGCTGTATTATCAAATGAAGAAATCGAACCGTACACAATCACGGCTGGCTCTCCCTCTGCCGACACGGTTTCTGTCATCCCATAAACAAATCCTGCCAGCTTACCGGTGTTGTTGTAACCAGCGGCCAGCGAACCATCGGCATTCATGATCACCATTCCTTCTCTTACATAATTATCATACTTATCGAAAGTTCCGGCTACTACTATTAGTCCGTTGTTTAGTTGTAAGGCATACGCAGGGGAACCGGAGTTAAACAGTTTAGGTTTAAAAGTGCTTACTACAGATCCATCTTCATTCAACATCATGATACCATCACAAGGGATGCCGTTGAACGATTTAAAAGCGCCGGTGATAATGATCTTTTTTGTCACCGCATTATACTTTATGGAGAATATCCTGTCATTTGCGCCACTACCGGATTTGAAAGCCGGGTCTACTCGTCCGTTCTGATCCAGGCATACAATATTTCCCGCGCTGATGTCATCAAACTTGTTAAAGGAACCACCCATCACTACCCTGCCATCAGGCAATACAATCGCATCCAGGATGCTGCCGGCAGCACCGCTGAATCCTTTTGAAATGGCCAGGTTATAATGATAGGAAGAGTCGAGGTTGCCGTCCATATCCAATGCCATGATACTGTTTACATATCTTACATCGATCGACCTGTCGGTTTTCGTAGAATTTTTATAGTAGTACTGCAGATAGTTAAAAAAGGTGCCTAATACCAATACGCGGTTGTTGGTATAAAATATTTTCTGCACTACACCGGATACGCCGGCATTGAAAGCAGGGACGGTATCAAATGAGTTCTTCTCCTCTTCATTGGGATCGCCCTCGTGCGCATTGCCACCTGTCGTTTCCGTTGGGATGATTTGCACGGTGGTGGTATCTACCTGTCCGCTTGGATAGATGCGAGTGAGGTTCGTCATTCCCTTCATGCGGCCATATTGGGTAAAGAAACCACCCAGTACAAATTTACCGTTGGGGAGCTGCGTTGCGCCGGAAATACTTCCGGACATACTTACTGCCGAATCTGTTTTGAAGGCACTCACAAACTGTCCGTGTTTCTCTATCAGCGCAATGCCATTCAGCGGATTACCTACGCCATTACTGTTATAAGTTTTGAAACCGCCCACCATCAGGTAACGGTTATCAGAAGTAGGCAACAGGTAATTAATGATACCATCTGCACCGGTACCGGCTTTGAAAGTATTATCCAGCTTTACCTTTCCAATTACTTTAAACACCGGTCCATGGAACACCTGCAACCCGATATTTATGTATGGACTTCCAGAGCTACTGGCTGGCGGCACTTTTACGGTAATGGCCCCATCTGAAATCGACACTATTTGCGCCTCCTGACCTGACAGAAAAAAATGCAGGGAGTCTTTATAAGCCATCAGCCCCGTTACTTTAAATGTTACCAGGTCGCCGGAAGAGCCCTGTGAAGGATTGGGTAGTTCATCGCTGAACTTTACGCCCAATGGAGGCTTCCCTCCAGCGTACGGATCGGGGAATACACTCCCGTCATCTTTTTTGCAACCAGCCACTATTGCCAGCGATAGCAGCAGTAACCATATATTTTGTCTGAACAATTGCATCATCTGAATAATTTGTGAAGGGAGTAATTAATGTAAGTCCAGGCCATACTGCAAACAGCGGCTATAGAATTCGGATACACTGAACCCAAAATCATGTTTTGAAAAAACCAGTACATGCACGGCACCGTTTGTGGGCTCTATGTTGGCTGAAGCTACAAGAGCCGGGAACCAATAAAATGGTGGCTGTGAGATATCGGGTGTATAAGAGATCATCAACTGCCGGTATCCGGCATATTGCGCGCCGCCTTCGTTGTTATATATTACGCCGAGGTTCATGGGTATGCTGTCGTAAGAGCGCATAAACACACCGGGATATGTTTTATACTGGGCAGGATCTATCTGTGGGATATCTTTCAGCATATACTTTCCTTTGAAAATATAACGGGAGAGCATTTCCCGCCATACCGGCGCTGGTACCTGTGATAATTTGGTGATGGTATCCTTTCCCGTGAGGAACAGCACCTGGTTTACCAGGGAGATTGTACTATCAAAACAGGGATTAGATGGAGCAAAAAAGGTGATGGTTTCATTTTTGAAAACATTTTCCATTTTCGTCATACTGATCACCTGCAGCAGTTTACTGAAGTATTCAGGTTTTGACTGAAGATATTCCAGCACAGTACCATTGAATTTTCCTTTTGCAAGACCGGTATCCTGGTAATAATCTTTTTTGCAGGCGGCGAACAGCATCACAGTCAAGGTGAAACCTGCCAGGAGCGATAAATATTTATTTTTCATGTTCAGCAGTTTTTAGGTTAACGCCAGTATTCATTGAGTTTCATTAAAGCATTGTTGGTAAGCGCACTTTCTGCGATAGGCCAGGTCCAGGCGCCGCGTTGGAAAGCCGATTGGGAAATGGGCGCTGTGCAGTATTCCTGGTTGAGGATACGGTGCGTGCGAACAAGGTCATAGTAAGCATGTCCTTCTCCCATCATTTCTTTGGCACGCTCCCAGAAAATAGCATCCTTCAGCTCAGTAGCATCTGAACCGGCATAAAAAGCTGTTTCTGCGCGGCCACGAATGAGATTCAATAAACGGATCGCCTCAGATTGATTGGCAGCGCCTAACTCCGCATTCGCCTCTGCCGCCAGCAGAATAGCATCCGCATAACGGAATACGATCAGGTTACCATCAAATGCAATGTTACTGCCGGAGTTGCCGATGAACTTCCGGAACTCTACGAGGTTGCCTTCCCGATACATAGTATTGGCGTCAAACCAGAGGTCTTTTCTTTTATCCGCTACGCCCAACGGGTACATCTTCTCCAGGAACTTGCCTACGTAGTTTACGTAAGAATAGCCGCTGCCGGCGCCATGCTCCAATACATTATCGTTCAGGTACTGATAACCCAGTCCGCGTACTTCTCCATAGTTTACATTCTGCGTAAGCTCAAACAACCCTTCTTCAGATCCTCCCCTGTACAGGCGGCGGAATTCTGAGGTGGTCAGCAAACGATGCGCGCCGCCATTTTGTTCCATCAGCTCTTTGCCGAGTGCCACAGTAGCTTTATAGTATTTGTCTTTATTGGCTTCATCAAAGCCCGCGTTCCACATGTTCATATGCATCATCAATGCCAGTGCTGATCCACGGCTGGGACGCACGGCTTTCATTTTAGGATCACTGTAAGCCCAGGGCAGATCATCTTTGTACTTCGCCATTTCGGCCAGGCAGGAATTCAGTACATCAGTAAACTTAGTACGGCCAATGATTTCATTGAAGTATGGCTTTGTGTAATAAGGCACATCTCCATACAGGCGTACCATCAGGAAATACAGGAAATTTCTCACCCAAACTCCTTCCGCTTTATATCTTCGTTTATCCGTAGCCGATATCTGGGTGTCGGGAATATCGTCCACACGGTCTATCAGGATGGCAGCCGATTGTATTACCCGGTAATATCCCTGCCAGTTAGGAATATCGTTAAAATGGAAAAAGCCATTCCAGTAACCCTCTTTCATTAATCCTTTCAAATCGTTGTACACCAGGAAGTCGTAGTACGGGCGTCCCCAGATGGCGCGGGAAGTGGATGTTTGACGGTATATACCGCAGCGGAACTCTGCTGCGAGGAAGAAAGAGTTGGTCAGCAGTACATCCGCGATCTCTCCGTAAAGGTTATTGGTAAACTTTTCCGCATCGGCTTTGGTTTGCCAGAAAGTGGAGCCGGATTCCTTGTCCGTGGTAGTCGTTTCCAGGAACTTCTTACACCCCGGCATGCTGGTGCAAAGTAAAGCGGCCATTCCTATCGCAAAAACTAAACGCTTCATATATCACAGTTTAATTGCTTAATACATTGATTGTTTATATCCTAGAACTGCACGTTCAAACCCATTGTCACGGTTTTTCTCACCGGGTATCCACCTGTCTGATCTCTTCCGAGTGCAGATACGTTTTCCGGGTTAGGGCCGCTGTATTTACTGAACATGAAAGGATTACCCAACGTGCAATACGGACGACAGGAGGTAATACCCCAGCGGATGGTTTTGTCGCGCGGTATAGTATAGGCCAGCGTGATAGACTGTATCTTCAAATAAGAACCATCTTCTTCAAACAGGGTCTGTTCTACGCGATACGGCCTTATGTTTTTATAGCGCTGATAATCGTACGGATTAGGATACTTCGCATTGTCTCCATTCTTAACCCAGTAATCGTATTGATCCAGTGGCACCAGGGCGCCAGGTACGGTGGGTCTTCCGTTGGCATCATATCCAAATGGATTGGAAAAGCTGTTAAAACGGTCCTGTACGGCGTTATTTAATATAGCGCGGATGGCCGTGTAGCTGCCGGTAATATTAAGCGACCAGGGGCCGTACTGCACAAATGAACTAAGTCCTCCGGTAGCGAGTGGCTGAGAGTTACCGGCATAAATGATATCTGCATCATTGATAATATAGTTACCATCACGGTCTGTCCACCTGGGATCGCCGGCTTCTGCATAATAATAATTTTTACCATCGGCAGAAGACACCAGCAGCGGCCTGCCGGTGGCAGGATCTACCTGTACGCTGCCTGGATTGGAATACGCGCCGGTATTGTTCAGCAGTAAGTTGGTTAAACTGTTACGACCTACACGGTACAGGATATTTTGTTTGGCCGTTTCATCATACCATATATACTCCCGTTTACCATTTGGCAGGCGGGTCAGGATATTTTTATTGAATGCGCCATTAACAGTAATGGTCCAGTTTAATTTGCTGGTAGCAGGTAAAGGGCGATAGGTAATGTTAAACTCTATCCCGATATTCCTCATGGCGGCATCGTTCGTTTTCACTTTGCTGAATCCACTACTGGTAGGGAGTTGCAGCTCCATCAACATGTCGCTTACGTCTTTAATGTAAACGTCCATTTCGGTAGACAATTTACCTTTCCATAATCCGAGATCAAAACCACCATTCCACTGGGTAGTAGTAACCGGTTTCATATTGGCATTCGGTAACTGATCGTAGGAAATACCACTCATAGAACGGTCATTGTATTTACCACCGTTACGGTCGTCGTACACACCATAAGCATCAAAAATGGTACCCTGTGGCGTTACATTCCGTCCCCAGGTAGCGCGAAACGAACCATAGTCAAGCCAGGTTTTATCTTTCAGCAGGTTCTCCTTATTAAAATTCCAGCGGACACCGATAGAAGGGTTATTGGAATACGGAGTAGCTTTCCCGGTAGTGGAAGATGCATCGCGCCGGTAGGTAAGATCCAGCATATATTTTTGCATGTAGTTGTAAGAGAAGGAAGCCGCAATAGAAACCATCCTGTTGTCGGAACTTCCATTCAGTACACCACCTGCATCKAATGCACCACCGGATCCGATGGGTCCCAATACATGATCACTTGGCGTAGCACGCTGACGCAGCATGGTAGCCTGAAAAGTGGTTTTAGTCAGCTCATTAAAAGCAGAAGCGCTAAAGTTATGTTTATTATTTACCGACTTGTAATAAGAAATACTGCTACGGCTATATAAATTAGTAGAACGATCATTATAAGCCCTTACTTCCGAATAGTTGTTATTGATAGCTGCGGGAATAAAGTTATCCTCTGTACCGGTGGTATTACCAAAACTGAACTGGCTGGTGGCATGTAAACCGGTGAGCACTTCATAGTCTATATCCACATTAGTGGTTACATTCGCTGTTTTATTCACGTTATCATTTCTCAAGGCTGCTACTGCGTTGGCAGAAGCAGAGTAAAAAGAAGGCGCCGGCAAAAGGGAAGACTGACCTCCGGCTTTACCTACATCCGTTTGCGTGATACCATTGCCACTACCCTTACTGTTTTGTCCGAGACTGGTAGTCACCGCACCGTAAATCTTCAGCCGTGGTGTGGGCCGGTATTGCATGTTGGTGCTGAGAGTATAACGGTTAAAGTCAGTGTTCTTTACTACTCCTTCTTCATTATAATAACCGAGATTGGCTTTATAGTTAAAGCGGTCATCACCACCGGAAACGGTGACGTTATGCGTTTGGTTATAGGTGTATTTATAGAACAATCCCTGCCAGTTGGTAGAATTGTTATAGTAAGGATTGAGGCTGTCTGCCAGGAAAGGCGTGGCATTGATATCAGCCTGTGCGTACTTTAATGAATCCGTATAAGTAAGGATCTGCGAAATACGTTGCTGCCTTTCGCCGTTACCGCCGATTACTTCCCGCAGGGTAGGCGGAATACTTACGAAGAAATTACCTGAATATTGTACGATAGGCACTTTTGATTTACCGCGTTTGGTATTGATCAGCATAACGCCGTAAGCGCCACGCGATCCATACAATGCAGTAGCCTGGGCATCTTTCAGAATCTGTACACTTTCAATGTCTTCGGGTGGAATCAGTGATAACGGATTCAAACCCGGGCCTGCCTGATTAAATCCATACTGGTAATTGGAATTGGCATCAACGGGGATACCATCGATCACAAACAATGGCGAGGTAGGTGCCAGGAAAGCATTGCTGCCGGAACCGGTGATGCTCAGTGTAGACAACCCCCTCATTTGGATAGTACCTGCATAACCTGGTGCGCCGGTATTATTCTGGATATTCAAACCCGCTACTTTACCCTGCAACAATTCCAGTACGTTGGATACCGGTACATCCTGCAATTGTTTACCACTGATTAACACAGTAGATCCGGTAGTGGTTTCTTTTGTTTTTTTCTGATACCCGATCACCACCGTTTCATTCAGTTTATTTTCTTTTACCGTGAGATATATCCGCATCAGTTCACCGGTTTTGGCTTTTTGCACAATGGTATTAAAGCCCAATGCCTGGAAGCTGATATCGGCTCCTGCCGGTACAGTTACAGAAAAACTGCCGTCCCCTGCGCTGGCGCCTACTCCTTTAGGTGGCTTACCGCTGAATATGACCACGCCCGGTACAGGAGAGTTGCCGCCTTTCTCATACACGATTCCTTTTACCGTTACCGTCTGATCCTGCGCCGAAGCTGTAACAGCGAGCATTACAGCTATCAACAGCGCGATAAGTGGTTTTATCTTCCCTGGTATAGTGTTATACTTATACATGAAGGTTTGATTTTTTCATTTGATGATTTTATTTTCCTGCCAATGACATCTGTTTTGATCAGTTGTCTCTGAAATCGGGATTTCCTTTCCAGAACCAGAATACAATTTTCCAGACGCCCGGCTGATAGATGGCGAATTGTGTTCCTACCTGCGCGGTTACTCTCAATGCGCCATTGGAAACACGATCATAGCTAAAAGTGGCTACTGCACGATCTCCAATGCCATTGGTATATTTTGTTTGCCGTAAAGCCAGCGGGATAGGATACGCCACGTCATAGGTTACTCCTTCCGGGGTAAATTTTGGCTGCCCGAAGTGGTGCACTACGTCTTCCCATTTAGTATGTTTAAACAACGCAGGGTTGATAGGATGGTAGGAAGAATCGCGGAACTCAAATGTGAGGGAGTTACCGGTGGCATTCGGATCTTTGTAAAATACTGTTATTACCCCCGAGTTACCAATGTAACTTTCATCGTTATAGTTCTTTACACCAGATACCAGGTAAGCATACGTATATCCGTTGGCGTTACCGGTTACCGGATCAATGGAGCTGGGTGCATATGGCTGCGGGCGAAGCGGCTTCAATGCCAGGTCGCGGATCATTTTACTGCCGCCGCTGTTGGATACTTCCACATCAAATTTATACCCGGAATCCGGCTGCATTTTGATAGCGTTCAGGTATTGCAGATCGGTAGGCGCCCACATAACAAATTGCCCGGAGTGCTCCCGTACTTCAAACAGGTGGTGCTGTTCAATGGTACGCTTCTTTTCTATTTCTTCACGGGTGGTTTCCAGACCAGTATAAGCTTCTTTCCATACCAGTACCGGGAAAGTTTTATTAAAGATGTCCGCGGATCCGCCATCCACACTTCTCATATTCATGATTTTAAAAGTGAGTGGACTGGTAGAGTTGTCTGCGTTGAAAATATTGGTGGCAGGATCTTGCGGCAACAGGGAAGTTCTTCCCAGCACCGGTTCAAACGTAGTTTGGGTGTAGTTAGCTCCTGAACTGATAAAATCCACGTCAGCCGGCACTTTTACGCAGGCATACAGTAGTAATCCGGAGGCGGCCAAAACTGTCAGCAACTGAAATGATCTTTTCATTGTACAATTATTTATCGGCTTCAGCTAAAAGCTATTTGTTAAATCTGTTGATGAATTCATTAAATCCAAATTCATGGTCTTCGGCCAGGATGTGCATCACACCGTTCCTCAAATAAGTATCCATCGACATGGTATTGGCCCTTATCCATTTGCTGATGTAAAAGGAACCTTTTGTATCACTGTAGATGATGTATGCCGGTCCGCCGCCTGCATAACCCGAAGCAGTTTGGGTATATAGCTGCAGGTTTACTTCACGGCTGTATTTGATGGAGTTGATGCCACGGCCATCGGGGTATAACAACAAACTATCGGTTGGATATACACCCGGCACCACGTAACGGCAAAACAACGTATCCAGGTTTTTCTGATCCAGATCGGCCAGGGATAAGGAGGCCAGTCCTTCCTTTTCCCGCAATACATTGAGGTTACGCATGGCTGTTTTAAAACTGGTATTGGTGACCGCAAATAAAGTAAGCTGTGTATTACTCATTACCCGCTTTAAGCCAAGCCGGTCGATGACCACCACCATAGAATCAAAAACGCCCACCTGGCTTTTAAGATAATCGTACATGTTGGCATCTATCTGTGTAGCACCCTTGGTGTATGATTTATATCCTCCATCCTTCTGGCAGCCGGTAAAAAATGTACCAGCCATTAACAACAGAAGGCAACATATTCGGGTATAAGCATGTATCTTTTTCATAGCTGCTATTATTTATTCCAGTAAGCATTTTGAACAAGCTGATGATTGGCGCTCAGCACTTCATCCGCAATCGGCCAGTAGATACCTCCGTTGCGCAGCAATGGTCCCAGCTCACTGCTGCCAGGACGCAGGCGGGCAAACCGTACCTGGTCGTACCATCGCCAGCCTTCTCCCATCAACTCTCTTCTTCTCTCCTTAAAAATTTCTACCAACAGATCTTTGCCCTTAAAAGAAGGACTTACGATCCCCCTGCTCACCATTACAGTAGACAACCACTGCATAGCTTCATTCGGATCATTTAATACGGTGGCAGCTTCCGCTCTTAACAGCGCCAGCTCTTCCAGGCGGGAGAACATCATAGTGCCATTGTACAACCGGAAAGTACCTTTGTCAGCTTTCCCATCTTCAATCACTTTGATCTTGCTGAACACCGGTGTATTGGTGGTGTAATTGGAGAAGTAATAAGTTGTTAGCGGGTAACCTGTGGTCAGATCAATACTGAAGCGTTCATCCCCGTTCCATTCGAAATATTTAAGAATAGAATCCCTTGGAATATACATAGCCGGCAACTGGTTGCTGGTAATGGGCTGCGCCAGTGTATATTCTTCCAGGTGACCGGCGGTAATGCCTTCTGCATTCAGATAATCGAATGAAAAATTCAGGATCTGACTCGGTCCTCTGCGCGCAAAAAAGCCGCTATCGCTGGCACAGAGTATATCCGTTTCCGGTGTAAAGGAAGCATCCGCACGCGTGTAGTTATCGAGAATAAAACGGGTGTAAGACATTACATC
The DNA here is from genome assembly GCF_056394125.1 of Chitinophaga sp. 10T418. Classification (NCBI taxonomy): domain Bacteria; kingdom Pseudomonadati; phylum Bacteroidota; class Chitinophagia; order Chitinophagales; family Chitinophagaceae; genus Chitinophaga; species Chitinophaga sp. 10T418. The sequence continues at coordinate 979,122 of NZ_JBFTHG010000002.1, forward strand.
CGTATAGTGTTGCTGCCAGGCTGCAATATGTGACAGCACGGCATATGCGCTGATCTTATTAAACAAGGTACCGGCCCAGAAACTGTATCCCTGGTTAAAATAAAAACCGGGACTTTGCGGATCAGTACTGTTATAAATGAAAGGCAGGTCCTTTGCAGCAGCTATCAATTCTTTCTCTGCAAAATCGAGCACCTTTGCCTGTGGTGTACGTGGCAACTGCGGGAATTGTCCATCGTAAGAAGATACGATCAGCGGCACATCACCCCATATACGAACAATATAGAAATAAAGGAATGCGCGCAAAGCCCTTGCCTGCGCCACATCTAACTGATGATTTAACCTGGTATAATAGGCATCTTTCCCGAGTATGTCACCCGATCTTTCTATGAACAGGTTGGCCGCATTGATGGCCGCATAAAATCTGCGCCAGCTTTTAAGCGATTGCAGTTGCGGGAAAGAAACATTTAATTCATTATTTACAACTGCTTTCAGATCGGCACGGGAGGTAGGCAGGAAGTCGCCCTTGCGGAACTCCCCATACATCCAGAACGCAGCATTATCCGTGAGCGCAGCGCGGGTAAGTCCATACACCCCTATCAGGGAGCTACGGGCATCTTCCACAGATGACCAGTAATCCTTGTCTGTCACCAGCCTCGTGGATTTTACATCCAGCATTTTACTGCAGGACATGCACATGGTGATCAAAGCCAACACCAGCGCCTTTTTTGTTACTAATCGAAATATATTATTCATGCTTAATGAAATGACAAATGATTATAAATCCAGTTTCAATCCAATGGTGTATGTTTTGGGAATGGGTATCGCATAACCGTTATCATAGCCATTGTAATAAGTCAGTTCAGGATCTCCGCCGGTATAAGCAGTAAACGTAAGCAGGTTGTTACCGGTAGCATATACATAACACCTGCTGATGCCCGGCGCCAGTCGCTTCATCCACCTGGTACCCGCCAGATCATAGCCCAGGGATACGGTGCGCAGTTTTACAAAAGAGCCGTCTTCCAGGAACAGGTCCTGATCCGCACGATACGGAATCACAGCGCTCCATGGATTATACTGCGGATATGTTTTCATATTTTCAGGATGCTGCCAGTAAGTGATATCTTTTACAGACTCCAGGTTGGATTGTCCGTCGTGGTTTACAAAATCGTAACGCACCGCAGTTTTGCTGTTCAGGATATTCATGCCGCCGGCAAAATAAAAGCTGAACGACAGATTTAAATTGCCATACCGGAAGTTGTTATCGAAACTACCGGTATATACAGGCATACTGTGTCCCTTCATTACTTTATCCTTGTCGTCTACAATAAAATCGCCGTTCCTGTCTTTCCATGCCGGATCACCGGGTTTAAATGCTACGCCTTTGAAATTAAGTGGTTCGTTGTTTTTTGGGTTGATGGGAATGTCTGCCACTTTGCTGTATCCGCCTGTATTTTCATACACCCAGAACTGGTCCACGGCCTTGCCTACTTCAAACCTGCGATCACCGGTAACGAATGACTGCACACCGCCAGGTAAAGCCTTCAGGGTATTTACATTCCATGCGCCGCTGATCGATGGGGTCCACTGGAACTTTGCCGTGCGGATCACATCGCCCGACACGCCCGCTTCAATACCACGGTTATTTACATGCAAGCCACTCATATATGCGCTGGCGTAACCAGATTCCGCTACTACCGGCATCGGCAGCAGCATATTGCGATCATCTTTTGAATAATAATCTGCTGAAATACGCAACCGGTTATGAAAGAAAGCAGCATCGGTACCGATCGTAAGTATATCTGTATAAGACCAACCAATATCGTCTCCTACCCAACCATAGGAATAGGGTCTGGACAAACCGGCAACGCCGGTATACGAGTAGGCGTTGGGGTTACCAGACCAGCCCATATCCACTTTATATTGCGGGCCGGCAGCGAAACGATCGTCACCATACATCCTGCCAATACGTCCCCAGGAAGCATGCAATGTCCAGTCACTAAGTATAGGCGTATGCGTTATAAACTGATTTTTCAGGTTCCACTCTCCGCTAACCGAAGGTGTGAGTAACCAACGTTTGGATGGCGCTACCAGCGAAGAGGCATCATTGCGTAATGTTAGCGTGACGCGATAAATATCCCGGTAATTATATTTTACATTACCATAAAAAGACAACAGCCGCTGTTTCTCCGCATCAATAAAGCGGTATACCAACTGGTTGGCAAAATACAGTGGTGATAAGTAGTTGCCTTTACCCGCATCGCTCTCCACAATATTCACCTTTACGCGGTCGCTGATACCTTTATATGCGCGCTCGTAGTTATACTTTTGGAGATCGGCCTGGAATGACTGTCCTGCTTCAAAATTAAAATGATGATCACTGGAAGGAGCCCAGGCATAGTCTATGACGTTTTCAAAACCAGTACGCTGATTGTTACCAAAATAATTGGATGCGTAGTTGGCGCCATCCATTAAGGTAGAGGGATAAAAGACATCTCTTAGATTTTCATTGTAATCGTATAACAGGCGCGTGGTATAACGTAGTTGCCTAAACGCAAATACAAGCGAGAATGTTCCCTGTATACTGTTTACATGGTTTCTGTCGAACCCTTTACGGAAGGCATCCCGATACTGGCCATACGCGTCCTTACCGGGGGATAGCGGGTTTGACAGGTCAGGGATATATGCTGTTTCCAGAAAGCGGTCCTGCATGGAAGTATTTCTGACACGATCCATTCTGTTGGCATTGATCATAGCAGAAGCCATGAGCCATTTAATGGGCGACATATTTACAATAAAGGAGCCGGTGTATTTATCGAGGCGGGTATTATCTGCAATACCATTTGCCTGTGTTTTATCGCCAAAGAAACGGAAATTGGCTCTTTCAGAACCGCCGGAAATACTGGCGTTAATGCTGTGTTGTGTAGTATTGTGGAAGTACAGATCGCTCCAGTTGGCGTTACCGAAATATCCCTGGTTAGAGGAATCACGCAGGTAAGATGGGAAACTGAGTGAATCTGCTGTAGTGGCGTACTGCTGATAGAATGGCCTGCGGAAGCGGTTTTCATACTGTGCATTGGTAGTATAAACCGGATCAAACAGGTTGACGCCGAAGTAACTGTTCACGCTGATTTTTCGTTTACCTGAAGTAGCATTTTTAGTGATGATATTAATCACGCCATTGGCGCCCCTCGGTCCAAACAAACTGATAGCGGCGGCATCTTTGAATACCTGTACTTCTTCCACATTATCCAGGTTAACGATAGAAAGCAGGTTGGTAGCTGGTCCCAGCCTGGTTTGATCGGAGTTCTGTATATCATACACCAGGCTATTGTCCTGGATCATGGGCACGCCATTTAAATACACGGCGGGTTGTACCTGGCTAACATCTTTTTTTGACAGAAGTGGCATAGACAAACCACGTATATACATGAACTGTTCGGTGCCGGGTTCTCCGCTGGGCTCCTGTGTATAAAGGCCTCTGATGTTACCTTTCACCATTTGCTGCAGCGAAGTATAAGGAAACAGGGCAACATGCTGTACGTTCAGGGTATCATTATTTTTAAATGCTGCATTTACCCATTTCCTGTTGATGGTGTTGATCACATCATACTCGGAAATAACGGTGGTATCTTTTTCTTCGTTGGGAACAGAATCCAATGCTAAAAAAGGCTTGCCGTAATCCGCTGCCATAGCGTGTGGCGAGCCAATGCATAAGGTAACATGCATAGTACAGCAGGCTGCTATCAGCGAAAGGATCCAGCGCCGCTTTTTTCCGGACAACCGCGTGGATAGATGATCTCTCATTGTTCATTAATATTTGAAGTGATTCATTCCGGGCAATAGCATTCCGTTCAGGCATTTTTCAATGTCTGTGCACAAACAGAATACCGCCGTTATTTCAGCTATTTGTTGCTAATAAAATCTGTTTAAAAATGGCCGTAAAAATTACGCATAGGAAGGTCCCTTCCCGTGGAATACTGGTATAAATTTTTCATTGTTCGTGTGTTTATATGAGAAATAAGCCGTTTAAGATCATAGCTCCGCCGGTAGACAAACAGGGTCCATCAAAGCAAAAAACATCGGGTATACACGGATTACAGCCAAACAAAAAAGATATTCATCTCTCAGTCAAACCGATCATTATTTGTTTACAGGGAAATCTTCAGTGCGTTACGATTCTGGTTCTAATAAATGCTTTTGAAATTTGGTTGAATACTAAACTATTGTTTCATTGTTGTCCACTATCATCCACAAAGTAATAAGCGTAGTTGCTACGTCATATTCCCAAAACAAAACGTGATAATTATATGACACAGGAAATTATGCAAAGCATTTCTTTTGACGCAACATCGACATAGAGATGACAAATAAGGATCAGTATCTGCTAATTTATAATCAGAAACAGCATCATTTATATTTTTAGGGAGATGACCTACATTTGCGCTGTAATTTTTTGGGACTATGAAGCATTTTATATTGGCAAGTACCTCCACCTTGTTTGGAGAAACCTATCTGGCTTATCTGCAACCGGCCATGAAAGTATTGTACGCAGGCGTAGATGAAATCATATTTATTCCGTTTGCCCGTCCGGGTGGTATTTCCCATGATGACTATACCAGCAAGGCAGCGGAAGCATTTGGAGCTATCGGCATAAAAGTAAGGGGACTGCATACATTTGATGATCCGGCAACAGCCATTAAAAATGCGAAGGGCTTTTTTACCGGGGGAGGCAATACTTTTCTGCTGGTAAAAACACTACATGACCAGGGACTGATGTTTATATTACGTGATGCCGTGAATGGCGGCGCACCATATATGGGATGCAGTGCAGGGAGCAATATAGGTGGTGTAACCATGAAAAACACCAATGATATGCCCATTGTATATCCGGCCAGTTTCGACACCATGGGGCTGATCCCTTTTAACCTGAATCCCCATTACCTCGATCCGATAGCAGGTTCCCAACATATGGGAGAAACCAGGGAAACCCGTATCAGGGAATATCTTACTCAAAACACTACGCCGGTATTGGGACTGAGAGAAGGTAGCTGGATCTACGCACATGATACCCACTTAACACTGCAAGGCAATTTGAGCGCCCGCATTTTTGAAGTGGGCAAAGAGCCGTATGAACTGCCAGCCGGTAGTTCCCTCAGCACCCTGAAATAAAAATGTAACCCAATCCTTTAAAAGAACAATCATTCTTTTATCTTTGCCACATGCGTGCAAAAGATGAAAATAAAGCCTTCGTCATCCGGGAGAAAGCTATGGAGATGATTGTTCAGGAAGGATTTGATGGTATGAGTATGCATAAACTGGCCAAAGCGGCCAAAATATCTGTCTCTACCATCTATACCTATTTTAAAAACCGGGAGGACCTGCTGAATCAATTATATGTAGAAACCGGCAATCTTTTCATGCAACAAATGATGAAAGGGTTTAATCCTGATATGGATTTTGAAGCGGGGTTATGGCAACAGTGGCATAACCGCTATCAGTATATTCTGCGGTATCCGCTGCATCATCGCTTCTGGGAATTGTTCCGGAACTCTCCCCTCGTGGAAAAGCAGAATTTTTTGGAGGAGCATGCCTTCAAAAAGGCCATGCTGCAGTTTATTTTGAATGCAGAGCAAAAAGGAGAAATCGTATCATTGCCCACAGAAATTTTCTGGGCTGTAGCCTATGGCACTTTTTATACCCTTATCAAATTTCACCTGGATAATTCCACTATGTCGGGAGCACCTTTCACGCTCAGCGATGACAAGCTGAAACAAACCTTTCAACTTGTCATGAAATCTTTGAGAGTATAATGGTAATGTATATATTATCTTCGCAGCGGTAGAAGTGTAGCTCAGATGGAAGAGCACTTGCCCTGCACGCAAGGGGGCACCGGTTCGATCCCGGTCGCTTTTACCAATTTTATTATAACTGCAACGTATATAATTTCATTATCTTCGCCGCGGCAAAAGTGTAGCTCAGATGGAAGAGCACTTGCCCCACAGCTTGAGGTCACTGGTTCGACTCCGGTCACTTTTGCCAATTTATCTTCTTCCCCCATAACGTTTCCGTATATACGCCTGATTTATTACTTTCGCTGCGGCAGCAGTATGGTTTAATTGGAAAAGCACCCGACTGCCAGTAGGGAGTTATCAGTTCGAGTCTGATTACTGCCGCCTTTCTTTCTATTTAACCGATAAGATCATGCAGGAGTTTTCAGCAGCCGACTGGGACAAATTTTACGAGGTATTACAATTTCTCAGCAGACATCCCTTTGATTCTCCTGACGCCGAGCGTTTAAAAGGACTGGTTACAAAAATCTACAAAACCGCCCGCAAAGAAATCAGGCAAACAGAAAGCGAACGCCGCTACCAGGCCGATCAGCAGAAGCTGCAGAACACCGTTGTGTTTCAGCAGGGCCTAAAGTCTTCCATAAATCACACCATCACCGACACCATTTATTTGCCCGTACAGCAGGAACTGGAAAATGCATGTATCTGCTATTCATGCCGGCAACCATATACGACCGTACATTATCACTATCACCGGCTTTGTCCCACCTGCGCACAAATTCACCTGGAAAAGAAGGCACAGCGTGTATCCTTAACCGGTAGAACAGCTATTGTTACCGGCGCCCGCATGAAAATCGGGTATGCAACCGCACTGCGCCTACTACGGGATGGCGCCACAGTGATTGCTACTACCCGCTTTGCTGCGGATGCATTGCTGCATTATACCAAAGAACCGGATTATGCCTTATGGAAAGACCGGCTCACCATATACGAACTCGATCTTATCAGTTTACCACAGGTAGAACAATTTATTCAATACCTCTACCAAACATTGCCGGCACTGGATATCATCATCAACAATGCCGCACAAACGATTCATTATCCGCAGGAATATTACCAGCCCTTAGTGGAGAAGGCGGCGCAACTTCCGCTACTGCCGGAGGCAGACCGGGCAAGAATTGTAGCTCCCGCACCAGTACAACCCACACTCATTGGCAACAATGAATTATTTCCTGCCGGACAGCTTGATTTCTTTAATCAGCCACTGGACCTGAGAAGCAGCAACAGTTGGGTCATGAAGCTGGACGAAGTAGATACGGCAGAGGTGTTGTCTGCCAACCTGGTGAATAACATATCCCCCTTTATGCTGAACAGCCGGTTAAAGCCGTTGATGCTGCAATCCTCTTTCCCCGATAAATTCATTATCAACGTTACTTCTTCGGAAGGACAATTCAGTTATGCCCAGAAAACCATTTATCACCCGCATACCAACATGACCAAGGCGGCACTTAATATGATGACACGCACCAGCGCTGTTGACTATGCAACGCAACATATTTATATGAACAGCGTAGATGTGGGATGGGTATCTACCGGTAACCCGATTGAAAAGAAATCGAGACTGGAACAAAGAGGCTTTTTGCCGCCATTGATGCTGGATGATGCCGCAGCAAGAATTTATGATCCTATTCTGCAGGCGATAAATGGTGAACCCAGCTTTGGAAAACTATATAAAGATTATGCAGAAGTAACCTGGTAATTTTTACAACGCTAACCCACCATCACAACGTATTACCGTACCTGTTATATTACCATTCCGCATCAGGAACAGGATCGTATCTGCTACATCTCCAGGCTCTCCTACCCTGCCTACCGGTGTTTGGGAAGCATAGGTTTCAAAGGTATCTGCTTTGGCATCTGCCGGCAGAAAATCCCACCAGCCGGTATTAACGACCCCGGGAGAAACGGCGTTGATACGTAAGGGTTGGATTTCTTTGGCAATAGAAGGGATCATTAATTCCAACGCACCATTAATCGCCGCCAGACCGGATACGCCCGGCGCCTGTGATATCGCTGAAATAGCCGTAATCAGGGTAATACTGCCGCCCTTATTGATATAAGGCAACGCCGCCTGCAGGGTATTCAGTTGTGGCCAGAACTTGCCTTCAAAGCCTTCGCGTAAATCTTTCAAAGACAGGTCTGCAAATTTACCTGCTCCTTTAGCGCCACTCAACGCAATCACCAGGTGATCAATACCTCCCTGCGCACTAAAAAACGCATCCAGCTCTTTCCGGTTATTACTATCCATCGCCGCAGTCTGTATGCCGGGATTCGCTTTGGCTGCATCTGCCAGCTTGGCGGCAGAGCGACCGGTAACAGTTACATTCGCTTTTTCGTTGGCCAGTAATGCAGCGGTAGCCAGCCCTATGCCGGTAGAACCGCCTGCAATAATTACTTTCTTACTTTCAAATGTGGTAGACATATTGTTATCTTTTATGTACACAAAGTTGGGGCATAAAAGCCGATGCGATGTTATCTGTATTATGCATTGTATTAACCCAATTATGCATTTTTACGGTACGACAACGGGGTTTGTCCTGTCTGCTCCCGGAAAAACCGGTTGAAACCCGCAGGGTCACTGAAGTTCAGTTGATAGGAGATTTCTGAAATGGCGATATCTGTATACCGCAATACCGCTTTGGCCTCCTGCACCAGCATATCCGCAATGGCAGCAGATGCCGTATGCCCGGTTACCTCTTTCACCGTACGGTTCAGGTGATTTGGGGTAACGCCCAGCAAAGCCGCGTAATCTGCTACCTTTTTCTTAGCGAGAAAATGCTGGCTGACCAGTTTCTTAAACCGGGGCACCAGGTAGGTATTTCGTGTATCTGTAGCCGTTAGGTGCAACTCCTGCGCTACATAGCTCCTTTTTACTTCCAGCAGCAACAGGTACAGGTACATCCGCACCGCCTTTTCGCATCCGGATTTATGATGCCGTAATTCTTCATTTATCTTACCTACAAAATCCGCTACTGCTGTAATGGCGGCCTTATCCAACTGTATAAAAGGCACACCGGAATAGTCGAAAAATGGAAATTCTACCGGTATTTTACCGGCAGGAATAATGTCTTGCAGGAAATCGGCATTAAATAAAATATAGTAGCCAAAAGTATCTGCACTGATATTATCCTTGCTGAATACCTGCCCCGGAAAGGTAAAACTCAACGTGCCCGCCCTGTGCTGAAACTTTTCCAGTCCCAACTGTACATCCACGCTACCACTTAATGTAATACTGATCCGGTAAAAATCGGATTTGAGCGGCCCCAATGCAGGCCGCAATCCTTCGCTGGAATACACTTCAAATCCCGGAATACGTTTGGCTGCTTCCAGGTTATTATACCCGAAGTCAGAAGTATCGTCTTCCTTACGGTGCAGGTGACGGAAGTCGTTCAACACATACTGCGGGATCTCGGGTTTACTGATTTTTGTGCTCATTTGCCTATATTCGTCTTTAAAATTAGACAAAATATACCAATGAAGTTAACCACCCTTTACCGACCCGTAGGACCAGATGAACTGGTGTTAATAGAACAATCAGGCTGGAAGCGATTTCCTCCCAGAAGACCGGATCAGCCCATTTTCTATCCCGTTATGAATGAGGCATATGCCATACAGATATCTGTGGAATGGAATGTACCGGCGTATGATGCAGGCTTTGTTACGAAGTTTTCGGTAGACAGTGATTTCCTGCAACGTTATGCCGTTGAAAATGTAGGCGGAGAAATACATAATGAATTATGGGTACCTGCAGAAGAACTGGAGGAGTTCAATGATCATATTGTGGGTGTGATTGAGGTAACACAGGGTAGTATTACATAAAGTGTGTCACGGTGGTTAAAGATTAAGTTTCAAACGTTCACTAAAAATAATTGATAATTGCGCCAATGTCTGATTCCAGTTGTGTACTGGCTTATTC